>CAVILQ010000043.1:0-2237 GCA_963643715.1 bacterium | reverse complement strand
AGGAGTTTTATTCGTCTCTTTATTTCACTTCATCAAATTCGATCATGACAGAATCGAATTCATTGAACCAACGATAGAAGTTAATTCCTACATTCTTATAGTAAAGTCCAGAATGAACCTTATTGTCATATGTGTTTCTGTACTGTTTCTTATCATCGAGTCCTTTCATCTTTACAAAGCGATAACGATTTCCTTCTTTGAAGAGATTGACAAATAAGAACAATGCCTTGGATTTATCCTTGCTGACTGACATTTCACCGAAGTAGTTTCCTTCAAACGGAGAATAGATACGATACATATCACCTTCTAGAATGATTTCCTGATGTAGACGATGATATCTTTCTTCATTCGGTTTCAGCTGATCTTTTTCTTCCTGATTCAATAAGGTAGGATTGAACTCATATCCATAGGTTCCAAAGAAAGCGATGTTGCTCTTTGTCTCATAAGAGGTCATATTATTTTTGGATACATGGCTTCCCATCGTGGAAAGCGGATATCCATAACCGGTACCATATTGGATGAAGAGTCTTTGAACAGGATCTGTTTCATCCGAACACCAAATCTGAGGGAAATAGCTTAAGACACCGAGATCGAACTTTGCTCCTCCAGCGGAACAGCCTTCAAAGAAGATATTAGGATGAGTCTCTACAATCTCTTTGTACATCTTAAAGACACCTAAGGTGAAGAAATAGTCTCCTGCCTTCTGTCTGTCTTTACCTAAATAGTTGGAATAATTGTCTCCGACTTCTCTGTTGTTGTCCCATTTTACATAATCGATATCATAGCTATCCAAGATGCTGTTGACTTGCTTTACGACATTTTCGACAGCTTCTGGATTTGACATATCGAGGTCAAATTGATGTCTTTCTGTACACATGCGATTTAATCGATGAGAAAGAACATATTCCGGATGATTACGATAGAGATCCGAGTCAAACGAAATCATTTCAGGTTCGAACCAAAGACCAAATTTCATGCCTAAGGAATGACAATGGTCGATAGCTTTCTTCAAATCGATTTTTCCTTCGTTGACATACCAGTCGCCTAAAGAGGTAGCGTCGTTATTACGATGGGAGAACCAACCATCATCCAGAACAAATAATTCTGCTCCGATTTCCTTTGATGCATTCATGTATTCGATGATGCTTTCGGTATTGAAATCCATATAGCATCCTTCCCATGAATTGAAAAGTATGCTTCTGTATTTTCCGTTCACTCTTTCTGGAACGATATGGTTACGGATGAAGTCATGGAATGACTGAGACAAGCGGTTCAGACCGCTATTAGAATAGGAGAAGACAGCTTGGGGAAGTTCAACCTCTTCTTTTGCCTTCAGTACGTATTCGAAATTGTTGTCATTGATTCCATAATTGATTCTTGTCTCGTAAACACGGCCGACAGTTGCCTCAAAGGAGAAATTTCCGCTCCAAATGAGATTGAATCCGAAGCATGCGCCGTAATCATCATTGCAGTTATGCTTAGCAACGATGCAGAAAGGATTCTCAACATGGGAACTCTTTCCGTAATCCGAAGAAATCTCAGTGGTACCGTGAGGAAGCGGTGTTCTTTCTAGTCTTCTTTCTAAAGACCAATCCCCATGAAAGTGAATAAGGTCATAATCATGATCCGGAATATCGAGAGTCAAAGACATCATTCTCTCAACATTGATGTCTTCATCGGTGTCGTTTATTAACTTCGTTGTACGAATGATGACATCGCTGTCATCAAAAAGAGAATAGGTCAGTATCATTTTGATGTTGGACAATTCCTCTTTCAGTATGAACTCGATAGACTGTCCGTTCTTTCCTTTTGCAAATGGAATATTCTTTAACTCAGGCAATCCATCATATACACGATATGACTCGCAAAGGAAATTCGTATAATAGGAACCGTCATTCTGCTGTAAAGAGATAGTAGAACCTCTTTTGTCGAAGATGGCATTGGTGGCCACTTCCATCAAAGAGGTCTTGGCGATGTAATTGTCATCAAAGAGATGCTCTTGTTTATCCCTTGGATCGAAATAGACTCTTGACCAGTCACTTCCATTATTGAAGATGGATTCTACATCGATGTCATCTAACTTTTCACCGTAATAGACATGACGCAGGTATCCATTCCCATCTAAAAACAGCACATAGGAGAAATGATCATTTTCAATTCGAAACAGATTCTTTTTGGCTGTGATTGCCATAATCTTCCTTCCTTTCTAAAATGTTCTTTACTATCTTATCAAAAAA
>CAVILQ010000042.1:0-4197 GCA_963643715.1 bacterium | reverse complement strand
ATCGATTAGGTCACGAATTCTTAGATAGCAAGAAATAAAATTCTCCTTTGAAAAAGGGTTCCGCAGTTTCGTGCGGAACCTTTTTTTCATTCATCGTCGTCAGTGGCTTCTTTTTCTTCTCCATCGAATACAAGTTTTGCCGTCTCCTCATCTAATGCATCAATAGTGCTCAGTTTCTTATTCATCATTCTTGTACGTTTTCCGACTAATTCATCCAGTTCATTGGACGTTTCATCCATCTTCTTTTGCGTTTTTTTCAATGCATCTGCAAACCTTCCAAACTCCGACTTAACGGAACCAAGCAGTTTGAATACATCAGCACTCTTCTTTTGAATCATCAATGATCTAAATCCCATATTCAATGAATTGATGAAGGCAGAGAGTGTTGTAGGACCTGTCAGGTTAACTTTGTACTTTGTCTGAATCTCTTCAAAAAGTCCCATATTGAGTGCTTCTAGATATAGTCCTTCTAAGGGTAAGAATATCAAAGCAAAGTCCGTTGTATAGGGAACATCGATGTACTTATCATGTACGCTTTTTGCATATTGCAATAAGTCGGCACGAAGCTGTTTTCTTGCTTTTTCGATTTCATTTGGATTATCGGATTCATGGATTTTCGCATAGGACTCGTATGGGAACTTCGAGTCAATTGGAAGATAGACCTTTTCATCTTTTGTACCAGGAAGAACAATAGCAAACTCAACTCTTTCCTTGCTATTTTTCTTTGTTACGACATTTTCCTCATACTGAGTCGGAGTCAGGAATTCTTTGATGATGTTACCTAATATCATCTCTCCCATGATCCCTTTTGTCTTTACATTGGTAAGGACGTTTTTCAAGGATCCGACATCGGTAGCCAAGCCTTTGATTTCACCGACTGCTTTATTGACATCTCCGATTCCTTCTACAACACTTTTGAAGGAATCATTCATCTTCTCTTCTAATGTCTTCTGTAGTTTTTCATTGACGGACTGATTGATTTTCTCTAATTTATCGTTGTTGTCCTGTCTGATTGTGGCAAGATTATCTTTGACTGTCTGATTCAGTCCACTGATGGATTCCTGCGTATTGACTTTAAAGTCATCCAGTTTTCCTTTTATGGAAGCATCAAAGTCACGAAGTGTCTTTTCTACAGTATCATTGAATGATTTGATCTCAGAAGATAGTTTCTGCATGATTTCTTCTTTTTGTTTGTTGTTATCTTCCGTATACTTAGCTACAAAGCCAGAAAAGGCTAGAGTTTCTTCTTGATAATTTTCTTTTAGAAGATTCAGTACTTTGTCTTTGTGAGTATCGTTTTCTCTTACGAAGGATGTGACAAAGCCATTCAATTCATTTTGCATATCCGACTTATTCTGAATCAAAAGTGCGTTCATATGCTGTCTGAACTGTTCTTCATCATTTGTCAGCTTAGACTGAGATTGAATGAGTGAGTCTACTCTCTCATTCATTCCCTCAACTTCCTTTTTCAGTTCAGACATCAAAACGCCATTCTTCTCAGCCACTAATCTGCTGACAGAGTCGCTTAATGTATTGATAGACTCATTGACAGAAGAACGTATTTTCTTCAGTTCTTCTTCTCCTAATGTGACATCTCCTGTCTTTCTGTTTTTCAAGACAATAATGAGAATCACAATGTCGAGTGTAAAAGATAAGACAGTGACAGCTAGTACTACCCATATAATCCAATCCATACCGTTCCTCCTTGAAATTCATTTGTATGATTATAATATGAAAATAGATAAAATATACGATTTATAGGTGATAAAGAAGAAAAAAGCATAAAATAATAAAAGTGATAGAAAAGGAGAAAAGAGAAGATGACTCATGAAGAATATGAAAGAGCGATTACCTATTGGAAAAACAAAAAGACTACTCCTATGCCAAAAGACGAACTACAAAAGAAAGCAAACGAATACATTGGAAAGAACAACACTTGCGCTTTAGCCACCGGCATTGGTGACTTTGTCCGTTGCACACCAGTCGAATACAGTTACCACGATGGTAAATTCTGGATTTTCACAGAGGGCGGCGAGAAATTCATCGGACTGGAAAAGAACAAGAATGTCAGCCTTGCCATCTATGACAAATATGACGGATTTGGAAATCTTAATAGCATCCAAGTCACAGGAATAGCAGAGTTCATCACGCCGTTTACTGAGATATACAACAATCATGCCGCATACAAGAAAATCTCAATCGAAGCTTTAAAAAGGCTTGATTCTCCAATGAATCTTTTATGTATCACACCGACTAAAATGGATTTGCTTTTCTCTGGTTTCAAGAAAGAAGGATATTCCAACAGACAGACTTTGGTGTTTTAATCCTCTTTTTGCAAACAAAATTAGACATTTCTTCAAAAAATGTTGAAATTATTTTGTTTTCTTTGCACATTTTGTTAAGATATGCTCAGGACGTCAAGTCACAAAGAAAGGAGGAATCGTGTTAGCATTAGCACGGAACAGAATGGAATACATTATTGAAACAACCAATCTCAGCAAAAAATTCTCCAACAAAGTAGCTGTCGATAAAGTGAACATGCACATCAAAAAGGGTGACATCTATGGCTTTATCGGAAAAAACGGTGCCGGTAAGACAACCGCGATGAAGATGATATTAGGTCTTTTGAACCCAAGCGAGGGAGAAATCACTCTCTTTGGAAGCAATGACCTAAACAAGGGAAGAGAAAAAATCGGTTCACTCATTGAAAGCCCAGGTCTTTATAAGAACTGTACCGCATATGAGAACCTAAAAAGATTCTCTATCCTTTACGGAGGAACGGATGAAGAGATCAAAGACATCCTTGTTCTTATCGGATTGAGCGATACTGGGAACAAAAAGGCCGGAAGATTCTCACTCGGTATGAAACAGAGGCTTGGAATTGGAATTGCTCTTTTAGGAAATCCGGAACTTCTTGTCTTAGATGAACCGATCAATGGTCTAGACCCCGCTGGCATCAAAGAAATCCGTGATCTTCTTATGAAGCTGAACAAAGAAAGAGGAGTCACAATCCTGATATCCTCTCACATCTTAGACGAATTGGCTAAGATCACAACCACCTACGGAATCATCAACGAAGGACGGCTGATCGAGGAAGTATCAGCAAGCGAATTGGAAGAGAACTGCAAGAAGAATCTCACCATCACCGTAAGCGATGTCGACAAGTCTGTTGAGTTATTGAAGTCAAATGATTTATTAGGTGAATATGAAATCAAAGACAGTTCCCTTGTTCTCTACTCTCACTTTGAAAATGCGGGTCTGATCAACACTACACTCGTCACAAACGGAATCACTGTCAGTGAGCTGACAAACAAAGAGGTCAGTTTAGAAGATTACTTCATTGAGAGGCTTGGAAAATGATGGGAAAACTATTGAAATTTGAACTCAGGAAAATATTCCGAGGAAAAATCATTTATATCTGCACTGCCGTCTCTGTCCTCCTTGTTCTCATCGTTGCATTGACTAGCAAGTTTCTAGCTTCTGAGACTGAGGTGACTCTTACCACCGCTTCCTTATTGAAAGGCTGTTTGAGTGATATGAATGTCTTGCTCTTATCCGCTATCTTCATTTCTGTCTATATCTGTGAGGACTTCTCCTTAGGAACGATAAAGAACATCTACGGAAAAGGATATACGAGAAATCAGCTCTACTTCAGCAAATATATCGTTTCTCTCATCTCGACTCTCATCATGAGTGTAGCATGTCTTGTTATCTGCTATCTCTTCGGAGTCATCTTCTGTCATGATGCAACGATAGGAAAGAATGTCATCATATCGCTTCTTCTTCAGCTTCTACTGGTGATCAGTTATTCTTCCCTTTACTACTTTGTATCCATGTCGATTGGAAAGTTAGGAATCTGCTTAGCGATCAATATCATCGCCCCAACATTCCTATCCTTATTCCTTACTCTGATTGATGGTTTGACCAAGTGGGAGAAATTCCATTTCACTGATTACTGGCTTACCAATATGTTCTCCGCTATAAAAGTAAGCGACGTGCAAAGCAAATATCTCTGGATTGCCTTCATTGGAGGCCTTATCTATATCGCTATCACTGTCGTTGCCGGTTTCTTCATCAACAGAAGAAGAGAAGTCAAATAAGCATCCGACACCAAAATATATAGAATGTCAATAAAAACGGCCTACATCTCTGTAGACCGTTTTTATTATCGTAATTAAGCTTCTAAGACATCCTTGG
>CAVILQ010000041.1:0-6767 GCA_963643715.1 bacterium | reverse complement strand
CGATTTGTATCTCTTGGTGCTTACATTCTAACATAAACAATTGTATTGTCAAGAGGAAATGATACAAATTTTATGATTTTGTAAAGTTGATTCTTTTTTCCGGATTCTTTTCTTTTTATAAAAGAGGCTGTCAATCCATTTCATGATACCTTCGTGTTTACTAGGAATCATTGGATTAACAGCCTCTATATCTTATCTTTTTACGATTCTTTCAAATGTCAGATCCATATTGTTGAAGTCACCTGTTCCAGCCCAGCCAAGAACTCCTATCTTACCGGATGTGTAAGAGCCTCCTAAATCTACAATGATAGAAGTTGCATTCGTACCAGAAGTACGATATTCGCTCTCATCATAGATCTTCAATGTGTTTCCGATAAAGGAGAAGCGGAAATAGTTGTCATTGATGGTCTTCGGATAAATCCAGCCACCAAGATAGGTGTATATAGCTGAGGCAGAAAGTCCGTAACTAGCATTCATATAGTAGACCTGAACATACTGAGTGTCGGATGTGGCATTGGAGAAATTGATGACATATCCGTCCATGCAGCTACCATCTGATTCATTGACATTTCCACGCACAATGAATCCACGGAATTGGTCCAAGGAGCAATCGATGACTTTGTCTCCGCTATTGGCATTGACGACAATGTCAAAGTCAGAATAGTCTTCATCACTCAGCTGCCAAGCGACAGCATTGATGGTTATCTTGTTTCTGTCGACTACCCATTGCGATGCATGCTCCTGTACTAAATCCCAGGATGACTTTACCGGTCTATTGACTAGGCCGTCTAGCATCTTCGTCGAGTTGGATTCTAAAGCGTCGATACGTGTCTGATAAGGGGAGAAGTCAAATGCATTGACAGCATCGACTGTGGTTAAAGCGTTGACTGCTGCTTTTGCTTCCTCATAGATAGCTTTGACCTGAGTGGCTACTGTAGAAGAATAGGCGTTTTCTTCATAGTAGAACATAGAATTGATCTTATTCGTCTTGACGAGATTAAGATTCTCTTCCAATTCATAATCTGCATTTGTCTTCTGCTCGGATACGAATTTCTTCATCTCTTTCATCTTTGTCATGATATCGGAATAGGAGCCCGTTGTATAGAGTGCTTTCAGTTCCTCTTCCTTTGCTTTGATGCTAGCTTTCTCAGCATCTCGATACAATGTGTAATCGATAGTGGATAAATACTTATCTGCATAGTATTTTGCTGTCGTGATTCCATCAACGACATCAGAATCCGAAGTGATGATCTTATCAACTGTGATATCAGCAGGACTGCCATCCCAGTTGATCATACCCATATGAAGATCATTATAGGTAGGTGTATTATTGCCATTGAGTTCTGCACTCATATGAAGACCAGCGGAACCATTCTTCTGATAATCATTTTCATCATAGACCGTAAGTGATGTTCCTTCCTTTACGACACGGAAGGTAGTTCCTAGAACCTTTCCTCCGGTTTTCTCATATTCCCATCCTCCGACATAGACAATGGAATTCGCTCCGCTTGAGCCATAGGCCTCAGTAAGATTGAAGATCTGAACGTATTGGAAGCTTTTTGCTGTGTCAACAGAAATATTGATTAGATACCCATTGATGCCATCTGTTTCATTCTCTGCATTGTTTCCTAAAAGAATACCCACAACCTTTGTGTCATAGTTTGCGTTTACTGTGAAGCAGAAGGAGAAGTCGTTATAGGTGTGTGCAGCATCCCAAAGGTATCCGACAGCCTGAGTCTTGACTGCATTCCCCTCTTTTGTCCAAGTATAGGCGTGTTCATTGACCAAAGACCAATTTGATGGATATTCATGATATGAGACCATCTCTTCCATGGTGTAATCCGCATTAGTTCGTAAAGCGGATATCTTAGTCTGATATTCCTCTAAGGAATAGGCATCGATATCCTCCTTAGTGGATAAAGCGTTGATATCGTCTTTTACAGCATTCTCATAGGAGAGTGCCAATGCTCTTTCCTCACTACGATATTGATTGATATCGGATATGGTTGCCTCTTTGATCTTCGCTTCTTTTGCTTCTTTTAATTCCTTTGCCTTTTCTTCTTCCTCTTCTTTTCTATATTCTGCATCGGTTTTTAAAGTAGAAACGTAGTTACGGACAGAAGCCATGATAGATTGGATGGAATCAATTGTTGCATCCTCACTATTGATCTTCTCTTTTGCCTTTTCAATCGTAGCAGAAAGTTCAGTTCTCTCTTTTTCTCTATAGAGAGTCAGATCGATAGCATTCAGTTCTGCTAATGCCGCTTTTCTAGCTTCTTCTAATGCAGTATCGACGGAATCACTTGTCTCAGCATCGCTCTTACTAGTATCAGAACTGATGACAGGCGCATCCGTCTTTTTGCCCGTATTGGTCGACTCGGAAAATGAGGGCTCTGTAGAATATTTGTCCGTGCTTGTCTTTTCATTCCCACAGCCGGCAATACACATCAACGTCACTAACGCAGCTACTACATTTCTCTTTTTCATATGGTATCCCCTTTTATATGACTTCCCTCATCTTCTCTACCATCATCTTGTATCCTTCATGTGTTGGATGCAATTCATCGGTGAAATATTTCGATAACGGTTTCCCGTTGCTATCGCAGAATAGAAGCTCTACGTCGACATAATGTATCCATGAATATGTTTCACTTAGACTTTGATACAATTGATTCGTATTCGATATCTGGGTGCGATAGTTTTCTCTTGCCGGGCATCTGCTGACTCCGAAGAGAACGACTTCGAAGTCCGGTAGAGATTTCTTGATGTTAAGAAGAAGTGTTTGTACGTTATAGGATATGACAGAGGTTGAGATATTAGCCGAGATATCATTGATGCCAATAGCATAGATTCCAAGACGTGGCTGATATGCGATGATCTCATTCTGATAATCATTCCAGTGAGATGAGATAGATGCACCGATACCGATGTCATAGATATCTGTATATTCAGGAAGATCCTCTTTGTAGGTGTACCAGTAATCCATATAGGAGTGACCGAATATTAGAGTGTCATAGTTCTCTTCTTCGGTATTGTCATATTTTTCGAATAGACTTACCTGTGCATATTTGCTCTTGGCGTATAGACCATATCCAAGGCCATCTAGAGTTTCTGCATCTTCATATACGACAGATAATCTTCCATCGAAGTAACAGTAGAACTGATTGTCTTTTATGACAATCTTAACTTCATATCCCATATAGGAATAGGAACCATATGGCAGGAATTTCGCTTTTGATTCGTAGACTACCTTTCCAGCAACGACTTTTCTGAAACTTACCATTCCGCTGGATTTATATCCGAACCAGTAATAGTTCTCTTTGTCTTTTACATGGAAGACAATTCCGTTATCACCAGAACCATGGGGTGAAAAATAGGTTTTGATGGTTCCGTTTGTGAATTGGCTGTCTTTCATTGTCATGAAAGAATCATCTTCCTTAGCAACAATCTGATTTCCAATACCATAGAAGGAACCTTTTTGGATATCTACTATGTCAGAGATATCCTTCGTCATATCTTTCTGTTCATGAATTCTGATGTTCTTGAAAGATACACCGGTATCCCCAGCTCGTATTCCAATCTTTGTTCCTTTCAATGGAGAATTATCGGAATAGGTGCCATAAAGGATACCATCCACATAACAGGATATGGTGTTTTCATCTTTGACAATCTTCATCTGATAGGTATGCACTTTTTCAAAATCGCGGATGACTTTATCGAATACAGTAGCCCATGTGCCGTTATCTGTCTTACCTAAGGCTGCTCTTCCTGTTTCAGTGATATAGAAGAAGTAGTAGGAGATACCACTTCCTTCCCAGTAGTATTTCTTATCTTCCGATAAGGAAAAGACAATGCCGTTCTGTGATACAGGATTATCTATGGAAACATCAGCCTGATAGACACCATATTCGAAAGTTCTTTGATCATGGATAGCTAAAGCGGAACGGGATACGGATTGAATCTCTTCCTCCGCATCAAATGTACCATGAGCAATATGATAATTAGAAAGATCTTCGTTGAATGCATTCTTATCAGGGATGACAGAGACATCCTGATAACTTGTATCCTTAGAACCTGCTTTGAAACCATAAAGGTTTCCGTCGCTATATTCTATTTCGCTCTGAAACATGAATTCCTCATCCATATAGATGTCAACAGTGTTTTCAGTATCATCAAGTGCGACAGCAAGACTGAATTCCGTCTTACTTGCATCTAAAGAAACAGCCTTCAACTGTTCCATTGTATTGTTTTTATATTTTTGTAATACAAGCTGACCGACCAAGTTCAGCCCTACAAAATAGTAGGATTGATTCAAAGTATCGTATAGGAAGACAATACCATTTTCAGCAAAATCATCACGGATATGAATGGAGACACCATATGTGCCATTCTGAAATCCATCCTTGAAAAGAAGGATAGAGTTAGAGGAAGTAGATATGTAACTCTCTTTTTCTTTCGTAAACGAACCAGAAACAATGGAATATTCTGTATGGATATCTGTAGATGAACTATCAATAGAATCAGATGATTTATCCGTAATGAATGTATTCTTATCTGTTGGGTTTATGCTTTCTGTATGATTATTGCATCCACATAAAAACAGCAATAATGAAACAAGAGATACCTTATATGCCTTATTTTTCATATTATTTTCCTCAGACTCAATTATAAACAAATAATCATCATATATGAAAGGGGTTACACATATACATATCAAAGATAAGTATGACTTTTTTAATGGAACGGATATAGTGAGATAGTCATATTGCATAAGTGGAATGAATAAGTCAGATGGTCACAAAATCAAAGCTACTCTCAAAATGCAACCGCAAAAAGTATTTCTGATCTTTTATTCGCCTAAAGCATGAATTATAATTTGATCAGATAAAATAGGATGGATCGCATGGATTACAAGAAAATTATTGGGCAGAAAGTCACAAATAGATCTGGGGAATGTGGAGTTGTGAAGTCGTTGGATGGAGAATATTTCGAAGTGGATTTTGGCGGAAGAATTGCAAGAGTGACTATTCAGACTATGTTTAAAGGCTGGATTAAAGTTTCAGATCCAACGCTGCAGGAAGAGATTTTTTTGGAAAAGATTGAAGTAGAGAAAAGAGAAAGGCAAAAGAAAAAAGAAAAAGAAAATAATATTGCCATATCGAATGTAATAAAAGAAGAAAAGAGCAATAGCAGCATTGCTTCATCTCATAAAAAGACTACCTCAGTCAAACTAGATGATTTGTTTGGAAATGACTACCATGTAGAGCATTTGAAGAGAACTCCAATACTGACTTATCAAGAAGTGGAACGAAGATTCAGAATCACAATCACAGGATTCGGAAGAGGAATCAATGTTACAGATGATGCTATCATTTTGATCTCTTCAATGGATAAGAAAAATGGGAAATTTGTCTATCATGATCATTGGACGGAGGATGGAGACTACATTTTTTCAGGTGAAGGAAAATCTGGTGATCAGGTATTAACTAGAGGAAACAAAGCAATTATCGATAGTGTTAATGATGAAACTCCGATCTATCTTTTTGTTAAGTTGTCTTCAAAAGAATATTATTTTCAAGGTGAATTTTGCTTGATTAATTACACATATGATCTTGAGCGTGATGAGGCTGGAAACCTGAGAAAAGAATATAAATTTAGGTTGAGAAAAGTTGCAGATCCTGAAGATTGAAAATAGCTAATTTCTCGTTTTCTGGTCAGACTGAGTATGCACTACAATATAGAGTTTTCATCGGGATATCAGGCTAAAACGTATGCAGTGTCTTGTCTTCCTTCAGCTCATCCGCATACTGCTTGTACTTCATCTGGTAAATCCTCCATTGGGTAGGATTTTAGTCAGTTTTTCTTAGAAATCACGAAGGGAAATCGAGCGATGTCACGGAATCTTCTTACGTTTCTTCTTTATGGCATTAACAGTAATTGAATGCTTTTTATCTAGTGCATTATGACATTTTGCACATAAGAAAAATATATTATCTTCTATAGGCATATGTGAATTTTTAAATAATTCAAAGAATGAATTGAGTTCGACTTTATATAAATTAGCACCTACTTTAAAATGAGCATCTAAAATTTCTTTAATAATTATTGGCCTATCTTTAATATGGGCCGATTGTAATTCTCCATGTGATCCACAATATTCACAAATTGAATTATGTTTTTTTCTTTCTTTTGCACAAAAGATATTAACTTCATTTCTACATTTTGGACCAACATATTTTTTAAAATCTTCAAAGCTTCCTTCAAAAATTGCCTTTGCTTTTACAGGAGTTTTAGAATAATTAATTGATTTTAGATATTTAACAAATAATTGCAAAGACTGTTTTAAAGATTGAATGCCTGTATAGTAATCTCCATCAATCACAATATCAGCTAAAGGTTCTTCACCTTTCTTTGCATCTAGTTTTGTATATGTAAGAGCTTGAAGAAGAGAAGCGCATTCATCATTACAATATTCATCTAAAATATTATAAAATTTACTGATTCTATTAATTCTTGATATATTAGCATTAACAGTATTTTTACTATATTCTTTTAACAGTCACTGTTTATATTTATTAATATGTTCATCCATAATTTAATCTCCTCAATGTGCATAGATAAACTTTTAGTTAAGATAGGCTAATAAATAGTTTAAAATCGGTAACTCTGGATTTATAGAAATAATATTTTTTAAAATTACTATTGCATCAGTTCTAGGAACTTTACATATAAAATTCATATGTGAAAAACTCTTTTTTATTGGATTA
>CAVILQ010000040.1:0-7629 GCA_963643715.1 bacterium | reverse complement strand
ACCTGCGACCTCTTCCGTGTGAAGGAAGCGCTCTCCCGCTGAGCTAAGCACTCAAAATAGAGAGCCTAAATAGTATACCAACCTTGTTCTTTCGTTTCAAGAGAAAAATTTACCCCATTTTTTCCGTTTCACATCCATTCGGCATATTTATTTTTTTCGGCACAGGTTATATAATATGAGCAATCCATTTTAAGGGGGTAAATTTAATATGAAATGGTTTAATTCTCTTCCTCGTTTAGTTCAGTTCATTCTTCTCATCATCCCGTTCGTTGGCTGGGTCGTCGAAATCTTTGTCCGTCTCTCTGCCATGCTTGAGAAGACCACCACTGAGAACATCTTAGGCTTCATCCTCTTCTTATTCTTCGGATCCATCTTAGCCTACGTTGATTTCGTTTGGGTTCTCCTCTTCAATCACCTCATTCTTGCGAAGTAATCGATTGGATACTCATTGCAAAACAAAACGGTCTGGGTTCTTTCCCGGGCCGTTTTCATTTGTGATTTATATCAGTCTTTGCAAGAAAATATTGATATTATCGAAATAACCGGAATCGTATTCCCTATCATGGTTTTTGACAAGGGCGTGAATATCATCTTCCGTAATATTATCTATATCCAGTTCTGAGCAGAGTTTTGTGATCTGCCAAGACGTATATCCTGAAGTCAAATTTGTAAATTCGTTTACCAGTTTCTCATTCAACTTAGGAAGTTTCTTTTCAATCAGTCGTTTTCTTGTATTCTCATCCGGTAAAGATATAGCAATCAAATCATCGAAGATCTTTTCATTGACAACTCTTTCATCCAATTTGTCAGGGCAATTTGTTGTCATGACAAACAGAATTCTCTTATTCTTCTTTTTGATCTTTCTCATCTCTTTCTTGAAATAATCAAGGAAGAGATTACAGATATCAGCTGATACGCTGTCTTCTTCTCCTTTTGGGAAATAGCAAAGAGGGTCCTCTAAGAAAATGATGGAATTATCCTTATCCGTTGCTGCTTTAATGACACGAGACACAGAATTGATGGCATCCGGATAATTGTCATTGCTAAAGTCCATCAAAGGGGAAAGGGAATAAATTGTAGCGCCTAATTCATTTGCTAAGGCTTTGACAAGAATCGTCTTACCTACACCATAAGGCCCATATATGAGAAGACCATTCAGTTTTCTCGATTTCATGTCATTTCTCTTCCATGGTTCAATGACATCCATTCTGATATATTCTTTTGTCTTCTCTTCTCCGACAAAGTCAGAGAATGATCTTTCACTTTCCCATCCTGAATAGGTCTTCATTCCCTCCTTCAGACTTCTAGCATAGGATTCCTTGTTCTCATATTCTTTAGCAAGGGACAGATATTCGCCTCTGTCTCCACTATTCTTTGAGTCATTATATAAGACTCTGGAAAGATGAGAAAGCAGATGGTATTTCTCCTCTGCAAGCTCATAGTCCTTATTTTCCATTGCCTTTGTCGCTTCCTGATAATAGACATTCAGTTTTTCTTTCCATGTTAGATCAATCATATCGTTTTTCCTCTTCCGTGAATATTATAAAAACATAAAGAGAAAGAAAAAAGATTTTTCATCGTATAATAGTTATCGAGGTACAGATATGAACAACATAGATAAAATCATCGCACTATTAAACTCTTCCTATTCTCCCTTTCATGTCGTAAGAAACATCGAAAAGGAACTGATTGAGAATCATTTCACTCAGTTGAAAGAAAACAAAAACTATCAGATTGAAAAAGGAAAAAAATACTACATAAAAAGGAATGATACTAGTATCATCGCATTCATCATTCCGGAAGATTTCTCTTTAAAGGATTCCTCTTTCTTATTGACTGCAACCCATAACGATTCACCGACATTCAAACTCAAGCCATCTCCTATTGTGCATAAAGGAAATCTGATGCTACTGAACACAGAACCCTATGGCGGTGGGATCTATTCGACCTGGCTTGATAAGCCGTTATCTTTTGCAGGGCGTGTCCTTGTCGAAAAGGATGGAAAAATCGAATCAAAACTCCTTTCCATTGATGAAGACCTTTTAGAGATACCAAGTGTCTGCATCCACATGAATCGAAATGTCAACAATGAGAACAAAGTCAATCCATCTACCGATACGCTTCCGATCTTCTCAGGAAATATCGAAGACTTCTCCTTTGAAAACTATCTATTAGAGAAACTCGGATTGAGCAAAGATGAATATCATGTATTGAGCCATGACCTATTCCTCTATAATAGAGAACAGGCAAGACTCATAGGAAAGAATCAGGATTTCCTAGCCTCTGGAAGATTAGATGACTTATCCGCTGCATATTCCACACTATTCGGATTCATGGATTCCGATAAAGGAAAAGCAATCAAAGTCTATGCCTCCTTCGACAACGAGGAAGTCGGAAGCCTTACAAGACAGGGTGCCAATTCCACATTCCTGAAAGAGACACTGAGAAGAATTCTGATAGCCTTAGGAAGTCAGAATGATGACTTTGAAAAGACTATCGCAAGTTCCTTCATGCTCTCTATCGACAATGCCCATGCCGATCATCCAAATCATCCTGAATACACGGATAAGACAACCCATGTTGAAATGAACAAAGGCATTGTCATCAAGTACAACGCCAACCAAAGCTATACTAGCGATGCGTTCTCTTCCAGTGTCATCAAAGCCATCATGAGAAAGCATGACATCCCTTATCAGGAATACACAAACCGTTCTGATTTAAGAGGCGGGTCCACATTAGGCAACATCAGCAATAGTGAGGTATCCCTCATCACTGTCGATATCGGACTTGCCCAATTGGCAATGCATTCCAGTTATGAACTGATGGGAAAAGAAGATATCGACTATCTTGTTCACTTTGTCAAAGAATACTTTGACACAAATCTTGTCATCAACGGAGAGACCATAACCTACTAAATAACAAAAACACGGATACACCTAAGAAATATCCGTGTTTTTAAGTAGAAAAAAACCTTCTCACAAGGAGAAGGTCGCTTTGCAAGATGGTGGGTCTTAGTGGGCTTGAACCACCGACCTCCCGCTTATCAAGCGGACGCTCTAACCAACTGAGCTAAAGACCCAATTCAAAGGCGACAAATATGATACATTAATACAACAACTATGTCAAGCGATTTAAAAAAATAATCCGAGGTATTTTTAAGATGGCCCACCAAGCATTCCTATAGACAAATGACAAAGATCCAGTCAGTCCAACTGACGTATCAGTTCAAAGACTTACTTTGTCGCCTTTTCATCTATCTTTACTAGAAGTCTTTTTTGCAAGCATAGCAAAGAAAGACGTCAATGACGTCCTATCCTTAAACCGCTTAGAGCAGTTGATGAATTCCTGTTTAAGCTGCAACAGTTCACTTTCATAAAGCATGGTAATCATCGATTGAAAAATGAATGCTCTCCTAGTCTCTTTCTTAAGCCACTAAGTCAATGATATATTTTTTCTCGTATTTTAGCTATTTTTCATAAATCGATAGGATGCGACACTGATTCGGGCGCATTCCAAACTAGCATGTTTTGGATAAAAAACACCTGTTTTCATTCAAAAGTTAGCCAAAACTAACCATTTTTAGCTTATTTATAGCCTTCTTTCCTTGAATAAAAATAGGAAACAAACTAAAATAAAAATATGATTGGAGGATCTACCATGAAAAAAGTCAAAGTTAATCAGGATTTATGCATCGGCTGTGGTGCTTGCACAGGAATTGCTTCCGACATCTTCACATTCAATGATGATGGCAAGGCTGAAGCTACCGGTGTTGTCACTGCTGACAATGAAGCCAGTGTCGATGAAGCTGTTGCCGGATGCCCAGTTCAGGCTATCGAAGCTGAATAATCCTTTCACTACAACGCAATTTTAAAAGCCGTCTGTTTCTAGCAGGCGGCTTTTCTTGTGCTTTGTCTATGGATGACAATTGTCATCTTGATGACTTTCGTGACTTCTTCATCATATCCGTTGACTTCTCTGAATATCTCATTTCCAAGCCCATCGGTCGATGCATTCCTGACAATGGTCTGTCCTTCCTGATAGGAAGAGATATGGAACTTAGCGCCTGGATGGGAATTTTTCATGTAATCAACTATGACAACAGAGCTTTCACTGTCTGTTAAGATGGATACCTCATGGATAGAACCATAGTCATCAATTGTCATATCGAAACGATAATCGTATTGGGATAGGAAGGTTGCTGTCTTATTTCCTTCTTCGAGTTTTGTTTTTCTCGCATTCTTCTTTTTCAGATGCTCGATTCGAAGCTCGGTCAATTCTTTGACCTTGGCAAGACGGATTGCAGACTTGCGAAGGTTGACACTCAGCTTATCATACCTCAATTCATAACGATTGAGGAAATAATGTTCAGCAAAGAGTCCATATTTGAAGAAGCGGAAGATAAGATGATGGAAGAATATCTCATAGAGAAGACAGATGCTCATGCTTCTGACAAGGTTGTAAGGCATGAAGATGCGTAAAACAGATAAGTCATAGGAGTCATGGACTGAAAAGAATGAGGAATATTCCTGTAACAGATGATTGACATCTACCATATAAATCGTTGTCCACTGATAATCATTGAAGGCGATTGGGATTAAAAAAGCGTATTCCAACGAAATCATAGATACCGAAACGAAGACTGATACAAAGACATATCCTAATAGTCGAATCCAGATGTTCTTATGGAACATCCTTAAGCTTCTATCCATCAGTAACATTCCAAATAAGAGGAAGAAGGACATCAGCAGTGTAAAGATATACTCTAGTGGAATCGGTGTTGTGATCGAAGTAAAGAAAGTCATCATCACTAAGCCGACTTTGATTATGGCGACAAAGAAAGCAGCCCAGAATCCATATAAAGCATAAGTCGCAAGAACGACGACATCACTTCCTTCAATCGGAACGACTCCGTAATAATCCATTCCTGGAATCTTATCAAAAAGAGCCAATGCATAGCCGAAGATTCCAAGACCCAAAATAACCAGAAAACGAATAACGTTTTCATGTTTCGTAAAAAACGGTCTGGATTTCTTTTCTGGCGAATTAATATTCTCCATCCTTACTCCTCTTGAAGTCGTTATGTTCCTTATCGTATCGGCACTGTTTTATCAAATCATCGATATCTGCCTGAGGGATTTCGACAACTTTTCCTTCTTCCAATCTTCCTAATAGGATATTGCCGATTCGAATTCGGACAAGCATTCTGACAGGATGATCCAATGTCTCCATCATATGACGGATTTCACGTTTTTTTCCTTCTCTTAAGATGATGGATAACAATGCTCCATCCTCTTCATCACGAAGGACAGTAGCCTTGCAGGGAAGGGCCGTATAGCCATCCTGCATGACATAGATTCCCTTTTCCAACTGAGGAATTTCATCTCCTCTCAGTTTGTTCTTCACTTTTACAAGATATTCCTTTTCCGGTGCGGAAGAAGGATGCGTGACAAGGTTTGCAAATTCTCCATCATTTGTCATAATCATCAATCCTGTTGAATTATGGTCTAATCTTCCAACCGGAAAGACACGTCCATACTTTTTCGGAATGTAATCCATGACTGTCTCTCTTCCCTCAGGATCGCTAAGAGTGGAAAGGACATTATAGGGTTTGTTGAATGCAAGATAGACAAGCTTTTCACTTGCCTGCTTATTGATAGGTGTTCCATCAACGATGATTTCATCTTCAATCGTGCATTTAAAACCCTGTTCTGTCACGACTTCACCATTGACGACAATCTTTCCTTCGGAAAGGTACTGTTCCGCTTTTCTGCGTGAACAATATCCAAGGTTCGATAAAATCTTTTGAATTCTTTCTTTTTCCATACAAGAAGTATTATATTGAAATAGTGAGGAAAATCAAATTATGAACACCTTTGAAAGTAAAAATGAAGCGGAAATAGCCGATAACGATCCCTTACACTACGAAACAGAGATAGAAAAATACCTAAAAAGCCTATCGATTCCTTTTGAAGTACACTCTCACGAAGCACTCTATACGATGGAAGCTTGCGAAAGCATTGAAATGAAATATGGTGTTTCCATTCCAAAGAATCTATTTCTTGCCAATAGACAGCAGACACAGTTCTATCTGCTGTTGATGCCAAAAGACAAGGTATTCAAGACAAAAGAATTATCCTCCCAGATACAGTCTGCTAGACTGTCTTTCGGAAATGAGGATGCTCTTTTCGAGTATTTGAAAGTCAAAAGGGGATCTTGTACTCCATTAGGACTATACTATGACAAAGAAAACAGAGTTCAGTTTCTGATCGATAAAGATATCCTCTCTTATGATGAGATTGCAGTTCATCCTTTGATCAATACAAAGACACTTGTCATTAAGACAAAGGATTTACTAGACATATTCCTAAAGAATGTGAATCATTCTTATATATCAGTAGAGCTAAAAGGAGAATGAAAAAAGACCTGCTAATGCAAGTCTTGCCATCTCAATTGGTGGTGGATCAAGCAGGGCTCGGACCTGCAACCACTCGGTTATGGGCCGAGGGCTCTAACCAATTGAGCTATTGATCCCTATATGGTGGCTGCGGGGAGGGTCGAACTCTCGACATATCGGGTATGAACCGACCGCTCTACCAACTGAGCTACGCAGCCAAATAGGCAAAAAGTATTATACTTGTCCAGTTCATTTAATGCAACATTTTTTTAGCTCTTCATAGGATATAAGTTTAAAAACGAATAAATGCAACCAATAATAAAATGTAGTCATAATGCTAATAGGATTCCAAATAGGCGTGATTGACGTTTCATACATATATGGTCATAAACTATACGCATTCAGCAAGGATATTTGAAAGTGAAAAAAAGTCTAACTGAATTTGCCGAAAATTTCGAATCGAGATTCAAGGAGCGTGGTAGAGATTTATATGAACTAAATGCTGTTTCTAATCCAACAAAGGAAGGAAACACGTACTATTTTGAAGTAAATGGTACTACGGATGATTATGAAACCATGTTACAGCTTAATGATGAAAACGAAGTGAAAGACTGTAGTTGTACTTGTCCTCACTTCTGCTCTGGACATCTTTGCAAGCATTTATACGCATCTCTTTTGAAGCTAGATGAAGTATTAGACATGAATGATGATGATTTATCATTCCTACCTCAGCAAACAACGATTATCGATGCTAAGTTCAGTTCAGTTGAAGATAACAAGATAGTGAAAAAGAAGAAAGAATTCACAAGTTATGATCTGACCTTACTGAAGAGTTATTGTTCGTCTGTTTCACCAGATAAGAATTCCATGCTTGATTTTTTAAATAGGTATGATCTCAACACCGATAATCTAGTTACGATTTTCCAGTTTTTAAGAAAAGAACGACCAATGAAGATCTTTCTCGCTGCCTTTGAAAATGAGATGAATGATGACTTTATGAAGAAGGTTGACTTGACTGTTTTTCCAAAGACAACTAACCTAAATCCAATTCTACCATTTTTCATCAATTATCCCGATTTGCTTGCCTCTTTAAAGCAAGAATCTCTTAACGAATTGTTTCATGCAAATAGATTAACATATTTTGATTCTCGTGTGACGCTGCTCTTTGTCTGCTTAAGCAAAAACATCATCTCTCCTGTCTTGCTTAAGAGAAAGAAAGAAGATGTCCTAACAGA
>CAVILQ010000039.1:7850-10460 GCA_963643715.1 bacterium | reverse complement strand
GAATTTATAAAACTATATAACTCGGATATGGAAATATTCACGAGGATGATTCTCTGTCATTTTCTTTTTGAGAACATTCATCCTTTTTATGATGAAAACGGAAGATTTGGTAGATTCCTGTTCTCTAATGAACTATATCTATCTACCAACAGTTATTCTGCATTTTTGATTTCCTCTTCTTTTGCAAACGATAAAAATAAATACTATAAAGCCTTTGAAAAAGGAGAAGACCGATATGAATTCGGCTGTCTGAATGAATATGTTGAGTCGATCTTTGAAATACTTCTTAACCAACTTGAAAACACAATCCAATCATTAAAGAAGGACAAGGATAAGGTAAACAGCTTCGTTTATCTATCTATGATGTCTAAGTCTGAGAAAAAGATTTATAGGTTGATATGTGAGGCATCTGTCTTTTCAGACTTTGGGGTATCAAACGAGGAAATCATGAGTGAAACAGGAGTGTCAAAAAGAACTCTGATGTATAGTCTCGACAATCTTAGAAAAAGAAATGTGATTGAAGATATTAGGATAGGAAAGTACTGTTTTCACAAAATGGCTTAATCCTTTTCCTGTTTTCGTTTTAATTCATAGACGCAGGCTTCATAGGGTCTCATTTTCTTTTCTGTTCCTTCATAGTTGGATAAGATGAGTGACTTTTCTACATCCGTGAAGCCAAGAGGATAAGAGACTTTCTTTCTCGTCAGATTCAGAATGACCATATATGCTTTATTTTTGTCTTTTCTGATATAGTTCAAGATTTCTTTTCTTGTATCGAGGAAACCAATGCTTCCATAGACAAAGGTCTTGTTTTCTTCTCTAAGCTGATTGACTTTCTTGAAATAGGAAAGGATAGAATACGGGTCGTCTTTTTCGTTATCGTAGTTATAGATGGCACCGTTGCTATTATAGACTTGCCATGGCTTGATATCCTTGTCTGCGAATCCGTAACCCTCTTCTTTATCAAACGCCATCGGCGCACGGGAATCATCCCTGGATACTTGCCAAGTTATACGCTTTGCAAGGAAAGATGGAAGATGGTATTTCTTTGTTGCAAGATTGTAGACTGCACTTGTCACACAATCACTACATAGGTTTAAGTCTAATTTTTTAGGATAGTCTCTTGCACCGACCTCCTCTCCCATATAGATGAAAGGTGTTCCTCTTAATGTAAAAAGAAAAGTTAAAAGCATTTTGGCGCCGATATCCTGATTCTTGCCCCAGACATATTTTCCAATGGATCTGTGCTGGTCATGGTTCTCTAAATAGTTTCCGTTATAGTCGACTTGTGTCTGCCATTTGATGATGGCATTCTTGAATTTCTTGATATTTGCATGCTTTGCAAGATAGTTTGGATAGACACAAGCTGTTTCAAACTGGAAGAAAGTGTCGAGTTCATCATCAAGATACTTGACTCCATCTTCTGGTGTGATTCCACCACCACATTCACCGATTAGGACCCCGTTTCGAGGTTCGATGACATCCTTTCTGATCTGTTTGAGAATCTGATGATTTCCTTCTGTTGCTACATAATGCTCAGAACCGATAGGAGTTCCTAATTTGCTCTTCTTTCCGTCTTCGTAAGATTCTTTGTAGATCTCGGATATGACATCACAACGGAATCCGTACACTCCTTTATCCATCCAGAAGGAGATGATGTTTTCGACCTCTTTCAGCACTTCCGGATTATGCCAATTGAGATCGGGCTGTTTCTTATGGAATAGGTGAAGATAGTAGGTGTTTTCCTCGCCTTCTACTTTTTCCCAGGCGGACCCTGTGAAATTGCTCTCCCAGTTGTTAGGAGGCAATGATTTTCCGCCTTTTCTTTTCTTTCCTTCTTTGAAGATATAGTAGTCACGGTATTTGGAGTCTTTGTTCTTCAAAGCCTCTTGAAACCAAGGATGTTCATCACTGGTATGATTGACAACGAGATCCATGATGACACGCATACCTCTTTTCTTAGTTTCTTCCATCAGCTTATCAAAGTCATCCATGGTTCCGAATATCGGATTGATCTGATAATAGTCAGAGATATCGTATCCCATGTCGAACATCGGAGAACGATAGATTGGAGAAAGCCAAATGATCTTGATTCCGATATCAAGAAGATAATCAAGTTTTTCGATGATTCCCTTTAGGTCACCTTTTCCATCTCGATTACCATCTTTGAAGGAAATGGGATAAATCTGATAGACTGCATGTTCTTTCAAGAAATTGTCAGGCATTTTCGTGTACCATCCTTTTGAAAATTATAGCATGAACAGAGAAGAATAGAAGGAAATGGAGACGGCTTAAAAATGGTTTACATATCATAGGCAAACAAAAATGGTGTCGGAAGAATCCAACACCATTGTCAGTTATCGTTGTTTATGCACTTTCAAGAGAAATAAGGATATTTCCACGAGTTACATATAGGCTACAGGTAGCATTGTCGCTTTTCGAAGTGACTTTATATTCTTGTAAGTCGCTGAGATAGAAAAAAGCGTAATGGCAGCTGAAATCCGTTATATCTGATCTATCTGCGGTGACATGAACCGTATCTATTTCAGTCTTTTTGTTATATGAAAAGAAGGAGGTTCCTGTGCACTTATACTTTTCGCTTGTGAATTC
>CAVILQ010000039.1:0-7610 GCA_963643715.1 bacterium | reverse complement strand
ATCATTAGAACCACATGATATCAAAGAAATAGTGCAAAGTAATAAAGGGAATACTTTGAAATGATTTTCTTGGTCATTATAGATTTGCTTCTTTCTAATAGAAAAGGGGGTCCTGATTTAAATCAGGACCCCGATTGATTCAGAATTACAGATTACTTGGAATACTTGATGGTGAGGTTATAGGAAGACTTGCTGTCACTTCCGCTTCC
The DNA here is from genome assembly GCA_963643715.1 of bacterium. Taxonomy (GTDB): domain Bacteria; phylum Bacillota_I; class Bacilli_A; order RFN20; family CAG-288; genus Enterosoma. The sequence continues at coordinate 7,401 of CAVILQ010000039.1, read as the reverse complement.
CTTAGCCTTGATAGCAGTGACAAGACCATTGGAATTCCACTGGATGGAAGAATTGGACTTGTTTCCGTTGTCATCCTTTTCTTCATAGGTGACCTTGAAGGAACTTCCTGCATAATACTTGTAGGAAGTGTTTTCGGCGGCAGTGAAAGAGGAAATACCGAAAGCGTTGGCGACAAGGGCATATGTGATGTCGCTGACATTGGTGGCACTAGCAGGAGTCAAGACATGGCCATTGACGGTGAGGTTAGCAGAAATCTTGGATTCGGAATTGCTGCTGGAGCTGGAGGACTTGACGGTGCCAGAGACAACGGCAGTCTTGTATTCGACTGTGGTCTTCAAAGCTTCATTGGCTTTGGTCTGGAAATCAGCAAAACTGACATTTCCACAAGCGGTAAGGGACAATGCGCAAACGCCTAAAACGGCAAGACTACGAAGAGACTTTTTCATGATTAATTAATTCTCCTTTCATGAAATTTAAGCTCTGGAAAATACTTCTCAGAAACTCTGACTCTTATTCTAAATGCACATTGACCTTATTTCAATCTTAAAAAATAAAATTGATAAAAATAAATGAGTTGTTGAACAATTTTTTAAAAAATGTCTATTTCTTTTTGAAAAAAAGAAAATGAAAAAGCCTTGCCAGTCGGCAAGGCTTAGAACATCAATGAAGATTACTTGGAATACTTGATGGTGAGGTCGAAGTAGGATGTTTCACTAGCACCGGAACCCTTGGCGACGATGGAAGTGACAAGACCATTAGAATTCCACTTGATGGTGGAAGTAGACTTGTTGCCGTTTTCATCGGTAGAGGCGTAAGTTACCTTGAAGGAACTTCCGGCATAATAGGTGTAGCCAGACATTTCGCTGACGGTGAAAGTTCCGATTCCGAAGAGGTTGACATAAGCAGCGGCTGCAATGTCAGAGACACTAACACTAGCAGGAGTCAAGACATGGCCGTTGACGGTAAGGCTAGCGGAAACGTCCTTCTCACTTTTATCGACTTCACCAGTGCTCTTGACGGTGCCGGAAACGGAAGCGGACTTGTATTCAACTGTTGTGTCTAAGGCTTTGTTTGCTTTGGTCTGGAAATCAGCAAAGCTGACTTTGCCACAAGAGGTAAGGGATAATGCACAAACTCCTAATACTGCAAGACTGCGGACAGACTTTTTCATGATAAACGATTCTCCTTTCATGAATTTTAGATTCTGGAAAAACTTCTCAGAAGCTCTAGAAAATATTCTAATCATTATTTTATTCATTTTCAACGCTTTGAAGACTTTTCAAGGGAAATTCAAGGAGTGGATATAATTTCAGGCTATCATAGAAATTCGGCCATATATAATGGCAGATGGATGATTCCGTCTTTGATCATCACATCTTTGGTATAGAGAATGTAGGAATTACCGATGATAGATGAAAAATGCTTGCGGAATTTATCCAAGGAAGAATGGGAGCGATATAACAGCCATCCACATTAATTGAATGAAGCAGAATTAATAGATGGCGCACGAAAAAGCAAGTTAAGAAGTGCTAATTTTGCACGAAAAAGCAAGTTTGTAGAGTGCCATTTGTGAATGGATACCTCATCTTTAGCCTCGGCATTTTCTTGCCATAGTCTCTTTTCAATGTTTCAAACTAATCAAATATCCGCTATTTTCTTATTATTTAATAGATATCTTTTGTCTTTAGGCTCGAAGAATGATATATTTTACTTGGCATATTTTAGCCTCCCTTTTTAATAGGCTTTTATATTGTGTGCGATAAATCATAAAGGAGTACTACTATGGGTTTTCTCGATAAATTATTCCGCATTGATGCCAGAGCTTTCAAAAAGATTCAGAACAAAGCAAAGCGTGTCTTCGAGTATGAGGACAAGTTCAGCCTTCTCACTGATGATGAATTGAAAGCCATGACACCCTATCTCAAGAAGAAACTTGCTGATGGACAGACCGTTGATGATATTCTTCCTGAGGCTTTTGCAACGGCTAGAGAAGCAGGCCGTCGTGTCTTGGGACAGTTCCCGTATCCCGTTCAGGTTTTTGGTTCCACCGTTCTTAATGAAGGCGATGTCGCTGAAATGAGAACCGGTGAAGGTAAAACCTTGACCGCAACTATGGCTGTCTATCTCAACGCTTTGGAAGGAAAGGGAACCCACGTTGTCACTGTCAACGAATACTTGGCAAGCCGTGACGCTGACTGGATGGGTAACATCTACCGTTTCTTAGGCTTGACCGTCGGTGTCAACTTAAGAGAGAAAGATACCAAACAGAAACAGGAAGCATATCTTTGCGATATCACCTATACCACGAACTCTGAAGTAGGTTTCGACTATCTGAGAGACAACATGGCAAAGACGGTTCAGAACCGTGTTCTCCGCGGACTTCACTATGCAATCGTTGATGAAGCTGACTCCATCTTAATCGATGAATCCCGTACTCCTCTTATCATCTCTGGCGGCAGTGGCATTACTGCTTCCTCCTATTTGACAGCTGACCGTGTTGTCAAGATGATGAGAAAAGACAGAGACTATACAATCGATGTCGAGAAGAAGGTCGCCACCTTGACAGACAAGGGTGTTGAACTCATTCAGAGAATGTTCTCTCTGGATAACCTCTTCGATGCTCAGTGGGCTGATCTTACTCACCGTGTCCAGCAGGCCTTGAAGGCTAACTACATCATGAAGCGCGATGTTGAATACATGGTAGCTGATGATGAGATTCTCCTTATCGATGGCTTCACTGGCCGTGTCATGAAGGGTAGAGAATACTCCGATGGCTTACAGCAGGCTCTTCAGGCTAAGGAACATGTTTCCATTAAGCCGGAGACTGTCACATTGGCAACAATCACTTATCAGAACTTCTTCCGTCTCTATGACAAACTTGCCGGTATGACTGGTACCGCTAAGACTGAAGAGGAAGAATTCCGTAAGGTCTACAACATGCGTGTTGTCACCATTCCAACCAATAGACCAATTCAGCGTTTTGATGACAATGATGCTATCTTCGGAAACGAAGAGGCAAAGTACAATGCCCTTGTCGCTGATGTCAAAGATAGACATGAACATGGTCAGCCGGTTTTGATTGGTACTCCTTCTGTTGAAAAGTCTGAAATCGTCGATCAGAAGCTTACTGCTTTAGGAGTTCCGCATGAAGTCCTTAACGCCAAGAACCATGCCCGTGAAGCAAATATCATCGCTCAGGCTGGTCAGAGAGGTGCTGTCACCATCGCAACAAATATGGCAGGCCGTGGTACTGATATTAAATTAGGCGATGGCATCAAGACTCTTGTCAGCGGAGAAGAAGAGAAAGAGAAGCATTACAATGGTCTCGCTGTTCTTGCGACAGAGAGAAACGAATCCAGACGTATCGATAACCAGCTCAAAGGCCGTTCCGGACGTCAGGGAGACCCAGGCTATTCCAAGTTCTATGTCTCTTTACAGGATGAACTCTTTGTCCGTTTCGCTCCTCAGTCTACAAAGAACCTTTATGAGAAATTAGGAGATGAGGCTTTCGAATCCAGAATGATGATGAAGGCTATCACATCCGCTCAGAAGAGAGTCGAAGGCCAAAACTTCGATACTCGTAAACAGTTGCTCAACTACGATGATGTTCTTTCCCGTCAGAGAAAGATCATGTACGAAAAAAGAGATCATATCCTTTACAGCAAGACCATTTCAGAGACTATTCCGGATTATTTCATGCTCTGCGCTAAGGAAATCTGCAATCAGTCCTTCTATCTCAAGGATCAGGAAAAAATCATGGATGGAAAGAAGCTTCAGGCTGCAGCCAATAAGCTTCTCTCATTAGAGGAGAATGAAGTCGACCTCACTTCCTTGGATTCTGTTCCGTATGATGATGCAAAAGAACTGTTAGGTGCTAAGCTTCAGAAGCTTTACCAGGATCATGGAAAAGACTGGACACAGGATATGAGAGATTTTGCTGAAAAGACGGTCACTCTAGACTGCATTGACCGCCGTTGGACAAAGCATATCGACCAGATGTCTAAGCTTCGTGATGCTATCTGGCTCCGTTCCTATGCTCAGACCGATCCTCTTCAGGCTTACACCAATGAAGGTTTCGATATGTTCGATAGAATGAATGCCTCTATCGCATCCGATGTCTGCCGCACTCTTCTCCATGTCGCTTTCAAAAAGCAGGAGAAGCCGAAGACCACCATTCCTCATGTCGATACGAATGAGGCAGAGGTCAAGACTCCTGAAGTCAAATTCAATCCGGAGACCGATGTCAACATCAAACCGGATGATGATGGAATCGATAGAAGCAATCCGACTGCCAAAATCAGTTAATTCGTTTACCCTTAATAAAATAAATAAAGAAAGGAGGGCCTTACAATGAAAGAACTTTTCGAACTCAACAACATGTACGATAACATTTCTACCCAGCTGCTCGATTTGCAAGGCTGTCTTTGACCTTCCAGGATTGGAAAAACAGGAGGCTGAGCTTTCAGCGATGACTGTCGATCCTTCTTTTTGGAAAGATCAGGGACACGCCAAGGAGATCAACCGCCAATTAGCCGATATCAATTACAAACTCAGCAGCATCAAAGACTTCCAGAAAAAACTGGAATCCATCAAAGAGTCTCTTGATTTCCTCAAAATTGAGATGGACAAGGACATTTTTGATGATGCTGATGAATCCTTAGTTGCTTTGAATAAGAGCTTCACTTCATTCCAGAAAGAAATCTTCTACGCTGGAAAATACGATAACTGTGATGCCATTTTAGAATTCCATCCAGGTGCTGGCGGAACAGAAGCACACGACTGGGCTTCTATGCTTTTACGTATGTATGAAAGATATGCGGAAAGTTATGGCTTCAAGTTTAAGCTTGTCGATATATTAGAGGGGGATGAGGCTGGTATCTCTTCTGCAACTCTTGAAATCAGTGGAAAAATGGCATACGGAAACCTCCGTGGAGAAAGCGGAGTTCATCGCTTAGTCAGAATTTCTCCGTTTGATTCAGGAGGAAGTAGACATACCTCATTTGCATCCGTCTCTGTTATGCCGGTCATCAAGGATGACATCGATGTTCAAATCAATCCTTCTGACTTAAGAATCGATACCTACCACTCCTCTGGAGCTGGTGGACAAAACGTCAACAAGACAGAATCAGCTGTCCGTATCACACACCTTCCCACTGGCATTGTCGTCTCCTGTCAGATTGAAAGAGATCAGCTTGCCAACAAGGAATTCTGTATGGAGATGCTTAAATCCAAGCTCTTCCAGTTAGAAGAGAAGAAGAGACAGGAAGAGATGGATAAGATATCTGGTGTCAAGAAGGATATCTCCTTCTCCTCTCAGATCCGTTCCTATGTCTTCTGCCCTTATACGTTAGTCAAAGATCACAGAAGCGAATATTCCGAAGTCAATGTTCAGTCTGTCATGGATGGAAACATCAATAACTTCATTGATGCCTATCTGAAGTGGGACTTTAGAAGAACGCATAACATCAAGTAATGGTGAAATCATGCAGAAAATAAAGAAATGGGCACTGAAGCAGATTCAGATTGTCAAGAATGAATTCACCAATGAACCACCTACTAAGGTAATCAAGAATCTTCTTCTCATTCTGATTGGAGCTTTGCTTGTTGCGTTCGGTGATTCCTTCTTCATCCTTCCGATGAACATCATCTCTGGCGGTGTTGCTTCTATATCGATGCTGATTCATAAGATTCCAGGATTCTCAGTCATTTCCTTGAACACCTATGTTCTTATCGTGACATGGTCCTTCTTCTTATTAGGTCTTATCTTCCTAGGACTGAAATATTCTCTCCATACTCTGATTTATACAATCTTCTATCCTCTTGCTGTCATGCTTTTTACCTATATCATCAACAATGTCGTTGTTGATGGTATCCGTATCTTCGATGTTACACAGTTGGGAAAGGATATTGTGATATCCAATGGAACCATTCCTTTTGAGGGAAATGAGGACAGTATTCTACTGCTTGCTTACTTCGTTTCTGGTATATTAGGTGGCTTATTGACCGGTTCTGGAATCGGACTCACCTTAGCAGGCGGTGGCTCTAGCGGTGGAACGGATGTCATCAATCTCTTGGCAAATAAGTATCTGCATATCAAGGTAGGTCTTTCTTCCTTCATTGTCGATGCTGTATTGATCGTCGCCGGATTCTTCACAAATGGATACAATCTCTTGCCTTCCTTAGTAGGCCTTATCACGGCATTGTTATGCTCCATCATGTTAGATAAAGTATTCTTAGGAAACAATCAGTACTATCTAGCTATGGTCATCTCTAAAAAGTGGCCAGAAATCAACGCCTTCATCAATGAGAACCTTGGAAGAGGAACGACTCTTTTGAAAGCTCAGGGCGGATATACGAAGAATGATACTGTTGTTTTAGAAGTCTGTTTTGACAGAGTTGACTACAATATCATCCGAGAAAGCATCAATGCCATTGATCCTAATGCTTTTGTCACAGTTATGCAGACAAAGGAAATCTTAGGATATGGATTCAGCAGAGCAACTCCTAAGTCAGATAGACAGGATATCGCAATGTCTGCTGATGAAGCTAGAAAACTAGTTTCCAAAGCAAGAACAAAAAGAAAGAATACATTCAAAGAAGACTTCTAAAGGGTTGAACGGAAAGGTTCAATCCTTTTTTAGACGAGTAAAATGATAATCCTACTGAACAGTTTGATTGACTTTATTTAAAAAAATCAATTTTTGGAGTTGGCACTTTGTTGGCACATTGATTGCTATACTTTTAAGTAATCAAAATACAATATGAGGGAGGGACAAATATGAACATAAAGATAAGAGCTGTCCTGTTAGATGCTTTGATCTTTCATTGGTTGTGTTACGATGAAGAGAAAACCTTTCTAAAAGGAATAAATGATAGGAGACCTTTATGAAACATATTAAAAATTGTTTTTTTGCAATAGTCAGTATATTAAGCCTGACTTCCTGTGATGGAAACTTCAATTTATTGCACAAAGATAATGAACTGATCTATGATAGCAAAGAACATTATCGACTAGTGGACGGGAAGAAACAGAATGTAGCAAGTCATACCTTTGATAAGATGGTTTTTGCTTATGAGGAAAAAAGGAACTATGGCGATGATCACACTGTCCATTACTATGATTATGCTTGCCGCTGCGGATATCGTATGAGCTACGATACATTAAGTTTTGAAAAGACAGAAGAGGGGATGGCATTGACTGGTTATAAGCGACAATCAACTGGATACGGACTCTCCAATGTGACCTATCAGGATAGGACACTGTACCGGCTGTATTCGATTCCTTCCGTCTACGAAGGAGAACCTGTCACTATTCTTGAGGAGAACGCTTTTTATGATGAAAAAGCAGAGGGATCTGTTGAGTTCAAAGGCGATGAAAATGTCTTTTCTAACATCACAAC
>CAVILQ010000038.1:6071-17610 GCA_963643715.1 bacterium | reverse complement strand
ATAAACGAATTCTTATCGACCGTATCTGCAATCTCGATCTGAACCGTGCCTTCACCTTTGGCATCAGCACCAGAATACCAGGTAGAAAAGCCAACAGAAAGAAGGGATACGCTGCATAATAGTAGCAATCCGATTGAGAATTCTTTGATGGGTCTTTTCTTGCTGTATTTCTTAGAGACTGACATGCGAGTATTTTAACATATTTATAGAGTCCGTATTCATGATTTTGTCGATATATATAAAGTTTTTCATGAATACGGGCTCTATAATCAAACAAATAGGGAGAGAAAAGATATCACTATAATGAAAAACGCAGTTCTGTATGACGTGCTACGATGTCGAATGGAGAATGCATTTTCAGTAGTTCTTTCCGATTTTCAGGATCATCTCCGTTAAATGGAAGTTTGAACAGATAATGGAATCGTATCGCTTTGCTAGGAGTATCTAGGATATCATCATATTTACCAGTCAGATAACGGTTGACTAACCCCCAACGGATACGGTCATTGACAGCAGTAGAGGGAAATAATTCATTAAACGAAAGATAAGCGAAGTCTTTGCTCTTTAGGATTCTGTTTTCAATGAAATAGAAGGTATAGTCATCTTTTAAGTTGACATCGATCAATGAGAAATAGATCGAGTAGAACTTATCAAGAAGTTCACTATTGTTCTCTTCTTTCATCTTCTCATAGAGTTTCTTCTGTTTTTCTTTCGATAGGTTGAAAAAGGAATTCGGTTCTTTGATTGTAGGATTCGCTCTTGCGTATCTTGAGATATTGTATTTTGAATGAGCGGATACAAAATTAGCTAATCTGCTCCACCATCTACCGTGTCCCATATTGTCTCCCGTGTTTTTTGATTTCACGTGGAGAAGTTCGTGGATGATAACATTCGTGCATTCATCTTTGTCATCTAGGATAGATTTATCAATGCACACAGAATAGGAATCATCGTATCTAAGCTGTGAATAACCTAGACGACCTTTTGATACAAGTCTTGCAGTATAGAAAGTAACATCTTCTCTGACAGTCAGATCAAGTGATTCAAGGATAGATAGACTCTCTTCAATATAGGGTATGATCTTCTTAGACATAGACTCAGAAAAATGAATGTTATCTCTCAATGAACTAATCCCCCTTTATAACTGGGGGATATTATAAGATTTCAAATGTACCATATATGGTACACTGAAATTCTGATAGGTTTACCATTCAAAATAGGATTGGAAAATTTCATTTTTTTGGAAATAAAAAACAAATTATATAGAACTCTCCCAATTTGATGCACTAAGGATTGGGAGAGTTCTAGATAATAAATTTAGGGAATCGAACTAACGCTATGATTTTCTTAAAATTCGAATTACTGTTTCTTAATTATCAATTTTGTTTTCGTAAAGTCTCTTTTATTTTCTTAAAAGGTCGAAATCCAGTTTACATAACCTATAACAGTATTGAGAGAGGTTTTTATAGTATGACAGAAGAAGAATTAGTTGAATTGGTTGATAAGGCAGTATCGTTAAAGACAAAAACTGATAATATCGAATTTAAAAAGGCAAGAATGGTATACCTGAAAATCTTTATGATACCTTCTCTAGTTTTTCTAATACCAATGGTGGAATCATTATTTTTGGAATAGATGAGAAAGATGATTATAGTGTGTGGAATTTCAAACCCAGATGATTTTCAGAAAAAGATAACGGAACAGACAAGAATGATGGAACCAAATATAAGGCCAGCCATCACCAGAACGAAGTATCATGGAAAAATCATTGCTTCAGTGGAAATACCTGAACTGGATGTTTTCGATAAGCCATGCTATTACCGAGGAAAAGGAAAGATGAAAGGTTCCTATATTAGAGTCGGAGATGCTGATCTTCCTATGACTGAGTATGAGGTATACAGCTTTGATTCATTCAAGTATAAATCAGAAGACGAATTAAGAACGAAGGACAGGATTGATGCAGATTTTCTGAATGATGTCCTTATCAATTCATTCATTGATAAAATCACCAGTCTGAAACCGAATCTGATGAATATGAATAAAGATCAGATATTAGAGATGAATGGTATCTTAGACAAAAACAAAAGACCGACTTTATGCGGCATTCTGAATTTCGGTAAGTATCCGCAGTATTTTTCTCCGAATTTAGATATTGTGGCAGTCAGATGCGCCGGTAAAGAATACGGGTTCGAATCATCAGATGGCATAAGATTCATCGACAATAAACGCTTAGATGGAACGATACAGGATATGCTAAAGCAGGCAATAGCCTTTGTTATGAACAATACAAAAAAATCGACAAAGATTGATCAGAATGGAAACAGAGCTGATGTATCGGAATACCCGGTAAAAGCAATCAGAGAGATCCTTTTGAATGCTTTGATCCATAGGGATTATAGCATTCATACCGAAAACGATCCAATAAGGCTGACCATCTTTGATGATAGAATGGGAATTTCGAATCCCGGTGGTCTATATGGAAGGCTTACCTTGAATGAGTTAGGAAAAGTACGTTCCGACATCCGGAATCCATTTATCGCATCTGTTTTGGAGACATTGGATGGTACGGAAAATAATATTCAGGCATCCCCACAATTTATGCCGAAATGAGAAAGGCAGGATTGACTGACCCAAAATTCGAAAATGAGAGAGGAACCTTTAAAGTCACTTTATATAATCGAAAGAAAGACAGCTCTCTCGATGAGGCTTTCGTTGAAAAAATAAAGAGATATTGTTCGACTCCAAAGACAAAGGAGGAAATTGCAAAATTCCTCGGTTTTGATGATAAGCATCCCGCTTACTGTATCAAGACCTATATCATTCCATTAATCAGGGAAGGCATCTTATCTTATATGATTCCCGATAAGCCAAAAAGCAAGAATCAGAGGATTTATACAACAAAAATCTGAGAATTGTGACGGATATATAGTAAGGATTCAAAGACAAGAAAGACATTATGACTACAAAGACAGGGTATAAGTCATCCAAGAATGACATTTACTCGACAAAGTTTGAAATCGATTGCAACATCTCAAAGACTTCCTTCATTTGTTTTCATTCCGTCCTTGAATACTATGGGATAGCGATTCAGTTTTTTTAATGATGTTACGATCGGAAGCCTCACTAAATTCAACGATTTCACTTTCAATGCTAACAAGTTTATTTATAAACCTCCAGAAATCTAACTCTCGCAAATGACCTTGCAAGCGAGGGGATAAGACTCACATCACTTGAGAAAACAATAATAGACTACATCGGTGAGATACTTTTTTCTGGTGGAATAGAAGAAGTCTTGAATGCCCTTGAACAAATCAAACACTTGAACGAGGAAAAAACTAATCGAGGCTTTTGATGAATTACACAAGACAATATTTAGCAGGCCTGGCATCAAAAACAAATTTCATCAAGGACAATTTGGAAAAGGCATTAAGTCTTTCCAAGATATTGAGATTCTTGAATAACGATCCTGACTTAAAAGCAGTTCAAATAAAACTGATAAACTCAAATAACAAATTCGCCTGAAATAGACTTCGTCTGTCATCCGTTGCAATAAAATACGGAACATGACGGGTTCATGACGGGCTCATGTTCTTGTTATATAAGGGCTCATGATGTATAATAAGTCCAAGAAAGGGGTCATTATGAAATATTTGGTAGAAATAATCGATAAATTAAAGTTCGAAAGCACGGAAATCGAATTCAAACTCAAACTCGAAAAAGATCAAGAGAAAGTGGAGAAATGGTTAAAGACATTAGCCGCTTTTTCTAATTCAGACGGAGGCATAATGTATGTCGGTGTCAATAATGACGGTTTAGCGGTGGGCATCACAAAAAAAGAAGTCGATGAATATAAGAATTTAATTTATAAGGTGATAAATCGATACTTATTTCCACACATAAATCCTTTTTTTGAACTATATGAATGTGAGAAAGATAAATATGTATTAGAGATAAAGATTGATCCATCCGAAGAATTGATTGTTTATAAAGTCGGGGATTTTAACGAAAAAGTATACATCAGATGCGATGGCGCAAGCCTGCCGGCTAGCGTCAAGCAGATTCTACAGTTAGGAAAAAGAACATTTGGTGTAGATAGAGAAGTTCTTGATAGAGTATATCAAAAAACGGACTTTACTTTGTTTAACAATTTAGGTCGAAAATATCGAAAAGATAGTCTAGAGCCAACGCTTGATATATTAATCAGTAAAGAAGTCGTTAAGGAAGACGGGAGAATTACCGAAGGATTACGAATGTTTTCGGATAAGTATGAATCAGACGACACATTGATTTCATGTAGGATCTGGAACGGAAACAACAAGGGGATTGATGAGATGCTTGACAAAAAAGAGTTCAAAGGCTCCTTGTGCCATACGTTTACAGAAACAATGAATTTCATAAGAAGGAATAGCAGGACGGGCTTCATTAAAATGAAAGACGGTTCAAGACTTGATACGTTATCATATCCGGAGCAATCGCTAAGAGAAGCGATAGTCAACGCGATTGCGCATAGAGACTATTCAATCGAAGGAATTCAAATAGATGTTGATGCCTTTAAAAATAGATTAGAAATTAGTTCACCTGGCGCTTGGATCTTATCTAAAGAACCAAACGAATATGAAATGACGAATATCCCATCAATAAGAAGGAATAAAATTATTTGTAATTGTTTTGAATGCGTAGGATTGATGGAAAAGATCGGCAGCGGATTTAAGAAGATATACAAAGAGTATGAGAAATTTGAAGATAAAAAGCCCCTTCTTGAAGACCACCAGGATTTCTTCACCATTACATTGTTTGATATGCTATATGAGGATGGCGAAAACGAGGTGTTCTTTGGAAAATATGATAAAGCAATATTGGAATATTGCAAAGACCAAGCTCGCACAAGAGAAGAAATTCAAAACCATATTGGGTACTCGAGCCGCAGTCATTTCAGAACTGATGTATTAAATCCATTGATAGAAAAAGGTTTGATCATTCAGACCTGTCCTCCAAAATCCAAGAATCAAAAATATATCAGTAAAAGAAATTGATTCCAGATTTATAGTGACAAATCCCACTGTAAATCAAGATTTTTAACACCTAAAGTACTTATCAGTAGTGTAACTTATGACATTAAAAGAAAAATTTAAAGAATTCGATATGATTGCACCAATAAAGAAGGCCCCCTGTTTTAGACCGTCCGTTCTCATATCGCTATTACAAAAGCCCAAATCCAAACAAGAATGTAACCTTACTAAAGTTTGCTGGCGGAAGTGGTTTATCGGATGGTTTCTTTTATCTATATGATTACTTCATGCCTGAATACAACCTGCTTTCCTTTAGCTATCCTATGAATTTCAAAGACAACGATTCATTGGCTGATGCAATTGCTGAACTAATAAAAGCCATCGGAGCGACAAACGTTTATTTGCTCGGGCAATCCTATGGAGGCCTAATCGCTCAAATCACGGCTAAAAAAGCATCCAGAAGTCATCAAAGGGATGATATTTCTCAGATGTGTGGCTTAGGAAAAGGAATGGATGAAGAAGGAATCGCTCTTCTAAATAAAATGCTTGATCACAAGATGAATCGAGTGGCATTTTTCGTTTGGAATCAAATCTCGTATTTAAAATCAGGAGTTATTGAGTAATGAAAATCCTGTCCATGCATTTCTTTCAATTTGCTTTGGATATCAAGAGCCTTTCCATGGAAGGACGCTTTTCCTTCTTTTAATAACTTAGCCGCAATTAGGAAATTGACGTTTAGCAATTTTGAAACAACCTTCAGCTGTTCTTTTGATGGATTGACAATCGTATCGAATTTTACTGTATAGATTGTCTCATCCAAATCTATGGGATCAAACTCTGTTGTGGCCCATCCCCATCCGCAGTTAGGACAGCTCATGCCTATTGTTCTGCCTTCTTTAAAAGACACCATTGTAGTTCCACATTTTTCACATTTGTTTTCTTCCATACTTATTCCCTCCTGGATAAGTCCACAATATTGTAATCGGCGTTTCAACGATAACATTAAATTGTGCGAATCGTTTTTTTCAGTGCCGAATCTCATTACATTCCTAACATAAGACAAATATATTTTAAAACGTTATTTCCTTGTTTTATAAGTAGAATAATACAAGTTGACATAAAATCAGAATCCTATCTTTTATTCCATACTGCCGAGTTCTACCCTTCTTGCTTCTTAATCCATCTTATACTTTATTGCTTAGAGTGATTCAGGAACAAACACTTATAACTAAACATAGGCATCCTACTGGATGCCTATGTTTCAATCAAATGAAGTTTAACTTAGCGAGAGAGCTGAATGGAGAAATATCCGCTCATCGCCATATACATCAAGGAGATGGAGTAGGTCGTATTTGTTGCAGAACCGTTTGCAGAATCAACAGTGTATCCAGCATTAGTAAGCTTCGCCTCATAGTCAGAGACATAAGTGGCCTCTTCTATAGTCGTATCATAGATTCCGCCGATAAGAAGATACTCAGTTCCGGAAGTATAGACATCATATTCCTCTCCGCTTGCCAAAGCAAAGGAAGGAAGAACAGTCTCGTCTACTGTAGAAAGAGAGTAGAATGTTGCAATCTGATCATAGGGGAAGGTAGCACTGTTATCGACACCAATCTCCACCCAAGCGAAGATTTCAAAATCCGTCTGATAATAGTCGATCTGTACCCAAATTTCATCCTTGCTATCTTCTAAGGAAAGATAGTAATAATAGTATCCTTCGCCGCTATCCTCTTCATCATAGGTAAAACTAGAATCAATGAGCTGTTTCCCATAGCTTTCAGAAAGATCGCCGCAGTTGGAGTCATAGACGATGAAGCATTCCTCATCTTCATCTGTGCCGCTTGCTTCCACATAAGAGGACGTGAAACCGATTGGGAAAGGTAAGGATGTATACCCATTCAGGTATTCGGACATGACGGAAAGGTCGCTTTCACTCCAGGTGAGAGTCGCTTTATCGGTTGTAGTGCCGTTAGTAGTTTCTGAACTTTCCGAAATAGCAGACTGAGAAATTGGATTAGAAGAGGAATCCAGGGAAGATTCTTTTGTTGAATCCGTATTCTGATTACAAGATGCAAGGAAGAGAGTCAAAGACAGCAAAGCAATTTTTTTGATTGTATTTTTCATGATAAATCTCCTATCGAATTACTATAACATACCAGTATCTAGAATAATATCCAAAAGAGCATCCGTCACGACTCTGGTATAGATTACTTCTGTACGCTTTCAATGATGAAGTAGTAATTGTTGCTATCGACGTTAGTAAAGGACCAGTGTTCATCGTTTTTCCAATACCAATGGCTTTCGTTATATTTTGCCCAGGAAGCGATTTTCTCTGTGCCAAGAGAAGAACCGGAAGAGGCGCTGATGAAGCTGCCTTCAAATGTCTTTCCGCTCCAACAGGATGATTCCTGTAAGCTTCTGTAATTGTAATCCTGATCAAGGTTGAAATAGTCTCCATTCGGATTTCCTCTTCCGACACATTTCATCTTCAGAGAGGAATCACTTCCGTTAAGGTCTCTTTCATTTCTATTATTCGATAGGATTCGATAAGAGGATTCACTAGCTAACTTTGCAGAATAGAGGAACTCACAGGCCTCTATCGCTTCTGATGGAATAACACTATTCGAGGATAGGTAATGGATATAGTCCTCATTGACATCAGAGATGGAACCTGTCTTTCTCAAAAGATTCCACCTGGTAGAGATTCTCAAATGATTCGATTCGCTGATTCCGCTGTGCTTGGAAATCTCTTCATCCGTTCTAACGATAGCACCATCCTTCATCTCAACCTTTTGAGTCTGGAAAGTGACTTTCAAGGAGCATTCGTTTCCAAGGTTAGAGAAGCTAGTATTGTATTTGCTCTGATAGAATCCGCCAGTCAAAGCGGACTGAGTGATAAAGGAGTAGGAGTCCTCTTCCTTGACATTGTTCTGATAGAAGTTCTGAATCAGTTCTCTTGTGGATTTATATACAGTAGAAAGCTCATCATAGTCATAGCCAGCATAGTAACACGCCTGAGTAGCAAAAGCGGTATTTGTATCCAATGTCTTCAATAGACTTGCACAGAAAGCACGGATTTCCGATTTGATTTCACCCTGGAAGTTATACATGAACTGAAGACGGGAAAGATAAGATGACAAATAGGATACTTTACCTTTCAGTCCACTGATTCTTTCCGCATATTCAATCATCAGATTACGGTAGGTCTGAGCCTTATCTTTATTAGCAGAGAAGTATTCTTTTGTGAAGTTTTCAATAATCCTTGAACGTATGAAGTCGTTCAGAGTATCCTTAGAGACCCCATCTGGAATATTCGTTGCAGAAGAAAGAGCAGAATCGATATCCTTTGAAAGTTCAGCAACGAATCCGTTCTTTACAATATTACCACTGGAAGAGAGGAATTTCTTTGCATTGGTGAAGTCATTCAATGTAATCTCAAAATTGTATTCGCTCGATTCAGTCAAATCGAATAACGGTGTCGAACCATATGCATCTCCACTCTTATAGAGTGCCAATTTGATCTTCTCTGGCTTTGTGATGAAGTCTTTATAGTACTCTCCTAGTGCATCAGCTAAGTTTCTATTGAATGTATTGATGGGAGAAAGAGCATTGTTGGCAAAATCATTGATGGCAAGATTGAGTGTGTTTAAATTCGCTTGGTCAACATTGGCGTTGACTCTTACAATCTCATCCTGCAATAACTGAGTGTTTCTATCGATTTTGTTGCTCAGTTCCTCGACTTTGCGGTCAGTCTCCTTCAAAAGGTCCATAACCCCTTTGATGGTTGCATCCTTATCGGAACAGGTCTCACCGACAGCGCTGACGATACCAAAGAGTCCGCTCATAAAGGCAGCCGGGTTACCGCTAGCTCCGCCAGCGATCATAACAGCAACATTCGTCACAACGTCAAACATGAATTTTCCGCCATCTTCCCATGTAGCAGCTTTAGTAACATACGTCTCTTCAAATTCAGCCTGGGGGTCTTTGTTTCCAGTGTTTCCTTTATCGACAAAGCGGCTTACCATCACATAGTTATCGCTTGTCGAGACGGAGGAATGAAGAAGCATCGCATAGTCAGACGATGAATCCGATTCTCCCTTGAATGTGATATGAAAACCGTCCTGATCTTCTAGATTCTTTACATCGACAACATCGACAGAGGCCTTCTTCAATACGGAATAGTCCGCATAGTCTTTTCCAGATTTCTCTAGTTCTCTCTTAACCTCGTTGACATCAAAGGCGATGACATCATCCATGTCGATGGTTTCGTCAAAGATCGGAACATCCGTATCAGCGGAGAATGTAATGGTCTTGTCCGCATTATCTTTCTGAACAGCATCCATGGACATAAAACGTGTCATGTCATCTTTCGAATACGCCCATTTTTCTGCTTCTTTATCCGAGCAGGAAGTCAAGGAAGAGGAAAAGGACAAGGCAAGCAATACCGTAAGCAAAGCAACTGTTTTGTTTTTCTTCATGTTACCACCTCGATTTCGTTCTTTTTTATCGGTTTATTGTATCAAGAAAGAGGTTACATGAAAATACTAAAACATCAGAAAAACACAATTTTTTCATTCTTCAACAGATATCTGTCTTATGCATAGGATTAAGCCACCACTCTATCTAAGATGTTTGTTGAAATCGGAAACTCCTCATAGGTATAGTCCATCGAATTGGTTGTTGTCATATCCGTCATGCTCTCTTTCACATAATCTGTCTTTGAGAGATATTCCATTCTAGAAAGTTCTCCTCTTGCATTATAGGAATAGGTATAAGTGGTCTCACTGACGTATTCATCATACTCATCTGGATAAACAGCATCAACAGTCTCTTTCTTATAGGACTTTACAAGTCTTTTCTCAGAATAGTTCTCTTTGAGGTAGGTATAAGTCGTAGCATCCCATTTCTGATTATCAGCTTCTACATAGCTCTTCGTATTCTTGCTGGACGTTACCTTCTCATTCTCATTGGAATAGGTTTCACTAGTAATCAACTGATACTCATTATTCCTATAGGTGTTATTGTATTCTTTGCTATGAATCAAAGTTCCATTATTATCGTATTCACGAACATAGGATAATGTTCCATTATAGTAGCTCTTGCAGGTGTTTCCATTATATTCATTCGTATAGACATTTGTCGTACCATTATCTTTTCTCTCTTCTCTTCTAATCTGTCTATCCTGACTATCATAGGTATATGTGGTTGTAGAATTGTTATTGGTTTCAGAGGATTCAGAACGATAGGTCAATGGCTGTTTCTTATCATTGTAGGTATAGACACCAGAGTACCAAGATGATATCTCTCCATCACTACTATAATGTTCGATTCTCTTATTCAATTCGATGTATTCCTTTTTTCTATAATCGCAGACAAGAAATTGCCAAGTTTCCACATTCTTTGATTCAGAACTACGATAATGCGTCAAACTGTTCAATCCCTTTATCTCTCCTTTATCATCATAGGTAAAGTCATAATCGACATAAAAGGATTCCTCACCGTGCTGGTAAGTGATCGTCTCGATTCTTTTCGCCTTATGATTCTCAGAATAGATGCTAGCCTTTACTGCTAAGATCGGATCTCTATCCTTAATCTTATTGTATTTTGTCACTGTCATCTGATTCTCAGCATAGCCAAATTCATAGATAAGACCGCTAGTCAGAACTCCATCGGTAAAGTATCCATCCTCTACTCTACTGATGTTATAGTCATCATATGTGTAATGAGCTTCCTTTTTTGCACCACTACCATAAGTATAGATATATTCTGTCAGGAATTCGGCTTTATACAGTGTCGCATTGCAGGTAGAGCATGAATATTCATTGACTACACCCAACGTATCATCTAGATTCTCATCCTTGCCCCAGGTGATATCAAACGCGTTAGAGATCTCACTATATCCATACGGGAAATAGTCAATAGGCTTCATGTTCGTTGATTTACGATACTTGAAGTCATGTGTCTGTTCATGGAAATGCTCATGGCAGCGTGTGCATTCGTTATAGTGTGATGTCGGACTATATAGATATTCATTTGAGATTGTGTGACCTAAGGCATCGATATCCTCAGTCTTGGTATCATTACAGCGTGAACAGGTGAATGTCTTAACTCCCTTCTCTTCACAGGTAGGTTCTGTCGTGACAACACCATTATCATAATCATGTCCTAAGGATGGGATAACCTGGGTGACAAGGTTTCCATCCTTGTCGTATCCTTCTTTTAGACCTGTCTCTGTACAGGTCGGCTCCTTTTTCACAGTATAGGAGATATTGTCTACAGACTCAGTTACTGTATTGCCGCATCCTGTAACAGCCAAAGGAGATAAGACCATCAGTAACGGAAGAAATGACTTCAGATGTTTTTTCATATTGTTTTCCTCTTTCTAATGTTTAATATTATAGAAAGTGAAGTGCCAACAAAGTGCCAACTGAAAGATATATATAAGGAAATTAGTCTGATAATCTAAAAACACTGGATTCTATTTAGGTTTTAGAATGACTGCCAGAATTCAAATTTGGGGATTTTCGGCA
>CAVILQ010000038.1:0-6017 GCA_963643715.1 bacterium | reverse complement strand
GATTTTCGGCATATCATACTAAAACCATTAAAAATGTAGATGGCTAAAACCAGATGTAATATGAATTGAGGTTTTTAGGATAAGCTGTTCCTCAGCGACAGTATTTAATCTATACAAAAAGATGAAGACCTGCTCTGTATCCCAGTCTATATGACGATGTTTCTTTAATTGAAGGATAGAACTGAAATATATGTTTCCAATGGAAACCAGCCAACTCATTTTTCTACATTAGGAACGTCTTATTTGTCCATTACGATAAAAAGTCACTTCCGGAAAAGAAGTGACTTTTTATCATCAAAGAAAAATCAATATCTGTGTGGACGACGCGGGTGATGAGGATGACATCCGTATCCCATTGGCGGGCGTGGATGCGGTCTACCAAAGAAGAGATGAACTCTATGCGGATAATGATAATGGGGATGAGGATGATGGTGATGAAAATGGAAGAATAAGCACATATCGATACCTCCTAATGTAGCAAATAGATCTATATTCAAATCTATTTGCGATTATGGTAATCGAAGTGCTTAAAATAAAACTAAACTTTTAGAAACAAAAAGTTGTCTTTTATCTATCTTTCCCTATTCCGTCCTGTAGGATACGGTGGATGATATCGAGAGTGAGTTCAGTTGGAGAATAGGCATCCCCTTCTTTTGAGAAACAGATATTCTCTTCAGTAAAGAGGTCAAGAGCCATTCGATAGGATGGATTGTTCTTTTCATTTTCAGAGAAGATAGCATAATTGACTCCAAGAGGATAAGTCTCTATGTATTTGATGTCATCCGTCTCATCGAGGAATTGATCATCAACAAGGTATTCACACTTTCCAAAATGAGAAGTCTTGTACATATGGTTTTCCTTGGTCAAATGATACGGAATATCATCAATGTCGATCCAAGGATGGATCAGAATACGGGAATATGCTTTCATCCTAAGAGCGTAGAGAGAAGAGAAATCACTTGCGACAATCAAGTCAGGATGATATTCAGATACGACTCTATTCACTTTCTTCATTCCGTAATAGGGATCTGCTGGAATATCAATTGTCCTAACCGGATAGGAAAGTCTTTCTTTCAATTCTAAACCGATAGGATCCTCTTTGCTCTCACCTAATCCATGAAGATAGAGGACTCTAAAAGAGTTATCCTTACTCTTTTCATACTCTTCTTCCTTCTTTTCTTCTTCATCTAGCTTAGCTAGTTTTTTCTTCTCATCCTCGTTCAAGGATTCCGGATAAAGTTCTCTTTTACACTGTAATACCGTCTTGTTTTCCATCAAGACATCCTCACTCAAATCACGGATGACTTTGCTTAATCCGTTATAAATCGTTTCGAGTTTCTTTTTCACACGAAGAATCTGATCTTCCGTCTCATTCTTCATTGGGCTATAGAGCCTGAATTCATAATACGAATCGGATAAGGATAGATTCTGTTCTGCCAACACATCCGAAGATGGAACACCTCTTCCAATCAGATAAGCAATGGACAAATAGAGACTTCCCTTAGCCTGAACCACAGGATTATACCGATTGAGCATTGCTTCGCGGAAGACGACAACCTGAGCCTCAGAATCGATATCCTTGTCAAAGAGTTCCTTCGCCTTCTGTAATCTTTCCTCATCCACCATTGAGATAAAAGGAAGACCTTTCTCATGCGTATATTTCTCAGCATAACTCCCTTCATATCCACAGATATGACAGCCAAACTCTTTCTCAAAGCAGCCATCAAAAGCATCCTCTGCAATATAGGTGATGCTAGAAGGAAGATAGAGATACGATAGGCTCTCGCATCCTTTGAAGGCTCCCTCTTCTATTGTAGAAATCGACTCGCCCAAATAGACTTCTCTCAGTTTCTTGCACTCACAAAAGGCGTGAGCAGATATCTTATATACGCTAGAAGGAATGCTTAAAACAGAGATATCATCTCGTTTCTGATAGCTATCTTTCTCGATCACACTTGGATGTTCGGGAAAGGACAAATGATCTTCAGCTTCTAAATTAAAATCTAATGCCATAATTTTTCACTCCATAAAGATTTTAAACGATAGGGAGTGAAAAACAAAACGGAAGAGCAAATCCAAATGAATTTTTTCGGAAAAACAGTCTAATTTCAATCGGTCTCAATCGAAAAAGAGTCGATTCACCTATTTCTCGGTTCTATAAACTTCTTTCGCCATAAGAAGAGAAGCCCATATCTTAGGCCAGCCAACATAGAAAGCAATATGTGTAAGAGCGGCTACCATCTCTTTTTCCGTGACACCATGTTTCTTCGCATTCTCTAAATGATATCGTAAAGAGGAATCCGTAATCCCTTGAGAGACAAGAGCAATCACGGTGACAAGACATCTCGTCTTCAAATCGATATCCTCGTTGTTCCAGTCTTCACCGAAGAGGACATCATCATTGAAGTGAGCAAAATCAGGAGCAAAGTCTGCTAGCCTATCTCTACCGGCTGTCTGTACAACTCGATTCTTTTCTTCTTTCTCACTGAGTCTTCCATATTCTTCTTCCGTCACTTCATCACACCACTCGTTAGAGCAGTTTTCACCTGGAACCTCAATAGCGATATGGGAAAAGTAACTGTCTTTTTTTGCACCATGCCAATGCTTGACATTGCTTGGTATCATAATAACAGTTCCTGGAGACATGCTGATAGCTTCTTTTCCTTCTTCCTGATACCAGCCTTCACCTGCTGTAGCAATCAGCAACTGTCCGCCGCCTTTTGTCGCATGATGAATATGCCAATGATTACGGCATCCTGGTTCAAAGGTGACATTCGCGGCGAATATCCCATTTTCCTTCTTTGTCAAAGGATTCAGATACGATGTACCGGTAAAATACATCGCATAGGCGTCATTCTTGTTTCCTTTTCCGAACACATTCATCTGATCGAACTTCTCTTGATCCATCACTTTCATTTTGTTCTCCTTTATTTAGTCAGATATCGTAACCATATCGCGTCATTATCCAACACTTTCACACTTTCCAATTTCAATGGAGTTACGGATTTTGATATATTCAGCCCATCAAAGACTGAGCCCATTGCCTCTCGTCCATCGATACCAGATCCAATCAGTATGCTGATCTCATCCAATAGTCCTTCCTCTAAAAAAGCAGCATTGATATGGGCTCCACCAACCACTGCCATTCTCTTGATAGAGAAGACATCAGATAAAATTTCACAGGCTCTCATCAAGTTCACTTTTCCTTTTCCTGTGGCAATATAAGAGATATGTCTCTCTTTCAGATAGTCCAAATAGGAAAGTGTCACATCCTCACTAGTAAGGACAAGAAGAGGAATCACTTCCTTTCCCTGATCATTCCATAAAAGAGTTCCTTTACTATCGACAACGACTTCATATCCTTCCTTTTCACTTGCCTTGAAATAGTCTTCTCTTCCTACTCTTTTATCATCATTTGAATGGAACTTTCCTTTCAATGCCATCTCTTTTTCCGCAGTCACTCTGCCGCTTAAATGAGTAGGCGATTGAAAGGAGTCTAGTGTCTGATAATATTCATCCACTCCTTTTAGTTGTTCTGTCATCGCACAGTCAATCCTACCATCCAATGACATCATCATATGACAGACAATATAAGGTCGATTCATTTTCATATCCTCCCTTTCCAATGTATCGTCTAATAAACTATAATGATTCTAAGACCTAAACCTAACTTTAGGTCAATAGGTATGATAAAAAAAGGAGACCATACTATGTACTATACCATCAGTGAAGTGGCAGATATGTTTCACTTATCCATTTCAACACTCCGTTATTACGATAAAGAAGGCCTCTTTCCGAAACTAGAACGACAATCTGGAATCCGTAAATTCACTGATAGGGAAATAGAAGCACTACGTGTCATAGAATGCTTAAAGAAATCCGGACTGGAAATCAAGGATATCCGTCAGTTCATCGATTGGTGTATGATTGGGCCATCTACCTATCAGGACAGATATGATCTGATTTGCCAACAGAAAGAGAAAGTCGAAGAAAAGATTGAGAAACTGAATCAGGCTCTTGCTATGCTTCAGTACAAGACCTGGTATTATGAAAAAGCCTTAGAGACCGGAAACGAAGACGCGGCTAAATCATTGACTCCAGATCACCTTCCCAAGGAGATAAAGGAAGCATACGAAAAGTCTCATCAATAATTAGCTATCATTTACATCCTACGATTCTTCTTTGAATTGTTAAGAAATAAGGCAAAGAAAAAGTGGCTTGATTATTTTCAAGTCACTTTTTCTATTTAGTCAATTATCTATCTTTGAATTCTGTGTTGCTGACTGATGTTCCTTCGCCCCAGTCATTATTAGCGATGTCATAAAGGATGCCATCGGAAAGGAGGCTTGCCTTAATGACGGAAAGACCTTCATCACCAGAATCAGTGGCCTTGTTGTCTTTGATGATGATCTGCGTATCTGCTCCAAGACATCCAAAACGGATGATTCTGTCTCCGATATTGCTGAAGGTATTGTTCTTGATGACTACCATACCATGATCGCATGAAGTTCCGCCATAAGAAGTGACATTATCCTGAATGGCGATAGCGTTATGGCCTGTCTTATCGAAACTGCTATCCGTGACTCTGACACCATAGATGTTATTCGTATAGATGGACTGATAACAGTTCTTGAAAGTGCAGTTCTCAATGACAAGGTCTGTAACCTTACCCCAGTTTCTCTCAGTGGAGAAGTTTAGTCCCTGATTAGAGGAACCTTCAATGGTTCCGGTTGTGAAACTGCAGTCTTTGAATGTCATGCCGGAAATTACAGTCTCTTCTTGAGACGAATAAATCTTACTAGGTGCAGTGAAGTCGATTCCTTCTACCGTAATGTTCTCCCAGTTCTGTGCAAGGTAGTAACCGGAGTTATCATGGAAGTCTTTTTCAAGGACATAGTCATGAACAGCTGTGTCTGCTGAACCATAGATGTGTCCAGCTGTTGCATTGATTCCTGCCATTGTGACAGTTGCACCAGGTGCTGCCTTCAATGTGACATTCTTCATATTGCGTACATAGTAGGAAGCGGAAGAGGTTCCATTGTTCTTGATTTGTACGAACTCTTCATAAGTCTTCTTGTTTTCGCTAGAGAATCCACCAAGATAGTATTCTGTATTGCTATCGGCTTCTTTCGTGGCTCTTCCTAATTCGACGGCAGGATAGTCACCAGCAGTCAAGACTAAGGTTGCATTATCAATTGAACCATGTTCACCATCAAGATAACTTTGAAGCGTTTCTGGTGTGACCTCATAGGTTCCCTTAAAAGCATTACCCTGAACTGCTTCTACGCCATAGGATAAGACACATTTCTTTCCTTGATATATATTGTTGCAGTCAGAAGGAAGTTCAATGCTGACTTTGACTACAATGTCATCAGAACCGACAGCCAGATCAACATAATCAGAACGAACCGTCTTTCCGGATATGGTTTTATCATCAATCTTGATGACAAGACCGCTATATAGTCCATCATCCTCTTCTAATGTGGCAACAGTACGATACATACTATTGACATTGCTATCGTTATGGATGAGAACATCAAAAGTGACTTTATCACCTGGTGTCATCTTATCGAGAGTGATTTTCGTTCCGGAGATAGTAGCCGTTCCACCATTGGTGAACGTTCCGTTGACTGTAGTCTCAGCTAAAACATCTGTTTCTGGATTTCCCGTTAAATCCACACCTGAATAAGTGACTAAATCGGTAAGACTCGCTTTGACATCTACTTTACCAGTAGCAATTGTCACATCCGTTTTGCTTTCGCTTGTAAAAAGAGCATACGTCGTGCCAACTGCGACTCCGCCAAAAGCAAGAGCAGCTACTGCCGAGAGAATAATGCTTCTTCTGACTTCCTTTGTCTTTTTCATAATTTCCTAGTACCTTTCTTTATATGGAGAAATCAAATACAATTTCCTTTCTTCATAACTTAACTTTATCAAAAAAAATACAAGGGGTCTCAGCAAAAAGAGTGTGTGAAACAAAAAAACTTCCAATTTCTTGGAAGCAAATTTCGAGATGG
>CAVILQ010000037.1:0-17996 GCA_963643715.1 bacterium | reverse complement strand
CCATCTGTACCAGGTTGTCCTGTTACACCTGGTTTTCCGTCTACACCATTGGTTACAGTAAATGTAGATGAAGTCCCATCTGAATAGGTAATTATATAGACATCTACATTATTAACAGATGAAGTCTTAGACACACCAACTATGGATACACCGTCCTTGCCATTGGTTCCTTCATCGCCTTTGGCACCTTTGATGTTTCCGGTCTTGATCCATCCAGATTCACCTTTGGAATACATATCACCAGATTCTGTATCAATATACAGATCGCCGATGGTTCCAGTTTCACTGTTAGGTGTTCCAGTTCCTGTATAAATCTGAGAACCATCTTTACCATCCATACCCGCACTACCGTCAACACCATTAATTCCATCTTTTCCATCTACACCAACCTTCATACAGGAGGTGGCACAGTTAACTAAATTATATCATTCATAGGTCTAAAATCAACCAATATAATTTCACTTCTCACGAAGTCAAAACATTCAAAAACTCCAGAAGGATACCACAACCTAAGTCAGGTATCCTTACTGGAGTTTTTTTCTTATTCTATTTCTAATCTTTCAGACTAAATTTCTAGAAATTCATCCCTTAATTCAACTACTACGCTTCCGTATGTCTAGCTATTGAAATGAAGCCAGAATTGATGTCTTTATTGTAGTAACTAGTATAATTATCATCCGTCAGTTCTTCCGGATTCAACACTGTCGTATAGGTATCACCATTCTTTACAATGATAGATCCTAAAGTGTAGTTCTGATAGGCGTCATACTGCTTGCTAGTGCCTAGATAAATTCCCCAGACAGAAGCAAAAGTAAGAGTGTTATCTCCGCCTCCAGATTCAAATTCAAGGATAGAATAAGGAACATAGATATAGCCGTCAAAACTAGCCGGAAGATAGATGTAACTATTCCAGTTTCTACCGCTTCCTCTTGTCGTTTCATTGCCGTCTAAATCATAGAGAGTGAACTCTCCGCCTGTTTTGATCTTGGCACGATCGGAATCTGTTTCATTGATACGGAAGTCAATGAAGGATTCTATATTCACATTATTCTTGATTCGAAGGATGACACCATCTCCACCACCCCAAGAAGTCGTCTGTCCTTTTACTAACATAGTTGCTAAACCATCTGTAGTATCCGCAGTGAATGTGACATTCACACCACCATTCAATGTTCCACTGAAAGGAAGGGTAGTAGGATCTGTGATTTCACCATTGAAAGCCAACTGGATGTAGTCGCCATTGTAGTCTGCAACATACTTCTGTGTGAAATTAGAAGAGGTAGTATCAGTATTAGTAAGAACATTCTTGATGGTGCTACCATTCAACACCTGGAAATCACCTAATGTATAGTTCTGATTATAGTCTCCATAGCTCTGATAGACTGCTGTTTCAAAATACATTCCATAAATAGAGGCATAGTTGAACGTCTTGTCTCCACTGCCATAAGAGGTCACAATGCTGAATGAAGTATATGGAATATAGATATAGCCATCAAAGTTCGGAGTCAGATTGATATAGTTTCCCCAAGTACGTCCAGATGTCGCACTTGCTTTCGCTCCATCAATCGGATATGTATAGTATGTTGCACCAGTACCCAAAGCGACACGGTCACTATCCTTCTCATTGATGAAGATGCCGATATAGGATGTCATTGCTGTATTGTTCTTGATACGGAAAGCAATGCCATCACCTGTCCAGTCATCAACATCTGGCATAACCTTCAGATCAGAGACAATATCCGTATCAGAGGCTTTGAAGCTGACAATGGCGCCATTATCCAAAGTTCCTGTAAAACCAGTATCCAAGGCCAACGCATCCACTTTTGTCTTGAATTCAGCGATAAGCGTATCGATAGCATCGATAGAGGTCGCCTTCTTGACTAGGTCTACATATTCATCAACAAGGTCAAAGTAACTATCCTCTTCTGCCTTACGGTAGATGATAGGATCCTTATAGTCATTGATTTCAGTTTCAGCTGACTTCTTCTTATCTTCTAAAGCCTTTGCTTCCTCTTCTTCATACTGTGCATTTGTCTTTAGAGCATCTACAGATGCTTTATAAGCATTCACAGCATCATTAACAGCATCGATTGTCGTAGCAGACTGAATCGCAGCAGTTGCTGTATTCTTGAATTCATCAATCTTCGTCTGCTCTGCACTTCGATAATTGTCTTTATCCACATAAGATTCTATCGTAGATAAAGCTTCCGTCTTCTTTGCTTCCAGTTCTTCTTTTTCATAGTCAGATGATTTCTTCAGTTCATCTATCTTGCCCTTGTATTCTAAAACGATGCCATCGATAAGAGTGATATCCGTAACTGCATTGATTTTCTCCTTATATTCAGAGATATAAGCAGTGATCTTTGCTTTTTCTTCCTCTCTATAATCATCTAAGGAAGCATATCCTTCTATTTCTAGGATAGCCTCTTTCTTTTTCTTCTCTAACTGCTCTTTTGCTTCATAGTCTGCTTTGGTCTCTAAAGCATCCGCAGCATTTTTGAAATCCTCCACAGCATCATCAATATCTGCTTCTGTTGTAGAGAGATTGATTCGATCCTTTGCAGAAGTGATCAGAGTCTGAAGACATGAGGCTTCCTCCTCTCGATAGTCTTCTTTGTTTTTATAGCCTTCAACTTCCGCAATTGCTTCTTCTTTCTTTGCCTTCAAAGGGTCAACTTTTGTCTCCTTTTCAGTATCGCTCTTTTTTTCACTTCCCTGCGAAGTGGAAGTTGTCTGAGAAGAGGATGAAGTAGGGACAGATTCAACATTATTGTCGCAACCCGTCAATGGGAGAGTGAAAGCGATGAGACTTAACATCAACAACTTTTTCTTACTGGACTTTTTCATGATAAAGTTCTCCTATTTTAAGATTTCATCTCGTCTCGGAAGGGAAGGTATGGCACCTCTTCTCTGTACACAGAGGGAAGAAGCTTTTTGTGCATAATCAATCGCATCTTCAACATCGTATCCATTTGCTAAGAAAGCAGCAAAAGTACCATTGAAGCAATCACCTGCTGCTGTCGTATCGACTGCATCCACTTTATAGGCAGGAATGAATTTCTGCTTTTCCTGATTACAGAAAAAGACACCATTGCTACCTAAGGTCACTAATAGATTCTTCACTCCTTTTTCTAATAGAGAGAAACATGCCTTTCTAATGGAATCTTTATCTTTGGTTTCCATACCGGATATCAAGGCTAGCTCTGTCTCATTCGGAGTTAGATAAGTGACAGTCTCTAAGAGGCTATCATTTAATCTCACTCCTGGTGCAGGATTGAGAAGGAATGTCTTATTCTTCTCTTTACATTGTTTTCCAATGTACATAACTGTATCCATCGGAATCTCAAGCTGAGTGATGACAATATCGCTCTCATCGATCAAATCAGAATTTTCTTTCACTAACTCCTCTGTAACAGAAAAATTAGCACCCGGAATGACAACGATTCGATTGTCATGTTTTTCTTCTTCAATCAGGATGGTAGCTAAACCACTGGTGACATTCCTATCCACCATCAGTCTTGGTTTAACACCACACTGAATCAGTGTGTCTTTTAGAACAGTTCCAAACGAATCCTTTCCAACAGCCCCTAGCATCGTGACATCTCCGCCACATAGAGCACAGGCACACGCTTGATTAGCACCCTTTCCACCAGGATTCTGTTTAAAAGAGTGCCCAAATTTCGTCTCCCCTTGAACAGGAAGAACATCGACATAGGTAGTAAGATCCATATTGATACTACCGATAACCAAAATCTTCATACACTTTCTCCTTTTTCATTCGACTTCTTCTTTATTTTCGTTTTTGATTCGATCCTGTTCCTCCCTATATAACCGACTGTACGTCTTATCTGCCAACGAAACAACCAAGTATGCAATGTATCCAAATCCAACAATCAATATAAGAGGGAGGAAAAGGTAGTAAAGAAAAGCAAAACAGGCAAGCATAGTCCAAATCGTTGCTGTGATAAATATCTTCTTTCTCGCCACTAGACTTGCTTTTCTAAATCCGCTTAATGCAGGCTCATCACCAAAGTAAGCGCGGAACAAAGAAAGATGAAAGATAGCAGAAGTCAGCACTAAAACAACACCGACTACAATAACCATGCTAAGCCATGCCATAAAAGACATATTAGAGTTGATGATCAGTTGATAACTCAGATATATGGAATATCCTAACAATGCATAGATAGGAGTGAATACACACCAATATTTCCATCCAACTGAATAATGAGTTTTGACAAGAAGAAAGTAATCCTTAAATGGTCTGACATAAGTCTCTTTTTCCTTCTTGCAGAATTCAACAAGAGCAAATAAGGCAGGATAGAAAAGAAAAGACAATGAAAAGACGACTGTAAACAAAAATTCCAAGTTTACAAGGAATAAGTCCGCTATCGTTTTCAGAATTCGATAGCCTTTTGAATCCATCTTCTTTTCAAAGTCACCCATTTGTTCACTCCGTAATTTCCATCGTATACTGATAAAGTCGATAAGAACCTAATGCACCCCAGAAAGATGAGGTGTTCGTTGCCACCGTATAGACACAGTCGATTGACTTTGTCGACAGTGTCCATCCATAGGGGTCTGTGACGAGTCCACAATTATGGTTCAAATCAAATCCAGCATTTGTAGCGTCAATCTTATCCATCTCATTCCAAGAATCACCAACAACATTAAAGAGCGTATATCCTGGATAGAAATCCGGATTCTCAAAATCTTCTTCGAGATAATAGATTGTCGAAGAAGAAGAGACATTTGCTCCATCCGGAACAGGATGATCATCCTTGATCATATAGATTCTTCCCGATGAGGCATCATAACAGTAATCCGCGTTAGAAATATAGTCTTGTAATCCGCTTAGATTTTTCAGTCCACGTGTTAAAACTCTTTTCGAATTTTCTGATACCATTGTAGGATGATCGATATCACTAAGATTCCATCTTTCCACTAATTCATAGGTGGAATTTCCGTCTCCGACTGTATAGAAAAGAAGAACTTCACCCTTTTTATCGACAGAGACAAGACTAGGCTGACCATATCCCCACTGGAATCCGGTGTTGTCATTCAAAGTATAATGACAGAAAGGATTGCTGTCTAATTTAATCCATGGTCCTGAAGGTGTCTTGCTTACAGCAAAGCCGACTTCATTGGAAGTGTTATCACTCGTGACACATCCTAAATAGGCCATCAGATAGTTATACGTTTCTCCAGAATGAGTGAATTCACCTTTGATGACAGAAGGATCACAGACATGTCTTGAATCCCAGGTGTTCTCTGTCGGCTCTAACACATACTGAATGTCGGAATATACCCACCTTCCCGTACTATCTTTCGTTCCGGAACGATAGGCGATATAGTCGGTGACATTTCCGTGCAGCTTATTGGCACAATAATAGATATGTCTGACTCCATCCTCTTCAAAGATAGTCGGACAATAATTGTAGTAATAGTCATAGAGAGGATTCTCTCCCTCTTTATGTTCAAAGAGCTGATAATTGTTCCACTCTTTCTCTTCCATTGTAGATTCCTTATCATCACTGTCTTTCTTATCCGTGATTGTCGTATCCTCTTTTTTTGTCTCATTATCACTTGTACGATCGCATCCAATACAGAGCAACAATGAAGACAAAGCGAAGAGAGTCATTAATTTATTCTTCATATCCTTTTCCCCCTATAAGTCAAAATGGAAATCGACAATTGAAGGAGAATACAAGTAGCTAGTATCACTGCTGCTTCCTTCTGCTGAGACAGTGAAGGCCACATCCAAAGATGTCGCATTACTGACAACAGAATAAGGATTCGAGATAAAGCAAGGTGTATAGATTCTCTCCCATCCGAATTCCTGTGTCTCATTTTCACCATCTAACACCGCCGTCTCCAAGCTATCGATAGCAGTGAAGACCATGCTCCATTCATTATCGAAAGGATTTGTCAAGATATCTAAACTAGCCTTAGCAACCTGAACCGAATCACTTGTAGCAGGCATCGTCATGACTGGATTTCTGTCTCTCACTACATATAGAGTGTTTGTCCCTTTATCGATGAGGAAGTCTGCATTGTTGAAGATGACATCTGAATTCTTATCCTGTAAGCCATGTGTAGAAACACTAGAAGGTTCTCCCATGACAATGTTATCTAAGTCAGAACAATCCAAATAACTTACACGAGTACTCGTAATCAAAGAGTCCGCATAGGTATAGAAGCAATAGAGTTTTCCTTTTTCATCATAACTGACTAAAGACGGAGAACCGCATCCATAGGCAGAACCTAACGCATAGGAAGAATATGTGATGATAGGTTCATCTCCGACTTTTGTCCAATTCTCTAAATCGTTAGATACTGCAAAACCGATTTGATAGATTTTATCCTTCACTTTGGAATTCCCCTGATAAGCAAGGAGATAAGAGTATTTCGTATTCTGATAGTTAAATTCACCCTTTACCACATCGGGATTAGAGACTCTAACTGAATCCCATCCGTTCTCGCTCGGTCTAAGGCAGATTTTTGCATCCGAATAGGTGTATCCATCAATTCCTTTTGTTCCGACTCTCATAGCAATGACATCATTTGTCACATTCATCACTTCATTTGTCGTATAGAATATGTACTGCTTATCTCCTTCTACAATGATAGAAGGATCCTTGTCATAGATGCCTAACGGATCATTAAACAGCGGCGACTTCCCGTATAATGTCTTTTCTTTTCCTACTGGTTTAGAAGAGTCACCGTTATCACTGACATCACTCTTTTTGTCATCTGTGATATCGCTCTGATTTGTCCTGTTACAAGAGAACAAAAGGAGGAAAGGAAGCAAGAAAACAATCTTTTTATTCATATCCATCAGTCCTCCATATTCGCCTGAATCGACTTATCACTTGTCTCAAACAAGGTATTGATCTTTGTCTCGTTGAAGTAGACGCCAAAGTCTGATATGACAAAGGATAAGCCCTCATTATTCGAGCAGTCTGTCGTAACAAAGATACCAGACATTGTCGCATTCAGATCCAACTGCATATCACCTACTGTGCACCAGCTCGGAACAGAATACTGCGAGAAATCAATACGGATATATCCTTCAAAGCCAACCGGAATGACAATGGATGGCTTTGCCATACGGATGAATTCCTGTTTAGTATTGATATCGTAATACATCAGCATCGAACCAAGCTGAACATTCCATCTCTCCGCAACGTTTTCTCCGTTGACTTTCGTCCTCTCTTCAAATTCTACATTGATGGTGATTTCTTTACGGGAAAGATTTTTCAGATAGCAAGTGATTCCCTTTGCTTCCTGATTCTTTTCTTCTCCGCCATCTGCCCAGTTCGTCCAATCCTCTGTGTAGTATTTTGGGAAGACATCAAATGATCCATAGATATTGTTATTGGCAATAACTTCACCAATATCGACACGGATTCCCTTATGTTCATCATAAGTATCCACTAAGGTAGTAGTCAGCTTGGAACCACCTGACCAAACAGGGAATTCACTGTTCAATTCCGTATCATTTGAAACATGATTGATTCTTTCCAAATATTTAACATCGCCTTTTCTCTCAGCCACGAGTTTCGACTCAGTGTAGCGTTCAAACTTGATATAGTCCTCGTTAGCAATCTTGACATAGGTAGAGGCAAAGTCATCATCGCTTAAGCTTGATGCATCGATAAGAGTATCAACCGATTCATCATCTTTAATCAACTGAACATCTCCTACAGTAAGACTCGTAAAGGCATCGTAGCTTTTATAGACAGAAGTAGAGAATGTGATTTGCTTCACATCACTAGGGTCTGCTACCGTTCCGGTCATAAAGATATCAAGAGGAAGTATCATCCATCCATCAAAACCAGACGGAATCACTACTGCACTATCCCAGCTACGCCAAGAATTGATGGATAACACTCCACCTTTTTCCTTGAAGCAGACATTGAGTCCTGTCTCTTTGTTGACGGCAAAACTGATTCCCCTTCTGTTCTTTAATGCGATGGTGATCGGTGTTGAGATAGAGGTCTGATTTTTAATGCGGATTGCAAGCGAATCAGTATCCGTTCCATAGTCTCTAATAGAAGGACAAATTCCCCATTGAGCAATGATATCTGACTCAGCTCCATTATAGGAAACCTGTAGACCACCATTCAAGTTTTCAGACAAAGCAACTTTGCTATAGTCGATTGATGTTGATACGTCACCAGTGCCAACACTCTTGTGATCCAGTATGATATATTCTCCGTTATAATCCTTGCAGTAATAATTCGAATACGTTAAATCATTCAGTAATGCTGGGTCTAATACTTTTCTTGCCTCATTATCCTTAAGCACCTCAATTCCGCCTAACGAGAAATTAGAGAAAGCGTCATAGTAGGTGTTCACCTCAAGATAGACAGCATAAACGCTAGAATAATCCATCACCTTATCACCTGTTCCATATCCGGATTTGATTTCAAGGCCATCATAGGGAACATAGATATAGCCATCAAAACTAGCCGGCAATATCAATGCATTATCACCATTTCGATAGGTACAAGAAGTCACTTCTCCTGATGTAGAATAAAGAGTATAAGAACCATTTGCTTTTGCATTCACTCTGTCTGAATCGGTTTCATTCAGATATAAGAACATCGGTGAACCATCACCGCTTGTGATGTGGTTTTTGATTCTTAATGCAAATCCATCACCAGTGAAATCGCTAGAGACATTCGGCATCAGTTTCAAATCTGAGCAAAGATTGGATGAAGCCGTTTTAAAAGAGACTGTGACACCACCATCCAATGTTGAGCTAAACGGATTGATAGAAGGTGCGCTTGCATATAAGGTGTTTCCAGCCAAGGAAGAAAGGAACAAGATATAAACAGGAAGTGTATGTGCTTTCGTTTTCATAAGCATATCTCCTATCCGATATCGAATATGGTCTTGATGAAATAGTGGAAGAATTTATCCGTATCAACACTGTCAGCATAGTAGATTTCATTTCCTCTCTTATCTAATTTTGTCACTGCTCTTTCTTCTCCTTCTAGTCCTACATAGATAGGTTCAAAGGAAAAGGTGCAGACATCCGTAAACAAAGTAGATATCGCTAAAGGATCATGCATGACAGGACAGGCAAACTCGTAGTGTTTGAACCATTTCTCCATCATATTGGAAAGAAGAGAGAATCTTTCACCATCTACCTGTTTCAGTTTTTCTCGATGCTTTTCTTCTAATTTGACCTGCATTGTGACATTGAGGCCGACTGCATATAGTCTGACAGAAGAAGAATAGACAATCCTTGCCGCTTCCGGATCACAGAAGATATTCCATTCCTTACAGTGGATATCCTTAGGATGACCACCCATAATTCTGATTTCCTTGATAAGGGGAATGATATCTGGATCTTTTCTTATCGCCATCGCAACATTTGTCAAAGGACCGATAGCAACGATAGTAACTTCATGTGGATATTGATGAACCGTCGAGATGATGTAATCGACAGCATGTTCTTTCTCCACATCAGACTCATCCATCAAAGGCAAATATTGGGGGATTAAATATTTGCCTTTTTCATCCAGTTTTTCACGAGTCTTGATTTCACTCGGTATCAAATCATCCACCTTTGCAATAAGGGGAACATCACATCCTGCATATACTTTTACGTCTTTGTCAAAAACTTTGATGAGACTCTTTGCCATTTTGGCTCGCTTTTCCGAGTTTCTAAAAACCGTTGTCACACCAAGAAGTTCACATCTAGGCTCATTCAATGCAATCGAGAGAGCAAAAGCGTCATCGATATCATCACCGATATCGGTATCTAAAATAATCTTTGTCTTATTCATGGGTCGCTCCTCTCCAATATGAGAAGTCGCCATTCGGACCAGTAGAAGGAGAAACATAGCCATCGAGATGAGTCGGCCAAGCCTTTTCTAATCCGAGTGCTTCCTTAGCACGGGCATATCCCTTCTTATTGAATTCCTTGATCTGATTCAAGTCATAACGGGAACTGATATAAGTCAATGCTGAATTATACTGTTCCAAAGCGGCCTCATTCGACTTAGAACGAATGACTTTCGGAAGATACTGAGCCCATTTCTGAGTCGCTCTGTTCTCATTTGTCGTAATATCCAAGTAGTCTGAATCACTAGCATCATCTTTTAAAAAACTAGCCGTGTAATCATAGGAATAAGGAGACAAAGGTTTCTTCAGATTATCGATATAGACATCAACATCCTTTCTTCCGTTGAGTGGCTTGATCTTATTGATATAAGCTAAATTCATCATCAAGGTCATCTGATAAAGACCATACTTGGAAGTGTTGTCATTTGCATTATCTGTAAGATACTGGTCGGTCCAAACAACTTCCGTCTTTGTCTCATCGGACCAATTCCAGGTTTCACCTTCGACACCAAAAGCAACAAGTCTCTGACCTTCTTCGGAATAAAGGAAATCCAAAAGTTTGATGACCTTGTCCGGTCTTTTGCATGTAGTCGGAATCATCGTAAAGAGATAGCCCATGCCGCGGATATCCTGTAAGATAGGATCTTCGCCTTTTGAGTTTCTCAAGACAAGAGGAACATATTTTACATTGGAATTATAGGCAGAGATAAATCCCTGTGAATAATCTTGAGGAGTCACCATGGAAACAAAAACATTTCCTAAAGCAATCTTGGACTTGATTGCTGCTGCATTAGCGGAGAAATTCGAATCATCGATCAATCCTTTCTGATAGCATGTATTGAGGAAAGTAAGTGTTTCCTGATAATTCTCATGTTCCAGGTTATAGATATAGTCTCCGTTTTCATCTTCAAAAGGAGTAGCAAAATACTGGGACAGCCATTTGACAGAATCATTTCCTTCTGTATCGAAGACATCCATCTGAATCGGAATAGACTTGCTGTATTTGGATTTAATGTATTCACAGCCCTGGATGAAAGAAGCAGGAGATGTCATGTCACTTCCGATAGCTGCACAGGCTTCCTTATACCAATCCTCGCGGACTAAGATTCCACCATTCGGTTCCATCTTATCCTCAGCCTTGCAGTAATTGCTCGAATAAGCAAAGTTCGGAAAACCATACGTCTTATCATTTCCTAAGGAGAACCAATTGAAGACATCCTCCTGTAATCTATGTTTCATAGAAGGTGCCCACTTATCCATCAAATCATTCATCGGATAAACATAGCCTTGCATTGCAAGCTGTGTGCACTGCTGATACCAGCTTTGAACGGAGATGACATCCGGAAGACTGTTTCCAGCGATCATATTGGACAGCATGGAATTATCATCCGTGACAGGAGAGATGAAATTGATAGTGATGCCAGTCTTTTCTTTGATCACCTCAGAGACTCTATCACTTCCATAAGTCGACCAAGTAAAGGAGGAATCATTGACATACCAAGTGATCGTCAGTTCCTCTTTATCCTTTGTCCAGGAATCCGTTCCGTCATCAATCGTTTCCGGATAATCCGGAAGAGTGACACTCGTATAGTTGTTTTTCCCGTCTCCACTTCCATCCTTGTCTGAGGATGTTTGATTGCCACATCCTGTTAATGTGATTGTGGCAAATGCTGCAAAGCTAAGCAGTCTAGCATATGTTTTCTTCATGCTTCTAACCCTTTCTATCCTTTTAAGGATCCGACAACGACACCTTTCGTCAACATCTTGAAGATAAGAGGATAGACAACAAGAATCGGAATCACGGAGATGATGATGGCAGCAAAGGTGACAGTTTCCGCTGAGATATTTCCGATAATCTCAGCCGGCATACCGGCAATGATCTTTCCTGAAGATTCCTTGATGACCTTCATCAGATAATATTGGAGAGTCCAAAGCTTCGTATCTGTCGTATAGAGCATTGTATCGTAGAAGGAGTTCCAATGACCGACTGCAATCCATAATCCCACTGTTGAAACGACAGGTGTCGATAATGGCATGATAATGGAACGGAATATCTTGAATTCGCTTGCTCCATCCATAACAGCAGATTCTCTAATCTCTTCTGGGATAGACTTGAAGAAGTTGGAGAAGACAAGCATATTGTACACAGAGAAGAGAGAAGGAATGATGTAGACCAAGAAGTTATCGAAGAGTTTTAACCAGACAATGATGAGATAATACGGAACAGTACCGCCAGAGAAGAACATAGTGAAGATGAATATTTTATAGAAGATGCTTCTTCCTCTTAAGTCCGTTCTCGACATCGCATAACCGACAATAGCAGTAAAGATCAAGGCTGTCACAGTGCCGATTACAGTTCTTGCAAGAGTGATTCCATAACTTCTCCAAAGTCTAGAATCCTTTAAGACTGTCAGATAGTTTTCCAAGGTAACATCATGAGGCCAAAGATAGATGTTTCCTTTGATGTAGTCGCTATCGGTTGCAAAGGAACAGGCGAGAACATAAATCATCGGATAAAGGCAGAGAAGAGCGAATAACAGTAAGAGAATGACATTCAGATGATCGAACCATGTCTTTTTCATGGCCTTTCCATCTGAGCCTTTCATCTTCATATGGTTGAATTCACGTTTCATATCAGATGACTCCGTTTCCGGTAATCTTCTTGCAAACCTTATTTCCGACAACCAGTAAGATGATGGCAATGACAGATTTGAAGACGCCTACTGCTGTTGTATAGGAATACTGTTGCTGAACGATACCATACTTATAGATGAA
Organism: bacterium; assembly: GCA_963643715.1. Classification (GTDB taxonomy): domain Bacteria; phylum Bacillota_I; class Bacilli_A; order RFN20; family CAG-288; genus Enterosoma. The sequence continues at coordinate 5,363 of CAVILQ010000037.1, read as the reverse complement.
TGTATCTAAGACTTCTGATGATTCCAAATTGATCTGGTTCTGGAAGGTCCAAATGTGATCAAATCCATTATTGAGAATCCCTGACAATGACAGGATGAAGAAGAGAATGATAGTTGGAGCAATGGAGGGAATCGTAATATGGAAGATTCTATGCCACCTGTTTGCTCCATCCATTCTTGCCGCCTCATATAGTTGAGGATCGATACCTGCTATTGCAGCAATATAGATGATGGCACCCCAGCCTAAGCCTTTGATGATGGAGGTGATGATGATTGTCGCCCAGAAGTATTGTGCTTCTCCGAAGTTGATCGACTCCGCTATCAATTTCATCTGCTTCAATGCCGTATTAATGACACCAGAAGTGTCTAAGAGAACAAGTATGATTCCACCGAAGACAACCCAAGACAGAAAATAAGGGAAGTAAGTGATTGTCTGAATGAATTTCCTGAACTTTTTCGAGCGCACTTCACTGAGCATAATGGCAAAGATGATCGGTGCCGGGAAGTTGATAAGCAGCTGAAGCAGATTCAGTCCTAAGGTGTTCCACATGACGTGTTTGAAGTCTGGATCTGTCAGAAAGTTTTTGAAGTTGTCCAATCCACACCAAGGTGCTTCTGTCAGTGCTTTTGTGATGGAGAGGTATCCATCAGCATCCTTAAAGGCAAGGACGATACCAAACATCGGGGCATAGGAGAAAATCAGTACAAATACGATACCAAGCATCGCCATGAGGAAGAGCTGAATTTCAGAAGATTTCCATCTTCTGCGCTTACGCCTTTTAAACTGAATATCATCTTTCTTTTTCATGGTGCACCTCCTTTCTGCATACGCTCTTTCGTTCCACAAGATAGGAAGAAACGACTTTGTTCGTATGCTCATCTTCGCCTTTTTCCAAGACATTGACTATCAATTCATCGATTGCTTTTGCAATGCCATCCATATCCTGATGTATTGTAGTGAGAGGAACATCAAGAAGCTGCGAATAAATCAGATCATCATAACCGACGATGGAGATATCTTCCGGTATTGTCTTTCCCGCTTCCTTGATAGCCTTGATGGCTCCATATGCCATCAAGTCATTGCAGGCAAAGACAGCAGTCGGATTTTGCTTTATGATTGCTTTCATCGCCTGATATCCAGATTCAAAGTCGAAGTTTCCGAATCTTACAAGCTTCTTGTCAAACGGAATATCATTTGCTTTCAGACAATCGATATAACCAGAATATCTGTTCTGAGCTGAAGAAGTCTCAAGCGGACCAGCAATACAGGCAATCTTTGTATGATTCCTATCGATAAGATACTGAGTGGCTGTCATTGCGCCTTGGTGGTCATCGCAGACAATCTTGTTCTGAATATTTCCTTCAATTTGTCTATCAATGACAACATATGGAATATTCAAAGCATCAAGAAGATTATTTATCTTCTTCAGATTCTCTTTTGTCATCAATGTCTCTGCACTAGGACAATAAATCAGGAAATCAATCATTCTGGATGCAAGAGCGTTGATGGAACTATAGTCCTTTTCAAATTTATCATTCGAAGAGCAGATCATAAGACTATAGCCATAATCATCGATGTATTCTTCTACTTTCTTTGCAATCTCAGCAAAGAATGTATTTTCAATGCTAGGCATGACATAACCGATTGTCTTTGTCTTCTTTGTCTTCAAAGACATTGCTATTGCATTAGGCTGGTAACCTTTATCTTTAGCAATCTGCTTGACTCGGTCAATCGTTTCCTGTGGAATGTTATTTGCTTTATTGTTGAAAATCAAAGATACCGTTGTAATGGAAACACCGGAAGCAGAAGCGATATCTTTTATATTCGTTCTCTTTTTCATATTTACTTTAATGTGATATCAAAATGCGTATCTCTTGCATTCAGGTCTTCGTATTTCAGATTAAGTCTGTAATCCTTAGAAGAATCAAATTCGTCAGGAAGTCTTACAATGACATGGTTATCAAAACGGATTCCTTCTACCTCCTTCAGTTTAAAGACACCAAACTGATCAACACCATAATCCAAAATCTTTTCTAGTTCTACTGATAAGCCTTCTTCACCTAATACATTCAGTTCCGATGAAAATCCAAATTCAATATCATGCAATTCGAATTTCTTCACTAAAACAGCCAATGTCTTTTCGTACATCTGATAAGGAACATCAATTAGAGCATCACCGATTTGATACTGGAATCCAGTAACCTTCTTGTTCTTCGTCTTTCCTTTCTTGTTTGTGACAGGAACGACAGCTTTGATTCTATGAAGTTTTCCAAGCACTTTATTCTGCTCAGGGATAGGAAGAATGATATCCTTATCTTCCTTCATAACCTTAATCAGATGACAATCAACATCAAAAGTAAACTTTTCTCCTTCTGAAACATCTTTCTCACTGACTGAGAAGATTAAATTACCATCAATCTGGATATGAAGTAACTTTTTATCTTCTAGCTCCTCACACTTCACAACAGTTCCTTCATACATGTTTCCCTTGATGATTGCCTTTGTCGGAATGGTAAATTCATAGGTTTCACCCTCCGTCAATGAATCTGTGATTGCTTTAGGCAGAAAGTACTTCTTGCCAAAGAGGTCAATCGATTTATCCGGATTCAATGTCAAAGAGTAATGCCTGTATTCCGGCAATCTAGGAAGCAATGTTTCTTCAGTATCTTTATCAAAGAAATGAAGTTTGCTGCTATCGATATAGACCTTCACTTCTTCATCTGCACGCATCATAGATGTGTTCTTTGTTCTGAAAATCAAACTGTCTTTCGAATCAACCAAAACAGAATTGACCAATGTCTCAGCACCAAGTTCTTCAACAACCTGAGTTTTGACCTTTAAAGAAAGATTATCGTCTGGATTCTGTATTTCGCTTTCCAAATGAATATCTTCAGAACGGATACCGACAATGATTTCTCTTCCATCAAAGTATTTTGCATCCATTTTTTCTACTGTCTCACTCGGAATCTTGAGTTTAGTGTCAGACATAGAGAGAACGAAACCATTCTCCTCATCATGAACTAATGAACCTTTGAAGAAGTTCATCTGAGGTGTTCCGATGAATCCAGCCACGAACTTATTGATCGGGTAATTATATAAATTCTTAGGAGTATCGATTTGCTGAACGACACCTTTCTTCATAACGACAATACGAGTACCCATTGTCATTGCTTCAGTCTGATCATGGGTAACATAGATAAATGTTGTCTGAAGCTTCTTATGCAGTTTTGAAATTTCTGTTCTCATCGTCGCTCTCAGTTTTGCATCAAGATTGCTTAAAGGCTCATCCAATAAAAAGACTTTTGGATTACGGACAATCGCTCTACCTAAAGCAACACGCTGTCTTTGACCACCGGACATTTCCTTCGGCTTCTTCTGTAAATACTCTTCGATATCAAGAATCTTAGCGGCCTCATGAACACGAGAATCAATTTCATCCTTTGGAAGCTTTGCAATCTTTAAACCGAACGCCATATTTTCATAGACTGTCATATGAGGATAGAGAGCGTAATTCTGGAAAACCATCGTCACCTTTCTGTCCTTTGGTTCTAAATCGTTCACCAAGACATCATCAATAAAGAGATCACCAGCAGTAATCTCTTCCAATCCAGCAATCATTCTTAGAGTTGTGGATTTTCCACATCCAGATGGACCAACAAAAACGATGAATTCCTTGTCTTTGATCTCCATGTTGAAATCAGACACTGCCTTTGTCCCGTTTTCATAAACCTTATAAATATGATTTAGTTTTAGACCAGCCATGGAGTTCTCCTTTGTTCTTTAGTAAATCGTTTTACTAAATGCTAAGACTATTATATTTTTCTTTGTAAGCGCTGTCAATAAAGTTTTGATTTCTAGTTTGTATTTCCGAATTCAAAGTTCACAATTAGAAAATCAGCACATTCAAGAGGTTACCTACTTATCCATATGATTCAGAAACTATATTTTACCCAACAACCATATTATATTTCTCTGTTTTGTTTGGTATAATATTAACAGGTGAAAAATATGGATTTTATATCAACGATAATCGAAAAAGAGGAAAAGCGTAACAAAATCATGATCGATAGATATTCTGAAGAACTAGATTCCTTGCCAAAGGGAATTCTAAAACCAAAGAATATCAACGGAAAAATTTATTATTATCTTGTCTTCCGAGACGGAAATAAAATCATCAGCAAGTATATTGGAAAAGATGAGGAGAAAATCACACTCATTAAAGAACAATTATCAAGAAGAAAGCAAATACAGGAAATCCTCAAGAAGTTATCAAAAGAAAAAAATCAGATTCAAAAGATGGAGGCACTCTTATGATTTTATATCATGGTAGCAATATGATTGTGGAACAGCCAAAACTAATCGAGCAAAACCGATATTTAGATTTTGGAAATGGTTTCTATACCACAACCAATAAAGACCAAGCAATGAATTTCGCACAGAAGGTTTCTGTTCGAAGAGGTGGAAAGTCAATTGTTAACGTTTACGATTTTGATGAACATAAAAATGGTGAATTAATCATAAAGAGATTTATGTCTCCAAACGAAGATTGGCTCGACTTCGTAACAAAACATCGTAACGGAATTTATGATGATGAGAAATATGATGTTGTCATCGGACCAGTTGCAGATGATGATGTTTATAGAACTCTCCAGGTGTATTCTTCTGGCTTACTTACGAAAGAACAGGCTTTAGAGGCACTCAAAGTAAAGAAATTATTCAACCAATACGTGTTTGTCACAGAAAAAGCAATCTCTCGTTTGAAATTTATCGAAGCGAAGGAGGTATGACGATGGATAGCAAATTCAATTCCATCTTAAGCATAGCAATCATCCCACAGACGATTTCCTTGATTGCAGAAAAGAATGATATGGAAGAAACAAAAGCCTTGAACGAATTCTACGATTCAAAGGTTTACTCTCTACTTTCAGACGAAAAAACAAAAATGTGGCATTATAGCCCATTCATGATCTATGAGATGTGGAAACACGAAAAAGAAACGGGAGAAATCCTATTTCCAGAGGAAGCAGCATGAGCAAAGAATTACCATTTATCGTCCTTTGTGTCGAAGAATATAAAAACAAGAAAGGGCTGACCGGAAAGGAAGTTGTCGACCTGTTCAACAAGTATTCTGTATTCGATTACATTCGCTCTTTTTACGATGTCTTGCATACAACCGGAACGAAATATATCATAAATGATATTGATTTATACATCGATTCTAGAAAAGCCTCTTAGGTGAAATAAGATTCCTTATCTCCTAAATTCGTATCCTACCATCATTTTGTTCAACAATAGATTTATGCTCTCCATAACATCTCCATAGCTTATATCGGCCGCGTAAAAATACTTTTTCTGATATTCTT
>CAVILQ010000036.1:0-18122 GCA_963643715.1 bacterium | reverse complement strand
AATGGTCGGAACAATGAGATTTGAACTCATGACCCCTTCCACCCCAAGGAAGTGCGCTACCAAGCTGCGCTATGTCCCGAGCACCCACGGTTTTACCCATAAGCCGTATAATTATAGTCTTTCAGCCTAGTTATTTCAAGTATGATTTATTCCTTTTTCACCCAATTCAGTCATCATTGGTGATTCGTTCTATCATCTTGTCCGCTTCTTCTTTTGTGATTTTCTTCTGATCAAGAAGTGCGGTCACCATTTTCAGCATTTCGGTCTTGTTCTCTTTTATTTGTTTTTCTTCTTTGACTTCATTATTCTCTTCTTCAGCCTTAAACAAAGGAATATTTTCTTTCTTTTCTTCGTTCTCAATCTGTCTTTTCAATTCACGGTATGGATTTCCAATAAAAAGGATTTCCGTCACACAATAAGATACTGAGACAATTAGATTCAGAATAAGATCCATATAGTTGAAGAAGGAAAAGAACGAAGGATCCTTGCTCTTAGTGAATAACACCATGATGAAGGCGATAACCTCTGACACTGTTTCAAACACTACTAATCCAAATAGTAGTTTATGAACAGTATGATAATTGAATAATCGGTCAAAGAAGAAAGAGACAATATCAAGAAGAATGATGAAGACAAGGAGAAGAATAACAAATATGGTAAAGATTCCACCTAATGTATAAGGGTAATTCTCTGTTGTGAATGGTGTTTCTCCGACAATCTTAAAGAGATCCGAGAAAAGCATATACTGCGATTTTCCTAATGCCATAAAGATAAACATCAAGGAAAGGAATAATAAAATAATTGATGGGATTCTTTGTTTTCTAGTCAACTGTGAAAGCATGTTTCAATCTCCTATTTTTTAACAACATTCGGATAAAGAAAATATTCATCTCTTTTCCTTAACACTTCGATAGCGGAACTCTCTGGTATAATCTGCATCAGCTCCTCTTTCTTGACTCCCTCTAAGGATTCAATGGTCGGATAGAGTTCAAGCATTTTCTTCTTTCTCTTCTCTCCGATTCCAGAGACATCATCATAGATGGTCTTGAAGACGGATTTTGATCTCTTTCCTCTGTGATAGGTAATGGCAAAGCGATGAATCTCATCCTGCATCCTCATCAGAAGGAAGAATAGAGGTGTATTTCTCTCTAACGGAATGAGTTCACCGGTATCTGCATTGATGAGAGAATCCGTCTCATGCTTATCATTCTTCATCAGGCCTGCTAATGGAATATCGACACCGACTTCCTCTTTGACTTCCAAGCCGACTTGACACTGAGTGAATCCGCCATCAAGAATGATAAGATCAGGGAGTTTCTGTTTTTCTTCCTTCAATCGAGTAAAGCGACGTGTCAAAACTTCTCTCATGCTAGCCAAGTCATCCTGAGGATTAGGTTGGGTGATCTTATATTTTCGATAGAGGGACGGAGCCTTTTCTCCGTTGATGTATTTTACCATAGCACCGACAGGATCATATCCCTGAATATGAGAGTTATCATAGAGTTCAATATCCAATGGAGTCTTATTGAGTCCTAATTTTTCTTTCAGTTCTTCAAGCAATTTCAGAACATCATCATCCAATCTTGCAGTCTGGAAATGCTGGTCGAGCATTTGTTTGGAATTCTCTAAGGCCATAGAGACCAAGTCCTTTTTCTTTCCTCTTGTAGGACAGATGACATCGAAGTCCAATGACTCTTTCAAAACGGGAACGATATCCTCCGTTGGGAGAATCAGTTCTTTCGGATGATCTTTATGTTTCTCATAAAACTGGAAGATGATATTCTCCAAAAACTCATTGATATCGTCATCCAATTCCTCAACATAGGAATTCTTTCCTAACAGGACACCCTTTCGGAAGAGAAGGAAAACAACACAGATATATCCTTCTCTTATAGAATAGGAGACGATGTCTCTTGAAACATGGTCCTGAAATATGATCTTCTGAGAAGATGTGATTCCATTGACCATATCAATAAGTTTCTTATAATCCGCAGCTCTTTCAAATTCTAGATTGTCTGCATATTTCTTCATCTTGGCTTTTAAATCAGAAAGAATTGTAGAAGTGTCTCCATTGAGGAATCTAGTGATTGAATTGACCATATCCTGATAACTCGCCGCGGATACCTTATGAATACAAGGTGCAAGGCACTGACCCATATGGTAATAAAGGCATGGCTTATTCGGTATGTTCTGACACTTCCTAAGAGGATAGATCTTATTGAGCAAATCTATCATTTTATATGCCTGAGAGGAATTCGGGAACGGACCAAAATAATAGTATCCTTTCTCTTTATCAGAACGGGTGATTTTAAGATAGGGATCTTCGTTCTTCTTTAGGGCAATATAGGGATACATCTTATCATCCATCAGCATGATGTTATATTTTGGATAGTACTTGTGAATGAGAGAGATTTCAAGCAAAAGAGCTTCTTTTTCCGAATTTGTCTCTATGATGTCAAAATCGCGGATTTCCATAACCATTCGGGCAACTTTTCCAACCTGTGGTCTTGTGAAATACTGTTTCACTCTCTTTAGAAGTGACTTTGCTTTTCCAACGTAAATGATAGTTCCATTACCATCCTTCATCTGATAGGAACCGGGCTTATCCGGAAGCAATGATATTTTCTGTTTCAAAACAGGGTAATCCAAATAACTCATTTTAGATAGACAACCGTCGCTCCTAATCCGCCTTCGCCTTCTCCGCCTAAACGGTATTCTTTGACAAACTCTTTGTGATTGGCTAAATATTTCCATACCGCATTCTTCAAAGCAAAAGTTCCGACTCCATGAATGATTCTGACCGGAGAATATTTATGGATACGAGCAGAATCTAAGAAGGAGACGACCTTTCTCATCGCCTCATCAACATGTAGACCAATGACATTGACCTCTAATCCTTGGGAAGGTCCAAGATTGAGTATAGCGCTATCGATGGATGCATAGGTTTCCTTCTTCACCTTGACATCCTTAACTGTCAACTTTGCTCTTTTTAGTCCGGAAATCTTTCTTCGGATTCGGAGTCCATCCATGTCTAAAAGGACTTCCTTCTTCTTGATTTCCATGACCGTACCAACACGGCCATCCTCATCCTCTACTTTCTCACCAACCTTCAAATCTGTCAACTCAATAGTCTTTCCTATCGCATTCAGTGAAGGCTCATTCTCGACTTTGATTTTCTTGAGTTCACCTTTTGCCTGAGAAATCTGAGAATAGGAAAGATCACTCTTGCCTTGCTTGGATTCCCAAATCTTATTGATTTCAGCAATTCTTTGTTCCACAAGTCTTTCAACTTTGCTTTCCGCCTTCATCTTGATTGAGTTCTTTTCTTCATTTAAGGCATCGATGGCTTTTTGTCTCTTCTCGATAAGTTTGTCCAAATCTTTCTTCTTATTTTCGAGTTCTCTTTCTTTCTTTTGGTTGAGAGATACTTGTTCTGTCAGTTTCTCCATCAAAGCATCCGTATCTCGATTGCTTCTTTCTTTTTCAAATGCGACAGCATCATCGATGATTTCTTTCGATAATCCCATCTGTCTAGCCAAAAGGATACCATAGGATTTACCGGTCGTATGGAGAAGAAGACGGTATGTCGGCTTTAGAGTGTTGTTGTTGAATTCCATTGCACCTGTCAATGTCTTATCATCACTCGCGGCATAGATCTTCATTCCATCAAAATGAGAAGTCAAAAGAGTAAAGCATCCGACTCGTTCAAAATGTTTTAAAATGGCAACACCTATTGCCTCGCCATCCTTTGGAGAAGTTCCTTCTCCAACCTCATCGATAATGACCAATGAATTATTGGTTGCTTTCTCTGTTATCTCCCTGATTCCTAAAAGATGAGATGAGAAAGTAGACAAGTTATCCATGACCGATTGGTTGTCACCACCTAAAAACAGGACATGATCGATAAATGGAATCTTCGCTTCTTTATGGCATGGGACCAATAATCCTAATTTATCCATGCAGACAGATAGAGCAACTGCTTTGATCAAAATTGATTTACCACCTGCATTCGGACCAGTGATCAATAAGGAAAGAGGTTCTTTTCCACCTAATTCCAATGTATTCGTAATGACTTTCTCGGCTTTCAATAACGGATGGAAGAAGCCATCTAAAAGAAGGTCTTTATCAGAGAGTTCTGATATCACCCCATTAAATGAGTTTCCGTATCGGACAGAACCTAAATATCGATCAAATCTTTCAATGATGGAATAATCCTTTTTCAAGTAAGTTAGCTGTTTTGCACACTTTTGGGAAAGATCCGTCAATACTTTCATGACTTCAGTTGTTTCTTCCTGTTTCAAAGAATTGTATTTATTTCTTAAGTCAATGACTTCATAAGGGACCATAAAAACGGTCTCACCTGTTGAGGAATAGGAGACAACTGCACCTTTGACAGAACCTTTGCAGCTTACTTTGACTGGTAATGCTTCTTGTCCAGCTTTAAAGGAAATAACATCACTTGATAAATATTGAGAATAGCGGTTACGATACGTATTCATGATATTTGTCAAAGAATGCTGTACCGTTCTTAGTTCGGATCGAACTTCTCTTAGTTTGCTTGATGCATGATCGGAGACTGTCAAATCTGGATCAATGCTATTCGTCAAATCTCTTTTCAGAGGAACCAAAGGATTCAGATCTAAAGCATCATCATTGAGATGATAGAATTCCTTTTTGTCATAGAACATATCATAGAGATATTGGCTGCAGCTTAATAAATCCCCGATATCATACAATTCAGGACAAGATAGGACTCTTCCCTTATCTAATGCAACAAAAAGAGACTCCATATCCATCAAAGATGGAATGGTGATCTGATGACCTTGACTAAGGAATTTCGAGAATTCTTCTAAATATTCATGACTCGTCTCCAATTCGACAGAGTCTTTGCATTTATAGTCTTCGTAGTTGAATTTTTCTTTCAGCCCTTCTAAAGAGAAGTAAGCTTTCAGTTCAGTGATTACCTGATTGATTTCTGTGTTTAAAATATTGTCTTTCATAAGAAAGATTTTATCACAAATAGCCTTATCACACCTATTTTGGTATACTTATTTTATGTATTACGCAAAATTCAAAGCCGATCAGGCGAAAGCGGAAGAAGTCAAAGACTTCTACCACGCAACAGAAATCGATAACGATGCCACTCCTTATGAATATTTTCTGACAAAGAAGAACGGCATCACTATTCACGCTTTCAAGAACAAGAAAGAAATCTATACGATTGTCTTTTCCTCTGAGGATGACAAATGCATTGAAGAGGCGAATTTCTTCTCTAGTGATGTATCCGTTACCGAAACAGCTAAAACGGAAAAGAAAGAGTCTTCTGATTATTTTCAGAACTGGGAAGACCTGCATTCTCAAATCGGTTCGGATGAAGTCGGAGTCGGTGACTTTTTTGGCCCACTGATCGTGACTGCCTGTTATGTCGACAAAGATGATATCGCTTTTTTGCAGAAATATGAAATCAACGATTCCAAGAAGATGAAGGATCCATACATCTACTCCATCGGTCCAACCATTAAAAGAAGAATCAAAAACTATGTTGTCATGGTTTCACCAAAGAAGCTATCCCTTCTTGCCGAAAATCATTTCAACATCCATAAAGCGATGGCAAAATGTCACAACTTTGCTCAGAAAGGACTGATTGAGAAATATCATCTCTCCAATAACATCATCACCTATATCGATCAATTCACAAAAGAAGAGGATTATCGGAAACTAGTCGGAAACGAGCTGATAGAGAATCCCTTATGTTTCCGTACCAAAGGAGAATCCTATTATCCTTCTGTCGCTGTCAGTTCCGTTATCGCTCGTTACACCTTTCTGAAGGAATGGAAGGACATGGAAGCCGATTTAGGATGCACAATACCAAAGGGTGCCAGTGCACAGGTAGATAAGATTTATCATGAATTAGTCAATCAGAAAGGCAAAGAAAAAGTAGATTCGTACGTAAAAAGATTCTTTGCCAATTACGAAAAATAAGATCAGTCACTCTATTGCATTACGGCTATAAATAGGAGAACCATATTACAATGAGAAGCAGAATCTTTTTCCTTATGTTAGCACCATCATTAGCCTTGTCAGCATGTTCTAAAGAAAACATCTCAACCAAAGTCGAGAACGATTCCAAAACAACGGAAAAGGTAAAGTTAACCTTTGTCCAGCATACGTTTGTTAATTTTTCATATGATTCGAACAATGAAACGAATGGCTATATCTTCAAAGATGATGAATTGGCTAAAACACATTTGGAATATGACAAGGGCTATAATCTTTCATCGGATGACATTGATGGTTTTAATTCCAAATCTCTAAATTATGTACTTCCTGACTTAGAAGGCGATGGATATTGGTCGTTCACTTTTTTCACAACGTCTTTCGATAAAGAATCCGGCTTTTCAAGTGATTTCTTACAACCAGGAAAACTAGATAAAGATCTGACAATACATTTTGCAATTTACGGATAATAGATATCACCATACAAACAGTAAAACATTTTCGTTGTGTCCCCACATTTTCTCTATCCGTTAGGGAGCTGAATATCATACAGATGTTTATAGTAAAGCACTGTTATGATAATTAGAACAAACATCAAGAAATATTATTATCTAACTAGGAAAGACAAAACAATTCTTCTATAATAGTGAGGAAGGGGGAAAGCGCATGAAAAACGATCTTCTTTTTGCAACACTATCCTTAGTCAGCGGTTTCTCCAAGGTCCGCGATAGGGAAACAAACGGAACACTCAAAGGAATGGAAATCGAAAAGAACAACACCTTCCAGATTACTGGCAAGTATACAAACGTCAATGATTTTTGGGGTATCAATGTTCAGAACACAGGTACCGAAGATTATTTCTACACTTTTGATATTGAAGACGAAGGAAAAATCTATTCTCACGGAGAAAAAAAGAATTTCTCAGACATCAAAGAAGGAGACATTCTCAAAGTCACCTATGATGGTTCTGTTTCCTTAGTCTATCCACCAAAGCTGAACAATGTATCCAAGATTGAAATCTTGGATGATGAAAACAAATAAAGGCTTGAAGATAACGTTAACCGTTTCATTCAAGCCTTTTTTGATTAAAGACAAATTATAATTGGTGATTCTAAATTGTTTCTTATTTCCTACTCTGCTTCAAATACGATTTCTACTTCTGATGTGACTTTACTATCCTCGATAGGAATATAAGAACCAGAAGAACAGACATAAGGAAGGGAATCGTTTCCGTCAAGTCTGACCTCTTTGACTGAGACTATTTTTGTGTCCATTGCCTTTGCAATCGCATCAGCTTTGTTTCTAGCATCAAGGATAGCACCTTCTATTGATTTTGCTTTATTTTCTTCTACTAAAGAGGAAGAGTAAGAATAAGAGATAAAAAGTTCGCTCTCTTCAGTTTTATAGATCAACGACAAAAATGAAACAACAGATGAGACATCATAAGGAATCGAGAAACGATATCGTTCTTCCATCCTGTAACCGATGAAGACAGTCTTGTTTTTCTCGTTTCGATAATCGTTTCGAACATCAGAAGATAAAAACACAAGACAAATGTCATTCTTAACAGCGTCTAGAGAAGAAAGCATTCTCTCTTTCACTGTTTTTTCCTTTTCAATGAGAGTCTTTGCGTCGCTTGCATAGGTTGTCAAGGACAGATTAAAATCGATTGTGTCGATCTTGCATAAGACAGATGAGAAGCCTTTGACTTTAATTTCCATATTGTATTCTACCTATATTATAACAGCAATGCGGAAAGTGATATCACGCTTGGTTGAATCCTTCTCTAACATAGAAACAGTGACAGAGAACGAGGGATTTGTCGCACTCATTGATACGACATGACCATTTTCCTTTGTAGATGTGATATTCATAAATCCATTCTTTTCCAAAGAGGATTGATACAAAGAATAGAGATTATCACGGAAGGTATAATAAGCCTCAGTCTCCTTCTTCGATATGATACCATTCTGATCCTCATCAAAAAGAGAATAGACATTTCCAATCGAGTAATCGAATCTCAATTGGTCCTGATAAGTGTTAGCACTGACATCAAAATATCCGTTATTTAGCAATGGAATCTTGTTTAGATTCTCTTCCGTGATTTTCTCAGTGGACATCTGATAGTCTTCAATAGAAAGGATATCCTTCCAGGTAAGGTCGTCCATGGATTTCAGATTATTGATATCGATTCCGTTATCGGTGTTACCGATATCGGAATAAACAGAAGTCAATTCAAATGAAGAATTCGTGTTATCTTTTCCTTTCATCAAAACCGTGATCGTATCAGATGAAATAGAGATATCCAATTCATTGATAGTGGCTGTAATAGAAGCATCTGTGAATAAGGAAGCATAACAATCCATGACACCCGTATCAATCATAGAGAAATGGTATTTTCCGTCTTCTGTTTTATCAAACATGGCTGTGCTGATATCGAATGTCGGGAAAAGAGAATCCGCAACAGTCTCACCGCCATCTTTATAGTATCCACCATTGAGATAACGAAGTTTCTGTTTCTTGTTTTCATCCGTCAAATAATAAGCTGAAGTAATCTCTTCCGATGACAAAACCGCAATAGTGTTGTTGTTTCTTTTATACTTTGTCACTTCACTTGTTTCATCATCACCTTTTGTCTTAATCGATAAAGTCTCGGTATAGTTTCCTGACTTCAATCGTTCAAAGGATGCTTTGAGATTCTCATCTTCTGTCTTTTCATTCTTCTTAAGGAAATGCTTTGTGACAGTTTCATCACCTTTTCCTGCAGCGATGATATTGCCTTTTGCATAAGTCTTAAAGGTATAGATGACACCAGGAAGCCAATCATCAGCAACGACTGGCTCCATCTCTGCCTCATAAGATGTGATACGATATCCATCCGTATAAAGTGTCAGGCTTTTTAGTGATGTCTCACTCATTCCAGCAGTAAGAGCAACAGCAGTATAGGCTAATGAGGTCGGCTCTTGCATGTTTTCTGTGTCTAAGACAAAAGAATACTTCTCATTTCCTTTTTTGAAATCAGTAGGAGACAGAGAGAAAAAGAAATTGTAGAATCCTACACTTGCAAAATCGATTCCGACTGTCTCGCTAGTCGAGCCGTCTTTTCTTCCATATGTGGAGACAATAGCATTATTTCTAGTCAGTCTTTTATCGATGAGCTTACCATCTTTTCCTTGGACATAATCTCTCATCAGATAGAGACTATTTCTTGTCGGATTCAATTTATCATAGGGGATAGGATCACTATCTTTGTAATAGTCTTCATCATAAATATCCGAATAAAGACGATAAGAATATTCCTCACTTGTCGTCTCATAATCCAAAAGACAGGAATTATATGTGACAATATTATCGACATCATCCCCCGCATCCGTCGTTGAAGAGCGGATGATCTGAGATTCAACTGCAATACCATCCGATGCTTCATAAAGCATATCCCATGTCAGTTCTTCCGACTTGGATGTCTCAGACTTTACTGTATCGCTATGCGAAGTAGAATCATTTGTTTCCTTACTTGAACCACTATTTTCACTTTGTTTCTTTCCATTGCAAGAACAGAAAAGAGTCGTAGTTAAAAGTAGAAGAGTAGTCGTTTTGATTCGATTTGTCATATATTCCTCCCAAAAAACGAAAAATCAATGATAGAAGTAACGAAGAAGTTCCTTCATATAGTCATCAATCGGAGCGTAAAAGGTCATTCTCTTCAATGTGCGAGGATGAATCAAGGAAAGGGAATAAGCGTGAAGAGCTTGTCCTTTATCCGCAACCTTATCCTGTGCACGTCCGTATAGAGTATCTCCGACAATCGGGAAACCAATATAGGCTAAATGAGCACGAATCTGATGTGTTCTTCCTGTTTCCAAAGAGCACTGAAGAAGAGAGACTTTACCATTGTTTCCTAAGGTGACGCAATGTGTGATCGCATCTCTTCCCTTATAGACATCGACAAGAGCTTTTCTCTCCGTGTGATTCGGTCTTGTAAGAGGTGCTTCAATGCGGAATCTCTTATCCGGCACATTTCCGTATACCAAAGCTAAATAGTTACGATGGAAATCGCCTTCTCTCACTTCCTGAGAAAGTGTCTGCTGTGCAAGGGGATTCTGAGCGACAACAAGAAGTCCGGAAGTATCCTTGTCGATACGATGAACGATTCCAGGACGGATATTCTCTTTATCCTGGGGATCAAAATCAAAACTGTCCTCATCGAAGAGGTAATTGACTAACGTGTCATTGTTATGTCCGGGGGCCGGATGAACAACCATGCCGCGTGGCTTATTGATAATTGCAATATCCTCGTCACGATAGACATAATCGAGTTCGACGCTTTTATCTGGTTTTTCGACAGCAGGTTTCTCCTCGATTACCGGAGTATAGTCAATCTCAGTGTTCTCTTTCACCTTAAAGGAAGGAGTGTCGATGACAACACCATCCACTTTGACAGCACCTTGACGAATCGCTTTACTTGCCTGAGAACGAGAAATCTCGAACAATTTGCTGACAGCAAGGTCAAGTCTACTACTTTCCGTCGTTTTCATCTTTCACCTCATCAGACTTATTTTCCTCGCTTTTCTTATCCATCTCAGCGAGTTTCTGTTTCATCGCATCATCTTTATCATCTGAAACGGCAGTCGCAGCCATTTCTTTTTCTTTCTTTTCTTCTTCCTTCATCTGCTTATATTCTTTCCTGAATTCAAGAACAAAACCTACCAAAAGGAAGACAACACCAATAGTCAGATAGTAATCAGCAAGATTGCAAATCGGGAAGCCAGGCCAGAATGTGAACTGAAGGAAGTCGATGACACCCTTCTTATAGATGCCAGACTGTGTAAGGCATCCCATACGGTCAACTAAGTTTCCGATGGCACCAGGTGCCATCAATGTGATACCGATTGTCATCCAGATGTTGTATTTGTTGAAGCGGAAGAGAAGGTTGATAGTCAAGGCGATGGATGCGATGAATGAGACGATGCATAACGCCCACATCTTTCCGGAGAAGGAACCCCATGCCGCACCATCATTTGCCGTATAAGTCAGATTGATCAGTCCCGGAATGATTGTCGTTCCGACACGACTGGAATTGATGACAAGATTATCGATGTCGCCGTTGGTCATGAATTCAAAGGCGACATGCTTTGAGAAATAATCGGTAAGGAATAGGCCAACAGCTAGAACGACCATTCCGATATAGAACGGATAGTTTAGTGTCTTGAAATATTCTTTGACCTTGCCCGGGAAGGAAAGGAAGTACTGTTTGATTTTCTCTCCCATACTATTCTTCCTCCGGATAGTCTTTCACAGCGTCAAGACAGCGTTCACAGAGATGATGTCCTTCCTTATCCTGTTCAAGGTGGTCGAAATAGTTCCAGCATCTTTCACAGCGCTCACCCTCATGCTTCTTGACTTCATTCTTGTCAGAGAGTGCAAAGTGAGAGACGATGAAGATACGACAGATTTCCTTTTCGCCGAGTTTCTCGACAAGCTGTTTTTCTTTATCATCCAAAGCGACATAGTGAACACTCGCTTCGGAGGAAGAACCGATGACGCCTTCTTTTCTAACCGGTTCAATGATATTGTTGACATGGCTTCTTAAGGAAAGAAGTGTCTCATATTCTTGAGAAAGCCCATTATCGATTTCACCTAAATCCGGATAGTCTTCCAAAGCGACAGACTTCTTCTTGCCATCCATATGGATAGCGCGATAGATTTCTTCGCATGTGAAGCAAAGGATCGGAGAATAAGCAATAGCGATATTCTTGACAATCTGGAAGAGAACATATTGAGTATTTCTTCTCTTTGCAGAATCCTTCTTTTCACAATATAGAGTATCCTTGGAGAAGTCGAGATAGAAAGAGGAAAGGTCGTTGACAAAGAAGTTTGTGACAGCATTCGTGACATCCATAATGTCATAAGTGTCATATCCCTTCTTCATCATGGATAAGACTTCCTTAAGACGATTGAGCATCATCTGATCCATCAAGGAAAGAGATGTCGGCTTATAGGATGCATCGAAATAATGTCCCTCATCATCATCCTGAAGATTCGAAAGCATGAACTTGAAGGTATTTCTGATCTTACGATACTGATCTGAGCACGCCTTTAAAAGGTCCTGACTGAGTTTGATTTCAGCCGTTGTGTAATCGATGCTAGTTGTCCAAAGACGTAAGATATCTGCACCGAAATTATTGCAGATGGTTACAGGATCGATGCCGTTTTTCTTCGACTTGGAGAACTTCTCACCATACTGGTCGACGATGAAGCCGTGGGTAAGAATGTTCTTATACGGAGCCTTTCCAGTATAGGCGACAGAAAGAATCATGGAGGAGTTATACCAGCCACGATACTGGTCATTGCCTTCAAAATAGATATCAGCCGGGAATGGATGCCCCAATTCCAAGTCACTTCCTAAGAAGGAAGAGCCGGAGTCAAACCAAACATCCATGATGTCCTTCTCCTTGGTGAATTCACCATGCGGAGAATGTTCGCTCGTATATCCTTCCGGAAGAAGTTCCTTTGCAGATTTCTCATACCAGATATCAGAACCGTATTCCATGAAGAGGTTTTCGATGTGTTCAAAGAGTTTCTCATCGAGAATCGGTTCATTGTCTTCGCCATAGAAAATCGGAATCGGAACGCCCCAAAGTCTCTGACGGGAGATGCACCAGTCATCGCGGTCAGAGAGCATGTTCTCAAAACGGACCTTGCCCCAGGAAGGGATGTAACTGACTTTATCAGCTTCCTTCAGGAGTTGTTCCTTAATCTTGCTGACAGAGCAGAACCACTGGTCTGTGGCACGGAAGATAGTCGGCTTTTTTGTTCTCCAATCATGCGGATAAGCGTGAACGATGTCCTTCGTCTTGATGAGGTTGTTCTTTTCTTTCAGAAGATCAAGAACCTTGACGGAGCAATCCTCATAGAAGAGACCTTCCACTTCCTTACCAGCACCCTCATTCATATATCCTTTCGGATCGACGGTGCAGATGATAGGAAGATGATACTTCTTACCGATACGATAGTCGTCAGCACCATGTCCAGGACCTAAATGGACAATACCGGTACCGGAATCCGATGTGACATAGTCATCGACGCAGACAGGAACAAGTCTATCCTGATACGGATGAGAGACCTTGACTCCTTCGACATCTTTTCCGGTGAATTCCTTCAAAAGTTCCAATGTCTCAAAGCCGATTTCCTCTTTCAGCTTCTCGCTAAGTTCCTTCAGCATCACAAAGTTACCCTTATCGGTATGATAGAGGCCGTATACAAAACGAGGATTCAAGCAAAGGCCCTGGTTAGAAGGAATCGTCCATCCTGTCGTTGTCCAAACCAAGAATGCGTCATCCTTAGAAACGAATTCGTTACCTTCCACGACTGGGAAACGGAAATAGATGGTTGTTGCTGTGACATCGTGATATTCAATCTCCGCTTCCGCCAAAGCAGATTCACTAGACCAAGACCAATTGACCGGCTTCAAGCCCTTATAGATGAGTCCGTCCATTGCCATCTTGGCAAAGACTTTGATCTGATCGACTTCATACTTTCTGTCCAAGGTGAGATAGGGATGATGATAATCACCTAAAACACCCAGGCGAAGCATCTGTGATCTTTGTCTATCGACCTGAGTAAGAGCGTATTCACGGCATTTCTTTCTGAATTCAGCTGCCGGAGTCGTTCTTCTGTCAACTCCAGACTTCGTCACACAGTTTTCAATCGGAAGTCCGTGTGTATCCCAGCCCGGTGTATAAGGGACATAATATCCTTCCAGATTCTTGGAACGGATGATGATATCCTTAACAATCTTGTTCAAAGCATGACCAGCGTGGATTTCACCGTTTGCATACGGAGGGCCATCGTGAAGATAGAAAGGTTTTTTCGCATCATGATTATCCAGCAAAAGCTGATAAAGATTCATTTCATCCCATTCTTTTGCCATGTTGCCTTCCCAGGAAGGAAGATTGGCACGCATTGGGAAAGTGCCTTTCGGCATCGTAAGTGTCTTTTTGAGTTCCATAAAAGCCTCCAATGATTAGACATATTTATTTAAAACCAAAATATTATATTAAAATTATATTTAATACTCAATTTATAAAGCAAAGAAAAAGCGGCCGAAGCCGCTATTTCAGAACTGATCTTCTCTTGCGACGGTATCGTTATCGATATCCGGATCAAGAGAATTGAAGATTTCACTGAATGTAGGAATTTCTTCGCCGTCCTCGTCAAGATTGTGTTTGACAACCTGGAGTTCAGCTTTTTTGATTTCCTCTTTCTTTTCGATGAGGAATGGCGTGTCAAAGGCATAATGAAGGATGTCCTCATAGACAACACCATTCAGTCTAGCCGTCTTAAGCATCGTATGATTCATGCCGCTATAGAGGTAGAAACCATAATTTGCTTTCATATGGGAAGTGACTTTCTTGGCGGAATGTTCACTGCACATCGGATCCATATCCCCACGAAGAATCAAGGCTTCCTGTTTCACACGTCTTAAGTATTTGCGGTTGATGACAACGGAAACAAAGATAGAGAAGAGAAGGTATAAGAATCCTTTGACACATTGTCCGTTCATCGAAGCAGTGATTCGATTTCCGTATTTCTTCTGCATGACTTTGAACTTCTTTGCATATCTAAGATAGTTCGGAATCATATTGTTCAAAATCGTATCGTAGATCGGAGCGACTAGAACAACCTTATCAATCTTTTCCTTGTATTTGCATGCCACCTTAGCGACTAAGGAGCAGCTGAAGGAGTAACCCATCAATACGATATGGTAGCCCTTGGCTATATATTCCTCGACAACTTCTCTCAGTTTTTTCTCATAGAG
Source organism: bacterium (assembly GCA_963643715.1). Classification (GTDB taxonomy): domain Bacteria; phylum Bacillota_I; class Bacilli_A; order RFN20; family CAG-288; genus Enterosoma. Next base: position 3,307 of record CAVILQ010000036.1, on the reverse strand, counting down.
TCTTACATGATGTGTCTCTTTCAAATGCGCTTCAAAAAGAAGGACGCATCTGACTTCGCATTGAGGATAGTCCTTCTGGAAATTATTTTTGTAGTAATCAAAAAGTCCTGTCGCATCATGAAGGTTTGTCGTCTGCAAACCATTGGCGCAGATCAAGACAGTCTTTTCAGTCGGTTCCTTGATTGTCAATGAACCCTTGATTGTTTTGACAACTTTAACTTTGTTTTTTGAATTGGTCATACCGTTCCTCCCCTACTTGAATCGATACATGAAGATGCCCGCTGCAACAGCGACATTCAAGGAGTCGATTCCGTTCATCTCGATCTTCAACTTCTTTCCCAAGGATAGATTCTCCTTGGATACCCCTTGGCCTTCATTTCCGAAGACAAGGACAAAAGGCTTCGTGAGACGATCGATTTCTCTCTCATCCACACCATCCAAAGTAGTCAGATAGATGTTGTATCCTTTTTCCTTCAAGGTGAGAAGATCCTCACGTAAGACAGGAAGGTGGAAAAGGGCACCTTTTGTACTTTGGATTACCTTACTATTATACAACGAAACAGAGTCCTTCGATAAGACTAAAGATGAATAAGAAAATGATAAAGCGGTTCGAATCATCGTACCTGCGTTTCCAGGATCCTGGATTCGATCCAGATAGATGACTTTGTCGCCTAAGGAATCAAGAGAATAATTCAGTTTCTTGCAGACTCCCATCATCTCGGGAAGAGACTGATAGGAAGACAATTCCCTATATAATCCTTGCTTCAGTCCATAGATAGGGACATCCATCTTCGGACAAGACGTTCCATCCACAACAATCAAAGCCTCAAGAAGATTCTCTTTCATCGCCTCTTCTACAAGGTCTTTTCCTTCTACTAAAAAGGAAGACTGCTTCTTATCACCTTTTTTCAGGTTCAGAAGTTCTTTGAACGTTTTGTTGTCTCTACTTTCAATGACGCGGAATGACATGGTCCATCTCTCCTTCAAAATGTCCACAGCCGACTTCGTTTTCCAGATAGTCATAATTCGGACAATAATATTTTACGATAGAATAGAACCTTTCGTTATGCTTTATTTCGAAAATGTGTGCGATTTCATGATAGATGATGCAGTCAGAGATATTCGGCACATAGGCAAAAAGGCGATAATCAAACTTCATTTGATGGATAGTCGGGAAACAGACACCCGAATAAGTGAGGAATAGACCTGTTCGGATCTTCCAGGAAGATAAGTCGACACCCATCTTTTTTCCAAGTTCGACTACTCTCTTATTCAGATATTCAAGATACATCTTCTTGTATTTGACAAGAGGATCTTTGCAGTTCGGTGAAACATAGAAATAGTGGGAATCATCTTTTTTTGTGACGTCATTCGTAAAATATCTCTTTTGACCTAACACATAGATATAGACGCCTTCTTTATAAAAAGGTCTTCCAAAGATATGATCCGGATATTTCTTCATGACCACAGAAGCAAATTCTGTGACCTCCTTTATGGTAGAGTAGCGAGGCGCGTAGATTTCAAGCTCACCATAAGTGAATCTAGCGGTCATCCTTCTTCCGCTTTTCTTGGCATATACCTTGATTGGAAGAGAGGTTCCGTCTTTTAAAGGTATTTCGATTGTTCTAAGTAATGTTCTTTTATCCATAACGATTTCATTTTACTCTTATTTTTCCTCATTTGTAAAAGGATAGACACCAGAACGAGTGCTCTGTACCTTTAAAAAGGCATTGTTGAGAAAAAACTAAAAAAAGTCTTGCATCATTTTTTCAAAACCGATATAATTATTAGGCTTGACATGCGGACGTGGCGGAATTGGTAGACGCGCACGTTTGAGGGGCGTGTGGTTTCACCATGTGAGTTCGATTCTCACCGTCCGCACCATCTCGAAGCAATAGTCTGACACGGATGTGTCAGATTTTTTTGTTTGTATTTGAATCAAACGTAAACGCCGTATCAATCGTCAATGCCAAACCAAGAACTATGGCGTGAATATCAAACTCATTCAATATTTTGATAAACTAGCATCATATACGCATCAATCACTATAACAATTCCTTCAGACTTAACGGGAATTATAGATACGCAATTATTCTCTCAGCACAAAACTCACTCATTTATTTGTGCTTGAACTCTATTGTTTTTCACATTGTATCATGAGTAAATAGTTACGAATACTGGGAGGTATTGTCATGAAAGATTTGCTTTTGATGAGAGCCCCGTTGAAGTACATACAGGGCAAGGATGCTTTGAAGAAGTTCTACGAAAATTCCAAAGAATTCGGAAAAAAATATTTGTTCATCTGTTCCCATAGCGGATATAATGCCGTTCACGATTCTGTCGAAGAATCTTTTGATGGCAGTGACGCTATAAGACATTATGAAATCTTTGGTGGCATCTCTTCTGTCGGTGAGATCAACAAGATGAAAGAGATTGTCAAGAATGAAAGCATCGATATTGTTGTCGGTGTCGGCGGCGGCAGTGCGATCGATACCGCAAAAGCGACTGCCTATTATATGAACAAGAGAGTTGCTATCATTCCAACTGTCTGTGCAACGGATGCGCCTTGCACTGGACTCAGTGTCATCTATAACGATGACCATTCCTTCAACACTTATCTCTTTTATCCGAACAACCCGGATTTAGTCGTTGTCGATAGTGCTGTCATTGCGAAATCCCCTGCCAAGTTCCTAGTCGCTGGTATGGGTGATGCATTAGGCACTTACTTTGAAGCAAGGGCCTGTTACAAGACAAGTTCTCTTTCCTTGGAGAACGGCGGCATCACACTCAGCGCTATGGCCTTATGCAAACTCTGCTATGAGACCTTGTTAAAGGATGGAAAGAAAGCTCTTGTCAGTGTTGAGAACAAACTTGTCACACCGGAACTCGATGCCATCATCGAAGCCAACACCTATCTTAGCGGTGTAGGAGCAGACAATGGCGGATTATGTGTCGCTCACAGTTTCTATAACGGTGTCACTTCCTTAGGAAAGAAGACAGCTATGCATGGTAACTGTGTCGCCTATGGAACACTTGTCCAGCTCTTGCTTGAAAATGCTCCTGTCGAAGAATACAACGAAGTTCGTGACTTCATGTACTCAGTCGGTCTTCCTTTGACATTAGAGGAGATTGGAATCAATGATGACGATGTCATGAAAGTCAGCATTGCTAGTTGCGTAAAAGGTGAAAGCATTCACAATTTAAGCGGTGATGTAAAACCAGAAGAACTCCATGACGCTATCATACTCTGTGATCGATTAGGTCACGAATTCTTAGATAGCAAGAAATAAAATTCTCCTTTGAAAAA
>CAVILQ010000035.1:0-18148 GCA_963643715.1 bacterium | reverse complement strand
CCGGATTCAATATAGGACATAAGACATGGCTCAAGGTGAATCCGAACTATTCGGAGATCAATGCGGAAAAAGAGGAAAATGATCCGGATTCTATATTGAATTACTATAAGAGGATGATCCGATTAAGGAAGAGCGAAGAGTACGGCAAACTGTTTGTCTATGGCGAATTCGAAAACGTTGAGACAGATGACGATGAGGTCTTTGTCTATACCCGCACCTATCAGAATAAGAAGGTCGCCGTTATTTCCAACATGGGAAAAGACAAGAAGGAGCTGAAGCTTCCATTCGAAGTCAAGAATGTGCTTCTCCACAATTACGAAGACTGTAAAGATGAGACGTTACGCCCCTATGAATCTTATGTCGTAGAAGTGAAATGAAAGGAAAGAGAACTATGGATAAGAAATTTTATTTTGGTGCAGCTACAGCCTGCTTCCAGATTGAAGGTGGAGTAGAGGATAGAGAGCAGACAATCTGGGATGTTTTTGCACGGCAGGAAGGAAAAATCAGAAACGGAGATAACGGCGATGTTGCCTGTGACTCTTACCATAAGTTTGACGAGGATTTGAAACTTCTTATTGATCTTGGAGTTAACTCGTACCGCTTTTCACTTTCCTGGGCACGCATCTTAAAAGATGGCATCTCTGAAATAAATGAGAAAGGTGTTAGGTATTATCGCTCTGTTTTGACTAAACTCAAAGAGAATGGAATTACACCTTTTGTCACTTTGTTTCACTGGGATTTGCCTCAATGCTTACAAGAAAAAGGTGGATTCTTAAGCGAAGAATTCCCCTCTTGGTTTGCATCTTACACAAAGGTTGTTTTGGATCGCTTTGGAGATCTAATCGAAAACTATATCACCTTCAACGAACCGGAAAATTCAATTTATAAAGGATTGATCAGCGGTGAGTTTGCCCCTGGAGAAAAGAGAAGCGATAAGGATGGACTATTAGGTGTACATCATATTCTATTAGCCCATGGACTTGCAACAAGGCTCATCCGTGATTATTCAACAGAAAATAAGGTTGGTATGGCTATCTGTGGATGGGTTCCGGTTCCTGTCGAAGAGAAAGATTATGATGATGCCAAGAATCTTTATCTCAGTGAAAAATATGGGGTTGGTGACGGTATAGCTATTTATCTTACTCCTATTATCGATGGTGACTATTCTGGTGAATATTATGAAAAGTATGCGGATATTCTTCCTCCCATCACAGAAGAGGATAAGAATATCATACACACTGGTTTAGATTTCATCGATATGAATCTTTATTCCGGATATTACATTCATGATGGGGTTACGTCTGACCCTGTTGAAAGAAAGAGAATGGATAATGGATGGTATATCATCAATGAAGTCATCTATTATGGTATGAAGTTCATGTATGAAAGATATCATCTTCCTATTATGATCACAGAAAACGGAACCTGTGATAATACACAGCTTATCGATGGAAAAATCCATGATACGATGCGTGTTGAATCATTGAAAGAGACATTCTTGTATATGAAGAAAGCGTTGAATGATGGTATTGACTTAAGGGGTTATTTTACTTGGTCGTTACTCGACAATTTTGAATGGTGCGAGGGATACGAGTATCGCTTTGGAGTGACATTTGTCGACTTCAATGATAATCAAAAGAGATATAAGAAGGATTCCTTCTACGAATATCAAAAACTGATTGAAGAAGGAATCTAATCTTCTTTTTGAAGACCACGTCGATATTCATTTGTTATATTGGTTTTGTGTATTATTTCGTCGTATAGATATTGATGATATTCCTGCAAGAGCAATGTGAAATAAGAAAAATAAAGAAGGAATAATAATACAAAGCCAATGACAATCACTACATGGTTCATCGTGAATACAATCAAAAACAGATAGATGATAAGCGGTAAATACGCTAAAAGAAGTATGAATGATGATAGATAGAACTTAGAGAAGGATAATAAGAACGAATTCTTGATTAAATCCTTCATTTTCAGATTGTATCTTACATTCTGTGTCATGAATAAAAATGAAAAGTTGGAGCAAAAGATAAACTGCAGTATCGCCACAATATTGAGCAAAATTCTCAGTCCTTTTATCATATCTGTGTAATAGATAGAATAAGCTAAATCAAGATATAAGAGATAGAAGGATAGACTTAAAAGAAAGGCCGGAAGCAAGGAACGGATGATGTTCTCTTTTATACCATGGAAATAATCTTTCACGGATGTTGGAAGATCAAGTGTCATCCTATTTGTGACATAGAAACTTCCAGATAGTCCGATGATAGGCAGCATGACTAACGGTATGAATATGCTTGAATAATAGGTGATGAAAGATAGTAAAGCAGACGTATCGCCTTCTTTTGTCAGATATGCTATCTGATATTGAAAAAAGATGAAATATCCGATGAATGGAAGAAAGTATAGGAAAGTGAAGTAACTTAAAAAGGAAAGTATATTGAAGTAATAGCGGTGTAGATAAAGAAACTGTTCTTTCCTAGTGGAAGGAAGACTTCTTTCCTTTGGTTCACGATTGAAGAAGTTCATGTTTAACAATGATATGATTATATATCACAGAAAGAGTCATACACATGATTATTCGATATGGATAATCCTCTCACTTTGATATATTCGTCAATTGTGACAACTTGGAACCCCTTCTCTTTTAAATCAGGAAGGAGTCTTTTTACAGCCTGTATCGTGGTCTGATATCCTTCGTGCATTAGAACGATGCCACCATCAACTGCATTCTGATAGACTTTCGAATAGATTTGATCAGTGGATTGATTATCCCAGTCTAAACTATCTAAATCAGGATTTGTCGTCCAGTTGATGAAAGGCACATTCATCATATTGAGAACAGTATCGTTTGTTTTACCAAAGGGTGGTCGTATCAAAGCATTTGAAATATCGATGTATTGTTTTAATTTCAAAAGTGGAGTCTCGAGTTCGTACTTTATTTTCTCATTATCCATCTCCGTAAGATTTTGATGACTCTCTGAATGTGTACCTATTTGAAAATGCTGTTTCTGTGCTTCTTTGATGATTTCCTTTGTTTCATCTTTGACATTGTTTCCTATATAAAAGAAAGAACCATGTGCCTCATAATCAGGATTGGTCTTATTGAAGTTCTCAAAGACTTTTAAAAGAGAAAGAGAAGTAGAGACGTTGGGACCATCATCAAAAGTAAAACAGATTAGTCTGTTCGATGAATCAATATGAGAAACATCGATATCAGAAACATCGTATAGATTTGTCGGGGATGTTGTGGAACTTTCTGTCGGATGTGTAGTCGATGGAGAGAAAGATTCTACACTTTCCTTAGAACTTTCTACATTTTGACCACATCCAACGAGTAGGAGAGTGATTGACATTATGATATTTTGTCTTTTCATAGTGATAGAACGTTATCTTTATCCATTTATTGATAACGCTTAACCTCCTTCTTAGGCTGATGAAAAATTCAAAAAATGATTGATGATTTTCATTCGCTAGCCTATATCAAGACTATTTTAGCAATTTTCCTTATGGTTGAAAATAATTTTCATACATTTTTTAAAAATATAAAAATAAATTGCAAAAAGCCCTTACATCTTCTATAATAAGGTCGTAGGTAAAAAGGTTCAAAAAATGATTTTAAACATCAAGAGAGAATTGAAAAAGTACAATTATCTGACCAGAGAAGAAAAGAAGTCTTCCAACAAAGCATATTTCAAAAGAAATATTTATATTTTTCTAATGATGATCCCTGTTGTTGCTTGGTTTTTGATTTTCGCTTATTGGCCGCTATACTTCCTTAGAATGGCTTTCTATGACTATTCCTATTTGAAGGGATTCAGTGGAAGCGATTTTGTCGGATTACAGAATTTCAAAGACTTTTTCCAATTGAATGATGGCTGGCATTTAATTGGCAACACCTTAGCGATTAATTTGTTAGCTCTTGTTTTTCTCTTCCCTTGTCCAATTATCCTTGCCATATTGTTCAATGAAATCAACAATAAGATATTCAGAAGAACCCTTCAGACAGTCTCATACATTCCACATTTCTTATCTACGACTGCGTTAGTAGGCATTATCTATCTTATCTTCGACACCGGCGAACAAGGAATGCTGAATAATATTCTCATTAATGTCTTTCATGTTGACCAGCAGTTCTTCCTAACGAGTCCAAAATGGTTCCGCTTCATTCAGGTTATCAGCGGTATCTGGCAGACTTGCGGATGGTCGACAATCGTCTATACTGCAGCAATCACTTCAATCAACCCACAATTGTATGAAGCGGCAAAGGTGGAAGGAGCCGGTCATTTTAGACAGATTAAAGATATTACACTCCCTGCTTTGCTTCCTACCATTATGATTATGCTGACTTTGCAGTTAGGTTCGATTATGGGAAGCAATTTTGAAAAAATACTATTGCTTCAGAACGATCAAAACATTATCGTTTCCGAGGTTGTTCTCACATTTACTTATAAACAGATGAGCAATCCGGGTTTTGGTACTGCAATCGGCCTATTGAACAGCGCTGTTGGACTTGTCTTCGTCATCGCCTCGAACCGTGTCAGCAAGAAGATTTCGAAAGCTTCTATATGGTGATCTTATGGATAAACTGAATTTAAAAAAGAAAAGAAGAGTTCGTCACTCTCCAGGTTACATCGCTTATAAGGTGATTCTCTACATCATCATGGTGCTATTAGCAGCACTGATTCTTTATCCATTGCTTAATATGCTTGCCATCAGTTTCTCAAATCCTGATTATGTTGTCAGCGGAAAAGTCAAATTGATTCCCATTGGATTCAATTTGACTGCATATCAAATGGTATTAGGAGACAAGAAAATTTATCAGGCATATGGTAGAACAATCTTGGTATGTGTATTGAGTGTCATTCTGTCCTTGATTCTTCTTTGCCTTGCTGCTTACCCTTTAGCCTTTGGAAAGTTCAAAACAAAGAAGTTTTACTCGAAATTCATCACGCTCACCATGTTCCTCTCTGCTGGTATTATTCCGAACTACTTTGTTCTTTATTGCTTACATTTAAACGGCAAACTGATGTCACTTGTCATCGGTGGATTACTTAGTGCCTATAACATCATTGTTGTGAGAAGCTACTTTGACGGATTACCAACAGCCTTGATTGAATCGGCAAGAGTTGACGGAGCAAACGATTTCCAAATATTATTCCGCATTGTTATTCCTTGTTCAAAACCGATTTTAGCCACTGTTGCTTTATGGATTATTGTCGGACAATGGAATAATTATCAGAATGCTCTTATCAACTTAGATGGAGCAAATGATACTTTGCAGATCTACATTGCAAAAGTTATATCCGATGTCAATACAATGTATGGCATTGGAAGTGGACAGGCATCCCCTGGCTTACCGATTCAGGTGAGAGATGCTGCCATTGTATGTTGCATTATTCCGATTCTCATTGTGTTCCCATTCGCACAAAAATTCTTGGTGAGTGGTGTCACTGTCGGATCGGTGAAGGAATAAATTCTAAAACATAAGGAGGAAAAAATTATGAGAAAGAATTTTAAGAATCTGATGAAGCTTCCGATTATGGTCGCCGGCTTGTTCTCGATTGTGGGATGTGGGAACACAACAGGCAGTGACGCTGGCAAAGAAGATGGTAAGACGGTTCACCGTAAGGAAAGTGAATACGATCATGTTGATTCGTTGAATTACAATGACTTTAACAATCGTGAAAAACTGAAATTCACCATCTATGCTCCGAAGAACACAAACTACTCCACAGATTTGAAATCGAAGTGGGAAGAAGCTACAAATTCCGAAATCACCATCGTCGAATGGGATTCAAGCGCTTATAGTGATGCTATTACCAAATCCTTCATGAACAAAAATGACATGCCAGATCTTTACTGCAATGTGAGCGATGTACAGAACATTGTCAAACAGGGGGCTGCTCTTCCTATTTACGATCTTCTCATGCAATATGCACCGAATTATAGAAAGAATCTCACGATCGATGATTGGGTCAATCTTACCGATGCTTCTGATCATGATGTCTATCATATCCGCTCCATTCGTGAACCAGGCTATGGTTATTCCTGGCTGATCAGAAAGGATTGGCTTGATAATCTGAAACTCAGTGTTCCTACAACTTGGGATGAACTTGTCAATGTCCTTCAGAAGTTCAAGGAAAACGATCCAAACGGAAACGGAAAGGCTGACGAAATCCCGTTCACTGGTGATATTTCTCGTCTTCGTTATCTTTTCGGAATCAACACAAGCTATCAGTTCTGCACAGACTATGATACCAATGATTATGAATCTGTCGTTGAACACAAGAATTACAAGCAGTACATTCAGGCCATGCAGGACCTTTATGCTGGTGGACTTTTGAACAATGGCTATTCCTCTGTTGATGAATGGACTAAATTGCCCGAAATGATGACAAATGATACATTAGGCTGCACATTGTCTTGGGCGGAATATGCTAAGACTATGACAAGTACTCTTCGTACAACAAATAGTAAGGGCACATGGGTCGGCTTCAAATTGACCGGTCCGACAGTCAACGGAAAGACATATTCCGATATTCCGGATCAGGGCGGTCTGACTCAGGCTTTCGTTTTCTCCTCCAAATTATCGAGTGATCCAGAACGTGCAAGAGAAATCATGAGATGTGTCAACTGGTTATTTACCGATGCAGGTGAAACATTGACAAACTATGGTGTTGAAGGTGTCACATACGACAATCAGAACGGAAACAAGATCATTAAGAGTGATTACGCTAACTTTGCCAACGCCAGAAAATATGGCATGCTCAATGTTAATTACACACCTTTCCATTGGCTTAGCGATTCCTATATCCAGATGACAACTGGTGGTAAGTCCTATGCAGATATGGATGAGTATTCGAAGCTTATGTATGAAGCATTGGGTACTGGAAGAGATGGAACGACAAAGTATGATTTCAGAAAACAGTCCATCTCCATCAACACTGAAGCATGGACAAAACAGAGCACAACTTTGACCAATAACCTCAAGACTTTTGAAGCAGATGTCATCAGTGGAAGCAAAGGTGCAACTGATGCTGCTTTGACTACAGAATTGACAAGCATTCAAAATAAGTTCAAGTCTATCAGTGAAGAAGCTAGAACAATCTACTCTGAAATCTACACTGCCTGTGAACGCGGACTATAATTATGAACGAGATCGTAAACGGAATCTTTTACAAGGATGGGAAAAAGACAATCGCGCTTGGTACCCATTATTTTCCATCTTTTCACCCCCTAAAGGTTCCGTTTACGGATCCTTGCTTACACAAAGATGAGGTTGAAAGAGACTTAAAGGAAATCAAATCACTTGGTTTTTCTATTGTCCGTTTCGCTGCCTTAGGTGATGTAAAGAAGGATGATGGATATTGTAGTAAAGATTTCACATTTGTTGATTTCCTAAAATCTGAGATTCGCAATTGTGGTCTATCTAGCCTCGTACGCATTAATGGTTATAGTTTGAATCTTAACAAAGATGTCGATAGCAGAATGATAGATCAAGACGGAAACCCGATTCCAGATAGATGGGATTATTTTGTTCGTTCTTCATGTCACTCTAAAGAAGAAAAAGAGGATGACGTTGAAGTGACTAAATTGATTGCGGAACGATTGAAAAACGATGATTCTGTACTTGGATATCAAATCTACAATGAGCCAGCCTATCCATTCATTGGCTTCTATGATTATCACGAAGATAGTTTAAAAGCGTATTCAGAAATCTATCATGATGATAATCCTATTCCAAAAGCAAGGCCGGAATCGGAAGAAGACATGAAGACTTGGTGTCAATTTCGTCAATTCTCAAATGAATCATTGAATCGTTATTTGATTGAAATAGGCAAAACTGCCAAGGCTGTTAATACGAATAAGGAAGTTTTTACCTGTGTTATGCCATGTTCGATTCAACAAGGACAGGCTATCAGAGGTAGTGATTTTTTCAAAATCAGCGAAGGCATGGATTTCTTAGGTATCACATTGTATTTGAATCCATTAGGTGTTAGCTATTACGAATATTCGAGAATATTGGACGCTTCAAATTCTATTGCTTCACTTTATTCGAAGCATGCCTGGGTCATTGAATGCGATGCTGGTGTGAAAAAAGGTCCATTCTTCTATCGTACTATGATGTTTTCTATTCTTGCCAGTGGTATTAAAGGAATCCTTCCTTATCAGTTTAGAGGCGATATGGTCGATCCTTCTTCCCCTGAAGGCAATCTCTATGGAGTAATCAACAATGACTTGTCGCATACGGATAAATATGATGCAGTTAAGGAGATAAATTCGTTTATAGACAAATACGGAGAGGAGTTTGCCTCTTCAGAGTGTCATTACGATAAGATTGGCATCTTGTTTGATGCGAAACTCAACATCATACAGGATGCACATGTAAATAAAGGCGTCATGAATTCCTGGAAGTGTAAAGAACCTTCTTCTGTCTACAGTGCATTAATCTACAATTTAGTCAGAAGAGAAGGATATTATCCGAAATATGTAAGCCTTGATAGACTTGGCGATGTTAAGACGTTGCTAGTTCCGAGTCTTGATTATGCCTCTGAGGAATTGCTCCACAAACTGAATGAAATTGAAAAGAAGGGAATTGATGTAAAAGTATTCAATCCATTTCTCAATGCATTTGAATCTATAGATGGAAAAGAACTGATTTCATTACATTCCATGCTTGCAAAGGTTGATAAAGCGTTCTTCAAAACAAATTGCGAAGATATCGATGTCAAATTATTGGAAAACGAAAAAGAATACATCATATTTGTTATCAACCATTCAGCAGCTGAAAATCCTATTACTGATGCTACCATTGCATTTGATAGATTAGATGAAGTTTCAGTCGATGATGTTATATATAACGATTGTTGTGTTGTTGATAAAATTGCTAAAAATGTCTTAGAAGTTAAGAATTTGAATAGTGCGTTTGTCTTTCGATATATAAAAGGAGAATAATGTTTATGAGTTTCATGTTCAAACCCTACCCTTATGATGATATGAATGCCTTTAATGAAGTTAAGGTAGATCTTTCTGTTTCCGATTCGATATTGACCGATAACAAGTCCATTAAAGAAACTTTACTGAATGCTTTCACTAAGAATGACGTTCACGTCCTTTCCATTGATGGTTATCCGACCTGCGATTTTGAACTGTTCAAAGAACTATTCTCCTCATATCGTATTATTGATACTAGAGACCTTTATCTTCCGAGTGACAAAATAGAAGAGATTCTTTCCTCATATCTCCCTGAGGATCGTGTCATGGATCCTGTCCTTCTTTATGGAAGGCTTTATAAAAATGGATTAAGATCTTTGATGGATTCTGACAAGGTGAATGAAGTCATTCGAATCCTCGAAAACAAAACAGAGAAAGTTGTTTTGATTGGACATGGTGCATTGATAGATGAATTCTTGAAATATGCTGACATAAAAGCATATATCGACATTTCTCCTAAGGAAGCGGCTCTTCGTTGCAATCGAAATGAATATACAAATATAGGTGATGTAACAAAGCGTCCTTTCAAAGCACTTATGAGAAGGAATTACTATGTAGATTTTGAAAATGAAGTCGTTTTGAGAAAGAAATTGATTGATGATAAGGAATTGGATTTCTATATCTTTGGTGACGATAGAGATAACCTTGTTCTGATTCCTTACAAAGAACTCGATGTCATTTTTGAGGAATTATCACATCAGCCGTTCCGCTGTAAGCCAGTATATTTAGAAGGCGTATGGGGCGGATATTACATGATGAAAGAGAGAAATCTCCCGAAGACGATGAAGAACTGTGCCTGGATTTTCGATATGATTCCAAGTGAAGTCAGCATTGTCTGCCAGTGCAATGGGAAGAGAATTGAAGTCCCGTTCTATACTTATGTTCATGCCAAAGGAAATAATATCATGGGTAAAGACTGTGTTAATTATTTCCAGGGTTATTTCCCAATTCGCTTCAATTATGATGATACATGGCATGCTAATGGCAATATGTCGATACAGTGTCATCCTTATGACAGTTACATCAAGAACATGTATGATGAATTAGGAAGACAGGATGAGTCTTACTATATTGTTGAAGCAGCTGAAGGAGCAAAGACTTTCTTAGGATTTAAGAACGGATGTGATCCGGATGGATTCATGGACAAAGTCTTTGAATCTGAAAAGACTGGAGAAAAAGTAGATTATCTCAATTATGTCAATGCTGTGACATCTACACCTGGAACGCAGGTCATCATTCCGGCAGGAACAATCCATTCATCAGGAAGAAATCAATTGGTTCTAGAAATCGGTTCATTGACGATTGGCTCTTATACATATAAGCTCTACGATTATATGCGTAAAGATTTAGATGGACATAATAGACCGATTCATTCTCATTGCGGAAATGATGTGTTGCAGAAATATCGCAACGAGGATTTTGTTGAGAAGAACCTTGTCAGAAGATCAAAAGCATTCACCGACGATGATACATTGATTCATGAGACCTTAGGAGAATCACCACTTCTCTACTTTAAATTAGCTACTAGTCAATTCCTGACTACATTTGAAGATGCCACGAATGGCAACTTCCATGTTTTGACATTGACAAATGGCGAAAGAGTGAAAGTTTATGATAAAGAACATCCTGAACGCTACTTTATTATGAACTATCTTGATATCATCTGTGTGCCATCAACAATTGAACACTATGTTGTAGAGAACCTTGGCGACCAGCCCGTAACGATTCATCAGACTATGCTTAGAGAAGATTTCTTAGATGAGAAAGCTCAGTACGAGGAAGCTTTTGCTAAGAAGGGAAAACTGTAATGAAACGCAAATTCCGCTTGCTTTTCACTCTATCGCTTGTCTTTGGATTATCTTTTTTCGAAGCAAAAAACTTACAGGCTGATAGAGCGTTGGCGATGAGAAAAGCCGCTATTGCTTCTGATGAATATAGTGTTTATAAGCAGATTTTTGATGATGAGTTTGCCTATGGTGAAGAAAATCTAATTTGGAATACAGGTGGCGGTCAAATTGTCACAAATGAGAAATATGAAGGCAACGCTTCTTTTGCCATGGATTCCACACGAACAACAAATACGGAATTCTATTATCTATTTGATGAAGTGATTGACTTAAAGCATGGAGATGGCGATAACACCGACTTTAAGAAAAAGGCTGCTGTTGAGTTCTATGTGAAACTAAAAGATCAGCCCTCTTGGTATAATTTCTACTTCTTAGAGGATAGAGGAGAAGAATATCATACAAAACCAATCAACCAGCGCTATAACAGAAGTGTTGTTGAACTAAGCAAATATGTCGATGTATCAAAACAGAATGAATGGCAGTTTGTTCAGATTCCAGTTTCAGCCTTCACTGTAAATGGCACTCGTGTCAATGATTCTGGAAGTGGTGCGGAATCTACAATTGTAGACCTTACTAAAATTTGTGGATTTGGTATTGCTCATATGACAAATGATAGCAATGTTCCTTCTCCTAGCATTTACTATGATGATATCAAGATTACATTGAATCATTTACCAGATGAATATTTAGGATGCCAGATGCTTTCGAGTGAAGACTTTATCAAAAAAGTCGAAGACGACGAAATCAAAATGGAACCTATCGACATTTCCTCTTTGGCGACCACTGGATTTACTGGTGGAAAAGGAAGCGGATGGACAGATCAAGGTGTCAATAATGAATTGACAGGATTTGATCTTTTTGGTGAACAGACTTTCAATGGTGTTAAATTCAACATCATTGATCCGGACAAGAACAATAATAAGACAACTATTGGATTAAGAAGCAAAGAGATTACAGATAGTAAACTATTTACGGAATCGGTCACAATTCCGATTAATCGTAAAGTTGATGGTCTTTATATGATTCATAATATGTCTTGGGATGATAAGACACTTGCCACTTACACATATCAATATAAGGATGGAAGTGAAGAGAAGGTTGAAATCATCAACGGTAGACATATTTACAATTGGTGGAAGAAAGAAGAGAGTGAAGTTTGTCCGATTATCTGGAGCGGAAACAATGTTGAAGCGAATGATATGGGATTGACGATCAAATTGAATATGTTTGGATTCAACAACCCAAATCCAGACAAGGAAGTGGTCTCTTTAAAGTGTGAGATTGTCTCTAAAATTGCAGCATGTATGATTGTTGCTGTCACAGCCGCTGACTGTGGCGGTACGGGTTTAATCATGCCAAAGAAGAAAAATAAGTACAATCCGGATACTTCTTCTTGGTATGCCTATGAACTTCCTGACTATTCAAAAGTGATCGGAACCGCATTGGATGCTAGTTATCTTCAGGATAGAAACATTGATGCGAATGGCTTTATACGTGCGGAAGGTGATTCATTTGTCAATGCATTGAACAATGAAGTTGATTTCTGGGGAATCAATGTCTCAGGTCAAACTTTCTTCAAGACTCATGATGAGATTAATCTGCTTGTTGATAATATTGCTGCCAATGGATATAACCTAGTTCGAATCATGGACTATGATGGAGACTATTATCACCCGAATATATTCGGAAGTTATGGCTCGACAAGTGTAGTCGATGAGACTGCATTGGATCAGTTTATGTATTTTTGGGCGAAGTTGAAGGAAAAAGGTATCTATGTAGATTACTGTATGCTCGGATGCCGATATGGAAGCACGGTGACCTCACTTGGAACATTTTCAAAAGAAGAAGTAGACGATATTGGAATGGGCTTCAAGTTTGAAACATTTATCGATGATAGGCTGATGGAAGCTACGAAAGATGTTGTGAAAACCTTGCTTACTACTAAGAACACTTATACAAATACTGCGCTTGCTGATGATCCGACTCTTGCTGTAGTTGAGATTGCAAATGAGAACAACTTAAGTGACATGTATGGTGTCTACACCTCGAGCAACAACTATGAATTTGTCTCTGATTCGTATAAGGCGATGTTTAAAAAGAAGTTCAACGATTTCCTTTTGACTAAATATTCGTCTAATGACAATTTAAGAAAGGCCTGGCTTGATCCGACAGGTGAGACAATTGGTTTGAAGGTCGGCAGAGAAAACTGTGAAGAAGGTACAGTTGAAATCAATCAGTCATATCTGAAATCCAATTATTCCAATCAGAGAATCGGTGACACATTTGAATTCCTCTACACATTGCAAAAGGGATTCTATGACCGCATGTATGATTGGGCTGGAACAGAGGATTTAAAGCTGAAATCAATCATTACTGGTACTACCAACCTGCCATCTAATGATAAGAACGATCTCTATATCAATGCCGCATATGATTATGTCGCACGTCACTATTATATGTCTCATCCTTCAACAGGAACTGAGTTTAATGTCGGCACTGCTTCTAACAGCATATCTTCTATGATTGAATCCTTAGGCGATAATATCTTTAACTATAGTCAGAAGGGAAAGATTCTTGGTACTCCTTATCTTGTCAATGAAGCAAATGAAGCTGAGCCGAATACTCATACTGCTGAATACAATATTTTGACGTCTGCTCTTTATTCCTTGCAAAGATGGTCAATTTGTTCCTTTACATTTGCGAATAGTTCATTGACGAGTGGAAGAGAAAACATGATCACAAATTCTTTCGAATTCTTAGACCATCCGACAAGAATGGGAACTGCAACAAGTGCAGCTATCCTTTACTATTCTCATGCGATTCAAAAGAACAAGAAGACATACCAGAAAGGTATTGATGAGAGTACTGTCAATGATCCAAACAACCAAAGTTATTCCTTCTTAGAGGGCGCCTATTTAGTTGCTACGGTCGGAAGTTATTTTTATACTGAAGATGAAGACGGAAATAGAACGTATTACAATTTAGATGGCACATTAGTCAGTGAAAATGATCCGAGCATATCCGAATTGCTCGAACATCAGTTCATTACAAGTGAAGATGGTTCCATAATGTGGAAGAATGACGGAACAAGAGTCATGATCAACACGCCTGTTGTTCAAAGTTCAGTTGGCTATAACGCTTCTAAGAACGTGTCCTTGTCTTCTGTTGCAATCAATGTCGATAATGATTACAGTGTTGTGACCGTTGCTGGTCTTCCTATTGATGAGAACCGTGAACTTGTTGAAGACAGTTCGATCGATCACGCAAAAAGACTTTTGATTACAGCGGCTGGACAGTGTCGTAATACTGGTTATACTCTGTCTAGCGATGGTACAACGATTGAGGATATTGGTGAAGGCCCTATCCTAGTTGAACAAATCACTGGAAAAGTTACAATCAAGAATCATAACAAATACGATATCTATGTTTTGAATAGTTCCGGCGAAAGAGTCAAGACTGCATCCACTTCATATGATAACAACGGCTACACCGTTTTAGAGATGAAAGATGGTGATAAAGCAATGAATTATGAAGCGGTCCTAAGAGAAGAGAGTTCGGAAGAAATAAAACGAGTCTATGATGATGTTGAAAAGGATATGGAAGAAAAGGTAACTGAAATTAAAGAATATCTTCCTTCCATTACAGATAGCCTATATTGCTTAGATGAAGCAACGACACGTGGTGATTTTGTTACATCAATTGTACGAGCAATGTCCTTAGAGACAGATAGTCCAAGAAAGTTTACTGATGTCAGCAAATATTATTATGGATATGATGATATTGCTATTGGCCGTGGACTTGGAATCGTTGATGGAACCCAAATCAAAGCCTATACGGATATGAATCGTATTGAAGCCTATCTCGTCGCATATCGTGCAATGAAGGCAAAAGGAATAGAGACAAAGACCACAAAATCCGCCCCTCTTTCAGAGAAATTGAAATCTCAATTGACTGAAGAGGAATTGCAGGCAATAGATTTCTTCTATTCGATTGGTGTATTGAATGATTCCGATATCAATAATATGACAAAGGAAGATACAATCTCACGTGCGGATACAGTATCTTTACTCTATGCGATGAGACATTATAAGGCAGAAGATATTCCAACACCGGATCCCACTCCTGAGCCTACACCCGATGATAATACGTCCATCAATATTCCTCTTGTTGTCTCTCTTAGTACAGTTGGTGGTGTAATTGCAATTGCTGCTATTGTAGGTTTTGTCTTCTATTTCTCGAAAAAGAAAAAGATATGATATAATTCATTGAAGGATAGGGAAAAGTTATGACGAATTGTTTTTTGAAACTTCAGGAAATCAGTGATACTCTTTCAACAACGGAAAGAAGAATCTGTGGTTTGATTTTGTCAAATCCATCTAAGGTATGTTTGATGAATGTTACTGAACTTGCAAATTACTGTAATACGAGTCCTGCGACAATCACGAGAATGTGCAAGTCGCTAGGATATTCAGGATATAAAGACTTCATCAAAGATCTTATGCTTGATGTTTCTTATTATATGAAGGATGAACACTCAGATTGTGATTATACTGAAGTGACGCCGGATGATTCTATCACCAATGTCATCAATAAAGTCTGTAACAACAATATTCTTGCAATAAAGAATAGTCTTCACGTCATGGATGTTGAAGCGATAACGCAAGCAGTCAATTGGATTGTCGATGCGAAAAAGGTACGTATCTTTGGGCTCGGCGGAAGCTCTGTCGCTGCTTTGGATGCAGAATTCAAATTTTTGCGAATTGGAATTGATGCGAAAGCATCCACCTCATTGCATGAACAGATTTTTGTCGCAAGCGCTCTGACCAAAAATGATGTCGCCATATTGATATCTTATTCTGGTGAAACAGAAGAGATGATTGAAGTGGCAAATCTTTGTAAGAAAGTCGGAGTTAGAATGATTGCAATCACCCGCTATTCAAAAAATACATTGAGCAATATTGCTGATATCACTTTAAAAACAACATCGATTGGAAATTCCGTTCGAAGCATTTCCAGCGGTGTTCGTATCGCTCAGTCCAATATGATTGATATTCTATATTCAGCAATCAGTCTAAAGAATTATGAAGAAATCAGGAAACTTCATGATCTGACGAATGAGATTATTAACAAAGGAAAGAAAAATGATTGATAAATATCCGAATGGTAAGAAAAAGGCGTTGACCTTCTCTTTTGATGATGGAATTCAGTATGATGTGAAACTTGTTGAACTCTTCAATAAATATGGAATGAAGTGTACCTTTAATCTTAATTCCGGTATCATGACAAGAGCTAATAACTGGATTGAGAAGGATATCATGGTATTCCGCATGAACCAAACCGAAGTTGGACATCTTTATGATGGACACGAAATTGCTTCTCATACATTAACGCATCCTTATCTCACAAGACTGGATTATGATACACAGAAAAACGAGATACTTACTGATGTGAGAAACTTAGAGAATTTCTTCTCTTGTAAGATTCACGGCTTGGCTTTGCCATATGGTTGCTATGATGAGAATACTCTTAAGATATTAAATGAATGTGATTTGAAATGGTGTAGACTATGTGGAACCACTATGAAGTTTGATATGCCAAATCATTTGCCATTGTTTTCTGGAACATGTCATTTTAATAATCCTGATATATTCCGTCTTGCTGATGAATTCATTCAATTAGATCCTGATGAAGAGAAAGTTTTCTACATTTGGGGTCATAGCTATGAACTGGAAGCCAATCATCTATGGGATAAGTTTGAGAGCCTTCTAAAACTATTGAGCAATAGAGATGACATCTATTACTGTACAAACTCAGAAGCGTTACATATCAACTGAACGAAATACATATTACACGGGTCGCCAAACGATTTTAGATTTGATTATATTTTGAATACGTGAGATTGAAAGATATCCTAGTAAATCAATGTGATATCGTGTTCTTTGCAATATAGGATGTATTTATCATTAGGTTTTCCGTTTGAGATGAGATAATCAACTTTTGATAGTGGAGAAGTCAGGAACAATTCTTTCTCCTCAAATTAAGATATGTCGCATAGAAGAATAGGCTTATCACCGTTTTCCATCATGTATTCTTTGGTTTCGGCTTGGCTTAGAGTGGACTCCACATTCCTTATCCGAGATTGATGCAGAGCAGGACATAATTGCGATGTTGCAGTATGTCTTCGATAATGCGGATATGATCATGTTGGCAATCACCGATGAACTTCTTGAATTGATATATTCAGGTAAAAGCAGAACCTGTACGTTAGTTTCCTCTGAAAGAAGCAAGGCGGTATTGACGTTATTGGTCACAAAATTAATTCTATGATGGTTTTTTAAAAACGGAATCAAGAATAGGATTGTAGAATAGGATCCTAAAAATATGGAAGTATTATGCTTTGTTAGGTTAGAAGAGAGTTCTATATTCTTCTTTTGGTTCGTGTTTACTCTGAATCGTATGGATGACTCCTTGTTTGGTGATTCCTGAAGAACAACTGCACCAAATGTTCTTTGAAGAAGCTACCTCATTTGGAAATGTATTAGGACAGCTTCATAGAGATTAGATATACAATTGCATATTGCTAAAAGAAGATTTTAACTTTATAGATTGAATAGATTGCAAATTGAATAGTTATTTCTTTGTTTGAGTCAATTAGACATAGTGGTTATTCTCTATGTCTTTTTTTGACCTTGAATCTTCGTGGGTTGTATTGTTTAAGACTGATATATAAATTATCTTATTAAGATTAAGCTCATGTTTGCTTGGCTGAAAACGATATTTAAATGATGATTCTGGACTAGTCCATCTTGTAGAATTTTTCATTTATATCTCTCATATCTTAAGTTCGTTATCTTGAAAGAATTCAAACTGTTTAGATATTTAATCAGTTTGATCTTAATCATTGTTCAATAGAAATAAAAGCATGCGCTTGAGATTTGTTTTTATTCATGCACACAGCTTTGATGCCATGTCTTTTTTGGCCATAATGGCACCTTAGAGTCGACAAGAATAACTTTAGGACCGTAAGGGTCAACAACCAATCCTAGTGCTTAGAATTAACGCATTGTGAGTAATAAAAAAACCTCTTAGTATATGACTAAGAGGCGGCTTTTCTTAGTGTCTAGGAACATAACATTTGATACGATTTCGTACTCTTTCAAAAAAGTTCGTACGCTTTGACTATTTTCGTACCCTTCTAAATATATGAAGATCATTTTAAATCTATAAGTTATAAAAAAATTTCAATGTCCAAATACCAGATATCATTTACTGCAATAGCAACAACTAAATATACTGGT
>CAVILQ010000034.1:0-18420 GCA_963643715.1 bacterium | reverse complement strand
GATTGCCATAATCTTCCTTCCTTTCTAAAATGTTCTTTACTATCTTATCAAAAAAGAGGCTATATTTCGAGGAATAGGTGAGAATTAATGAATCTTCCTACTTTGTGTCATTCATCGGAGTCTTCTTTGTTTACGAATGTACAATTTGATATATTGACATTGTTTTTACAATGAATGTATTGGTTTCCTTTCAATGTAACATCCGAAGCATTTGAAATAGAGATTGCATAATCCGTCTGAGGCAAATCAAAACGATTGTTCTCGATTCGGATATGCTTCTGAAGTTGACCGACTGGCTTTCTGGATGATACTTCAATTTTGATGCCACCGACAGAAGAGTGACCAGTGATTCCACAATCAACGAAATGATTGTTTATGATTGTGATGTTTTCACACGTGATGCCCTCGTGCCATGCTGCTTCTGGCGCAATATGGATAGCCTGGATTGTAGAGCCGGAGAATAGACAATTTTCAATCAGTGCATTTCTGCATTTCAATAGAACGGAACGCGCCCAGTGATTCATAAATGTGCAATTTTCAATAGTAACAGAAGGAGACCTCGTAAGGTTTGCTAGAAAGCATTTTTCTTCTGCTTCCTTTGCTATAGGTGAATCCAATGTCGCAATATATTCATCCTTAGTCTTTTCGATACTCAACACTTTCCATATTCTTTTAGGCTCTAGTGTGTCCTTATCCACTAACTCCATTTCATCTCCGATATCAGGATAGTCTAATTTCAATGAGTGGGTGGGTACAGTTACTTTTCCTTTGATTTCATTTCCTTCCAGTATTGTCAAATCGTGATAGAAGGTATGGATGTTGATGGCATCATCTCCATGTCCTTTAAATTCACAGTCGCGGAAGATAAGTTTTCCTTTGCATGATACAAAATGAGTGGCATCTGTGTTGGTGGATAGATTTTCGCCGTGCGATGGTATTATACGAAGCCTTTCCAGTAGGATGTCATCACAATGATGAACTACGATTCCCATGCCGGGTTGAGAATGGATGGTTACATCCTTCAATACTGTGTTTATGGATTCGTCAATCATAATAGCAGGGCGCGAATGATAGGAATGCCAAATATAAAATTCCTGACCGACAAGATTTTCCTCAGGCATATGAGTCATGTGGAAAAGGAAAAGCTGATTTCCTAAGTATTCTCTTTTTGTCATCCACATGTCCAACTGAAATCGTTGAGTATGAAAATCATAGACGCAATACCGCGGCATAATGGTATTTTCATCGATGGGACAGGATGCTTCAAAACGGACTAGAACTAATCCACTTTTTGTGACGGAATCATTTATTTCATATTTTTCGATGATTCCTTTGCTGTAGGGCTTACGCAGATGGTCGATAGCAAATCCTTTTAAAGTCACATTCTTCGAGTTGCTTACGGCTATCGGTTCCATAAAGCCCTCTACTAAAAAGGTAGAGCCATAGGCTTCGAGAGTTGTTCCGATATGTTCGGAAAAATTCAGTCCTATCGTATACGGAAAATCTGCTCTGAACATAGTAGGCTCTGGGTTGTCTCCATATTTTCCGCTTATGACATCTTTCATCGTCTTACGGGCAATTTCACTAGTAAGAATATAGGTCCTAGGAGGCAAGATAACCGTTGAATTCGGATGTCCCTTCGCCTCATCTAAAACAGACTGAATCGTTTTCTGATCGATGTTGTTTTTGTGGTTTCTTAAATCGAAGATCATAGGAATTATCTATCGATGAAAATCGCTTTTTCTGTTTCTGCATCGAAAATGTGAATGTTCTTATCCTGGAAGAGAATATGGATTTCATCGCCTGGATTGTAGTTTACGCGGTAATTCGTCTTGACGATGATCTGATTGTCGATATCATTTTCATCATCCTTGCTGACAAAGCCAAAGACGTGTGCGGAGCTTCCCAAGACTTCGACCATGGAGACTTTGAATGGTATTCCTCCCTCATTTACAATGGAGATATGCTCTCCGCGGATGCCTAAGATGATATCGTGTTCCTTTCCGTCCAGGTAGTCAGGATTCATTTTTCTTAGGTCGCTTATCTTGGCAATGTGTGTGTCACCGTTAAGCAAAACAAAGGAAACCTCTTCGTCGTTGATCTTTGTCATTTTTGCCTTGAAGAGATTCATCTGCGGCGTACCGATAAAGCCAGCGACAAAAACATTGGAAGGATAGTCGAAGAGGTCATTCGGAGTGTCGACCTGCTGAATGACACCCTTCTTCATGACAACGATTCTGTCTCCCATTGTCATTGCTTCGACCTGATCGTGTGTGACATAGATGAAAGTTGCACCTAATTTCTTATGAAGACCAGCAATTTCAACGCGCATGGTGGAACGAAGTTTCGCATCGAGGTTAGAAAGTGGTTCATCAAGAAGGAATGCTTTCGGATTTCTGACCATGCAGCGTCCTAAGGCGACACGCTGTCTTTGTCCACCGGACATTTCCTTTGGCTTTCTGTCCAAAAGAGAAACGATGTCCAAAGCGTTAGCGGCAGCCATCACCTTTTCATCGATTTCTTCTTTGGTGTAATGGCGCATAATCTTAATCTCTTTGCCATCTTTGTCTAACACAGGATTTCCGTTCTTATCCTTTTTGATGTCCGGAATCTTTCTAAGCTTCAGACCTAAAGAAATATTATCGTAGACTGTCATATGAGGATAAAGGGCATAGTTTTGGAAAACCATAGCGATGTCTCTGTCCTTTGGTTCGATATCATTGACAAGGGTATCTCCGATATAGACTTCTCCATCGCTGATTTCCTCTAATCCGGCAATCATTCTCAGCGTTGTGGATTTACCGCATCCAGAAGGACCGACAAAGACGATGAATTCACCATCTTTGATTTCTAAATTGAAATCGTTGACAGCATACAATGGCTCATTATTTACTGCCTCATTTGACTTATGTGTTCTTTTTGTCTTTCTAGGATAGATTTTGGAAACATGCTTTAATGTTACGCTAGCCATTCTATTTTCCTCCGTTTTCAATGATATGACGAATCTTTTCGATGTCGGCTTTTGGTGTTCTATCGATGTAAAGAAGACCATTCACTTCCTGTTCGACATCAGTAAGCTGAGTATAGCAATAACCTCGGCAATATGGTAAGGAATGAAGCATATCAATCAGGCTTTTGATTCCTGCTAGATACTCCTCTTCATTGTTGATGGTCCCATATCCCCAGGCATCTCCTTGTGCGTCTTTCTTGAAAGATGCACCACCGAATTCGGAAAAGACAATCGGTTGACCATTATATTTATATCCTGGAGCATAAGGACGTCTGAAGTGAATCGGACTTGCTGTTGTTGCCTGTTCAAAGGAATAGTTCTCTTTGAAAACCTTGGCGTCCTGAACGTATTCATGAAGAGTGAGGATATCGCTCTTAGTGTGTTCCCATCCGTCATCGGAAATTACAAACCTTGTATTGTCAAATTTCTTTGTGATATCCACGACGTGGTTGACGAAAGTCTGAATGTCTTTTCTCTGAATGAATTCTAGGTCATTGATGCCCCAAGTTTCGTTGAAAGGAACATAAGCCATGATAGAAGGATGATGGTCGTGCTCTTTGATAATCTTTGTCCATTGCTTGATGAATGTGGCGGCTCCTTCTTCGGAATAGGTGTACATGCTAGGCATCTCTAAGAAGCAGAGAAGACCGTATTCATCACATAATGTATAGAATCTTTCATCTTCGATTTTCTGATGCTTTCTGACGCCGTTGAATCCCATCTTTTTGATGAGACTGACATCTTTCTCTAATTCGTCTTTTCCTTTCGCGGTCAGGCCAGAATCTTTGAAGTATCCTTGGTCTAAGATCATCTTCAGGAAGAGGTCTTTTCCGTTGAGATAGATGTGGTCTTTCTTGCTTTCTATCGTTCTGAATCCGATATAGGAAGAGACGTTATCTAATTCGGTGTTCTTGTCAGAAAGAGTCAAGGATAAGTCATAAAGATAGGGATCAGAAATATCCCAGGGATGAATGTTATCAAACGAGACATTCAGCTTGATGGTATCTGAAGAATTGATTTTCTTTGCAATATGGTAAACCCGTTTCTTCTCTTTGTCGGTAATAGAGAGGGATAATTTGGCACCATCTGTATGCTTTCCGTTTAGCGATACAACAATGGTTGCTTTTTCCGTTGTGGTACGGATGGAAAGAGAGGAAATGTAGGTAGAAGAGACTTCCTCCATCCAGACAGGTTTGAAGATGCCAGAGGTAGGAACATAGAAACAGCCATAGACATGATTTTCCCATCTCTGTTTGCCCCTGACTTGGAACCTGGAATCATCATCATAGACAGAGAGAACGATTTCATTTTCTCCGTTCTTTACATACTTTGTGATATCTGTTGTGTAGCGGTCATATGCTCCGGTATGCATCGAGACAAAGGTGTTGTTGATGTAAAGGGCTGCAATATAATCAACCCCCTCAAAATGAAGAAGAAGATGTTTTCCTTTTTTCTTATGGTATGTGAATCTTCTACCATATGTGAAGAACTTAGACTGCTCAACGATTCCGATTCCGCTGGCTTTTGTTTCCGGTGAAAAAGGAACGATAATCTTCTTGGCGTTTTTCGGATATTCTACGCCATTGGTCCATTCATCTTTAAAGTCCCATTCTCCATTCAGAGAGATGAAAGAAGAACGGACTAAAGTAGGACGTGGGTATTCGGGATTGACTTTCATTATTCTTTTCCTCCTCCGAAGGAGATACCTTCGATGAAAAACTTCTGGCAGCAGAGATAGACGATGATCAAAGGAATCATACTCATTAAAGCAGTAGCACAGTTGACGTTATAGGAATAGCTTGTATCTGCGTTATAACTGATCAGTCTTTGCAAGGTCAGCTGCAATGTCCATAAGGACGAATCATTGGTTCCTAGATAGAGCAAGGCGCCGGAATAATTGTTGTATCCTCCGACAAAGCCGAAGATGAACTGAGCAATCAATGCAGGCTTGCTTAATGGGAGAATGACACGGAAGAAAATCTGCCAGAATCCCATGCCATCGATTTTGGCGGCTTCGATAGTCTCACCATTGACCCCATCGATGTAAGGACGTAAGAAGAAGACGGTTGAAGCACTTCCGAAAAGTCCAGGAATGATTAAAGGCAAAACGGATTTGAATCCTTCGGTCCATCCTAATGCCTGATAGAACATATAGCTCACAAAGCCGAAGGCACCCAATGGGATGAACATTGTCATTACAGTGGCCATGAATAGGAAATTCTTGCCTGGGAATTTTGTCTTTGAGAAGACATAGGCAACAAGAGTAGAGACAAATAATCCGACGAGCATAGGAAGAATGGAAATCCACATGGAATTGAAGAAAGACATCAATAAGGATGGTAAAGCACCAGTCTTATAAGGGTCTTCTAAGAAAATCTTGGAATATCCTTCTAATGATGGACTCAGTGTGAACCAAATGTAATGAGTGCTATCTGCATACTCTTCGCTAGAGACAAAGGAAGTGACTAAAATGACTAAAAACGGCATCAGAATCCAAAGCGAATAGATGATAAGAACTAGATACATGAAAAATCTTCCGATTGGGAATTTTTTCTTCTTCTTGTGAAGTTGTCTTATTTCGCTAGATGGATTGGTTAGGTCTTTATCGATAATAATGTTCTCTTTCATAATCAAGCCTCCGCCGACGCTTTATTACGAGCGCGGATAACAAAGAAGGAAAGAAGGAAGTTGACGATGAACAGACACCAGCTCATGACAGATGCATTCGGCATATCAAAGTTCTGAACACCGGTGACATAGATGTAGTAGGAGATGGTAAGACCGGCATTGTCAGGACCAGCGACACCTGTCCACTGAATTGGTGCTAAGACGGTGACGGCATCAAAAGTGGCAAGGCCTGAGGTAATACCAGCCAAGAGCAAGAATAGAGTGACGGCCTTGATTCCTGGGAAAGTGACAAGCCAGAATTTTTGGAATCCATTTGCGCCATCGATGCTTGCTGCTTCATAGAGTGAGGGATTGACATTCTTCAAAGCGGCTTTGAACATGACGATGCCATAGCTTGGTGCCTGCCATAATATTGTGATAAAGACAGCCCAAGTCAAAGTATAAGGATTATCGTTATTGTTCAGCCAGTTGACGGAAGTGTGGAAGATAGAGTTGATGATACCGTTCTTATCGAAAATCCAGGACCACATGACAGCGATAGCAACACTCGAACAAATATATGGGATGAAGAAGAGGACCTGGAAGGCTTTTGATCCCTTTGTCTTCTGCTCCAATAGGACAGAAATGATCAAAGCAATTGTCAAAGTTATCAACTGTGCACTAGCAAGCCAGAAAGTTATACCCCATGATTTCCAGAAAACAGGATCTTTCATGACTTCAACGAAGTTCTGGAAATTATTCCACTGCATTGAAGTAATGTCATTGGACTCCATCTCGACAAACATGCCGATGAAGGAGATGATGACAGGAAAAGCGTTGAAGATGATATATCCGATCAAAGGAATGCATGCAATAGCGAGACAAAGGTATTCTATCGGCTTTCTTTTCTTTTTCTTTTTAACCGGCATAGGCGGAGTGTTACACTCCGCCTCTTGTATTCTTATCATGCTAGACATGATTATCGTATTCCTTTTATGATGATTTTCATGCCGTTGAGATCTTCTTTGGCAACGCTTGAATTCTGACTCTCGAAGTCAGTAAGTGTCTGAGTTCCATAACGGACCTTCTGATTGAAGTTATTGGCCCAACGGGTGACCCATTCACCACTTTCGAAATAGCCCCAGTCGCCCATGGATAAGTCATTTGCAACGCTTGCAAACGTATTCAGATCTAGACTGCGGTTATTGAAAGTCTGATTCAGGAAGGCGTCGCTCTTTAAGACATCGCTGTCAAGCGGCATGACATTGCTTGTCTTTGCAATGTAGCTCTGGCCTTCTGTCGAAGCGACCCAGCTGATGAAGTCCCAGCTGGCTTGATACTTATTCGGATCGGAGCAGGCAGGAACGACTAAGGAATAGAAATATCCGCAGTCAGTCTTTTTTCCGACGATAGGTGTTCCATTTTCTTCTTCTAATTCACCAGTATAGGTTGTTCCATCATAGCTCTCTCCAATGACTTTCAGATATTCATTGCCAAAGCCGTTGTTTCCGTCTTTCTGATAGGTGCTTCCGCCCTTATAGACACGGTACTGCTCCGGCACACAGAGTTCTAGCTTGGAACCATTGGAACCAGAGGTGATTTCGCTTAAGGAGTTGTAGTCGGAACGGATGAAAGCAACTTGATCGGATTTGATGGCGTTCTGTGCAGAACCGACATCTGGATCAGCGATGCCGTATCCGTAACTGTTATCGTTATCGACTAAGGCATTGGTTTTTACCTGAAGGGAAACATACTCTTTGACAGCATCGTACTGAGAGGCGATAGCGTGAAGCCCATCGATATTTGTAATATTGTTCTGATTGACTTTGTCTTCGTAGCGGACAATATCACCTTTGTTATAGGTGTTACCATTTACAGTGACACCATCTTTTGTGACAAGATAATTTGCACTTTTGTCTGTGAGGGTGAAATCATAGTCTGTTCCGTTATAACCCATGCAGTCACCGCCGACAGACCATCCATAGTTGAACCAGTATTCGGAGATGAATCCGTAGTTGGTAAGAGAGGATGAATTATAGGACTTAGTGAACATTTTAAAGACATAGCGTGTTTCTTCCCAGTTCATTGGAATGAGTCTGTTGAAGACCTTGTAGACGGTCTCGCCGGCTAAATTAGTAGAAGCGGTAAGGCCTTCTTGAGGAGCGACTTTGTATTCGGCATAGCCATGCGGGAGATAAGAAGAATTGTTCTTCTCGTTATAAGCGGCTAAATTTTCTTCGCTGACTGAGATGATATTCACTTTTTCCTGCTCTAACGCGTTTTTGTTATAGTAGGTCATCTGAGGATCAGCAGCATAGGGAACACCTAAGACATTTTCATTTGGACCAACAACATGCTTCTTAGATGATAAATCGGTGGAATAGGTCATCTTCAGCCAGTTTTT
This sequence comes from bacterium, assembly GCA_963643715.1. Taxonomy (GTDB): domain Bacteria; phylum Bacillota_I; class Bacilli_A; order RFN20; family CAG-288; genus Enterosoma. Next base: position 10,399 of record CAVILQ010000034.1, on the reverse strand, counting down.
GGCTGTGGATGAAATCTTGTTGTTCTGATAGTCACTATCTGCTTCGGCGTATTTTGTCAAATCGAGGAAGTAGCCGTTAGGACACTTTTTGCTGTCTTTCTGAATGGCGTAGGTGTGGAAGACTTTTTCTGATACGCAGACAACATTGTCAGCATAATTGGAAGATTTGATGAATTCGTTCTTGCAGTTCTCGGAAGAGCCTTTGGTGATCTTGTCAATGTTGACTTTGACTTTGTCCTCTTTTCCTTGGCCGTTGTTATAGGCTTCGACCAATTCCTTCCAGGCAGGAGAAGAGGTGCTGTTTCCGTCGACAAGGAACTTGATGGTTGTTGTTCCTGAGGAAGAGCTGTCCTGATTGTCACTGTTTCCTCCACATCCTGTAAGCAAAGTCAGCAAGGATAAAATAATGACTGATTTCTTGATATTCATACGATTTACCTCCGATTATTTAACAAGGACCTTTTTGGTCAAGACGATCTGATGGGCACTTTTGCCAATCATGATTTCAAACACGCCTGGCTTTATTCTATCGCTATTGTATGCGACAGAATAGTAACTGAATGCGTTTCTCTTTAGTTTCATCACGATATGAGCTTTCTCATGTGCTTTGATTTCCGTTTTCGCATATTCCTTCAATTCGAATTTCGGGCGATAGACTTCCGGAACAAGTTCACGGACATAGAGTTCAGCTATTTCCTTCCCGTCGACATCCGATGTGTTCTCGATATCGAAAGAGACGAGATATCCATCTTCTGCTTCTTCAATCTCGAGAGAAGAGTATTCGAATTCGGAATAGCTTAGACCATATCCGAATGGGAACAAAACAGGCTTATTGAATGTCTCATAGTAACGGTATCCGACATTCAGTCCTTCGCTGTAGACCATGACAAGACCATCATGATAAGATCCATAGGAAGGAGTATCTTCCAAATGAAGTGGGAAAGTCTCGGATAATTTTCCACTCGGATTGATGTCTCCAACTAGAATTTTGGCAAGGGCTCTATGACCTAATTGTCCTCCGTATCCCATGTAAACAACAGCAGCGACTTCATCAATCCAGTTAGACATATCGATGGGAGAGCCGGCTTCAATGACAACAATCAGTTTATTGGTGATCTTGGCAAAATGATGAATGACAATCTCTTCTTCATTCGTCAATTTCATCATGGCCCTGTCATAGGCTTCTGTCTCGCATTCATTGTCATTACCGACAGTGAGAATCGTGTAATCGGATTCTAAGGCACCGTTCAGTCCTTCTGAAACGCGGCTTACATTTACTTTGAAACTCTTCTTTGTCCAGATGGAATCGTAGTACTTTGCATGTACATCCACTTCATTGAGAGCATCCGTTAGGTTGATTGGCTCTGATTCTGGTACGACATGTGCCGAGCCATCTCCGAAGTAGTATTCTTTTGCCGGTGCACCAGTGACAGCGACTTTGCTTCCTTTTTTAATAGGAAGGATGTGATTCTCATTCTTCAGTAAGACGATGCCTTCTTCGGCGACTTTCTGTGACATCAGGCGTCTTTCTTCTACGGACATATCCATCTTGCGGATTTTCTTTGTAGATTCACATTTCTCCGCGAACTGAAGAACTTCACCGGCAGCCTTATCTAGCTTATCTAAATCAAGCAATCCTTTTTCGGCTTTCTCCATCATTTCATCATGGTGAGCCTGCTCATAAGGCATCTCGAGGCTTAAGCCGGCATTCATGGAGGCTTCCGGATCTTTGACAGCACTCCAATCGGATATGATCATGCCGGAAAAACCGAACTCGTTTTTCAGAATGTCGTAGAGTTTTTTGTTTTCGCTCATTCTTCTTCCGTTGACGAGGTTATAGGAGCACATAATTGACCACGGCTTTGCCTCACAGGCAATCTGGAAAGGCTTTAAATAGATCTCTCTTAATGTTCTCTCGTCGACTTCCATAGATGCCCAATGTCTAGAGAATTCGCTGTTGTTGCAGCAGAAGTGCTTCAGACAGGTTCCGACATTCATCGACTGAACACCATAGATGTATTCTCTTGCCATTGTTCCGGCAAGATAGGGATCTTCGGAGAAGTATTCAAAGTTTCTTCCGTTCAATGGATTTCTTTTGATGTTGACTCCAGGACCTAAGACGACGTCTACATTCTGCTCGATGCAGTCATTGGCAATCGATTTGCCCATCAGTTTGGCAATATCCTTGTTCCAAGTCTGAGAAAGGACTTGAATGGATGGATAGGCAATGGAATGGATAGTGATATCTGCAGTCTGTTCGGTTGTGTTTCTGTTTGTCGGCTGTCTCAATCCGACAGGGCCATCGGAAACAACAAACTTGTAAACTCTGCCACCTAATGTCTCATTGCACCAAAAATCAGCACCCATAACCATTTTTGCTTTTTCTATTGTAGATAAATTCTTTAAGTCCATAAGTTAACCTCTTTGTTTTCATAAAAGCAAAGGAGAAAGGGGGGTATCCTTCTCCTTTGCAGACATCTAGTATTTAGTCAACTACTTTTGCAAGATAGGAAGAAATATCGGAAGTGAAGGTGAGGGAGAAGTTTCTGAAAACATTATCACCATCTAATCCAGAGACGCCATAGATGAATTCCATCTCCGTATTCTCATAGGCACTGTCTAATGTTCTCTTAGCAAGGCAGGTGTCATCAACGAACAAGTAAACGTTAACACCATCACGGACAAAGCTCATCGTGAGGGTTCCGTTTTCTCTCTTTGTCTTTGCTGTAGCAGCGAATGCTTTCAATTCATCAGCTGTCATTGTTGTGAGACTTGCCCAATTCTCGTTATTTGTATCATCGGAATAGCTTAATAAGTCACCCCAGTCCCAGCCGCTTAATGTGCTTTGGGTCTCTCCGCCACCGGCAGTGTTGACATGCCAGTTCATTGTATCGGCAGAAAACTGAAGCTTTGTTCCTCTTTCATCGCGTGCGGAGATAATATCGTAGGAATTGTCTCCTGTCTTGATTCTCGCACCGATAGCTTGCTGTTCTAGTGTGGCTCCCTTGTTGAGTACTGTTGTGATAGCGCCTTTTGTATACATCTTCTTTGTGCTGACAAAGAGGCAGCCATTGTTATGAGAGAAGGTTCCATTCTTTAGGTTGGAATTGTCGATATCATGTGTCCAACTGACAAGATGACTCTTTAAGGCATCTTCTGAAATTTCAATCGCTGTGGAATATGTTTTATTTTGTTCGATTTCGATTCCAGTGAAGGCGCAGTAGTCACTGCTATCACTTAAAGAAGCAGTGTAGGTTCCTGTCTCGAGCTTACTGACATTGATTTTTCCGCCAGTGACTGTGGTTTCTATTGTATTTGTCTTACTCTTCAATGTGACTTTTGTTCCGTCTTCGAAATCGTGTTTCTTAAGTCCATCAAATTCAACACCGCTGAAGTCAGCGTTCAGAGTTCCGTATTGCTGAGCGACAAAGGTGACAACGATGTCATTTGTTGCATATGCGGTTGTCTTTAAATGGCCATCAACATAATCGGAAAGGACATCATTGCCGTTATTGGTGATAGCGGAAACCATAACATCCTCATTCGGAGTGATTTCAATGTCAGTCTTGGTTCCGACAATGGTATGAATATCTTTGTTGGTGATTGTTCCTAAAGTGGAATCATTTGCGCTGGTGTTGATTGTAGCTTCTAAGTCTTTGTAGTCGGAAGAAATATCGAAGTGGAATTCGACATGTCCTGTCTCTGTATTGCCACAGTCAAAGACATAATATCCGACCTTGCACTGTTCCTCTGCTAGTTCACTAGGAAGGTCAAGGTTAGCAACGACTTTTCCTTTGACAATCATGTACATCGTGCTTCCTTTGCGAATCATACCGATCTTCAATCCTTCATCGCTGTTGTAGGAAGCCTGTTCCTCTTCATTCAATGTGTAACCGCCCCAGGTTGTGAAGACGTTTTCGTACTGGATTTTGTCGGAACCGGAATCATAGCCCCAGAAGTTTGGCATTCTTTCGAAATTATAGTTTTCGCCATTGAGCTGAATCGGAGCAATCTTCTTTGCGTTAGGGAATAAGAGATAGATACCTTGGTTACGCTGTGTGCAGGTGGAAATACCATTCTTCTTTGCAACCCATGTGGCATAGACGTCATCGTATTCATCTGCGGTGTTGGCGATCAACGTCTTTCCGCCTTCACTATAATTGAATCCTATATAGGGATCTTCATCGTTGACGTGGGAATAATCCATCAAGTCAGCATCCCAAGTGGTTTTTAAGTCACGGACGAATCTTTCGTATTCTAAGGTAACATCTTTGAGGGCGATGGCTTCTGTGCTATCTGCCATGATAGTCTTAGTTGCACTGAGATATCCTTCTTTGGCGAAAGTTAAGGTGATAGTCTTTTCTAATTCGCAGTTTTCGATTTTATAGGTTCCATCATTGTTGTTGGTGATAACGGCCTCTTCATCATCAGCAGTGATGGTGATATCCGTATAATCTGTGACATATTCTCCTACTTTATGAAGTTTGATGGCACCAGTGAAGGTTCCTTTACCTTCATACGTGTCATAGCCACAGACATCACAGATGTGTCCATTAGCGGAATAGACATGGTCGGCTTCTTCTGCTTTCTCTCCGTCGTTTGCATCACATTCCTTCCAGTGTTTCGTGCTGTCATGCTTCCAAGAACCGGTGAAGGTATGAACATGAGCCTCGGTCTTCTTTCCGGTATCGGTAGTGCTTGTCTGAGCACTCTCGGTTCCTTTTGAAGAGGTTGCTCCGGTTTCGCTGGCTTTGTCATTTCCACAGCCAACCAAACTGACAAGGGCGGTGAGAAGTAGTAACGTCTTAGTAGTTTTTTTCATAACATTTTCTCCTTTTTGATTATGATTGTTTATAATTTTATTGATTCTCTATTCAAATGTTGCGACAATCTCACTGTCCTGTGTGAACTTTAGACTGATAGATCCGATGCCATTGGACCACACAACTTTATTTGTCACATCCTCACCATTGAAAGTCAATTTCTTCAATGTGGAATCATTGATGGGTGTAATGGTGAAGTTGCCGGTATGGTTCTTCATGATTTCTGTGATGTTGTTTTTTTCTTTGACAATTCCTTTTCCGGTTCCTTCGTATTTGATGTCATATGTATAACAGCAATATCCGGATTTGCCGAAGAAGAACCAACTGCTCGGAGTCAGCCACTGGGAAGAAATGTAATTCTTTGACCAGTCGGACCACAGTCTATCTTCATTCAGATCAGTTCCGCTATTGCTGAACGAAGTGATATGTACCGGATTGATGGCAAGTTCAAAGTTGTCTTTATCGCTGACATCGTATCCGCAAAGGTCTAAAAATTCATAGGGGAAGAAGACTTCGTAGGTGTAGCCAGTGCATTCTGCTGTGTTGACTTCGCCGCCTAGTGTTTTGCTCGCAGTGATAGGAAGATAAGAGTCTGGTGAATATACAGTGCTCCAAGTCCCGTTATCATTGAAATACTCTCTTAATGAATAGGTTCCATCTGCAAGGAAATCGATTTCCATGCATCTTCTGTCATAAGGCTTCATCGTTGAGGAAGCCATATACATTTCAATGCAGGAATTGAAGTAGCTTGCTCTTTCATGGTTGACATAGATGTTGGTTCCGTGTTCATTGACTTCTAGTCCGAAATAGATACCTAAGTCTGAGAAACTAGTAGCAAGGCGAATGTCAGCATATTGCGTTTTGCTGATCTGATCGATTCCATTGAGCCATTTGGCATTCTTCCAACGTTCTTCATTGAACTCGCCGTCAATCGTCATATCGGAATCGATAGTATGCTTTTCCGTTTCTGAATTTTTGAAGGTGTAGGGATTATCATCTTCGACATAGACGGCATTGGTCTTTCCGCATCCCGCCAAGGATAAGACAAGGGTGGAAAGAAGAATGGATTTTCTGATATTGGATTTCATTGCTTTTCTCCTTTACTTTCCCAAGATGCGGATTTCAGAGATGCCGACTTGTTCTTGACCTTCCGGAATAGACATTGTCACTTTTACGGATGATACTTTCTGATCGTAGAATTCGGCGTAGGCGAAGGCACCGGACTTAACATAATCCACATTGCCATCGTAGAGAAGACCGTTCTCTTCAAAGTCGAAGTTGATGTCCTTCATCTCCTTAGTGATTGTCTTGTCACCATCGACAACAGATAATTCAATTTTGGAAATCTTGCGGAAGGTATCCGCTTCATAGGAGGAGTTATAGACCATGACACTTCTGACATCGACTGGACTATCAAAGGTATAGGTGAAGGTCGTCTCTTTCTGAATCTTGGTTTCTTTGATGTAGTCCATGAATGTTTCATCCGCTGTTTTGTAGACAGATAAGAGACCGTCATTGGTATAGGAAGGATTGCAGTCCGTGTTATCGGAAGTGACGGTAGCCTCTTCTGCTACATTGCGGTAACCGGAGATATATTCCGGAAGCGGCTGGATAGAGTCGGTCGGGCCATTAGTGTAAGGAATGGTTAGGGTATTTCCGTCGATATCTTTTACATCAATCCATTTGACTTCGTCGATAGCTGTGTATCTATCACCACCGCCCGTGTTGAAGTCTCTATGACGATGATAGATGATGTAGAGTTTTCCTTCCTTTTCCATGAAGGAATGATGACCTGCACCAGAGACTGTCTTACTTTCAAGGTAGGAGGAGCAAAGGAGAAGTGCACCTTCCTCTTCTCTTAGTTTTCTGAAATCGCCTAAGGGAGAATCGCTGACCATCGTAGCGACAGAATAGGCGGAAGTGCCGTAGTCATTGAAGGAATAGGTCAGATAATATTTGTCGCCATGCTTAATCATGAAGGGACCTTCGGTTGTTGTGGTCTGTTCATAACTGACATGGTCGACTTCTTCACCAGTGAGTGCTTTCTTCCAGTCTTCTACAGTGTAATAGGAGTTGACTCCTAAGTATTTGAGCGTATCCCACTTCGGTGTCAGCCAATTTTCCATCTCAACACCAATCATGATGTTCTGAGCGTTTCCGTAAGCCTCGATTTTGAAATAAAGGTATTTCTTTCCCGTGTCTGGATCGACATAGGGAGAAGGATCGATGGTGAAGAAGTATTTGGCTGTTGAAGTCTCATTGACAAGTGTTCCGTTCTTTCGGATGATTTTTGAAAAAATATCAGGAGAGAATAGACAGTACTTTGCATAATACTGAGGATAGGCGGCAAGATAGTACGTTCCGCTTTCTTCCGTATAGGCGTAGTCACCGGAATCAACCTGTTCCTTTGTTAATTCAATATTGGTTGTCGTGTTGAAAGTGTGAACATTGTCACCCATCACGCTCTTATCTGTGAAGTCCACCAATTTGAAGGGACCGACTGGAGAACAGCTAGTGGCGACATACATGTTGTATTCGTTGGAGAATTCTTGGACGACACCATGTCCTGTGACTTCTGCTTTCTTCGGACTAGCTGAGAAAATCATGTAATAGAGCTTTGTCTCTTCATCGTAGATGACTTCCGATGCCCAGAGGTTGCTTGTGACTGCATTCTTCTCATCTTCAGTCATATCGCCGCGGATAAAGACGTTTCCGGCCCCTTCCCAATGGAATAAGTCTTTACTTCGATAAGCGCCTAAGGTATTATCCGTATAATAGAGGTAGTAGTATCCGCTCCTTGCTGTGTCATCTAATACAAAAGGATCGGGTCCACCATACTGTGTCTTATTGGAGTAGAAAAGGTCTTTGTTATAGATGGCATTTCCGGCACTATCCTTGTTTTGACCCTGGTAGAAACTAAGTTCAGTGATGGTTATGCTTGTATCTCCACACGCTGTCATGCTAGCGCATAACAAGGGTAGGATGAGTAATGATCTGATGGATTGTTTTTTCATAAATGTTCTCCTGTATCTGTCTGAGGAATGTTGTCCTGTTCACTGCTTTGATGATGAATGTGAATGATCTGCAGCATAGTTCTTGTGAATATCGTAGCTAGGATGAAACTGATGGAAAAGTAATAGATGATTCCGGTAGGTAGAATGAAGGATAAGGCAAAGGCAAGAATGGAAGCGACAATGCCGCTGAATAGGAAAAAGAGAGAGGAGAGATTGAGCATTCGGAAGTAGTTTCTAAGGAATGAATCTTTCAGTATCGTACCGATGATGGAGAAGATGATGCCCATGATTAACCATCCGATGATGAGGAAAATTGCCATTCTTACGGTGTAGACAAGATAGTTGAATAAGGTGATGTTCTTATTGGTTTTGAAGGCTAAGTGGATAAAGGAATCTACATTCTTTTTTCCTTCTTCTAAATTCGACGCTTGGTTTAATAATAGGAAGGATTGGTCTTTCATGTATCCTGCTATATTGTGGGAGTTTCCTTTTTCATCTAAGAAGTAGGTGAAGAGTGAATCATCCAATATCACAAGGAATTTACTGCTTTTTCTCTTTCCGTTCGTATCTGTTCCAAGATAATTGTTGATGTAATAGGTTCTCATCATAGGAACAGAACCATATTTCTCGACGGATGAGAAGGAAGGATAGTAGGCTTTGCAGTATAACTCGTATATGGAATTGTAGTTCTCTGTAGGGACTTTATCATCGACTAATAACTTCTTTGTCTCGGATAGGACTGTCTGATCTTTTGAAGTGAGAAGGTAATCTAGATAAGATTGAATCTTCTCATCAGTCAGTTCTAAGGAATGAGAAGAGTATGTGACTTCCATGGAGTAGTTAGCCTGAACTGTTGAGTCTAGTTTCAGATATTCTTCATAGGTGATTGTCGTCTTCTCTTCTCCTTTGCCTTTGAAGTAGGAAAGGGTGAAGTCGTTGTAATTTATCTTGGAATCCCTCGTATCGATGACTAGTTCATAGCCATCTTTGTCATAAGTGGTATCACTGGCAGAGACGGTTAACTCCTTTTTGAAGTCAGAAGTCTTTGAGGAGTAAAAGATTCCGTTTTCTAACTTGATCTGCAGTGAATTCTCACCAGTGAATGCAGAATAGAGGAAGTTCTGATAAGTCGTCGACTTTCTGTAATAGGAAGAGAAGGATGCCTGATATCCGAAGTAGAAACAGAACATAAAACAGATGATTGCAATGGCAAAACATAGAAAAGAAGAGAAGAAGGAACGCTTTTTGCTTTCGTCAGCTCTCTTATAAGAGAAGAAACTTAGGAAAGTGTATTTTAGCCAATCTTTCACCTGTCCATACCTCCTTTCAGAAGCAGAATTAAACTACATTTGCAAACGCTTACAATGAAAATATACTCTACGTTAGCGTTAACGTAAAGAACTTTTTAAAATTTTTCGCTTTAATTTTAACTTTATGAAAATAATGCCGAGTTTTTCTAGTGTTTCAGCACAAAAGACTATTTCTTTTCATATACAAGATAAGGTTCATACTTAATCTGGTATGTTTTTTTGTCACCTTTTAATTTTTCGAACAATATCTGAATGACTAGTTCTACGATTCTTTTGAAAGAGTATCCAATAGAATTGAACTTACGGCAGATAGGAAGATACTTCGGTGTTCCGTCAACACCATATAAGGTAATATCCTTGATATAGTTGTCCTCTAATATCTCAGACACAAAAGATGCGATTTCATCATTGTAGCAGTAGAAGAAATCATTTTTGTTTTTGATAAAACTGTCTACTAATTCTTTTGTTTTTTCTTCACGGTCTTTGAATACAACACTGTATTCGTCTACATGGATATTGTTCTCGCTAAGAATAGAAAAAAACTTTTCTTTTCTCAAATCAGAACTCTCTTTTAAATCGGTACCAATATAACAGGGATGAGTTCTATTTGATTTTAAGAATTCGGTTGCGGCAATCTGACCAAAGAAAATATCGTCAGCAAAGACAGCGTCGATATCCTCTCTTTGCGGAGGAATGCCGACAGAGATGACAGGCATATCACTTCTTTTAAAGTAATTGATAACGTTTGTATCTAGTTCCGAAAAAGTAATGACAGCACAGACATGATTCATAATTAGTTTTGTTAATGTCTTATAGTCGAAAAGGTTATCTTCGGAAACAAGAATAAAAGGAGAATATCCGTATTTATTCAACTGGGATACTAATCGATCTAAACAAAGGGTATAGTAAGGGTTCGTCAGTGAGTTGACAACGATTCCGATGAAATTAGTTTTACCGCCTCTCATGAAATTGGCAACGCTATTTGGTATGTAGCCCATTTCATCAGCAAGTTCTTTGATTTTCTTCTTCAGTTCATCGGAAATTTCAGAAGAGTCCCTTAATGCACGGGAGACCGTGTTGATGGATACGCCTAATTTCTCAGCGATATCCTTTTGTGTTACGCTACCATTACCCATATTGTTTCCTTCTTTTATTGAAATCTTATTCATTGTAACAAAAAAGGAAGAGAAAATAGAACGTATTTCCGTGTGGAATATGAAACGTGTGTTATCCATTCAAAATTGACATGAAT
>CAVILQ010000033.1:0-19107 GCA_963643715.1 bacterium | reverse complement strand
AGTAATCCTATTTGCATTCCTTGACTTTCTCAATCATCATTTTTGGACTAGAGTCACTTGGCATCCTATAGTCTCCACGAGGTGATAATGTCACACTTCCTACTTTGACTCCATCGGGAAGACAGCTGCGTTTAAACTGCTGTGTATAGAATCTCTGATAGAAACGGATAAGAGAATCTTTTACCTGTTCTAAACTCAGTTCCGGATAAGCGGTAAGTGCAAAGGTTAAAATCTTCTCCGACGTGTATCCATAACGAAGAACATAGTAAAGGAAGAAATCATTCAAATCATATTTACCAATCTTATCCTCAGTCTTCTGTTCAATTTGTCCTTCCTTATTTGGAGTAAGTTCTGGAGAGATAGGAGTATCAATAATGCTGAGCAATGTCTTTTTCAGTTTTTCATCACTAAGATAATAGGCATAGGCTTCCACAATATATTTGACCAATGTCTTAGGAACAGAGGCATTGACTCCGTACATCGACATATGATCTCCGTTATAGGTACACCATCCTAAAGCGAGTTCACTTAAGTCACCTGTTCCAACAACGAGGCCGTGATGCATGTTGGCTAAATCCATCAAGACATAGGTTCTGTATCTCGCCTGTGCATTTTCATATGCAACATCACCTTCTCCATTGTAGTTAAGAGAATGTCCAATATCCTCAAGATGGTCTTGTACAGTTCTTGTGATAACTACTTCTTTCTTCTCATCTGCTAGTTGATCAAGCAGTGCCTTTGAGTTTTCATAAGTTAAAGATGAGGTGTTTCCGGTATTTGGCATAGTCACACCAATGATATGGATATCGTTGATTATCTTCTTTGCCTCATTTGCAACAAGAAGCGCTAAAGTTGAATCCAATCCACCTGATATACCGATGACAAGATTCTTAAGCCCTGTATTTTTGACTCTCGTAGCAAGTCCATGTGCCTGAATGGAAAGGATCTCTAAACAACGATGCTTTCTCTCATCCATATTGCTAGGAACAAACGGATAACGGGAAATAGGATAAGAATCCTCTTTTAGCTGTTTTGATTTTTCTAAGACAGATTCCACTTTGAAATAGGAAGGAAGAGAAACAGAGATATGTCTATATTCTTCATTGCTGTTTTCAAAAGTCATCTGATGAAGTCTATTGTATTCGATCTTATCTAAATCGATGACAGCGGTGATCTTGTCACCTGCTTCTGTATATTTCTTTTCTTCTAATATCGTACCATTCTCTGCAATGATACAGTGGCCTGAAAACACAAGATCCGTACTGCTTTCCTCATTTCCAGAAGAACAATAAAGATAGGCAGAATAAGTAGTAGCGGACTGAACAGAGACTAGATTTCTTCTATATTCTGATTTTGAAATCGTCTCATCACTAGCAGAGAGATTCAAGATGATGTTTCCGCCTGCCATTGCGATATGATTGCTCGGTTTATCGATAACCCAAAGATCTTCACAAATTTCAGCTCCAATAAGGGCAACACTATTTCTATCCTCAATCAGGATATCCGTTCCAAAAGGAACAACATGATCAAGAATCTTTATCGTATCTTTCTGAATATCTTTCCCAGATGCAAACCAACGTCTTTCATAGAATTCACCATAGTTTGGAATATTGGCTTTTGGAATGACAGCGAGGATTTCACCGTTGTCCAAAAAGACAGCCGTGTTATAGAGCTTGTTTCCTTTTCTTAAAGGAGCACCGATGACAATTAGAGATTCTGATTTTTCCGTTTCCTTCGCAATCAGTTGAATTGCTTCTTCCACTTCATCCAATATAGATTTTTGGAAGAAGAGGTCCTGACAAGTATATCCCGTCAAGGACAGTTCAGGAAAAAGACAGATGGAAGTGTTTTCATCTATCTTCTCTAACATAGCGATAATCTCTTTTGCGTTGTAGCTAACATCCCCGACTCTCATCTTAGGAACGAGTAAGGATACTTTCATCATGCTGTTTTTCATCTTTGCATTCTCCTTATATCATCATAAACCTTTTGTGGAACAAGTGAATGAATCTCTTTTTCATTCTTATCAAAATCTTTTAATAGCATACGAACGTAGGAAGAGGATACATTCTGATAATCAGCTTTCGGATCATAGAACTGGATTTTATCTTTTCTCTCTTTCAGATAGGAATCTTGATCGATTATCTTATCGATATCATCATAGTTTCTACGAATGACTAGAAGCGAGAATTCATCGAGTATCTCATCAACATACATCCATTTCGTACGTAGATTTTCTAACCAATCCGATCCGATCATCAAAGTCAAGTCATATCCTTCTTTTTGAATCTCTTTCATTGTCAAGTAGGTTCTAGGCTGTTCCTTTTCTTTTATCTCGATATCGCTCACTTCCATGAAATCATAATCGAAGCTGACATCTTTTAGCATTTGATATCTCTCTTCTTCCGTAAAGGAGAATTCTTTCTCTTCGGTCTTTAGAATGTATTTGGATTTTGTAGGAACAAAGATGACTTTGTCAAAGCAAAATACATTCTTCACTTCTTCTGCTAAGTGAAGATGGGCATTCGTAAGTGGATTAAAGGCCCCTCCGAAGAAGAGAGCTTTCATCAAAGATTTCCTCCGTGGAGTTTCTTATACATGCTCTCTCTCATCTGATAGACTTTCTCACTGAGATTGACATAGTGAACATGAGGCATCTCTTTTCTAAGTTCACTCTCCCAGACATGATTCTCTAACTGGTCTTTGATGTATGCTTTCTTCTCTTTGATTGAGGGAAGATCATACACTGATTTTCCATCGACGATATAGGGAACCAATAGTTTCTCTACTCTGACAGGAGTAAGGATTCGATAGGTTCTGAAATCATCACGATTGAGGTTATAGACCTTGATTGGTTTCTTTTCCTCAATGACTTCGTCATCCAAACAGATGACATCACACTGTCCTTTATCCTCTTCATCGAAGAATCGATATGCCATCAGTTTTCCAGGTATGATGGCTTTCGAGGAAGATTCGGAGCACTTCATCTTAGGAGTGTAACTTCCATCCTTTTCTTTGACTGCAACTAATTTATAGACGCCTCCGAAGACAGGATCGGTTCTCGATGTGATCAGATTCTCACCGACTCCATAGCTATCAAAATGAGCATCCTCATAGATTTCCATATTTGCCATCTTCGTTTCATCAAGAGAATTGCTCGCAACAAGTTTGATGTATGGTTTGCCAGCTTTATCCAACGCTTTTCTTAATCTCTTATAACTTCTAGCTAAATCTCCGGAATCGATTCTAGCCGCTTTAACTCTCTTACTAGGATCATTGGGATATTTCGCAATCATCTCATCATCAATCTTGATGAGATTGACAAGGCCCGATTCAAAAACATTATAGGTATCTAAAAGCAGTGAAACGCTATTCGGATAGGTTTCCGCATAGGCTCGAAAAGCGGAAAGTTCATCTGGGAAGAATTCGATGAAGGAGTGAGCAATTGTTCCGACAGCTTTCACATCCTCTCCGTATTTCATCTCTGCTAAGCAGTTCGCGGTTGCAATACATCCGCCTAAGACAGCAGCATAGGCGCCATCATTTCCGGCACTTTCACCCTGAGCACGTCTTGTTCCAAATTCCATGACCTGTCTTTCCTGATGAGTGGCAAGGCCGGATACTCTTGTCGCTTTGGTAGCGATAAGAGAATGGAAGTTCATCGTCTGAAGAAGATAGGTCTCAATCAAGATTGCGCCTACCATATCGCATTCGATTCTAACCATCGGGACCTGCGGATAACAGACCGTTCCTTCCTTTAAGGCATACATTGTTCCTTTCCATCTGTAATCTTTTAGATAGGAAAGAAACTCTTCACTCATTCCTTTATGTCTAAGCCAAAGGATATCTTTCTCAGTGAAATGATATTCCATCAGGAACTTAGTCAGTTTTCTCTGACCACATGAAATCGAATATCCTAAATCATCTGGATTCTTTCTAAAAAACATGTCAAATACCATCACAGTGTCTTTATAACCATGAAGGAATAGACAGTTTGCCATGGTGAATTCATAAAAGTCGGTCACCATTGCCGGATTATCATAATCTTCATCGGGAAGATAAGGTTCTACTTCAATCGCCATAATTATAGCCTCCAATAGAAATCAACGGATAAAGTTCGTATGGTGGGAATGTTCTCTTTCCGGTTTATCGATTCCGTTTTCCTTTCCCGCCTGTATGCACTTAAGAATATAGGTCATGTTATTGGCTAGGTTACGCATTGTCTGAAGTCCTTCTTCATCCATCTTTGCTTCACCTTTCTTTGCGCCGAATACATTGTTCCAATAGGATGAACCGATTAAGATCATATTATTGATGGTTGCATACTTGTTCAATACATCGAATGTCGTATCCGTTCCTGCTCTTCTTGCAACAGCAACACTTGCGTATGGCTTATAAGCAAAGACAGAAGAACTAGAATAGAAGGCACGATCTAAAAGGGAAAGGATTCTTCCGCTAGGATGTGCGTAATAGACCGGAGAACCAAAGACAAATCCGTCTGCTTCCTTTGCTTTTTCAATAAAAGCATTGCAGACATCATCATCAAAATAGCACCCATCTCTTTTGCACTTCAGGCAAGCCTGACAGTCACGGATCGGTTTTGTTCCAATCTGGAATATCTCATACTCAATTCCATTCTTTACAAGCTGCTTACCGACTTCTTCTAATGCTATATAAGTATTTCCGTCCTCACGAACAGATCCATTCAATAAAAGTACTTTCATCTTCATACCTCCGGACTAATCATTATATAACATTGAGGTATAGGAAAATAAGTGCGATCCATTGGATTGACCATGAGACAGAAAAAGCAATCATCAAACAATCCGTAAAATATCAGACAGTTTATCTATTCCGTAGTCAGTATGGATATCTTCTTTGGCATCCTGAATTCCGATTGTCGTAAATCCGCCACGATATGCAGCTTCAATTCCGGATTTTGCGTCTTCTACGACATAGCATTCCTCACTTTTCAGTCCAAGCAAGTCTCTAGCTTTAAGAAAGACTTCAGGGTCAGGTTTTGAATGAGCAATCATGTTTCCATCAACGATGACATCAAAAGCAGACAAAAGTGCGATTCTCTCTAATATGAATCTTGTGTTTTTGCTTGCTGATCCAATAGCAATCCGATAATTTCTTTTCCTTAGTTCTTTTAAGGTTATCAGAACATCAGCAGATACATCAGCAGGTGTCATCTTGTTCAAAAGAGTTCGATAGATATTATTCTTCTTTTCCGCTAAGGCAAGTTTCTCCTCTTCCGAATATTTTCGCTTCGCTTTTTCAAGAATGATTTCAAGAGAATCCATTCTGGATACACCTCTTAAGCGATTATTGATTGCCTCATCAAAATAGATTCCTTCTTCCTCTGCAATCGATTTCCATGCCAGATAATGATACTTGTCTGTAGAACAGATGACACCATCCAAATCAAAGATTACCGCTTTTTTCATTCTTAAATTCTCCTTACTGAGTACTGATAAGAAATTTCTCGAAACTTCTGCATATGATTATATTCTAGCTGAATCGAAAAGACTATCGCATTTTTACTTCGTATAAAAAGGACAACTAAATCAGAATCATTTTTCATAATATGATATTTCTATACTTTGCAGCAACCATCTAAGCAACATCATAAATTTTAGTGGCAACAATAGAAAGTGTCTTCTAGATTTTGCATAAAAACTAGGCGACTCTGTTTTAGATTTTAACCTGTCAAACCAACTCAATATATCTTCTAGATGACACGTATTTAGACAAATTTCAAACACATGGCTTAATCGAATAAATATCCCACCATATTCTGATTTCAATAAAGGAATATTCAAACCATGCTATAATAGATACACAATATCGGAGGCAAACATCATGTTAAATAGTGACCAGAGAGGAAGACTGAAGTTATTACGTTCCATGGCAGGAGAATCCTGCACTAAGAAAGAAGCAAAGGAAGCATTGGAATTGAATTTCTGGGATACCTCTATGGCATTAGAATGGATTCATCTCAAGAAAGAAAATCCGGATGCCTCATTAGAAGAGTTCCATAAATCCTACGATACCGCACGTTCAAAAGCAGCTGTTCTCCCAAGTGACAGATATGACTTAGGAACCAATGGTGTCAAACCGAACAGACAACAGAGAAGAGCTGACAAGAAAAACAAAAAGAAGAAGGAAAAGAAATAATCATAGTTTCCTAAAAGAGTCCTGCCAAATGACGGCAAGACTCTTTTTCATTCAATGAATGTCAGATTTAATTCTGTTCCTGTAATTCTTCAAACTCATCATAGGTGATGTACTTATCGACATAAGTTCCATCCGCCTTCAGATAGATGATTCGGTTAGCAATCGAGTTCAAAAGCTGTCTATCATGAGAGGTGAAGAGAAGAACGCTCTTTGTTTCCTGCATGGCTCTGTTAAGAGATTCGATGGATTCCAAATCGAGGTGGTTAGTCGGATCATCGAGCATGATCAGATTTCCAGGGGCAAGCATGATTCTCGCAAAGCGAAGACGCACTTTTTCTCCGCCGGAGAGGACTTTCACCTGTTTTAGTGCCTCTTCACCAGAGAAAAGCATTCTTCCTAAATATCCACGGATATAAGAATCAAGATTCTCTTTGGAATAGGGTCTTAGGTAATTGACAAGGTTAGTCTCGATGTTATCGAATTCAGTCAAAGCGGAAGGAATATACTGTTCATGAATCGTGATTCCGTATTTAAAGGAACCACCATATTCCTTATCTCTTCCATCCAAAATATCGAAGAGTTTTGTGATTGCTAAGGAATTATCTGCTAAGAAAGCGATTTTATCCGTATTCTTCAGAACGAAGTTCAAATCCTTAAAGTATCCATCCTTAGAAAGGTGTTCAACAAAAAGGACATCGTTGCCAAGCTGGAATTCAGAACGGAAATCGATGAACGGATATTTTCTTGAAGAGGGTTTGATATCATCCAAAACAATCTTATCCAATGCTTTCTTTCTACTAGTCGCCTGACGCGATTTGCTAGCATTAGCAGAGAAGCGGGCAATGAAGTCTTTCAGTTCCTTGATCTTCTCTTCTTTTTTCTTGTTCTGATCTTTCATCTGAGCCTGGATAAGCTGACTGGAAGAATACCAGAAGTCATAGTTTCCAACAAACTGGTTAATTTCCTTGTAATCGACATCCAAAATACGAGTACAGACACGGTTGAGGAAGTATCTATCGTGAGAGACAATAAGGATTGTATTCGGGAAGTTGATGAGATATTCTTCTAACCAATTGCAAGTATGTGCATCAAGATTGTTGGTAGGTTCATCAAGTATGAGGATATCCGGGTTTCCAAACAGTGCCTGTGCCAAAAGGACTTTGACCTTCATTCTGGCATCGAGGTCTTTCATTTTCGCATGGTAGAATTCTTCTGTGATTCCTAATGACTGAAGAAGTTCTTCTGCATTGCTTTCCGCATTCCAGCCATCCATCTCAGCAAACTCGGTTTCCAATTGAGCCGCCTTCTCACCATCGGCATCTGTGAAGTCTGCTTTTTGATAAAGGGCGTCTTTCTCATCCATGACATCGACAAGTCTCTTATATCCTAAAAGGACTGTCCTTAAGACTTCAACTTCATCAAAAGCGTTGTGATCCTGTCGGAGGATTGACATACGTTCCCTTGGATCTAACGATACATTTCCGCTCGTCGGTTCTAATTCACCGGAAATGATTCTTAATAGAGTAGACTTTCCAGCTCCATTAGCACCGATGATTCCATAGCATTCACCGGGTGTAAAGGCGATATTGACATCTTTGAAGAGGACTCTTCCTCCAAACTGCATCGATAGATTATTGACTGTTAACATGGTTCTCCTCCTAAAAAAACAGAAAAGACTACTGAATTTTCAGCAGCCTTTCCATTATATCATTTAAGCGACTCTTCTTGCAGATAACTGTACCATTGCGCCATATTCTTCTGAATTTCCAGTAGCGAAGATGATATTTGCATTCTCACCGGTGTAATAGAAATCAGCAGCATTGGCAGAATACGTCCAGACAACTGTACCATGATCGAGTGTGATTGTCGACATCGTAAGAGAGACAGGACGGTCCGTATATCTTCCACTCTCTAAGAATGTATAGGTGAAAGGATAAGCTTTTCCAACTTCGAATGTATAACCAGTATCAGAGCTATTCAAGGTGAAGTTTCCTGTTCCATCTGCATGATAGATGACAGTGGCTGCGTCTTTGATCATCTTAGTTCCATTGGCGTTTGGTAAATCACCGGTCCAGGTTCCGACTACGTTGGCTTTGACTTCTTCAACGCTCTTCTTCTCCTGAACGAGGTAACTAACGGTGCATTTCACTTCCGGATTGGTCTTGCTTCTCACTTCGACTTTGCCTTCTCCTAATCCGATATTGTGAAGAGCATAATCACCGTCTTTATCTTTGACGATTTCAATGATTTCTTCTGTCAAAGAGATGACTTCAATCTCTTCTAAGGAATTTGATGGATTCTTATAGATATAGAGAGTATCGGTATCACCTTTATAGTGATAGGTCGAATAGGTCTTGGCGACAATCTCCTCTAACATTGGAGAGACAACAGTGACATCAATTGTCTTTGCAACACCGGATTCGGATTCAATCGTAAGTGTTGTGTTTCCTAATCCGATTGCTTTGACAACACCGGAAGAAGAAACAGAGATAACCGAATTGTCTGTACTTGCAGTGATACTAAGTTTCGTATCCAACGCTTTTTCAGGAACGACTTTACTTGCCGCTACCTGAACATACATGTTAATAGGGAAAGATAGAGCGTTCTCTTCTTTTTTCTCTGTTCCGACACCATCCCAGGATAAGAGGACAGGAGTGTAATCAGTCATGAAGTAATCGAGAGGATCGATAGCTTCTTCTCCCTTTTCGATTCTATCAAGATAGTCATATTCCATCTTCTCTCCAAACTTAATATCTGTCGTATCCTTGATTTCACTGAGGAGAAGCATATTATCGGAATCACTATCCTCAGATGGCTGATATTCTTTGAAGTCATAGCTGTACTTGACGAGTCTTCCCTTGTAATCCAAGGAGAGATCAATCACAGCTGCATACTTGTACTTGTAATCTCCAATTTGTTCTTCCCATCCCTGAGAGAGATGATATTCAACCGAATTCTCTGTGATAGTCGGTGTAATGTCATCCACTCCCTTGATGATATTCTTGGAGACTTTCGATTTATAGAAAGTATAGAGAGTATCAAGAGCATTAAGAGATGTCTTAGACAAATAGGAATCTCTATTTGTGACTAAGACTTCTTCCCTATTTGCCGTGTCTTTGCTTTTTCCATCTGCATAATCGACAATGGAATAGTAATCGTTTCCATCAATCTGATTCAAAGAAAGATAAGTGTCTTCCACTGTATCGACATCATCCTTGTAATCATAGGTTGTTGTCTTGATTTCAGTTCCATAGAGGAAGAATGCGTCATTGCTGAAGGATTCACCTGTCTCCTCTTTTTGTAAGGTATTAAAAGTATAATACCCAACCTCATAAGAATAGTAGGCTCTGTCATAGATGATACCATCACTCTTTTCCTTTTCTCTTCCCGTGGTATTCAGGTAGTCAAAAAGATTGGTGATTGTCTTGGAAGGTTCAAATTCAAGCTTATTTTCTTTATCAGAAGTTGTCTTGTTTTCTGTTCCCTTGTTTTCCGTATTAGCAGAATCAGAGGGCTTCAAAGCAGAGGAAGAGTCTACTCCGCTTTGGCAAGATGCTAAAGCAAGAACAAGAAGTGATAATGCGATTCTATTCTTTTTCATCAGCTGAAATCAGAGAGGTCCTTTCTATCCTGAGCAGTCATACTGACTGTGAAACGTGTCTCATCTCCAGAGTAGTTATATTCGATGAAAGAGCCAACTGCCTCATCAAGCGTTTCCGCAGCAAAGGTTAAGAAGCCTCTTCCTTTGTAATAGCTTCCTTCGGCCCCCGAGATTGTGAAGGTCAAAGTTGCTTCATCAAAGGTCCAAGCAAATGATTTTTCATCTTCATAAAAAGAATAAAGACCATTGGTTGCAGTCTTGAACTTTCCTGTTCCATCCTCGTTGAAGTTAGCAACTGCCTTGTGGTCACTGGATTCACCATAGAAAGTCTTTGTAAGGACATTGTTTTTGAATTCTGTGGCGCTTGGTTTTTCAACAACATTGAATGTGAAATCTTCACTGATTTCAGAGTTTTCATCGGAGGTGACAGTGTAAGAGACTTCTCCAAGCTTCAAGCCTTTGATGGTGTAAGTTCCATCATCATTCTTTTTGATTTCCGCATCACCTGTAGAAGTATCCTTCTTTGTGAAGGTGACATCCTGATTTGCTTTTTCCGGAAGGACAGAAACAGTCATAGATGCATTCTCATTCAAAAAGACTTTAGAAGGAGCAGAGACAGAGATTGATTCTGCCTTTGGTTTTACGGATGTGATCATAACCTCTTTTTCTTTTCCGAATCCATTATCGAAGACAAGTGTGAACTCTCCCTCTTTCTCAACTTTCAGTTCATCCAAATCGACATAGTCATCTCCTTCTTTGACTCTCTTGAGAGTCGGTTCAATAAAGGTAGATTTATCATCATTGGAAGAGAAGCTGAACTTCAAGGTAGAACCATTTTCAACGACAACATCCTTGCTATCCGTCTTCTTCTCATCTCCATTGATGGTATAAGAGATAGCAACGTCATAGCTATCCATAGCAAAATCAGAGATGGCGGTCTTCTCTAAGGTAGACTTATAACCACGTGTCATCTCAAGTTCATAACTCGATATGAGTTGACCAGTCTTGCCGTCAAGAGGAAGTTTTGTCGTGGAATCGCAGTCATCTGAATCATAGTTTGTTTGACTGATGGAGAGATTGTTCATGAAATTGTCACCATCAAACTCCATGGAGATCTTGTAAAGCTGTGTTCCAGCCCAACTGGTATAGATTCCAGTCAAATCTAAGCGGACAGACTTCTTATCATCAGAAAGAGTCTTTTCGATATCTTTTAAATAGTAGTTATAGTTTTGCGGATTTTCCGGATAATCCTGGAACTTGATGGTTGATTTGTCAGAGAAGAAGCTATCATAGACAACACCGGCTCCCTGATAGGAGGAATAATTCGTTTTGGCATCGCTAGCCTTGATCTGATTGACACCGACAGATTCTGCATCATCTGCAATAACGGTCTTGAAAGCATAATCATGATTGATTGTGTTAGAAGAGGAACCTAATAATGTCGTTGATGTTATTGTGTAATAGATGTTGTTCTCTTTTCCGATTTCACGAGAGTAATAAGTGCTCATGGCATCGCTGGCATAATTCTTCTTATGGCCAGAGATCAAAAGAACATCATTCTTTCCGGCTTTAACGCTGTAATCGTACCAGGCATACTGACCGAGGAAGTTGTTGTTTACAACATGGGCAGAAGAGAAGTAAGTTCCTTCCACTGCCATCGATTTCTCCAAATAAGAAGCAACGGAAGCGACATTGTTTGGAAGAGAGGTGACATCGACGTCCTTGATTTCAAGAATGGAAGGATCTCCATAGGCTTCTGAAGCGATATCGATTGTGACATCCTTGTTCGGCATAGTGAAATAGTAGACACCATTTTCATAGTCTAAATGAGCAAGAGAAGAATCAACGGAAAGAACCTCTTCCTCCTCACTTGATACAGTGAATGAGACTTCACTTCCTGGAAGAGCCTTGTTCTCCTCTAATCCATTGACAGAGACTGTAACCTTATCCGACTTGTTGAAACTGACTTGATACTTGACCTCTTCCTTCTTGGATTCTGAATCGGAAGCACTTTGTTTTTCCGTATCGGAAGCCTTGCTAGATGAAGAGGAATCCGATGTCTTTTCTCCACAGGAAACGACAGTAAGACTCATCAACGCAAGAAGAGGAAGCAGCATAATTTTTTTCTTGTTTTTCATATTTTTCTCCTTAATTAAGCCTTAAAACTTGTATTGTATATATCATTTTCAACATTTCTTCAAGTGTTTTCTATCATTATGCTAAAAATATTTCTTCTATAAGCGGTTTCTATCTTTTCTGTTCATGCGAATTATTAAATAGATAGATATCCGATGTCAAAAAAGTTAGAATAGACTAAGTCTATATGGAAGGAGAACAACATGCCCTGTACAACATTACTAGTCGGTAAAAAAGCAAGCTATGATGGTTCAACCATCATTGGAAGAAATGATGATTCCCCAAGCGGAGTCTTCACAGAAAAGAAATTAGTCGTCTACAAGAAGGAAGACATGAAGGATGTCTATACTTCTGTTCTATCCCATGTGAAAGTAGAGCTTCCCAAAGAAGCACTCGACTTTTCCATGATGCCCAATGTCGATAAGAAGGAAGGAATCTGGGCTGCATGCGGAGTCAATGAACTCAATGTCGGTATGACGGCAACAGAGACAATCACATCCAACGCCCGTGTCTTAGGTGCGGATCCTCTTGTCACTTACGTCCCGAAGAAGGAAGGACAGGATGAGAAAGCGGGTGGAATCGGAGAAGAGGATTTAGTCTTCTTGGTTTTGCCTTACATCCATTCGGCAAGAGAGGGTGTGCTTCGCTTAGGCAAGCTATTAGAGGAATACGGAACTTATGAATCCAATGGCATCGCCTTCAATGATGAGAATGAGATCTGGTGGTTAGAGACCATCGGCGGACACCACTGGATTGCTAAAAGAGTTCCGGATGATAGCTATGTTGTCATGCCTAATCAGTTCGGATTGGATAATTTCGATTTCAATGACGCTTATGGAGAAAAGAAAGATAATCTCTGCTGCGATGACCTCTTCAACTTCATGAATGACAATTATTTAGCTTTGGATTTAGATGGTCATGCCTTCAATCCACGTCTAGCCTTTGGAAGCCACGATGATTCCGACCACGTCTATAACACGCCTCGTGCCTGGTTCATGGAAAGATATTTCAACCCGAGAAGCAACAAGTGGGATGGAATCGATGCGGATTACACTCCAGAAAGCGATGATATCCCTTGGTCTAGAAAGCCAGAGAGAAAAATCACGATTGAAGATGTCAAATATGTTCTCTCCTCTCATTATCAGGGAACACCCTATGATCCCTATAAGAGATTTGGAAACAAGGATGACAAAGGCGCTTATCGTCCAATCGGTATCAGTAGAACCTCTTTCCTTGCCATCGTTCAGATCCGTCCTTATGGAAGAGATGAGCTTAAAGCGATTGAATGGTTCTGCTTTGCTAGCAATGCCTTCAATGCACTAGTCCCCTTCTTCCCGAGAACGAGAAAAGTCCCTTCCTACTATTCCAATACGACACTCAATGTCTCGACAGACAACTTCTATTGGGCAAGTCGTCTTATCTCTGCCTTAGTCGACAGTCACTACAACACCTGTTCCATCTTTGTCGAAAGATATCAGAACGCTGTAAGTTCCCTTGCACATCAATACATCAATGAAATCGATCATGATAATAGCAAGGATATCTCTGTCCTAATCGATGAATACAATCAGAAAATCGCTGATATGGCAAAAGAAAAGACAGATAATGCACTCAGCAAAATCCTCTACGAGGCAAGCTGCCATATGAAGAACAGCTACTCAAGATCCGACAACTGAACAATCTCTAGGGGCCAGATTTTGGCTCCTTTTTTCATTTTTTTGCTTAGATGAATACATAATTTTGAACAGCTTATTGCACATTTGAGCAATATTATTAATGAAACCTCTTTCAAAAGGATATCGTTTTTTGTATATTATTTAAGTACTTAAATTATGAAAGGATTGTAGTTGCAATGAAAACATCTATTATTGCAGTTGCAGGTAAAGGTGGAGTCGGTAAAACTTCCATAGCAGCCTGCATTGTCAGACTTTTGGTCGACAATTATCCGAACAAGAAGATTTTGGCTATTGATGCTGATCCTGCCGTTGGTTTATCCACTGCCTTAGGCATCGAATACGATAAGACAATCGATGATGTGAGAAAAGAGGCTATCGCCGCTAGTGAACAGGGTAAAAACGCTGTTGTCGAAGTCTTAGGAAACGCTAGCTACTCCATCGAGGAGGCTATGGTCCATTCCAATGGCTTTACCTTTATCGCCATCGGTAGACCAGAAGCAAGCGGATGCTACTGTAAGATCAACACCTACTTAAAGGACGTCATCTCCTCTATCTCTTCCCATTATGACTTTGTTGTCATCGATGGTGAAGCAGGCATTGAGCAGATCAACAGAAGAGTCATGGAAAAGGTCACCCATCTCCTTCTTATCAGTGACCAGTCCAAAAAAGGACAGCAGGTCATCAAGACCATCAAAACTGTCGCCGATGACCTTGTCATGTATGAAGAGATTGGAGTCATCCTCAACCGCCTCTCCGCTCAGGCTATGAACGAAGATTATCACTTTGACAATATGGAAGTCCTCACGAAGATTCCATCCGATGATGAGCTTGCCCGCTATGACATGGAAGGTGAAAATGTATTCTACCTCCCGAAAGACAGCTCCATCGTCAAAGGCACAAAAGAAGCTTTAACCAAGATTCATATACTTGAAGAGTGAAAGGAGAGCATATGAGAGACCTGAAGCACTTATACTATTTTGAAAAGCTGTTAGAAAACTCCAACAACGAACTCATTGAAGAAGCCCAGAACGAAGGAAGAAAGGCTATCGGACATGTCTGCTATCAGATTCCTGAGCCTCTTCTCAATCTTCCTGGCATCTTCTCCGTCAGACTCCGTGCACCGAGAACCGGTTCTACGGAAATGGGAAACTATTATCTTTCCCCGATTTTCTGTGAAG
Source organism: bacterium (assembly GCA_963643715.1). GTDB lineage: Bacteria > Bacillota_I > Bacilli_A > RFN20 > CAG-288 > Enterosoma. Next base: position 4,336 of record CAVILQ010000033.1, on the reverse strand, counting down.
CCTGCCGTGCAATTCTAGAAAGAGCATTGGAAGGCGGATTCCGCTTCTTAGACGGAATCATCGCACCAGAAGCCTGCGCCATGATGAATAGATGCGTTGAAAACATCGAGCATCTCGACTGCTGCCCGAAAGAAGGATTCTTCGCCTCTTATGTCGATGTCCCGATGAAGTCGGATGATGTCACATTGAAGCACTATGTCCTTCAGATGCAAGAGCATGTCTTAAAACCTCTTAATGAGCACTACAACATCGATACAAGCGATGCCGCTATCAGAAAGGCAGTTGAAGAACAGAACAAAATTTCTAAACTCATCACCGAAATCGGTGATTTCAGAAAAGAGGAATGCCCTAGAATCACCGGTTATGAGTTTGCTGTCCTTTGCTTAGCTACTTACTGCTGTCCGAAAGATAAACTTATCGAAAAGCTTACCGAGACTTTAGAAGAGGTCAAGACTAGAGTTCCGGATAAGAAAGGCACCTATCGTTGCCGTGTCGCTATGGTCGGAAGTGAAATCGATGATCCTCAGCTCATCAAATTGGCAGAAGAGTGCGGACTTATCGTTGTCGCAGACAGATACTGCTTCGGCTCCTTACCGGGAAGACAGGAAATCATCTTAAACGATGACGAAGATGCCCTCACCCAGGTCTGCCGCTACTATATGGAAAGCGGACAGTGCCCTCGTTTCCTCAACACCGAGAAAGTCAATGAAAGACACGCCTATGTCGATAAGATCGGCAAGGAATACCATGTCGATGGCCTTATCATCGAGCAGATCAAATTCTGCGATTACTGGGGATACGGAAGAGCCTTCATGAATGCAGTCATGCAGAATGAATACGGTTATCAGACTCTTTCCATCGATCGTCCTTACAATGTCGGTCAGTCCGGTCAGTTAAGAACTAGAATCCAGGCCTTCATCGAAGCGCTTGAAATCAAGAAGATTCAGAAAGACAAGGAGGCCAAGTAACCATGGACAAGAAGAAAAAAGGATTAGGCAGCACCAATAAGCCTGGCAAAAAGACAGCTACCCATCGTGAATGGCGTGGCTTCAAGGATACGATGTACGATTTCTCAAGATGGTTGAAGAACCTAATGGTCATGGGAAAATTCATCATGAAGCCTACCACGATCAAAGCGATGTTCACTTATCGTTGGTTCGGTAACTATCTTGCCGCCTTTGACTATATCGACCGCCATCTTGAAGGTGTCAGAGGTCCGCAGCTCAGAATCGGACACATCCAATACGATTCCATCGTCGAGCATCTCACTCAGACTATGGATACCTTATTCAAATGCGATAAAAGAATCGGAAACAAAAAAGGCAAATATGATGAACTGAACAAAAAACTCGTCATCATGGATGAAAACGGAATGATGGTCATCGCTACCGGATTCCCGAACCTGAAGTTCCTCTCCAAAGAGGTTCCTGCCATCTATACTGGAAGCACAATCGCCCAGGACGGCGTCTTACACTACATCGAAGTCGCTGAAGAATTCCAGATTCCTTCCGATGTCTGCCCGATGCCTTGCGCTGAATTAGGCTGTGCCATTGAGGAAGACTATCCGATCTGCGGTGTCTGTGCTGTTCACTGCAACACAACCTGCGACGGTTCCTTGATGGGTAACCAGATTGAAGATAGACACGATGATCTTCCTTCCTTCACGATGGCTGCTCCGATGCGTCATCAGCAGAAATCCGTTCTCGCCTATTCAAGAGATCAGATTGTCGAAGCCATCAAGTTCATCGAAAAGCATACCGGTGAGAAATGGGATTGGGATGCCTTCGCTAAGAACATGAAGACATACAACGCTCAGAACAAGCTCTTCGAAGAGTGGATGGATATGAACAAGACTGAATATCCTCAGGTCGTCAACAACAACATCATGCTTTACCGCGATGCAGAATACATGGTCATCTCCGGTAGAGATCCTTCTTTCTTGAAACTCGACCAGAAGATCACTGAGATTGCAAAGAAAGCCTACAAGGAAAAGCATCTTCCGATCAAGGAAGTCCGTCACCGTGCACTTGTCTGGGGCGTTCACGCTCAGTACTATACTGCCTTCAACCAGTGGTTATCCAACTGCTGGGGTATCCTCTGCCTCTGCGACATGCTCTCCTTCACACTGACAAAGCCTGTCAATTATGAAGATCATGAACAGGCTATGCTCGACTTAGGCGAATACAATATGAACATGATTATGCGTAACCACTCCAATGGCGGATACGAAGTCGGTGTCGAACAGCTCTGGCAGTACTGCGAAGAATACAAGGCTGACATGGTCATCATGTATGAGCACATCGGTTGCAAATCCATGGCTGGCTACCACGGCTTGATTGAAGAAGAAGGACGTAAGAGAGGCATCCATATTGTTTGGGTCTATCACGCCTTGATGAATCCGACAAAGGCCTCTAGAAAAGATATGAGAGAAGACGTCAACCGCTATATGAAGACAGTCTTACGTGAAACACCTCTTGATGAATCCTTAGTCGATATGGACGATGTGAAACGTTGGTAACGGAGGAAAACAACATGAAATATTTTGGTGGATGCGACGCTGGTTCAACCTATACAAAATGCGTCATTTTAGATGAAAATGGCAAAATGGTTGCTAACACAACCATGAAATCAAAAATCAATCCTATCGAGAGTGCAAAACTTGCATTAGAAGAGACTATCTCTCAGGTCGACGGCATCAATAAGATTGAAGATCTCTCCTACCTCATCGGTACCGGATACGGAAGAAACAAAGTTCCTTTCGCTGATGAGAACATCTCTGAAATCTCCTGCCACGCCATGGGTGTCCATGTCTCTGATCCTAGTATCACCAGTATCATCGATATCGGTGGACAGGACGTCAAAGGCATCGCCATCGATCCGAAAGACGGCACAGTCATGAACTTTGCCATGAATGACAAATGCTCCGCTGGCACAGGCCGTTTCTTCGAAGCCATGGCTAGAAGCTTTGAAATGGATTTGGATGAATTCTGCTCTTTGTCCTTAACTGCAAAGAACGTCATTCCGATCACTTCCCAGTGCACCGTTTTCTGTGAATCCGAAGTCATCTCATTAGTCGGAGAAGGTAAACCGATGGAAGAGATTGCTGCTGGTATCATGTCTTCTGTTGCCAAGCGTTGCTTCGTCATGGCAAAGAAAGCAGGAGCCACAGACTCTATCGCACTTACTGGCGGTTGCGCAAAGAACCTCGGACTGAAGAAAGCTATCGAACAGGTCCTTCACATCAAGGTCAAAGAGCTTCCTATCGATCCTCAGCTCATGGGAGCTTTAGGCGCTGCTGAATACGCTAGACAGAAAGGTATGGCGAACTGATTATGGCTTGGTGGGTAATTTTACTGATTGTCCTCGGCTCTATCTGTGGATTCATCCTTCTTGTCTTCCTTCTTCTCTTCGTTGTCTATTTCTTCAACCTTGATAGCAAGATGCTCGTTCCGATTCAGAAGTGGCTCAACAAGAAGTACGACAAGAGACAGAGAAACCGTCATTTAGAGTAATATGGATCTCTATCAGAAATGCATCGAAGATGTCTCTTCTCTTCTAGACGGCTTTGAAATCAAAGAACTCGATGTCTCTTCCTCTTGGAAGGAAAGTGAATCCAAAGTCTTTCTCTTCTCAGAGGACTGCAAGATTCATTTAGGTGATTCTTCTCTTCCTTCTTCCTATTTCTATGGTTATAGCAGTCATGCTGGATTCTTAGGGAAAGATTCCATCGCCTTGATTGGAAAAGACCTAAAGGATTTAAAAGGTGATGTCCCTTTCTCTCACATCTATCTCTTTGAAATCGACAATGAGAATGATGTCAAAGATCAGGAATATTACAGAATCTTCCGTAACATCGAATATAGACGTTACAAAGTCAATCCTGAAGGCTATATGCTCAAGGTGAATACCAATCTTCTAAAAGAAGGTGCCTATGTTTCAGATGATGCCATTCAGGACGGATTATCTTTCAAGGATATCGGAGTCTCGTTCCTAAATCAATTCAAGAAAGAAGGACATGTCCGTTATGTCCGTCAGATCTTCATCACCGATCCTAGCTTCCCACATAACGAACTTCTTGAACTCTCCAAGGAAAGCGAAAGAATCACAGTCGCTTTAGATCACATCATGAAGAAATTGAAGATGGACTGCAGAACCTGTTCCTTTAGAGATATCTGTGATGAAATCGAAGGAATGAGAGCAATCCATAAAGCAAATCAATGAAAATAAAGACTGTTAAGTGTTGAGCTTAGCAGTCTTTTTTGGTTGTGGATAAATTACCAATTCAATCACTTACCATTGACTTGTTAACTTTTGAGATTTAGCAACACTCTCAAAC
>CAVILQ010000032.1:0-19871 GCA_963643715.1 bacterium | reverse complement strand
CTGCAATGCCGCGTGATACACTTTATTTGCCCAATTTCTTGTGACATTTCTTGTGACATTTCTTGTGACATATGACGAATAAAGTTATCATTCATCATATGTTTTCCATCAATTGGTCTTTCCACTTTGTAACATAGCTTTCAAAGACATCCCAAGTAATCAATCCTTTACCAATAGATACACCTAAATACTTACAAGGCAATAGTTCATAGATTTCTTCAGGGAAGTAATCTTCAAAATATTCATATCCTAATAATCCATAGGTATCAATATCCTTTTGCATCTTATCCTTATCAAATGCAAGAGTTTCTGAATCATATTCAAATATATTGAAGAGACCGGTTAAGCCACCACCTATTGTTAACATATCATCAACAATGAAGTTAAGATGATTAGCAGTTGCTGGTGATGCTAATGTCGTATACATAACTGATTGTGATACTTTGCATAGTTTCGATCTAGTTATCTGCCCATTCTCATAGAAGACAAACTCATGTCCGATATAATCAGATGCATCTTCTTCATGCAGATAGACATACTTATTCAGTGTCATATCAAAATAACCATGTTCATATACAAAGTCAGTTGTCTTCCCATTTGTGAATTCGAGATGAATAACATTGTAGTTTTGAGCAGGTTTAGTTAAGTCATCATTACCGATGACTTTATTAGGCTCAAACTTTCCTGTTTCGTGATTGAATGAAATTACCATGTCACCTGTTCTGATTTCACCAGCCGGCTTATAAGAGCCATCGGCCATTAAAACTTTTGCATTAGGGAGGATACAAGTATACGTCCAATATGTTTTGAACGAATAGTTCGCGTCAGCAAAATAAATCGGACTTTGCTCGGAGTTTTTAACATTCCAGTCGGGTTTATCACCAACATCAGGAGTTTTTGTGATTTCCGCGTTTGCATTTTTAAAATAATTATATACTTCGTTTTCAAATGGTCGTTTTATATAAAAATAACTATTCTTGCATATTGTCTTCATTGAAGCGTTATATTTTCCATCAAACACCTTTATGTAAGTACCTTCTTTCGTCTTGCACTCCCATATCTCGAATGTGAAATGCCCAGTTCCGCTGAATGTGACGTTATCATTGTCTTTTTCGATTGTAAAATCAATGTTATACGTCTCGGATGGAGTAATTTCAATTATATAGTCTCTATCCAATAATATATAAGTCGAGGAATCGGTATTAACAATATTGCCGGATGTATCTTTTATCACGGCTTTCTCGCCACGTGTAAGAATTAATTTTATATATTTCCCAACAGGAAGTTTTGTGGTTCCACTTGAACTAACATTCAATAAATCACTATCTGCCTCATTTGTTCCGTTTAAATCATCCGCATATTGTAAAGTGTACAAAGCAACTGCGTTTGTACTTCCTTCTAAGACTTTCACTTGGACTTCACATGTAGATAGATGAGCACCGTTCCAATAATATTTTTCATTAGATGATAAAGATGAATAAGAATTGCCAACAATAAATTGTGCTGTTCCATCTTCAAATAGTCCTATACTAGTTATTAAAACCGAAGACTCATTCGCCCCTTCGACATCCTTAACGGACAGTTTGGAACTGTCGGTAAGATTCGAAACATCAAATTTTGCTGATCCATCATTATTCTCATGTTCTACATATGCACCAATTGCACCATTACTATTCCCATCCGAATTAAAGGTTAGAGTTCCATTACAAATTAAACGAGCATCATCAATGTTATCCTCGTCTTTACAACGATAGTAAAGTCCAGAACTAGTGTTATAAATAATAGAATCATGCTTATGGAAAATAACTTCGTTGTTTATTTCAAATTCTGCGCCTTCTTGAATCAACAATTTAGAACCCGCGAGAAATTTCATTTTCTTATCGGATGTAAATTTAGAGCCACTAGTAGCAATCACATCCATTCGGCAACTTATAGGAAGAAAACAATTTCTTGTATCAAGTTCAACTGCAGCACTATATGCACCTTCTTTAACATAAAGATACCCTACACTCATTTCTCCTGATAAGATTACATTAGTGTGACGGGCATTAAATTCTCTCGAACTATATAATGGTTCCTTTGTTAAATATTCTATTCCAACATATCCAGATGAGATATAAAACAAACTCTGAACATCAGTATCCGAAGAAAACACGACAACTTCTTTACTGATACCCATATTACTTGGTCCAATTAACAAACAATATGCACTAAATGTCGAACCAGAATTTATTTTTATATAAGTTTGTAAGCAAGGAAAATCCCATTCCCAAAACGGACACTGGCTTGCATTAATCAGCAACGTCAAATTCCCAGCTGTTGGCGCATCATACATTGCTATATCGGTAGTTAATTTTGCACCATTTTCAACTTCTATAAACCTTCCCTCATCAATACTATTATCGAAAGACTCTTTGTTGTCCCTTAAGGGATTCACATAATCATTACCATCCTCTTTAACATAACCATGGCATTCAAATAAAGAACCACTTTTGCATTGAATCGATGAACCCTTACCCAAATTGATTTCACAATAAAAGCCATTATTTCCGTTTGTCGTAAAAGCACCACCTAAATTAAGCGTACCGTAAATTATAATATCCGCTCCGTTCCTCAAATTAATTATTGATGATCTATATTTATTAACAGACGCCGCATTTGAATCCCCCAACGTGTTTCCATATGCATTTCTTTGATCAACACTTGGAATTTTAAAATATGGCGTATCAGAAATATTATCTGCTTTTTTCGTGGAATCATACGCTTTACCAATGAAAGGCACTGTCAAAGTCACACCGGTTGGAATTGTGATATTCTCGTCACACTCTATCACAGAGCCAATATAAACAATAACAGTCTGATTCGATTCACAAGCATTCAGCGCACTTTTTAATGATGTGTAACTAATGTTCGTCGTTGAATTATAGCAAACTGCTCTATCTTCTGTTGTAGGAAGAGTAGCAGTAGATTCAATCGAATTTTCTCCATATTGCCAACTGCTAAAACCTATACCAACAAAAGAAAAGAACAACATAAAAGATATGACAATCTTTCTGATATGTTTAAAAGAGAATATCATTTGACACCCTCCGCTTTGAAATTAAGAGAAGGTACCTTTGTATAGTATGAACTGATATTCTCTCCGCTTATCGTATATGTCAGAGTAAGAGAAGTATTCTCGTCTGTTGAATCAATTGGAAATGTCAAAAGAGAAGAAAAGGAAGTGTTTGAATCCTCTACTACAATCTCAGTAGAATCAATGCTACTAGCAATACCAGTGATAAAAGGAACAAAATCAGAATTATCTGGAGTAAGGATAGCACGCATCGTAAACTTATCATCCGTAAGATATGAGAACGTTCTTAAGTTAGTATTGTTGATGGAGAAAGAGACAGATATATAACCCGTTTTTACAATCTCTTCATCCTTTACCATCCCATCCTGACTCAGCTTAAAATCAGTGTTAATAGATAAATCAGAGAAGATAACAAAATTTTCCGTTTTCCCGACATTGACAGAGACATCACCTGTGAAAGTATATCCACCTGTTGTATACCAAGTAGAGAAGCCAATGCAAACTAAAGAGATATTACAAAGAAGTAACACCCCCCCCCGATAAAATTAAGATTGTTTGTCTTTTTACGCTGTTTCATACTTTATCGTCTAGTATTTTAACACATAGAAAATATATTTAAAGAAATAACATATGATTGCTTTAAAACCAAAGGTAACAATCAGTTATTCGCTTCATATTTTGCGTATAACTTCAAATCAGATAAAACAGGAGTCAAATCTGTGAATTTACCTGCATTGACATTCTCTAAGTCTGTATACCAGCCTAAGAATGTATGATCATCATAGGTAGGAGTTGGTATAGAGGATAAATCCATTGTCTTGCCTTCTAAGACAGAAGACATCAGGATACTAGAGTTACCATTGATCTTACCTAATCCAGGATCAAAGAAAACAGTATGATATACTTTCTCTTCCGATGAAGAGTTTGCCTTCATACCGAAGAGGAAAGTCCAGTTTCCATTGCTCTCCTTCTGATAGACGTATCCGTTGACACGGTTGAGATAGAAGTCTCCTTCTACCGCCTGAGAAGCAGTAGCATCCTTTTCCGGTTCAGTCGTACCAGTATACCAACGATTGGAGCGAGGACGATCCAATGTGACATCCTCCGTATAGCCATCGGAATAGGTAATAGTAAGGACATAATGAGTCGAATCCGATTTCTCCTCATTATAAGTGATATTCATGACGGAGATACCATTGGTTCCGTTCTTGACTTCAAAGGACTGAGAAGTGCCATCTGTGAATTTGATGACGATTGTCATTCTTCCTGTGCTATCCGGATCGGAGACTTCAAAGCTTTCGATTCCGTTTCCATCTTTACCGCTAGGGATCGTAATGACAGAACTCTTCGTGTTATCGTTATAGATGAACTGGATGGTCGGATTGCCATCTTCATCCTTATCGACTAAGACTTCCTTAACACCTCTTCCCTGTAAGACAGGAACCGAGATAACCGTGTTTTGAACACTGCTATCGGTATAGCTGATCGTGAGTTCGATGCTATTTCCATCATCTGAGATACGGGATTTGACATCCTTGATGGAGACTCCATCTTTTCCAGAGATGCCACGCGGGATACTAAAGGAGACAGGGGAGGTGTCATCACTTGTGAATGTGATTGTGACAATCGTGTTGCCGGTTGAATCATCATAGGTTGTGATGACATCCTTGATCTGTGTTCCGCTTCCTGTATCGAAGAATGCGCAGGATGTCAAAGGTGAAGATAGAGTCAAAGCTGCTACGATTAGCATCATCCTTTTGAATAGTCTGTTTTTCATTTTGTTGCCTCCTGAACATGTTTCTTCAATCCGTCTATAGCGGGAACCTGGTCGAATAATCTAGGACTTGTCTTCTCTTCACTTCCATTGGTGATGAATCTAAATGGATGGGTTCCGATTGTGACAATGACACAATCGACAAAGAGTGACGATAATCCTCCACCCTTGTTATTTTCAATTGTCTCATCCAATAGAGAGACAACTGTTTCATCGCTATAGCTGTTATATGTCGTGTCACTTTCAATATCGATAGTAGAGTTGTTCATGCCTCCACCATAGTATGCGATGGCAGTATTGACGTAGCTCTTATCATCCTTGGTATAGATGAGTCCTTTTGTCTGTGACTCTTTCTTCAAAGCGGATTTCATCGGGAAGATATCATCGATTGTGACATTCTTGTTTCCGTATCCCATCTGATTCAAAGTACGAGAGATATTCTCCTCGATGAGAGAAGAGACATCGATAGTATCGATATCTTTCCAATCATAGAATCTTGTATCGCCCTGAATAGTGAGATGGACGGGTCTACTTGTTCCTCCGACTTTTTCAGGAAGAGGAGCGTTGAGATAGCTGCCTAATAGCTTAGTCAGCATTGTCGGGATGCCGCCATAGAGGAGTGGTCCATTGAACATCGATTCAAAGGCGACGGAGAAGACACCAGATCGTCCAAAGAATGTGTTGTTGACTGTGATATTCGCAGCATATCCGCTATTTGTTTCTGTATCCAGATATTTCTGAATGAGTTCTAATTTTGTCTTGTAGTCTCCCTCTTTCAAGGTACCGGCCATCGTTGCATTTAGGAATGCGTTCAAGACACCATTTGCCGTATCCTGTTTACTCTCATCCAAGTCATCGAAGAATTCAGAATAGGATTTATCGATTCCGTAATCCTGTACTCTTCTTGAAGTGTCATAACTATCCTTCTTATCGCTGCCTAATAGGAGTGTGAATTCGCCAGAATTCTTCAGAATGCAGTTATCGATTAAGAGATTGTCGCTATCATAGGCTCTTACACATACTTTGCCGTTAGAGAGGACAGAATTACGGATTGTCGCATTCTTGCCCTTTACATCAACGATGCTTCCTGTATAGGAAAGGTTATAGAGATTATCAACTTCATCTACATTCGATAACTTCACATCATCGATGACAACATTGTCATCATCAATGTAGATGCCACAGTTATCCTGGCCTAAGGCAGTGACTAATGGGAACGAGACCATATCACCGACAGCGACAAACGGAAGAGGACCATAGAAGTAGTCATAGGCTTCACCATTCTTGGCTTCACTCTTTTTCTTCGGGACTCTCTTTCCTGTATACTTATCGATTTCGCCATGATTTGGATAGCACAATCCATTCATGTTGATAGTGAAACCATTGCCGTATAATCCCTTCTTCAGATGGATACCGGCAATGATATCTTTTGAGACATCCGTATATTTCTCTCTGTTGTACTGATCGATATAGGTAGAATCATAGGTCGTCTCAAAAGTGTAGTATTCTTGATCAAAGGAGAAAGTCTGAGTAGAGAAATCGAAGTTACCGAATAACTCCGTATTGTCTTTGCTTGTAGAAAGCTTCTCATTTGTATATGTACCAGTTGTGCCATCGTAAGTATACGTATTCTTCAAAGACTCTAAATTGACCTGCATGATGATATTCTCACCGTTTTCAGACTTGTTTGTTCCTAATAACAAGTCTGAATAGGAATAGACATTGACGCCATCAATAGCCTTGAATGTATAGGTTGAACGATAATGATAATCCGGCTCTTCCAAGGTCACATAACTATCACCAGCGGAATAGATTGTTACTTTTCCATTCTCATAGGTGACATTGCTAGAGCAATCGACTAAGACATTCTTAACACTGGTTCCTCTATCACTGTAGTAGGCTGTTGTCACTAAATCAAAGCTGGCTTTGACCTTATTTCCGTTCTCATAGTCATAAAGACCATAATACTTATCGGATGTGACAGAGCTTCCGCTTCCTTTTCTCTTCGGATTGATGACCATAGCTCCATCTTCAAAGATTGTAGCTAGGAAATGCTTGGATTTGCTTCCTCTTTCATTGGAGCAGATGACTTCTACTTCACCAGGCTTTAAGGCATAGAGATAGTATTTTCCGTTTTCCTCTTCTACCTTTGCATATTCATCATCACTCTCATTCACCTTCTTTGTGGACCAGACTAGATTGTTTCCTTTTGCAAGGATGAGATTTGGATCAACAATTGCAGTCGCCTTCAATTCATATCCCTTGTCATCGATCTGGAATCCTTCGTTCTCCTGATAGTTCCATTCAATGCCTAAGATGTCGACAGCAACCTGGTTATCAAGAATTTTGATGGACACAAAAGTGAGTAAGGAGATGATGAAAGGAATGATGAGAAGGAATGCTAATGTACGCTTTTTCATACTAGTTGCTCACCTCCATTTTCACAAATGCTTTCTGATATCTCTTCTTCAAAGCAAAGAAAGAAGGAGATAAGACAAGAAGAGAGAATAAAGAAGCAATCAGATACAATGACCAGGAAGGAATCCTGACATAGACAGAGAAAACAAAGAACAAGGCAAAGATGATAAGAGGAAGAACAAGAGGAATGATGTCATTGATGATGGAGAGTTTCACTTTTCTATTCTCTCCTTCTTTGTCATGCATATCGCAATAAATGCCAAAGACATTGGAAAAGACAAGAAGAAGAGTGCCGATAAAGAAGGAAGAGAAGAAGACAGGAAGAGTGATAATACCAGTAGAGATCAATACAATCTCCGTGACAAGCAACGAGAGGAAAGAGAAGAAGATCGGAATGATGATTTTAGCTAAGATTTGCTTCAATGGTGAAACAGGAAGGTACTTGACGATGATAAGAGACTTTCCTTCTCTAGACATCGATAAGGATGCTGATGCATTGATGACACCCGAGAATAAAAGGATCAAGACCAAATTGGTGCCAGAGACTAACTCTGGGAAATAGGATGCATAGAAACGAAGATTATCATAAATGATTGAATTCAAAGAGGAGATGACAGCAAAAGTAAGGAAAGGACATAAGATCAATAAGGAAGTATAAGAGAAGAGATTGGTCTCATCTTTGAATAAAAGATCAAGTTCTTTCTTAATCAATGCCTTAAAAGGAGAAAGCAGTTTTGTAGATTTGCTCTTCTTTGCCTTAGAAACAGAATGTTCTCCAAGCTTGATCTCATGAAGATAGCAAAGGCTTGTCGTAGAGATGCCTAAGATAGCAGAAAGAAGAGAAGCACCGATGAAGATCAGAATATCGCTGGCTAGATGTCCTTTCTCGATCACAGAATCCATCAAATGATAGACAGGAAGGAAATAGTATCTTGCCTTGTGTAATCCATCGACAAAGTCAGCGGAGAACACACCACCGATTGAAGAATCATTCAAAGCAGTGAGGAATAGATTCAATACAAACTGATATAAATAGCAGCAAGAGACAACTACAACACATGCCATAAGGAACTGAAGGATATCGCTCTTCTTGATAATCTTGTAAATCTGCTGATAGATGATAGATAACAATAATGAGATTCCAACGGAGAATATCGAGATGAAAATCGGATAAAGGATAGAGAAGATGTAATAGTAGGGAATATAGTGTCTACTCGCTCCATAACAGATGAGCAATGGAGTGCTAGTGAATAGTGCAAAGAGTATCGCTTCGACATATAGATAGATGACTTTGCTGAACACCTGTGTGGATGGTGGAATCGGAAGAGGCAAGACAACAGAGCTATCCTTATGGTCAAAGATCGATTTTCTCGCTTTGACTAATGTGAACAATAGATTCATTCCCATCATCACAAAGAGGAAAAGGACAAGGAAATCAAATGAACCATATTTGGAATACTGAACAATCTTCTTATCCAAGGCGATTGCAATATAGCATTCCAGTGCGATGAAAAGAGCAATCAGGATTCCACGCAAAAGATAGGAGAGTACAACCATTGCTGTGCTTTGTTTCTCCTGACTCTTCTTTTCGATGAACTCTTTTCGAAGCAGTTCTAAAAACATCGAATATCCTTTCTATTTTTCTTCCTTTTCAACAGCGTAGGTAGAGAAGAAGATATCGCTGAGATTTCTTCTCTTCAGAGGTTCCTTATTGAAGTCGAGAAGTTCAGCAACGACACCGTTGTTGATGATAGCGACGCGGTTACAGACACGGGAGACTAAATCGATATTGTGAGATGTGATGAAGACGGTTTTTCCGTTCTTAGCAAAGTCTTTCAGCATGTCCATCAATGTCTGATAGACGATGATATCCAAGCCGACTGTCGGCTCATCCAATATCCAGATAGTCGGGTTATGAATGAGGGATGCCATAAGGCACACTTTCTGTTTCATACCATGAGAATACTCTCGGATCTTTCTGTTTAGGTCCGCATCGGAAATCATAAACTTGTTCTTCAAGAATTCGTAGTTCTTATCGAATGATTCCTGATACATGTTGTAGCTAGATGCCACAAACTGAAGATATTCGTATCCGGTCATGACTTCATAGGTCACCGGTTCACTAGGCACATATCCTAATGACATCTTCGCATCGATAGGATTTTCTTTGACATTGTGTCCGTTTAAGATGATTTTGCCTTCGTTGAAGTCCTTCAATCCGACGATGCAGTCAATCGTTGTCGATTTACCGGCACCGTTCTTACCGATGAAGCCAAAGACTTCACCCTTGTAGACTTCCATGTTGATTCCTTTCAACACTTCTTTCTTCCCATAGGATTTATGAAGATCACTGATAGAGAGAATCACTTCTCTTTTGACTTCTTCTTTCTTCTCCTTGTTCTTCATGAAAGGAGAAAATGCATTGTTTTGTTTTTCCATCTATTCACTCCTTTCGATAAGACTGAATCCACAACAGTGTATCGTCATCAATCTTATCCATCACATATTCACTATGACAGTTCTGACAGATATGTTTCTGTCCATCGAAACGAATTTCACTCTTACCACATACTGGACAGAATCCAGTATAGAACTCCTTATTCGCATCGATGAGAATCGTCATTGAAGATAGTAAGTCATCTAGTAGCATCTCATTCTTCTCTCTTCGATAAGAGAAAGTAAGAATGGAATTGTAGTTCTTTAAGATGTTGTTTCCTGTGACTAAGATGAATCTCTTATCCTGATTCCCATCACGAATAGAACAAATGGAGGAGGCATTTTTCTCACTGTACTTATCTCTACATAAGAGATAGTAGATGCAAGTCATATCTCTCTTATCATAGTGAAGTGTCACCTCTACTAGTAGTGCCACATTCTTTTTATCCTCTTTGAATGTAAGAGTAAAAGGATAGTGTTCAATAGAGAAAGAGGAGAAAGACACCATATCTTCCTTATCAAAGGAAAGAGAAGGCATATTCTCTTCCTTGATGAGTTCTCTCTTCTTCAAAAGATGAAGGAAAGAGGTGAAGAAGTAGTTGAAATAGAGAATCTGTTTCTTTCTTTCTTCCATATCCTTGCTGCGATAATGAGAAACATAATAGCGATAGCAGTAGGAATAGAGTTTATCGTGAATCAGAATATTGGTCGGCCTGACAGAATGAGAGATAGGATGCTTCGAGGTGACTTGATAGAATTCTGTGCCTCTCATATTCTTCATCCTTCTCTTGATTCTCTTAGCCGTAGCATAAAGTTCCTCTTTCGAACCATTGCCTTTCAGAATGAAGGAAGTATACGGATAATACTTCTTTCTAATGTCTCTTAAAGGAGAATAGGCACCGAAAGTGAACTGGTTGCTCTGATAATGTTCACCGAAAGATTCCACCATCGGTGTCATATCATCTAATGATGTATCAATATCATCATTGATCTCATCGATGAGAAGAGAGATGAATCTGTTCTCATAGATATCGATGCTATCAACAGTCTCAACAGTATGCACATATTCTGGAACCATCCTGCCATTCTTCTTTTTCCAGAGTTTTGGATCCTGCATCGTATCCGCAAAGGATTCATGAGATAGTTTTCCTGATAATTCACTTCTTTGAATGACCTCACTAGTCTCTGCGTGAAAAGCAGGATGATAAAGGATGGAAAGTATCTTATCTGATACTTTCTTCAAGTCATCCAACTTGTTCTTCTCCTCATCAAAATGATAGGGTTCGTAATAGGTCAAAGTATCTAAGGCATGATAAAAACCGATAGGCTCATTTCCTATCTCATTCTTGATCACATCGGTGAAATCAACAAGAAAATCTTTGCTATCGGCCATATCCTTTAAAGTTTACGAAGTAATTTATCAATCATATGACTTGTCTGTGGGAAACTGTTCTCTCCATAAGTCTTGACGATCAAGGCCTTTAGATCGATAAGTCCTTCCTTGACATAGTCTTCGAAACGACCTTCTAACTTGCTGACGACTTTTCTAGCAAACATGAAGTCAAGAGCATCATCCTTCTCACCGCCACAGGCGACAAAGACAGGGACAAAAAGCTGAATCTGTCTCATGATACGGTTACCGAAGGTGATATCGAACATATCATAAGTGAAGTCAGTAAGAGTCTTGAACTTCTTGTATTCATCCATAGAGAGCTGGTTGGATTCATTCGAGATAGCATCGGAGAATAGCTCTTGTAAATGGGTATAGGATAAGGAGATTTTATCACTATCGCCAGATACAGCAAACGGCTCATTTCTATCATCGAAGTCAATGGTGATGGCACGGTCATAGACCTTGTCAGTGATTGTGTATGTGGATTCATCCTTGTTAGCAGTGCCGATGAAGTAGGTGTTCTCCGGAATCTGTAAGACACCATCTTCAAGATGCTCAGGAGCATCGAAATCATACGGGAACTGCATGATCTTCAGCTTCCATTCATCCTGCGGATATTCAAGGACAGAGAGGAAGTCAGCGAAGTAGTATTCGACACGGGAGATGTTGAGTTCATCTAAGACCATGATGTTGATATGATTCTTCTTATAGGTGGCATCATAGAGTCTCTTTAAGAACTCGGTCTCGTTATAGGTCTTAGAGAAGTCATTGTAGTAACCTAAGATAGAGGTACGATCTCTCCATGTAGCCTGAACGGCTTCGAAGTAGGATTTCTCCGAGATGAATTCAGAGAAGTAACGTGCAAGAGAGGATTTACCAGTACCGGATAGACCCTCTAAGATGATGAAGCGGCTAGCGGCAAGGCCAGAGATGAATTCTTCAATATAGATAGGAGAGAAGTATAATCCTTCCTTATCAGCTAAATAGTTACGGAAACGAACACAGATTTCACTCAAGGATAAGTTATCTTCAAACTCATCTACCGGAAGAGCTGTATTCATATAGTCAATGGAACAAAGTCCAGGGAAGACTCTTTCCTTCTCTTTTAACGGAGAGGAATCATCAGCACCAAGAGTAGCAGATCCAGAAGAAACAGAGCAACCATTACTAGAAACACCTTCACCGAAGGATTCAGCAAGCTTTCCTTGCTCTAATGCTCTCTTCTCCTCATCTTCCTTTTCCTGTTCAGCCTTTTGTTCCTCTATAGAATCATCGAAGAACTTGAACGGCTTATTGATATTCTTGAAATTGACGACAAGGAGACAGACATTGAAGATGATGGAGCCTAAGACAACAAAGACAATGAAGCCAAAGACAATGGATTCAAGCAAGAAGAGATAGGAGTTCGCAATATAGTATCCAAAAGGCTGATCCGAAATCTGGGATACCATGGAGATGCCCGTCCACAATCCACCACAGACTAAGAATGTGATGATATAGACCATCCACCATTTAAAGGATAATGGATTCTCATCATAGTACTTTGCTAATCTGACCTCATAAATGATAGCAGCAGTGCAAAGGACAATATAGATGACAAAGAGGATCAATAAGATATAGGCCTGAACTGATCCCGCTGGAACACCTTTTGTCGTGATTCCATTGATATCCTTTACCTTGAACATAGACGCCGCTAAGTTCTGTATCGGATTATTCTTTGCAAACACTGGATTGTTGCCATCAATGGCAAGTCCAGCAATCAGCACCGAAAGGCCGTAGAAGAACATCATGGCAACGCCGATGAGGTTCTTTCTTGTCAAATGAGTCTTGAGCATTTTCCTACCTCCTAATATCATTCAACTTTATCTTCCGATTTATCATCCGGAATGAATTTACTTAAATCCTTAGAATCTTCTTCAGAAACATTTTCATAAATTTTAGATGTGTTGTCTCTTGTGTCAGTAACCGTGACAGTGATTGTTCCATTCTCACGTTTCACGAATACCATATAATCATTCAGTTTCTTGATTTCGGTATCGCTATCCTCTTTTCCGATGAATTTACCATCCTGGAAAGTGTATAGCTTGTTCTTGTATAACAGTGTCTCATGATAATTAGACACAACATCATCAGCATCTTCATGACTTAGATCATAGTCGATCAGGTTCACAAGCATGTTTGTTCTCTCCACAATTGCTTTCTTATACTTGTTGGAGAGGTAGTCATACATCACTAGACAATAGACAACAGATAATACCGTAACGATACCAGCAGAAGACTGAAGGAAGATAACGAAGATTCCCAATCCTTTGATTCTTCTACCATCGTACTTACCAATGATTTTATCATAGGTAAGGTATCCATTATACTGAGAGCCTCCTGTATTATCCGCATACAGATTGGAGTCTCCCTGTGTCAGATAAGTGACAACTCCTGTCTTTTCATCCTTATTCACTTCTATGATACGATGAACAATCGTAACATTCTTCTTATTCTTATAGGCGATGACATCATACAAAGCAACCTCATCCTGACTCTTATACTTACTGATACCAATGATATCATAGGTATCAAACTGATTGGTCAGTTCCGGATGTGCTTTGATTGTAGCATTGTTTCTCTCTGACATTGAACCAGACGCGATGACTACCATAGTCGAATCACCAAATAGCATCGTGTTACCTTGAACCCTAGAGACAAGAGAGAAAACAAAGAATGCGAACACCACACCTAAGAGAACATACGAAAAAATCTTACCTACCAGTTTCCATGTCTTCTTTGCCTTATTTTTCTTTTCTTTTTCCTCATCGATTGCATTATCAATCAAATCGATGTCCTCTTTGCCAGAGGACACCGATTCAATATTTGATTTGTAATAATGATTGAAAAGAATAGTAAAGACAGCACAGAAACTGATGAGACATAAGATTGTGATGAATAGAGTGATGATTTCAACAGTTGTCATTCTGACAATTTAATGATTCCTTTATTTGGAGACTGTACCAACAGAAAGTATGACTTTGAAGGTAGACAAGCTTAAATTCTTCATTGCCTTTGTGTTGGCAATCAATGTATCTATTGTAGCAGCCTTGGTTTCTGAATCCTGAGTGTAGATATTATCAGAGCTAGTAACTTCAACAGGATTCTTGTTAGCAAAAGCAAGTCCCCAGGAGAATGTGAAAGTCTGAGTCACTGTATATGTCTTGCTGTTTTCAGAATCAGGGGTAGGGTCAGCAAATGTCAATCCATTGTTACCAGTTTTGCTAGCTTGATTAAAGCAAACAGCAGAACTATCAGTAGATGTTTTGATTCCTAAGGTTGAAGGTAATTCAAAATACTTAGAAGTACTGACGGCACTAGTAAACTTGTTACCTTCGGCTGTGTCATCGATTGCCGCCTTGATTTCCCACTTGGTTGCTGTGTATCCAACTTTAACAGTATATTTCAATGAGAAAGTAAGATCTTCGGTGTCACTATCGCCACAACTCAACAAACTATCAGATGTCTTTTTATCCTTGTCAGCATCGAAATTAACTGTACCATCCACAACACTTGTATCGGAGATAGTTACAGAAATATCATCAGTAGCAGCAACAGTGACGGTGATATTGCCAACACTTGTAGGATCAGACTTAGTATTGATAATCCATGTGGAGAAACCAACACCTAATAAGGAAACGGCAGCTAAGGAAGTAGCAACGATTCCAATGGTTTTGCCCTTATTGAACTTGTTCATGATTCAACACTCCGATTATTTTAATGTAGCAACTAGCTTGATCTTCTTATCGTTAAGCTGTTCATACATTGCTTTTAATTCAGTTGTGATTTCATCAGCAGCATTTCCTAAAACAACCTGATCAGTTTCGTTAGCATATAATTCGTTGTAGAAGTTGGCAGGAGATTTAGCATTAAAGAATGTTCCCCAAGTGAAATCAAGTGTTCCAGCAGGAAGTGTGATTGTAGTGGAGTTTCCACTATTGCTCTTAACTTTCTCTATTTTGGAAATATCGATTGTTGCAGGAGCGGTCAAATAAGTGAAATCAGTTCCGGTACGAGCGTATGTTCCAGTCAATTTACTTGCACCAGTTGCTGTTTTAACAGAAGCATATCCATCTCCTTCTGCAATTGTGAAGACAATAGATGTGAATTTAAAATCATAGTTAGAACCATAGGTGATTGTAGACTGAGAATAAGAGATTTGTAACGGATTTGCAGAAGCATCAGCTGCAGCAACGTGGACAATCTTTCCTTCAACAGCAGCGGCTTCTTTCAAAGCAATGCTTGGGTTTTCTTTAACATTCAATGTGAAGTTAATACTTGCATTCTGTGCAGTATCAACAGTAACATTGACGTCTTTGCTGTCATCAGTTTTGGAAGAGCCAACGACCCATACTGCAAAACCAGTTGTTAACAGTGCAACTGAGGCAAAGGCGGCAAGACCACCCATGATCCATTTTCTTCTAGACTTCGAATTGATTTCTTTTTTCATGAAATGCTCCTTTTAATTTCTCAACACAGTAGCTGAAAAATAGTCTACTGCACGGCTTATGTAGCAAACATAAATATATAAATATATATATAATAAAGTCAATAGAAACTTTGAGTGAACAGCCATTTTTCTACAAAACAGTTTATTTTTTTCGGCTTTTGCAAAAAGAATCGAGAAGTGAAATTCAGGGTCTTACCAAACCTAAAATGAACAAATGCAAATCATTTCCTGTTCGAATAATTTATAGACATCGAATGAATCCTGTACACCTATTCAACATTGGCTGAATTTCGAACACATCATTCAATACAATCTAAAGAATCGTTGATTTCCTGACTCATTTCCATCTATAATGTGAATGTATTTTTAGTAGCAAAAAGTCGATATTTCTATGCGTTTATTTCGGAAAAGAAGCAAATTTTCATCAATTCTCCTTTTTGTAGAACACTTTCTTCTTTTCAGTTATTTACTAATCTGTGCAAATTTCGGAAACTAGACAAGAAGGAGAAACGCACATGACATTCGGACAAAAAATCAAACACCTCAGAACCAAAGCAAATCTAACACAGAAGGAACTCGCCGAAAAGATGAATGTCACTTTCCAGACTATCAGTAAATGGGAGAGTGATACCAATGAACCGGATATTGAAAGCATCAGAAGACTATCCAATGTCTTAGGATGCTCTATTGAATATCTATTCAATCAGGATGATGAACCGATTCAACCAAAAGAAGAAATTCCACAAGTTGATGAGAAAAAGGAGGAAAAGAAAGAGGAAACAGCACCAGTCGTCGTAGAAGAACCACTACCTGCACCCACAACAGTTGAACAAAAGAAAGAAGTTGAGGATGACGTAGAACCACTTCTTAAGTCCGATGGTAAGATTCTTAAGCCAAAATCTGTTCCTACACAATCCAAATTCAAGCAAAGAGATGATCATAAAGTACTCATTTGGTCCATCGTCGTTGCTATTGTTGGATTCATCATTTCACTGACCTGCTTCATCGTCTATAGACAATATGTATCGATACCATTGATTGTCATTGGACCGATATTGATTGCCTATGCCCTTCTAGCTGATGTGTATTGCATCTTCACTGATACCTATATCAGTGAAATCTTCATCACCATAGCAACGAAATCCATTCATTTCCCTGGTCTAATATTCTCATGGAGTCTTGATGGCATCGCATGGCTGATCGGTATGAAGATACTCTTTGCCATATTAGGATTCTTAGCCTCTATTGCTATTGTTGGCTTTGCCTTATTCCTATCTACTATCCTTGCTATTGTTTCGTTTATTCCGATTGTGATCAAAAATTCAATATAGAAAGGAAAAATTATGAATTACAAGAAACACATTTCGCTATTATTCACCATTCTTCTTTTCACCTCCTGCGGAAAAACAGAAAGTGCCACACCTACACCCGATACAAATAACACAGCCACATCCTCTACCCAGTCTGATGCTGGAAAAGAGACAATTGTCAAAAAGAAGTTTGAATCCATTCGATTCTCTGACATGACTGTTCTATTCGATGGAAAAGAACATCAGTTAGAAGAAGCAAAAGGATATCCGGAAGGAACAACAGTCACCTATATAGGACGAGACTCCTTTATCGATGTTGGAAACTATAAGGCAACAGTAAAGTTAGTCAAAGATGGATATGAAGACTATGAAGCCAGTGCAACACTTACTATTCTCCCTATCGAATATAGTTCTATATCATTCGATAGCAAATCCGTCACCTATGATGGAAGCGATCATATCAATGATGTTCAGTTAGTTGGTTTCCTGCCGGAAGGTACGACAACGACAAAGACCATCAAAGACGAAAATGGAAACAGTGTCACTAGTGCTATCCAAGTAGGAAAGTACTATTACACCATTTCCCTGCACAACAAGAACTACAAGGATATGACATTAAGTGCAACACTCACCATCAACGGAACCAAGAAAGATACTCCTCTTGTCCATGTAGGAGATACCACCTACTTTGCAAACGGATTGGATCACTACTATCTCTATCGATATGTAGATGGAAGTGTATCGAAAGTGGATAGCACTACTCCTAAGAAACTAAAGGAATTATCCTCTTCTGCATTATCGATATCCAATTCACTCTTCACTAGCAGCGCAAAAGAGATAGAGTCATCAACAGCTAATGTCCTCTATACCGATAGCATTATCACTGACTTTGTCAAATACAGTGACAACATCTACTATTACAGCAAAAACGCACTATCTGAAAGTGATTCCGGAATCTATAAAGTCACAACCTATGACACTACAGAAGGAAAAGAACCTACTGTTGAGAAAGTGTTCAATGGCAAGAGTGATAAGCTTGCTTTGAATGGAGACCATCTCTATTTTGAAAACAAAAGTCAGGAAGATCATATCTTCAAGATGAATCTAAGTAGTAAAACCACTACTCTTGTCCTGAATCAGAAAGTTCATGAATACGTGATATCCAATAATTACCTCTACTGCACTGTCAACGGAACGTTAAATGACTACATCGGTAAATTGAATCTGTCTTCTACATTAACAGAAGCA
This sequence comes from bacterium, assembly GCA_963643715.1. Taxonomy (GTDB): domain Bacteria; phylum Bacillota_I; class Bacilli_A; order RFN20; family CAG-288; genus Enterosoma. The sequence continues at coordinate 1,727 of CAVILQ010000032.1, read as the reverse complement.
GAGAAGATGACAAATGCAGCCGGTGAGAACCTTGTAGTCAATAACGGATATCTCTACTACAATTACACAGACTTATACGGATCCATTGATGAGTCGCAAAAAGGCATTTGGAAAATCAACGTCAACAATGACAATATAACACAGGTCTTATCCTCTAACCGTATCAATGCATTCGATGTTGTTTCCTCTGACTCTTTAGTCTATATCGATAGCAATACACTCCATCTAAACACCTATACCGTCACTAGCAAGACAAACACAGACTTAATGTCTAGTTTCGTTCCTGTTGAAGATGTTCCAATCAACATGGGTGGAAAATCAGCAGTCTACAATGACCGCATCTATTACCTCGATATGTATCGTGGTAAGACACTCAACTGCTATGATCCAAAGAGTCAGACCCTTACACAACTTACCGACAACAAGGTGATGGATTTCTCCATCATCGGAGATACTCTCTACTTCAACCAGGTCACGAATCTTACCAACAATGACCTATACTCCGTGAATCTCAAGAATGGTGGAGAAACCACAAAACTATCTACCAACGATATGAGAAACATCATCTCCGATGGAACCTATCTCTACGGAACACATTACAACTTCTGGGGTGTCAGTGGTGGCATCTTCCGTATGAAATTAGATGGAACCGAATATGTGAAGTTCTCGGAAATCAATGGTGCTAAGAACTTTGCTATCAAAGATGAGAAGCTCTACTTCATCAACTGCGCAACCGGACAGGATAACGGAGATATCCAGTACTACAATCTCAGTGACATAAAGTCTGATTCGGATGATCTAAAAGCAAATGAGCTTCCAAAGACTAATAAAATCGAAAATGTAAAGCAGTTCATCTTCGAAGGAGACACAATCTACTACATCTATGAAGGAACAGTCTATAACTTCATTGCTCGTTCCTCAATGACAACAATGGAAGAAGGTGTCAAACTTGCCAATAAAGACTGTACACCAAAGGAGATGATGATTGTTAACGATGATATCTACTATTACTCTTATGCTAAAACAGCAACTGACAAAGCAGGACTATACAAAGTAAACAAAAACAACACAGCAGAAGACACAGATATCACTTTACTCCTTAAGTGTGATTCAACCTACTATTGTTCTGCCTTATCCTATCTTTCCGATAAGATATACTTCTTAAACTACTCATTCATTCTTAAAGTGGGTTTTGGAAACGCACATTTCTATGAATTCGATATCGCGAGCAAAACAACGACAAAGGTAAACTAAATCAATGAATCTCGAAGTAAAAAAGATGCAAGAAAAAGAGCATAGCCAGATGATGCAATTCGGTTGGGCTGTAAAGGATGTTGTCAAAGAGAGTGGACCTCATGGCCATTATCGTCTTCTCTATGTCATGACAAGAGACAAAGACAGAGAAAACTATGATAAGCTTGTCAAACTAGAACAGAAGTACAGAACCTACAAAAATTCATTAAAGCCCTACAAGGAGATGGATGAGGGGCTTACCATATTCCTATATCTGTTACTCATCATTCCTGGTGTAGTCTATACCATCTATAAAGCCAAAGAGAAAAATGAAATCGAGGCCTGGAATGAATCCTTAGTCTCTAAGATGAACAAGCTAGTCAAAGAAGCTGAACAATATCTGTAATCATCAAACAAGGGAGTCAAAAAGGCTCCCTTGTTTTTGTTTTACTGAATCTCTAACTATCGAAAAGATGCAATTAAAAGTCTACTCC
>CAVILQ010000031.1:0-20749 GCA_963643715.1 bacterium | reverse complement strand
CTATCGATGTAAATAGTTCTTGACTATTGTTGTCGAAAAAAAGATAATAATAGAGCACTATTTGGAGCAGTACTCAAGTGGTGAAGAGGAGTCCCTGCTAAGGACTTAGTACGGGTAACCGTAGCAAGAGTTCAAATCTCTTCTGCTCCGCCATTGAAAATTAAGCATGGAGTTGATCCGTGCTTTTTTCTTTGTTAGTTCATAGCCCTTTTTCTTGGCTTGTTATCTTTGGCATAATGAGCACACTATGGAGGACTAATTGTGTTTGTTACTAATGAGATTGGATTAAGAAATAAAACGGATGAAATAATGGATTTTGTTTTTAAACAGGATGAACCTGTTAAGATAAGTACGAAGAAGGGGAATGCAGTTTTCATAAGAGAGGATGAATATAGGTCTCTTTTGGAAAGTGTATATTTGATGTCTCAGCCCGGATTGGTTGAAAAAATCAAAGAAGGGGAAAAGGAAAATATAATAGATATGACTGTCTTTTCTGCAGATGAAGAGTGGTAGGCTAATAAAACGCAAAAGTTTGTATACGAAACAGAAAATTTTGAATTCTATTGCCTCATTATCAATATGAGCGATGAGCGCTCACTTTGAAAAGAAAATGATATTTTTATGCTCTGTTATCAGTACAGGGCATTTATTTTTTGTTATACTTTTCGACAAAAATCGAAAAAATGTGGTATAATTTAAATAGAAATCGACGACTATATTTAGAAAAGTCGCTTGGAATATTGCTTCTTGTTTTCTGCTTATTTCTGAAAGGAGAGTCTATGTTTCAAATCGGTGATAAGGTTTTAGATAAGAACGGTAAAATTTTCGTTATTGATCGTATTGAAGATAAGGATTTTGGGGTTGGCGCACAGCCGTACTTTATTATGAAACCTTGTTTTCCGTATGATTTCAATGCGGGATATGTTAGCTTTGTTCCTGTAGCAAAAGCGGACAATCTGTTAAGATCAATCATGAATGAAGAGGAAGCAATGAGACTTGTTGATTCCTTTAAGGATATGGAAGTTTATCCTGAGGTCAATCCAAGGGAAAGAAAGAATTTTTTCACTAAGATTGTTGCCAATGGAAACAGAGATGAAATCTGCAGAGTCATTAAATCCTTGATTGTCTATCGTCAGGAGAGATTGAGTAGCGGGAAACCATTTTCTGATTTTGATAGAAGGTTATTAGATTCTCTTTGCTTATTGCTTAAGAATGAATTATCCATTTCACTTCATATGCCACTTTCCGATGTGTTTCCCTTTGTGTATCAGAGGACTGGCTTCTCCCTTTAAAACGTTTTGCACTAAAAATGCCCTTACCAACTGGTAGGGGCATTTGTTTTGAGTTTAGTTTTCGAAGTAGTTGTTGACAATGAAAGCAACAGTGGCTGTGACTTTTCTCTTCTCATCTTCGGGAAGATTTCTGATGTTGTCATTGATATCGATGAGGTACTTGTCAATCTGCATCGTAGAGATGTAAGACTGAACATCCTGTTCGATGATGCTGTCATCACTGTCAGCAGTGATTGTCGATTTCGGCTTTCTTCCGACAAGGAAGTCGAGGGAAACATTGAAGACATCAGCAAAACGCATCAATGTCTGAATGTTCGGTTCGATTCTGCCAATCTCGTAATCGGAAATGTTGTATTGTCTCAAATGCATCTTCTTTGCAAGCTCAGCTTGTGTCAAGCCAGCTTTGCGCCTAAGAAATCTTAGGTTTTCTTTTAGTTTCATTTTGTAGTCCTCTAATCACATTTTAGTTGTCATTATCTATAGTGTCAACTTGATTTTTTAATTTTGCACATTATTTGTATATCACAGTGCCGTTTTCATCACTTTTTGTGGTGAAAATCGATATTTACATTAATTTTAAAGATGAACATATCTTAATAATTGTTTAAAGGAAAACTGACTTTAGACCATATCTGAATTGCAATTTGGAGCAAAAATCACTATCATTTTAACCATGGCAAGTATTAATGAAATCAATTGGTTTCCTGGTCATATGCGAAAAGCTATCAACCGCATACAGGAAAAACTGAAACAGTGTGATGGTGTGATCGAAATCGGTGATGCAAGAGCTCCCTTTTCCTCTTTCCCAGATTATTTGGATAATCTGACTCAGGGAAAGGTGAAAGTTTTTGTGTTTTCCAAAGTCGATTTGGCTGATCCCGCTGTTTTGGATAAACAGATGAAACAGATGAAAGAGAAAGGCATTGAACCTTTCTGTTATGATTTAAGAGAGAAGAAGAGTGGAAAAGAACTTCTGAATTATCTCGCATCCGTGAGAACTAGTCAGGACAATCGCTATTTGAAATTAGGCTTTCCACTACCAATCAAACGATTTATCGTCTTAGGCATTCCGAATGTCGGAAAGTCTACTTTTATCAATTCATTGTCCGGAAAGAAAAAAGCGGCTGTTGAAAATAGACCGGGAAAGACACGTGCTGAACAGTTGATTCATGTCTCGGACAAGGTCTATATCTTTGATGCCCCTGGTATCTTGGAACCGAACTATGAAGATAAGACTGTCATTGCAAAGCTTGCTTTATTAGGCTCTGTGAAACAGGATATCCTTCCTCTTATCGCATTGAGTGATTTCCTTCTTGATTTTCTCAAAGAGAAATATATGGATAACCTGATGGAAAGATTCCCCGTAGACTATTCACTCACTGATGATGAGGTGTTTTCTCAGATCGCATTAAAGAGAAATCTTCTTTTGCCTGGTGGTGTTGCTGATACAGAAAGAGCCCGCACTCTTCTTTTATATGAATTCAGAAGCGGAGCCTTAGGAAGGATATCTCTTGATGACTGATTCCCTGTTTGAATTTGATAATCGTCAAAGGGAAGAGAATCACGTTACATGGATTGCTGGCTTTGATGAGGCAGGACGTGGCCCGCTTGCAGGACCAGTGAGTTCTGCCGGTGTTGTTCTTCCTCCTGATTATCATAACGATATGATCAATGACAGCAAGAAACTGACAGACAAAGAAAGACGTGTCCTTTTTGAAGAAATCAAGAAAGTAGCTGTCTCTTACTATGTCATTCTTGTTCCGGTTGAAACGATTGATACAATCAATATCTTAGAAGCGGACCGTCTTGGAATGGAGACCTGTCTTGCTGAAATCATGAAGAAGACAAAAGTAGACTACCTGATCACAGACTATATGAAATTACATACTTCAATTCCGACATTGTCGATTCCAAAAGGAGATGCAACCTCACTCTCTGTGGCTGCTGCCTCCATTCTTGCTAAGGTCACAAGAGACGACTATATGATTGAATTGGATAAGAAGTATCCTCAGTATCAGTTCAAGAAGAATAAAGGCTATGGAACAAAGGCGCATCTAGAAGCTTTAAAGCAATATGGATATGTTGTAGGTGTACATCGTCTCAGCTTTGAACCGATTAAGAGTATGGCAAGTCATACTGAACAACTGAAACTTTTCTGAAAACCAGCCTCTTTCGAATATATATGTATTTGAAGGAGGCTTTTCTTATGAATGCTAGGGAAGTGCTGTTGACTTTGTCATATCTGAAATCGGGAGATTGGGCTAAGATCTATCAGTGTATCAAAGACAAAGAGAAATTGAAGGAAGAGGATATTCTGAAAGCAAAGAAAGAGACAAAAGCGAATTTTATCACTATTGTGGATGATAACTATCCGGAATTCTTCAAACACCTCTATAATCCCCCTTTCCTTTTATATTATTATGGAAACCTATCTTTATTATCCTATAAGTATCGCCTTACTGTCATTGGAACACGGAAGCCTACCTTATATCAGAACAATACCGTTTACTCGTTCGTTCAGGAATGTGAGGATAAACTAGAGAACAAGATGGTAGTCGTATCCGGAATGGCAAAAGGGATTGATCAGTCTGGTATGAAAGCAGCGATGGATAAGAATGCCCCTGTGATATCCGTTATCGGATCTGGAATCGATAATCCCTATCCGAAAGACAATGACGGAATCTATGAGTACTGCAAAAGCGGAAAAGGACTCGTCTTTTCCGAGTATCCTGTTAAGACAGAGGCGAAACCGGATCATTTTGTCTTTCGAAACCGACTTCTTGCTGCTCTATCTTATGTGACTTTTGTAGGCGGTGGGAAAAAGATATCCGGATCGATGTCTACCGTCCATCACGCGATTGAACTCAACAATGAGATACTAGCCCTCCCTTGCAACACAACAGGGGATGATCTGACAAATACATTGATAAAAGACGGGGCAAATAGCGCACTGACAGCAGATGATATCGTTGAGGCTGTCAAAGCAAGAGGAGATATAATCTCCTAAATTTTCTTAGCATAGCTAAGAGAAAAATCTTGCTTGACAAAGCATACATTCATCTTAATAATAGGTAGGATTTAAGAAGGTAAGTATCGAAAATGAAATTGATTATCGTTGAGTCACCGCATAAAAGCGTCACTATCGGAAATTTCTTAGGACCGGATTATAAGGTCTTAGCCTCTACAGGTCACATCCGTGATTTATCCAGTCATGGAAAGATGGGACTTGGAGTAGATGTTGAAAACGGGTTTAAACCGAATTACGAAATATCGGAAGATAAGGCGTCTGTCGTCAAGGAACTGAAAAAGGCTCTTAGCAAAGCAGATGACGTCTATCTTGCAACCGACCCTGACCGTGAAGGAGAAGCGATATCTTGGCATTTGGCACAGGTTTTAGGACTGGATGTCAACACAACCAAGAGACTCGAATTCCATGAAATCACGAAGTCGGCTATCAATAAAGCCTTATCCACACCTAGAACGATCAATATGCCTCTTGTTGAATCACAGGAGACAAGACGTATCATCGATCGTCTGATGGGATTCAGACTCTCTACTCTTCTTCAGAAGAAGATCAAATCGCAGTCGGCTGGACGTGTTCAGTCCGTCGTTTTGAAGTTCATCGTTGAAAGAGAGAAGGAAATCAAAGACTTCGTTCCTGTTGAGTATTGGACGATTCAAGGCCAGTTTGCTAACGAGGCTAAGAATAACATTACTGCAAGTCTTACCGCATATAAGAATAAGAGCATCGAAATCCATAACGAAGAGGAAGCACTGAAGATCATCTCTGCTCTTCCGAAGGATTTCGTCGTGAAGAATGTCAAATCCACCGAGGTCAAGAAAGAGCCGAAGGATCCATTCATCACAGCCACTCTTCAGCAGGAAGCCTTCACAAGATTCCATTTTTCCATCAAGAGAACTTCTGCCATCGCTCAAAAACTTTACGAAGGTGAAGAAATCAATGGACAGACAACCGGTCTTATCACCTATATGAGAACCGACTCCATCCGTTTGTCCGATGAATTTGTTGCGCTAGCGAAGAATTACATCGTCAAGAATTTTGGAAACGAATATTTAGGGAAAAGACACCTCCAGAAGAGCAGCAAGAATGTCCAGGATGCTCATGAAGCTATCCGTCCGACTGACTTGGCTTTGACTCCGGAGACTGTCCGTCCATACTTGTCCAACGATGAATATCTTCTCTATACTTTGATTTATCAGAGAGCAATCGCCTCTTTGATGTCTGCCAAGAAGGAACTTACGACAACTATCGTTCTCTCTGGCAATGATTATGATTTCTCATCCAGTGCCACACAGTGTGTCTTTGATGGTTACACAAAGATCTATGGCGAAATCGATGAAGAGAAGAAGAACACCCTTCCGAAGGAGATTAAGGCTGGTGATGCGTATCTCAATACAGAGATTGAGAAGACACAGCATTTCACCAAGGCTCCAGCCCGTTACAACGAAGGTAAAATCGTCAAATTGATGCAGGAAAAGGGTATCGGTCGTCCTTCTACATATCGAAAGACGGTTGAAACTCTTGTCGGAAGAGATTATGTCGAGAATCAGAAGGGATCTTTCGTTCCGACGGAGCAAGGCATTTTGACCGCTGATAAATTGGAAGAGTACTTCCCGAAGTATATGGATGCCTCCTATACAGCCGATATGGAAGACGCTCTTGATAGCATTGCCGATGGAAAGACGGATAAGCTGACTCTTCTCACTACATTCTGGGATGAGTTCAAGACACTCTATGCTGCCGCAGATGACAAGATGGAGAAGATTCAGCCGAAGGTTGTGGAAGGCAAGGTTTGTCCAGAATGCGGAAGTCCTCTTGTCTATCGCAAAGGCAAATACGGTGAGTTCATTGGCTGTTCCAACTATCCGAAGTGCAAATACATCGAAAAGCCAAAAGAGACTGTTGAAGTCATTACAAGCCATGTCTGTCCGAAATGCGGTCATGAGCTTGTAAAGAGAAAGAGCAAACGCGGCGAATTCGTTGGCTGTTCCAACTATCCAAAGTGTGATTACATGGAAGATTTAGAGGGAAAGCCGTTAGTCAAGGAAAAGAAGGAAGTCGTCATTCCTGAGGATGCTCCGATCTGTCCTAGATGCCATACCGGTCACCTCATCGAGAAGAAGAGCCGTTGGGGAAAGACATTCATCGGCTGCTCCAATTATCCGAAGTGCCGTTACATCGTTGCAAACGACAAGGATGAGAAGAAGACAACGAAAAAGTCTACGAAGACTACTAAGAAGACAAACGAATAAGGTATATTATTGCTGGCCCTGATTTGATCAGAGACCAGCAATTTTAGTTTCGGAGGCATTATGAATAAGACTCAATATAATGAAATGAAAGAGATTCTTCTCGTTGAGAAGGAAATGAAGATACAGGATGCAGAAAGGCGTCTTTCAGAAAAGAAAGAAGACTTTAAGAGGGAAAAGAAAGAGTACAAAGAAAACAAAAAAGCCTTCCATAAAGCAAAGAAGGATCTGAAGAAAGAAAACAAAGAGAAGAGACGATATCTGAAGAAAGAATATCGTTCCATCGATTACGAAAAAGAGCTGAAGGTAAGAGAAAAAGATCTTACTGAGGAACAAATTCGAATTCTGAGAAGCAAGGAAGGGCTTCCTTTCTATCTCCATTCAGAAGAAATGTTCAATATGATCACTCATATTGTCGGCGGTGGATTTGGTGTTGCTTTTCTGCTTATTGGAATCATCTGCTCATGTATCTATAAGCCAGGAGACGTTACTGCAATCCTCTCTATGATCTTCTTCGGTTTTACGATGATTGCCTTATATTCGATTTCAGCTATCTATCACGGACTCCCCATTGGAAAAGGAAAGAGAGTCTTACAGGTTTTAGACCACTGCACAATCTATATCCTAATCGCTGGAACCTATACGCCGGTTGTCTTATTAGGCTTAGCTTCCATCACACCATGGCACTATGTGTTTTTAGCCGCTGTCTATGTCCTTTCCATCCTTGGAATCGTATTGAATGCGACAATGATGCGAAAAATGGCAGTCAAAGTCATTTCCATGATTCTCTATATCGCAGTAGGGTGGGGAATCATCTTCTTCTATCCTGTTTTGATCAAGAGCCTTGGTGTGACTGGAATGTGGTTACTTATCGGTGGTGGAATCTCCTATACAGTAGGTTCCATTCTCTACGGAATCGGATCGAAAAAGAGATACTTCCATTCAATTTTCCACCTCTTTGTCAACGTTGGAACCTTGCTTCAGTATCTTAGCGTTTTGTTATTTGCGGTGATGGCATGAAAGAAAAACAAAATCGAATCTCAAAAGCCAATGATCCAGATTTGAATGACTTCCTCATCTTTCTGAAAAAGGAACGTGACTTCTCCGATAGGACTGTCGTAAGTTATGGAGAGGATATCGCCGGATTTCTCCTTTATCTGAAAGAGGAGAATGTAGCTAAGGAGATAATCGATAAGAGTGTCGTTCGAAATTATCTTTTTCAATTGAGGAAAGAGAAACTTGAGAATACGACAATACGTAGAAAGATAGCTGCTTTACGCCTTTTCTATTCCTATCTTCAAAATCGTGACATTGTTCTGAAGAATCCGTTTCTCACAATCTCTTTACCTAGAAAGAGCAAGAAACTTCCTGAATTCTTTTCTCATGAGGAGATCAATTCCTTTCTAAACGAGAATGCAAAAAGAAGTGATCATCTTGCTAAGAGAGACCAGGCGATTATGGAACTGTTATTCGCATCTGGTTTAAGAGCGAGTGAGATCATCTCTTTGAAATATTCGATGATTGACTTTGATAGAAAGACAATCCGTATCATCGGAAAAGGCAGAAAAGAGAGAATCACTCATTTCAATGATGTCGCAAAAGAGGCTTTGAATGACTACACTTCTACTCTTCGCATCCTTTTAATCGGTGATAAAGAAGATGAAGGTTATGTGTTTTTGAATAAAAGTGGAGAAAAACTGAGTGAAAGAGGGTTAGAATATATTGTTGCTGACTGTGCAAAGAAATGTTCTTTTCCCCTTCATGTCCATCCACATATGTTCCGTCATTCCTTTGCGACAGAGTTAGTGAACAATGGTGCTGACTTAAGAGTCGTACAGGAACTGTTAGGACATGAGTCAGTATCCACAACAAGCATCTATACGGACGTTTCCATTCAGGACTTGAAAAAGACCTATGAGAAGTGTTTCCCAAAGATCAACACGGAGGTAAAAGACAAATGAAAAAAGCAGTTGTATTTGATTTCAATGGTACGATGTTCTTCGATGAGGACAAACATGTCATTTCCTGGCGTGTTTTTTCCAAGGAGATGTTCAACCGTGAAATCGCTGATGAGGAATTCTCTTCTCATATTCATGGATTCAGCAATGATGAAATCCTTCCTTATCTTGCTGGAAGAAAATTCACGAAAGAGGAAGTGGATGATTATGCGATGAAGAAGGAACTCATCTATCAGAGAATCTGTGAAGAGGATGAAGAGCATCTTCATTTAGTTTCCGGTCTTGAGAAGTTTCTTACTACGTTAAAGGAAAACAACGTTAAGATTGCTATCTGCACGGCTAGCATGAGACCGAATGTGGATTGGTACTGGAGAACTTTCCCTCTTCCGAATTGGTTTTCGTTTGATGATATCATCTATGATGACGGAACCTTGAAAAGAGGAAAACCAGATCCGGAAATCTACCTTCGCGCCTTCTCCCATCTGAATGTGAAGGGAGAGGATAGCATTGTCTTTGAAGACTCTATCTCCGGTATGCAGGCTGCCTATGCTGGACATGTCGATACCATCGTTGCAATCGAACCGGATGGACAAAGACCAGAAGCAAAAGACTTGCCTGGAGTCAAAGCAGTGCTCAGTGACTTCACAAAGATACCTTCTTTTATCTATGAAGAGCTTGGCATAGACGAAAAATAATGAAAAACATAAAGAAATCTTAAAAAACAACTTTCTTATTTTTGGTTTAAGTCCTATACTAAATAAAGGACGGGAAAAATAATGAATACATTGATGAATTTATCAACCATTTCCTCAAATTTCCAGAATGGTTATTTTATAGCAGATTACGTCATTTCCATCGCTTTGGTCTTAGCTTTGTCAGCTATGATTTCTCTTTTGTCGAGACGACTTGCTGTCTATATCGGATACGGAGTTCTCTCCTTCCTCTATATTCTCTTCTTGACTTTGAATCTTCCTATTCTGACTTTGGTTGTGCTACTAGCTATCTTCACCTCTACAATCATCTGCGCGACAATCAATGCCGGTGTTTTCAAAAAATTCGTCACCGCTCCGGTAAAGTCACAGAAATCCATTAGCGAGGGAAAGGGTGGATTCGATAAGGATAGCATGATTACCAAAATCTGTACCGCAGTCAAATGGCTCTCTGACAATAAGACTGGAGCCTTGATGACATTTGAAAAGAAGACTCCGATGGATGAATATATGAAGAACGGTACATTGATCAATTGTCCTATCACTCCAGAAATCATTGAAACGATCTTCTTTGAAGGCACAAGACTTCATGATGGTGCTATTGTCATCCGACAAGGCGTCATTGTTGCGGCGGCTGTTTATTATCCTCCGTCCAATAAGCCGATTGTCGGCAAATTCGGTGCAAGACATCGTGCCGCCTTAGGTATCTCTGAAGTCACAGACAGCATCACGGTCTTAGTCTCGGAAGAGACAGGAAGAATCTCTATCGCACATGATGGAATCATCGATAATGTGAAAGCGATGGAGTTTGAGAAGGTTTTCCGAGATCGCATGGCATAATATATAGTTCGCTTCCTAGATGGGAAGCGAATTTTATTTAAGGGATGATTCGTTTCATCGTGTCTTTAATTTCTCTATATGATTAGGCGAAGTCTCTTTTCCGTGTTAAAATAATGTTAGTGAAATAAGGAGAAACATACAATGTCTACACCACATAATGAAGCAAAACCTGGCGATATCGCAAAAACAGTCTTGATGCCTGGAGATCCATTGAGAGCCAAGTTCATCGCTGAACACTATCTCAAAGATGTCAAGCAGGTCAATTCTGTCAGAAACATGCTTGCTTTTACTGGATACTATAAGGGAAAGAGAGTCACCATCATGGGCTCTGGCATGGGTATTCCATCCATTGGAATCTATTCCTATGAGCTTTACACTCACTATGATGTTGACCGTATCATCCGAATTGGATCTGCTGGCTCTACGACAAAGGATCTGAAACTCTTTGATCTTGTCATTGCTCAGGGCGCTAGCACAAACTCTGCCTGGTCAGAGCAGTATAAATTAGGCGGAACTTATTCCGCTATCGCTTCTTATCCTGTCATGGAAGAAGCAATCAATGCCTCAAAGAACTTCGGCTATCGTTTTAAGGTCGGCCAAGTTCTTTCTTCCGATAATTTCTACGGAGAGGAATGGAAGCCTTGGGCAGATATGGGAATTTTAGCCTGTGAGATGGAAGCCTATGGACTCTATTGTGTTGCTGCTCAGCTTCATAAGGAAGCTCTTGCCATTTTGACTATCTCCGATAGCATGATCGAACATACTGAGACCACAGCGGAAGAAAGAGAAAAATCCTTCACTCATATGATGGATGTCGCTTTGGAGTGCATCAAGGAATAAGATGATTGGTTGGATTGTATTCGGCATACTTCTTCTTTGCGTTCTTGTTTCGGTGTTCTTCCTTTTCTATGATAAGATTCATTACTTCTTTGAAAAGACGAGACATAGAAAAAGAATCTATAAGGTCCTTCATTATTTTGCTGAAGAGGAGGACTGCTATCTTTTGAATGATGCAGAATTCTTCTTGTCCGAAAGTGATACCCAGCCAACTCATTTTGACCATCTTCTCTTCACGGAGAAATATGTTTACATCATCACGGATTTCATGGCGTTTGGTGGAATATACGGCAATGTGAATGATGCCTCTCTCTTCTTAAGGAAAGACAGTGGAAAGATTGTCACGATTCCAAATCCTGTCTTAAACGGAAAAGAGAGAGTGAGAAGAATCGAGGAACTTGTCGGTGCCTCTCATGAGAAGAAGCTCTTCATGTCGATGACAGTCTATAATCCCTCTTTGGTCGTTCCAAAGAGTATTCATGTCAAGGATGGAGAGAGCAATTTCATCTCCTTGAAGGAACTGGATGAGACGATTCGTTTAGCAGAACAGGACAATGTCGTTCCCATCAAGGATGAGATGACAAAGAGACTGGTTCATTCTCTCTATGAGAGATCGAACAAGACAAAAGACAGCATTCGTGAAATGGGGAAGAGAAGAAAATAATCTCTTCCTTGTTTTTTTGTTTGCATTGTTTTCCTTTACCATTAAAATATATTCTTGGAGGTGTGCTTCATGAATGATAAAGATTTTAAAATGCGCGTAAATGAATTAAGAAAACGCGGATTGAATAAGAACATATTTATAAATTTAGCCCTTTTACTATTACCCTCTTTTCTGATGATAGCTGTGTTTTTTCTTTCTTTATATAGCTTTATCCTGTCTCTCTTTGCTATCTACTTTATCCTTCCGATGTTCTATACGGTGGAAAGACGCATCTGCTTCAGCCTGACTGGAATCGGGAAAGCGGATTTCAGCTATGCGGATGGATATGCTGCTTTCTTCAAGGAGAAGAAAGGCGGAATCTTCGGCATGATATCGACACTGCTTCTCTCCTTCTCTCTCTTTTTGCTTTCTGATGTAGTGTTCATGAATGCATTCCCGAATATTGTCTCCATGTATCCGGAAAGTCTTGAAGTCTTCCAAAAAATCGGTCAGATGTATCAGGACCCCTATCAGAACAACAAAGAGTTCTTAAACTATGTATTCAATAATCTCTCTTCCTTGACTAGACCTCTTACGATATTGTTCAGTGTATGCCTTTTCCTTCCTATCTTTGTTGCCTTGTTCTTTACGGTCCCGAGCAATCTCTCTCATCATTATCTTGCAACGATTGTCTTGCCTGATATCGATAAGAATATCTCTGCTTCCCAGGCTAGAAGCCTTGCCAAGAACAGTTTTGGAAGACCGATCAATCCCTCTAGGATCAAATATAACTTCCTCTATAACTGGCCGTATATGATTACCTTTACCGTGCTATATGGACTGAGCACCTATCTCACTAGTCTTATAACAACCAACAATTCCTATCTTACTATCCTAGTCATTCTGATTACGCCTACTTTGTCACTGTTATATGGATTGATTCTTCAGTATTTCTGCATCTTCAACAATTACGCCATCGTTGAAGTGCTTGCTCCTAGCCTTCTTTCTCTTCTTCCAGAGCCGATGAAGAACTATATTTCACAGGCTTTCCGTAATCCGCAGTACATCCACGGTGAAGAGACAAGCGCACGAGGTCCATTCATACCAGAAACAAAACGTTATGAAGAAAAACCGGATATGACAATCGATGTAGAAACAAAAGAGCCCAATGAGGATTCCGTCACAGGATTTGTGGTTGACTTTTCTGATAAAAATGAGGACAAAGACAAATGAAATCATTAGGCATTGATATCGGTTCGACAACGATCAAAGCAATCGTTCTCGACGATGATGACAATATTGTATTCTCTCTTTATGAGAGACATTTCTCCCGTATCTCGGAGAAACTAGCAGAAGTCCTTGCTAAACTGAAGCAAGGGCCTCTTTCTGATGTGGATGAGATTCCTCTAGCTTTCACAGGAAGCGCTGGTATGGGTATTGCAGAAGGATGCTCATTCCCCTTTTATCAGGAAGTCTATGCGACAAGAGAGACGACAAAAAGATATTATCCGGAAGTGGATAGCATCATTGAACTTGGCGGAGAAGATGCGAAGATTCTCTTCTTGAGCGATGGCGTAGAAGTGAGAATGAATGGAACCTGTGCCGGAGGCACGGGTGCTTTCATCGATCAGATGGCTAACCTTCTCAATGTGAAGACAGAGGATATCAATGAATTGGCTAAGAACCACGAGAGAACCTATACGATTGCTTCCCGTTGTGGCGTCTTTGCAAAGAGTGATATTCAGCCTCTTCTCAATCAAGGCGCAAGAAAGGAAGATATTGCAGAGAGTATCTATTATGCTGTTGTCAATCAGACAATTGCGGGTTTAAGCCAAGGAAGAGAAATCAAAGGAAATGTTATGTATCTTGGCGGACCTTTGACTTTCATGTCAGAACTGAGAAATTGTTTTGACAAGGTCTTGAAGGTGAATGGTGTCCTTCCTGAGAACTCTCTTTATTTTGTTGCTATCGGTGCTGCTTTATTGGCAAAGAAGGATAAGAATGTCCGTCTTTCCACTATCATGGACAAGGTTAGCAAATATAGAAATGATGAGAACTTCGCCTATTTGAATCCTTTGTTCTCTACTAATGAGGAATATGATGCATTCGTCAAACGCCATGACAAGGATACAGTTTCTTCCTATCCGTTAGAGGACTATGTCGGTCCACTTTATATCGGTGTCGATTCTGGTTCTACCACTTTGAAGATGGTTGCTATCGATAAGGATGACAATATTCGTTTTTCTGATTATGTCTCCAACCAAGGTGACCCGATTGCCCAATTGAAGACGATGCTTCTGAAATTCTATTCTAAGATGAATGAAAAAGCATATATTGCTGGTTCCTCTTCTACAGGATATGGTGAGGAATTAGTCAAAAACGCTTTTTCCTTTGACCATGGAATTGTTGAGACAATGGCCCACTTTGAGGCAGCAAAGCACTTCCTTCCGGATGTGGAATTTGTCATCGATATCGGTGGACAGGATATCAAATGCTTCAAGATCAGGAATGGAGCTATTGATGACATCTTCCTCAATGAGGCCTGCTCTTCTGGATGTGGTTCTTTCCTTCAGACTTTTGCTTCTTCGCTTGGCTATTCGGCTAGTGATTTTGCAAAAGAGGCTCTCTTTGCAAAAAGGCCGGTCAACTTAGGATCGAGATGCACAGTCTTTATGAACTCCTCTGTCAAACAGGCACAGAAAGATGGAGCCACGGTTCAGGATATTGCTGCTGGCTTAGCTATCTCTGTTGTCAAAAATGCCTTATATAAGGTCATACGCTGTGCAAGCAAAGATGATTTAGGAAAGAAGATTGTCGTTCAGGGTGGAACCTTCTTGAATGATGCGGTTTTACGCGCCTTTGAGATGGAACTCGATACGGATGTCATCCGCAGCAATGTCGCTGGTTTGATGGGTGCTTATGGCGCCGCACTAGATAGCAAATCCTTGAACTTGGAACACTCTTCTATGCTGAGTAAGACTGAAGTTGAGAACTTTGAAAGAAAAGTCATCAACTATGTCTGCCAGCTCTGCAACAATCACTGCCATCTTACTCTTTCTCAGTTCAATGGTGGCAAGAGTTTTATCGGTGGAAACCGTTGTGAGAAACCAGTCACCAAGAAGGCAAGGGATACTTCTCTTGATATGTACGACTTCAAATATCATCTTCTTCGTTCCTTTGATCACGCAAATGATACAAAAGAATATCCTTTGGGTGAAATCGGACTTCCGATGGGACTTAATTTCTATGAACTTGTTCCTTTCTGGTCAACTTTCTTTACCGAACTAGGAATGAAGGTTGTCTTATCCTCTCCTTCCTCGAATCATCTCTATCATATGGGACAGATGACAATTCCTAGTGATACGGTCTGCTATCCTGCTAAATTGATGCACGGGCATGTGATCGACCTTGTTGACCGAGGTGTTAAGACTATCTTCTATCCTTGCATGACATGGAACATCAAGGAGAAGAACACGGATAATCACTACAACTGTCCTGTCGTTGCTTACTATTCGGAAGTCATTGATGCCAATGTCAAACGTGTCAATGAAGATGGTGTCCGTTATCTGAAACATTATGTCAGCCTCTATGAGAAAGGCCATTTTTCAGAGAGGATGTATGAGAACTTGCATCCTTACTATCCGACTCTGACAAAGAAGGATGTCAGAAAAGCAAGCAAGGCCGCTTATGCTGCTTATGATAAATATGAGAAGGATATCTTTGCCAAAGGAATGGAAATCATCTCCAAGGCTAGAGAGGAAAAGAAAACGATTCTTGTCCTTGCCGGAAGACCTTATCATGTCGATCCCTTGATCAACCATGACATCGATAAACTTGTTCTTCAGTTTGATTGCGCCGTTGTCAGTGAGGATGTCGTTGCTAAGCTCTGCAAGAAACCAGAGCCGAGCCACGTCCTCAATCAGTGGACCTATCATTCTAGAATGTATAAGGCTGCTGACTATGTCTCGACAACCGATGATATGCAGCTGATGCAGCTTGTCTCTTTCGGATGCGGTGTGGATGCTGTCACATCGGATGAAGTCAGAGACATTCTTGAAAGACACGGAAAAATCTATACGCAGATTAAGATTGATGAGGTGACGAACTTAGGTACGGTCAAGATCCGTATCCGTTCCCTCTTGGAGGCTCTGAATAAGAGAAAGAACAAATGAAACAGGAAACATTAAAGAGAGACAAGACCGGAAGAATCATCTTTACCAAGAAGATGAAGAAGACCTACACTCTTCTTTTTCCGATGATGGCACCGATTCATTTTGCCATGCTTCAGAAGGTCTTCAATCATTACGGATATCATGCGGAACTATTGACAGATACAAGCCCTGAGATTGCTCAGACCGGTTTGAAGTACATTCAGAATGATATGTGCTATCCTGCTATTCTGAGCTGTGGACAGATGATTCATGCCCTTCAAAGCGGAAAATATGATCTCCATCATGTCGCACTGATGATTACACAGACTGGTGGAGGATGCCGTGCTTCCAACTATATCAAGCTTTTAAGAAAAGGATTGGAAAGAGCAGGACTCGGATATGTTCCGACTATCTCCGTCAATGTCTCTGGACTAGAGCCGAATCCTGGTATGACAATCACTCTTCCTTTGATTCGTCGCTCTTTGGCAGCCGTTATCTACGGGGATATGATCATGTGCTTAAAGAATCAGGTGGAACCTTATGAAGTCAATAAAGGCGAAGCGGAGAAACTCAGTGAGAAGTGGATTGCTTCTCTTTCTGATCAGATGCTTCACCGCGACGGATACAAGATGAAAGTCGTAAAGAGAAACCTAGCTCAAATCACAAAGGAATTCGCTGCCATAAAGAAAGATGGCAAGAAGAGACTGAAAGTTGGTGTTGTCGGAGAAATCTATGTCAAATACGCTGCTTTAGGAAATAACAATCTAGAGAAGTTCCTTAGAAGTGAGGACTGCGAAGTCAACCTTCCTGGCATGATGAATTTCATCTTGTTCAAAGTGGATAACCGTATCATCGATTGCGACTTGTATGGTGGTCACAAGATGAAGAGATTTGTTTGCAAACTCCTCTTTGACTATTGCACTAAGATTCAGAATATGTTCAATGATGCTATCAAAGAAAACTCTGATTTTGCTGTCCCTAGCACTTATCAGCATGTCAAGGAACTGACTGTCGGTGTCAATGGCATGGGTAACAGAATGGGAGAAGGATGGCTATTGACTGGTGAAATGCTTGAACTTGCTGATAGTGGATATGAGAACATCGTTTGCACACAGCCGTTTGGTTGCCTTCCGAATCACATCTCTGGGAAAGGCATGATCCGCAAGGTAAGAGAAAAGATGCCTAATGCCAATATTGTCGCGGTGGATTATGACGCCGGTGCACCAAAGGTTAACCAAGAAAACAGAATCAAACTGATGCTCTCCATTGGAAAAGAGAACCTCGAGAAAGAGTGAAGGGAACTATCATCTGAATAGTGAAAATGGATGCCTGATGTAGATTGGCATCCATTTTCTATGAATGGAAGTTTTGTTTGGAAATAAAATTGCAAGGTTTAATGTTTCCTTCATTTGTCTATCGGAACATTATGAAACTGTCTGCAAATCGTAGTTTTTTCGATATATTTTATAGAGGACTTTGCATTGCTAGATGGTGGTTACGTGATTGATTTGTTTCGTTTTTAGCAATCAAAAGTTCCCAAAACTGATACTTTTTATATCATTTTGGGAAGATTTATGCACTGATTTAGAAAATAATTGGTAATCGAAGCAAGCAATGTTTAAGAGAGTATTCCTAAAAATATCCGAAATTATCGAGAAAAACAGAAAAAATGTCCTAAGGCATTGCCATAGGACACTTTTAAGAGATAGTCTTTCTTTTTAGTGGTTCTTTCCTCTGCTAATCAGTTTATCAATTGGAGCAAAGACTGCATAATAGACAGGGATAGTAAGGAAGATAAACCAATAAGGATGCCAGAGACCTAACATCGTTCCAATAAAGCAATAGACACCAGTAGCAAGAAGAGGATATAGGAAAGTACAGAAGCTCTTTTTCAATATGGAATCATAGATGCTAGGGATGATAGGCGCAAAGAGGAAGAGTGGCCAATATAAGGACCAGCCTTTATCAAGGAAGAGCCCAATCAGAATATAGGCAAGGGTGATGGCTAATATCGCTATTCCCCATAAAGCTCCGGATAGTATTTTCTCTTTCTTTTCTTCGGGTGAATCATCGTCATCATCGTCATCCCATTTAGATATTCCGTGTTTATGGATACGGAGATGGTCTTCACCATCGTCTAGAATGATTCCGTCCGATGAGATGGAGACGGTGCTACCATCCTCATCACGGATGTAGATTCCATCATCGTTGATGGTTGCGTTTGTCTTTTTGTTGGTTTCTTTCTCTTCTTCCCTTTCCTTTGTTTCTTTTGCGATGTCTTCGATGGTTTCATCGGTTGAGAGCAGTTCATCCAAAGATACATGATAGAGTTTTGCAAGGCAGATTAGATTATCGGTGTCTGGACTAGCTTCTGCTCTTTCCCATTTTGAGACGGCCTGTCTAGATAATCCTAATTTATCTGCTAACTGTTCTTGAGACAATCCGTTTTTCTTTCTTAGCTCGACTAAGCGATCTGCAATCTTGATATTCATAGATGTTTCCTCCATTTACGATTATCATTTTAAAGGTTTTGAATGGTTGCACACCACCAAGTCTGCTTTTCAATGGCGCAACTATTGGTTGCAAGGAAAAGAAAAATATAAAGCAAAGTTATACGACTTTACTTATATGAATAAGATTGTTTTATAATTTGCAGATTGCAAAAACGTCTTTTACTAGATATATGACAGACACGTATTCTATATTTGAAATAGGAAAATTGTTTGAAAGAGAGTCCAATCCCTTATAAAGGACTTCCTTATAGGCTTCAAGAGTGAAAGCGTTTTGCCATGTGGACACAACGAAAGTGTTATCCTTGTATAAAAAGACACCGTTTCCTAAGGAAGAATAATCCGGTCTTATCTTATCACTTTCAATATCGTTTCTGTTGAGGAAGGAGTGGAAGAGGGAACGGGAAAAGAGTACGACTTGATTGAAGATGATTTCTTTTTCTTTCTGGAAGGTTTTGATGATTTCTGCGTTTTTCTCTTCAACATCTGATAACAGGGATAAGACGGCTAGAGGGGCAAACTTTGCAATCATCTCAGAGAGGAGAACATGTCTTTTATTGCTGAAGAAGTCATCTAAGAGAAGAAGTGCATTCTCTTCTTCTGTCTTGCTTTGTATCTTTAACTCTTCTTTTTGTTTCTTGATGATCTTATCCCACTCTTCTTTGAAGTAGGAGTAGCCTTTCTGATACGATTCTTTCCCTTGTGCTTTGAAGATGATGCTATTGCTGATCCAGGAATAGATCGTCATCGCTAAGACAGTGGAAGTATCTTCCTCTGTCATTTTGTTTTCCTTATCACTTTCGAAGTAATTGGATAGGATTTCATCCCCAATGGAAAATGTTACTTTTTTTTCGTCTTGGATGGAAGTAATCTTGTTTTTCAGTTCGTTGATATTCATACCTATATTTTAACCTAAAACATATTTTGACAAAATGTTTTCTTTCATAACTGTCTACTAATCTTTATAATATATGAGTTAACAGGGAGAACCATATGGTCAAGGATAAAATCGTTGTCATTGATTTTGGTGGTCAATATAACCAATTGATCGCACGCCGTGTTCGTCAGTGTCATGTCTATTCTGAAGTCTGGCCTTATACTACCGATTTAGAGAAGCTAAAGGATCCATCCATCAAAGGTATCATTTTCACTGGTGGTCCGAATTCTGTCTATGATGAGAAGTCTCCGCATATCGGAAAAGAGATATTTGAACTGAATAAGCCGATATTGGGTATTTGCTATGGCGCTCAGTTGATCGCCTATCTATTAGGCGGAGAGGTCAAACATGCTCCTATCTCTGAATATGGAAAGACAAGTGTTCATGTTCTAAGAGATGATTCTCTCTTATTGGAGAATGTGGATAAGACAACAGAAGTCTTTATGTCTCATACGGACTATATCTCTAAGATTCCGTCTGGCTTTGTCTTGACGGCAAATACGGATAATTGTCCTACTGCTGCCTTTGAATGCAAAGAAAAGAAAATCTATGCGACCCAGTTCCATCCGGAAGTCAGACACTCTCTTCAGGGACAGACTATGTTAGAGAACTTCGTCTACAAGGTCTGTGGATTAAAGGGAGAATGGAAGAGTGAATCCTTCATTCAGGAAGAGATCAAGAGAGTCAAAGAACAGGTCGGAGACAAGAAAGTATTACTAGGCCTCTCTGGTGGTGTAGATTCTGCTGTTGTCGCTGCTTTGTTATCCAAAGCCATCGGAAAGAATCTCTACTGTGTCTTCGTCGATCATGGACTGATGAGAAAGGATGAAGGAGATGAAGTGGAACGTGTCTTTGGAAAGACAGGAAACTTTGAACTGAACTTCATCCGTGTCAATGCAGGGCCTCTCTTCTTTGAAAGACTGAAAGATGTCTCTGATCCGGAACAGAAGAGAAAAATCATTGGTGCTACCTTCTTGGAAGTCTTTGAGAAAGAGACAAAGAAGCTATCTGACTGCGAATACTTAGCACAGGGTACGATCTATCCTGATCGTATTGAATCAGGTCTTGGCATCTCTGCAAAGATCAAGTCTCATCACAATGTCGGTGGATTACCGAAGAACATGTCCTTCAAAGGATTAGTGGAACCATTGAAGGATCTATTCAAGGATGAGGTACGTGAAGTTGGAAGACTGTTAGGACTTCCGGAATCTATCGTATCCCGTCAGCCTTTCCCAGGTCCTGGACTTGGTGTAAGAATCATTGGAGAAGTCACACCGGAAAAGGTAAGAATCGTTCAGGAAGCGGATTACATCTTCCGCGATGAGCTGCATAAAGCTGGAATCGATAAAGAAATCAGTCAGTATTTTGCTGCTTTAAGCAATATGAGAAGTGTTGGTGTCATGGGTGATGGAAGAACGTATGACTACGCTATCGTATTAAGAGCAGTACAGACGGATGACTTCATGACAGCAAAAGCTTATCCGATTCCTTATGATATCCTGACAACAGTCGTTGACCGTATCGTCAATGAAGTCAAAGGTGTCAACCGTGTTGTCTATGACTTCACATCCAAACCACCGTCAACAATTGAATTGGAGTA
>CAVILQ010000030.1:0-21039 GCA_963643715.1 bacterium | reverse complement strand
AAAGGATTCTATCCAGAACTTTATGACAATCCAAATTTAGATCCTGCCATCTTCTATAGTGATTACATTGAATCCTATCTCACAAAAGATGTCGACGAGGTGCTTCAGATAAAGGATAAATCAAAATTCTTGAATCTTATGACATTATTGGCTTCTCTTACCGGAGAAGAGCTGAATTATACAGAGTTATCAAAAGATATTGGAGTTGACGTAAAAACAGTCTCTAGTTGGATCAGTGTATTGGAGGCTGGCAATCTGATTCATCTATTGCAACCCTACAACGACAGTTCAATAAAACGTCAAATAATCAAAAGACCCAAGGTCTATTTCGCTGATACAGGCCTTGCCTGTTATCTAGCAAAGGTAAATAGTAAGGAGACATTGATTGCCTCCTATTTAAAAGGACACATGTTAGAAACCTACATCATCAATGAGATACTGAAATCCTATTCTAATAATCGAAAAGATAAATCATCTTCTTTCTATTATTACCGAGATTCCCAACAGAATGAAATAGATTTAATCATTTTAAATGATGGAAAACTTACCGCATTAGAATGCAAAAGCGGAGAACAGTATTCCTCAAAAGATTTAAAAGCAACCAAAGTCTTAAAGACTGTTCACTACCCAATTGCATCCAAAGCAATTATATGCACCTGTAAGTCAGTCTATCCTGTCGGAGATGATTGTTATCTGTTGCCTGTAACGGCAATATGATTTTATATTGTAAAATAAATTCCATTTAGTAATCAGTTTAGTTAGCTTAGCACAATATGTTCAGTAGATTAAAACACCCTAATTTAAAGTTTAGAGGTTGCTAATCTTTTAACACGAATTAGAATCAGCTTATCAACATTGCCTCAATATCATCATGATTCATAGCTAATTCAATAGGTGTCTTTTTAGAATGTACTTTACCTTTGTCTAATATGATGATGCAATCTGCAAAATCAGATATTTCTTTGAAATCATGAGATATCATTAAGATTGTCGTATGATATTCATCTTTCAATTGTCGAAGCATATCAAATAGTGGTTTCTTTCCACTAGGATCAATACTATGGAATGGTTCATCCAATAAGAGAAGAAGAGGTTCTCTGACAAATGCTTTTGCTAAAGCAACCTTCTCTTTCTCTCCTCCAGAGAGATGTCTTGGTTTATAGTTCACTCTTGAGGTCAGTTTAAGAAGGGATAATACCTTTTTCACTTTGATATCCTTTTCTTCCTCTTTTAGGCCAAAATAATTCAAACCCATCATCACATTCTGATAGACAGTGAGATGAGGATATAAGACAGGATCCTGAAATAGAAGTGCTAAATCCCTAGTCTGAGGGATATCCTTTGTTACATCTTTATCATGAAGGAGAATCGTTCCGGAATCCGGATAGGATAGACCAGAAATAAGACGGAATAAAGTAGTCTTACCGCTTCCGCTATTTCCCATCAATACGTTGATTGTCTCTTTCTCTAAAGACATAGAAAACGAATCCAATACCTTGGTTTCCTTATTCTTGTCATGATAGGAGAATGAGATATTCTCTAGTTTTAGTATGTCATTCGCCATCTTGTTCATTATAGAGTCCTTTTCGATACATATCCGGATAATCTTTACTGTTGATAACTTTATCAAACTTACTGACCGCATTTAACTGAAAGATAAGCATACCATTCAGTTGAAAGAAAAACATTTGTAAGATAATACCAATTATCGTTAGGAATGTGATTCTAGAAAAAAGAATCAGGTCTACACAATATAGGATAGTAAAGACACCAATTTCTAAAAACAGAATACCAAAGGAAGAAAAGAGAGAATGGAAAGTAAAGAGAAAACTATTCTTAATGTTTCCCAATGAATTCTGATAATAGTAAAGAGAAAAAAGATTCTGATACTGCAAAAGGACAAAAGACAATAGCATCATCAATGCCATTACGAATAGCAGAATGAAAAACACGGTCAATGATACAAAATTATAGAGAGACAAAACACCAACGATAAGAAGAGTCAAAAGAATAGAAAGGACAAAGGATAAAAGGATTCCTTGTTTTCCTTCCTTGATTCCTGCTTTGAAATCACGGAATAATATGAAACCATCATTATAGATGATTTTCTTCAATACATTGCAGACACCAACAAGTCCGATCGATAAGACCGGTAGCGAAATAGGAAGAAAAAGCGTGACGACTTTAACTAGATTCAATAGAGAAACGAATTTCTCTGTAACTGATAAGTCACTATTCGATACGATAGGTCCTGTATATACTAGCAACGCAATAAGTTGGGCAAAAACAAACAACCCAAAAGGAATCAGTAACAAAGAACATTTCAAAAGAGACATGAAATTGGTTTTATAGACAAAACCATATTGCCTCTTTCTGTCGATAGGAAGAGATAAAGGAGAGTCTATTCTTTCTTTCATGATTAGATAATGGTTTTCAATACATCAATAGGAAGTTTGGGATTGTATTCCTTGTCAAAAAGACCATTGGTCTCCTGATAGGTGTCATTGAACTGGGTGATGCAGTATCCTGCAAAATACGGATGATTTCTTGCCGTTGAAATGAGACCACGGATTCTCTTTTCATACTGGTCATCACTATTTACAGTAGAACCATATCCCCAGCCATTGGTTCCAGAATAACTCGTTCCGACAAACTCATCCAAAAGGACGGGTTGTCCATTATAGTGGCATCCTAAATCATTAAGTGCTCTACAGTTCATCATCTGATTCTGATCTTTCATGACAGAGGAGAAATCCTGATAGAGTTTCTCTAATCTTTCCGGTTCCTGTTCATAATTATGAATCGTCATCATGTCTGTTGTCATGACGTGCTCCCATCCATCATTATCGATGCACAGTCTATTCGGATCATAGGCTTTGGCAAGATAGTATAAAGAGGAAGCTAAATTCATCTCCTGAACAGAAGTAGAGATATGCGGTACACCCCAAGACTCATTAAGTGGGACATAGGCAACAACACAAGGATGATTAGAATACTGCTTTAAGGCTTCCATCAAGGTGGCATTGACATTCTCCACTGTTCTAGAAGAGAATTCATAAGGAGATGGAATTTCAAGGAAGGTCATGATTCCCATCATGTCGCAGTAATAGTAGAAGAGTTCACTCTCCAATTTCTGATGCATACGGATGCCATTGAGTCCAATGGCCTTGCATAACGAGACTACCTTCTCATATTCGGCTTCACTTTCCGGAGTCAAACCTAAGTCACGATAATATCCCTGGAATAGAATCATCTTCATGAATGTCGGATTGTTGTTTAGATATAAAAGGGAACCTTTGGCTTCAAAGGACTTATAGGCGGAATAGCTTTTTACATGGTCTAATAAATTTCCATTGCTATCTTTGATTTCATAGACTAGGTCAAAGACATTCGGATAATCCGGTGACCACTGCTGTACCTTGAAAGCTTCATATTCATTCTTGATGGAGATTTCAATATCGCCATGTTCGCTCTTCGGAAGAAGAATAACATCCGCAATCGGATGCGAGGCATATTCGATATGAATGGCAAGAGAAATGCCAGGAACATAGTTTTCAATCTCGTATTCAAAGCGAAGAGCATCTTTTTCTTTGATAGGATCTGCTCTCATAGAAGAAAGTCTTGTATGAGACACTTCCTCCATCCAGACGCTTCTCCAGATTCCTGTTGTCTCTGTATACCAGCAACCCCATGGTTTCTCCATCCAAGACTGCTTTCCTCTTACTTTATCCGCTTCTTTTCCATCTACGACTAAGACAACGAGTTCATTTTCTCCTTCTTTGACGTCTTTTGTGATATCGAAAGAGAATCTCGTATATCCACCTTTATGTGTTCCGATATACTTTCCGTTGAGATAAACATAAGAAAGATAATCAACCGCCTCAAAATGAAGAAGAAGATCTTTTCCTTCTGTCTTTGCATACGTGAATGTCCTCTTATATCCGACACATTTATGATAAGAGGTATCACCAATACCAGATAATGGGCTCTGATAGGCATATGGAACTTTGATTGTTTTATCAAACTGAATGGCATTGATATCCAATAAAGAGACATCATCATTCAAAAAGGCAAAACTCCACTGTCCATTCAGATTCCTGAAATCCTTTCTGACAAACTGGATTCTAGGATATCCAGGGACATAACATTTAGCATGATTCATATATCTTTTCCCTTCTTTATGTACATAAAATTATAAAGAATAATTGCGCATAAAGAAATAGAAAACTATAATCAAAATATACAAGGAAGCACCATAATGAAAAAAGAAGTGATTTCAAAATACACAGACGACTTCCTCAAAGGAAGCGTGACTGTCTACAATTACAATCCTGTTCAGACAAAGGACTACCTGATTTACTGTCAGATTGCAGGAATACAGAAAGTCGGTGATTCCTATTTCAACGAGCTCAATAACTTTCCAAACTATATGATCAACTATACCATCAAAGGAAAAGGGTACTTTAAGATTGACGGAACGGAGATGCTCATCGAAGAAGGAGATCTCATCTTTGTACAGAACAGCAATCATCACATTCTAAAGAAGCTTCCCAATACGGATTGGACATTTTCCTTTGCCCATATCTTCGAATCCGCCATCGTATCAAACATCTATAGAGAGTTCATCAATAAGTATGGTTTCGTTCTCAAAGGAGTAAAAAAAGAATATATCGTTCCATATATTCAGAAAATAATCAAACTTCTAAAAGAAAAAGGACAGAATTATGAGATGATGATTTCATCTCTTGTATATGAAATGCTTCTAAATATTGTCGAGAATACGCCCTCTGTCAACAAAGAGAAAATCGATGTATCCATCAGTAATGTAGTCTCCTATATCAAGAATAACTTCGATCAGAAAATCACGATAAAAAACATTCTTGAAAACACAACCTATTCTAAAAACCATATGGAACGCCTTTTCAAAGAGAAGATGCATATGACCATGAAAGACTACCTTTATTCCCTCCGTTTAAGAAGAGCACAAGAGTTACTGATCTCTACGGATATGTCATTAAAGGAGATTGCAGAAGCTACAGGACTGAGTGAATATAGAGCCCTATACTACCTCTTTATCCACAATATCGGATGCACTCCGAATGAATTCAGAGCCAAGCAAAGAGAAGCAGAGAAGAACAAAAATGCTAAGACAATATGATATCTATCTCAAAGAGAAAGTGGATTTTTCAGAGGCAAAGCTTATCTTTTCCTCCTTTTTTGGGATTGATAACATCAAGAAAATCGATGACCACACCATAGAATTTACCGCTGATGATATTCTAAAAAACACCATATCCAAGAGTATTCAGCCTTTATCCAACGACTTGAATAGTTCCCTGTTGTTTTTGATTTCACCGGTCGAATTTCCTCTATCTGAATACGTGTTATCAAAACTATCTATCGCTCATTCGGAAGGCGTATTCACGCTATCACAAGGTGTCATCGAACTTTTGATAAAAAAAGATGAATTCATCAAAAACTATCTTTTTTCCTGGTTTTCCGGCTTGGAATATACTTTAGCTATCACAGGGAAAACCTATATCGAAAACAGTTTCTCCATTTCAAAAAGCTGTATTTCTCTTTCCGTGCATCGGAACACAATGGAATATAGACTGAAGAAGATCAAAGAACTCTACAATCTCGATCTATCTTCTTTTGATGATGGAATCTTGTTTTTGACTTATCTAAGCCTCTCTGGCATTTGTGCATAATGCACAAATAGAAGAAAAGACATCTGATAGAATAGTTTCAAAGAGGAAACGAAAATGAAACTATTCAAGACAAAATCCAAAGAACAGAGAGAACAGGAAAAGGAGAACATCCGTGTTTATCGAAACATGGTAAAGAGTGAAAAGGAAAGCCTTTCCCATTTCAAAGAGTCTCCTTCTGATGACTTTTTGATTCTTGAACATGTCAATAAAATCTATGACAACTATGTTCAGGCTGTCTTCGATTTCAATTTGTCGGTAAAGAAGAATGAGTTCATCGTCTTTGTCGGACCTTCTGGATGCGGAAAATCAACAACGCTCAGAATGATTGCAGGTCTAGAAGATATCACAAGCGGAAATCTTTTTATCGACGGAGAATATTCTAACTACATTCCTCCCAAAGACAGGGATATCGCCATGGTCTTCCAGTCCTATGCTCTTTATCCCCATATGAGTGTCTATGACAACATGGCATTCGGTTTAAAAATCAAACATGTAAATAAAGAAGAGATTGACCAGCGTGTTAAAGAAGCAGCTGAAATTTTGCAATTGACAGATTACTTGGACAGAAAGCCAAAAGCATTATCTGGCGGACAATGTCAGAGAGTCGCATTAGGAAGAGCTATCGTCAGAAACGCTAAGCTCTTCTTGATGGATGAACCTCTTTCCAATCTCGATGCGAAGTTAAGAGTCCAAATGAGAAGCGAAATCGTTGAACTTCATCAGAAGATTCATGCGACAACTGTCTATGTCACTCATGATCAGACAGAAGCCATGACGATGGCCGACAGAATCGTCGTCATGAACAAGGGCTATGTTCAGCAGATTGGAACACCTCTTGAAATCTACAACCATCCGAAGAATGTATTTGTTGCCACCTTCATCGGTGCACCTGCGATGAACATTCTCCATGTCAAATTACATGAGGATAAGATTGTCATGTCTGATACGATCGAATTGAATCTTTCCAAAGAACAGCATGAAACAGCAAAATCCTACTATCAGAATAAGATTGATTCCATTCAGAAGAAGATTGATGAATACAATCAGAACCTTAATGATGACAATAAGGAACTGACAAACAAGGCAATTATAGAACTAGAAAAGCAATTGAATGTCGCAAAAGAATATCTAGATGGGAAGGAAATCGATATCATCTTCGGTATCCGTCCGGAAGATATCATTCCGGAGAGACTTGCCGATGGATATTCTGAGATATCTTCTAAACTCAATGCTGAAGTCTCTATGGCAGAACTTTTAGGCTGTGAGTACTATCTCCATTTCCAATCCGGATTTGGACCGCTTACATCCAAAGTCGCATTGACGCATGACCTTTACAAAAAAGGAGATGCCTTCACTTATCATATCAATCTTGCAAAAATGCATATTTTCGACTCTTTAAGCGAGGATTCTATTTTCTAGGAAAGTGTTTTTTTGTATAAATCTAAGTGCCTTTCGCATTGTAACGGAAACGCTTACATTCTATCATTATGATACAGATAGGAGGGTGTACTCTCTATGGCACTTAACAAATTGAAAAAATCTTTTGCTCTTTCTCTTCTTTCATCCTTGATGTTATGTGGATGTGTAAATTCGTATGATTCCGAATCAAGTAAGACGAACACTTCAGGAGATGCTGCTTCCGATACAAGTGACAACAGTTTCTCTTTGGAAGATATCCAAAAGAAATATAATGACTTGGATTGGTCCTATGACGGAGAAGCCTGCACAATCCGTATGTGTCACTGGGATTCCGCCGGAAGAAATGTTGAGGCTTCTGTTCTCAACGCCCTTTTGAAAGGATTCTACAATCGCTATCCTACCATCAAAGTAGAATTGGAAATCCTCACCGATTATGAAAACACCTACGGAAACAATATTTCCGCCAACAATATGCATGATGTCTTTTTGGTACCGGATGGTGCCTTTGGAAGCTGGGCTTCTACAAAGAAACTCGTCAATCTCACTCCTTATGTCGAATCTAGCACCATCATCGATACGGACAACATGTATTCCACTTCCTTGACACGCTATCAGTACAACTACGGATCCAGCCGCCCTGGTTCCGGTGTTCAGCTTGCTCTTCCTAAGGATATCGGTCCTTATGTCATGTACTACAACGAAGATATTTTCAAACAGCTTGGCGTAGAGCTTCCGCCTTCTGATCGTATCATGACAATGGATGAGGCTACAGCTATGTGGCAGAGCCTGACCAAAAAAGATTCCAAAGGTGACATCACCTGTTACGGTGTCGGCGGTATAGGAATCGAAGGCCTTGTTTGGTCCGCAGGAGGAGACTTCCTCAACGAAGACAGAGACGCCTTCCCAAGCGATTCCACCACTTTGGCCGGACTGAAAAAAGGCTATCAGTATATGCAGGATTCCTATTTCAAGTATGAGATTCAGCCGCCGAGTGAATTCACTGCCGGTCAGGATGCCTCTACTCTTTTCTCCATGCAGAAGGTGGCCACCTATATTGGCGGCAGATACAACGTCACATCTTTTAAGAATCTTGATTTCAAATGGAACGTCTGCTACGTTCCTGCCTTTGAAGAAAATCAGACAAAGAACATGTATTCTGGTTCTGTCGGATATGCTATGTCCTCTACCTGTGAGAACAAGCTAGCCGCCTGGAAACTGATCGAATATATCGCTAGCCGTGAAGGACAGGAAATCCTTTCCTCCACTGGTTTCCAGATTCCAGTCTATACCGATCTCGCTTTAAGCGATGATGTCAAACATAGAGAAGAGATCAACTATGCCGGACTCAATTATGAAGTCTTTGTCCACTCTGCTGAGACACAGTCTTATGGTCTTTGGCAGTATCGCAACAACCAGAAATGGAAGACAATGGGTTATGACACCACAAGTGAATACCTCTATCATTCCGACCCTGAGAAACGTTGGACAGTCGACTACTTCCTCTCTCAGGCCAAAGTCAAGGTCACTGAGAATCTCTGATTTGCTCTTTTTCAATAAAACTGAATATGGAAAGAAAAAAGACATATTACATCAACAAAAGAAAAATCAATGACCATATCTATGGCTATCTTTTTTCTGCACCTTTGATTATCGGCCTCATCCTCTTCTTCTTCATTCCATTAGGATATGCTGTCTATCTATCCTTTACCGACTATTCCTTTGCCAACATCGATAGCTATTCCTTTATTGGATTCCAGAATTACGCAAAAGCATTCCAGGATGAATGGTTCTTACGTTCTCTTCTCAATGCTTTAATCAATGCCATCGGTGTTCCTATCGGTGTATTTCTAGCCTTGATTTTATCCAATATGTTAGTCAAGAATCCGAAGTTTTCGGTCTTCTACCGCACCATCTACTACATCCCGACCATCTGTGGTGCTGTTGCCATCACTTTCATCTGGAAATGGCTATACACACCGATATATGGATTCCTTCCAAAGATTTTCTCATTCTTTGGAGTCAAGAACATGGTATTCCTCGGAGAAGATTACTTCTTCCCTAGCATGATCGTTATGGGTGTTTGGAGCGGACTCGGAACTTCTGTTCTACTTCTCTTTGCCGCATTAAAAAACATTTCAAAAAACTTATATGAAGCTGCAGAAATCGATGGATGCAATGGCTTCCAGAAATTCCTCCATGTCACGCTTCCTGGTGTCTCTCCTATCACTTTCTACATCCTCATTACTGGTATCATGGGATCCTTCCAGGACTTCTCAAGATTCCAGGTCGTAAGAGGGGGAGTTCTCACAAAATGGTCTGTTATGCCTGTATGGTATATCTATAACTACACATCCAGCACTTGGAACTATCAGCTAGGATATGCTTCTGCTTTAGGCATCTTATTAGGATTTGTCATTTTGGCACTTTCCGCTTTCAACTTCGTTATTTCCAAACTGTGGGTGAAATATGAATAATCAAGATACAAGACAACTCAAGGTCATCGAACAGCAAAAGAGAATCCGAAGACTCAAGATTCATAAAATTTTCTATAAGACAGGAGTCTATCTTTTCCTGTCCATCTTTGCCTTGATTTTCATTCTTCCGTTCCTGATTGCTTTATCTGCTTCCTTTACCTCTCCAAAGAACATCTTCGACTTCAAACTGATTCCAAATCCTGTCGACATCGGAAACTATGTGAAACTCTTCTCTGAAAACGATGTTGGAAGAGCAATACTCAACACCTTCCTCTACATCATTCCACCAGTCTTTGTCGGTCTTTTCTTCTCTACTACTGCCGCTTATGCATTAGCAAGAATCAAATTTCATGGACGTAAGATCATCTTCTACATCATCCTTTCTACAATGGTAATTCCTGGTGTCATCATCCTGATGCCTTCCTACTCCTTATTTGTCAACTTCTATCATTGGTATGGTACGGCACTTCCGATCATCATCCCAGGACTATTCGGAAGCGCAGGTGTCATGTTCTACCTCTATCAGTACTTCCAGACACTTCCGAAAGAATTGGAGGAGGCCGCTGAAATCGATGGCTTATCCCGTTTCGGAATCTTGATTCGAATCATCATTCCCGTCTCCATGCCAGCTTTAATCACTCAATTGATTTTATCCTTCAATGGTGCCTATAACGACTATATGACTCCACTACTCTATGTCGGTACGAATCCGAAGTTATATACGATTCAGCTTTTGGTCAACTCCCTGTCTACCGCCCAGAACACCCAACACACTCTACTAATGGCTGGTGCTATGGCAAGTTTAGTCCCTACTCTTCTTCTATACATCCTATGTCAGAAGTTTTTCATCCAAGGTGTCGCTACAACCGGAATCAAGAGGTAAAACATGAAGAAAAGAATCAAGACCATTTGTGCTTTAGCCACATTATTCTCTCTCGTCTCCTGCTCATCATCAACCGAGTCAGAATCAAAGGAAACAGAATCTGGTTCCTCTGATGTCTTTCAGGAAAAATCCCTAGAATGCTCTACTTATCAGGTCACCTTCAAGCAGAATGAAGATAAGACTTCCATCTATCCTTATTTCTCCTTGTCCACTGATTCTTCTTACTTCTATTCGGATACACCGATTTCTTTGATTGTCAGAAGCAAATCTAGTGGTATCATTGAAACATTCAGTGAGAACATCTATACCAAAGGATACGATCAGTTAACCGAAACAAAGGACGGATATATCCTTTCTAGTCAGGTTAAGACAGATAATGGTTCTCTCTTTTCTGTCAAAGATACCTATACCAACGCCTCAGATCTGATCACCATCAACCGTGAAGTCGAAGTGTTACAAGCCAATGAGAGAGATGCCGGTTATGCCACATCCATCAAATTCAAGGATATGAATGCCGTCAGCCATGACAAGTACGATTACTTCATGCCTTCCATCATCTACAAAGATACAGAGGACATGGTAAACGGAGCTATCTTCTCCAATACAGACTTAACCGGAAGAATCTATGTTAAGGAAACAAGAACCGGACTTCCGATGATGTATCTAAGAAACCAGACAACCAACGTCGCCTTTTCCTTAGCACATATCGCAGACAGTATTTCTGCCGGAGGAATTGTCGGTGGTGGTGAAGGTGGAGAAGTCAATGATGACATCCAATATGGATCCGTTGGCATGACCATGACTCCTGATGTCTCTGTCGATTTCTGCTATCCTTGTCATGAAGGGCCTGTCACCTATGATGCAGGTGCCTCATGGGCAAAACGTTATCATACAGTAAAGACTGGTGCAAAAGATGGTTTCAAAGTTGCCGCTCTTCTTCAGGAAGCAACAGATTATCAGACATCCATGACGGAATCGTTTGAAAAGATGTTTACCGCACAGAACACCAGTGTTGCCGATATCAACATCGATCAGATTTATGAAGACAACATGGAAATATTCGAAAGCGAATACAAAGAATATGGTTCTGGTTCTACCTTATTTGGCGGAGAACCATGGTCTTTAGCTCTTCCGAATGCAGAAGCAAAGCAAGGCTATTCATCACAGATGGGCTTTGTTGGTCAGCAAATCCCTGTCGGATATCAGATGTATCGAAAAGGTCTGATGGAAAACGATGCTGAACTGAAGAGAAAAGGAAAGACCATTCTCGACTTCTGGTCATCCGATCGAATCAATAATTCCTACTTCCCTTCCGTCTGGTGGGATCCGAATGATTCCGGAGGAAGCCGAAGAAACTATCCTTCCTTCCTGCGCTGCATGATCGACGGCATGGAAGGTATGCTAGATGCTTATCTAATCTCCAAGGAATACAACGAAGAAAATGAACAATATAAGACGATGGTAGAGACCTTCGCAGAACGTCTAGTCTCCAAACAGAATGAGGACGGAAGCTTCTATCGCGCCTATAACATCGACGGAAGCGTCAATACTGATACGAGCAATGCCGCTTTCCAAGGCACAAGCCGTCTTAACACTCCTATCGCCGTTCGTTTCCTCTTCAAGATGTATGAACTGACAGAGAACAATAACTACTATGTCGCAGCTATGAAAGCTGTCGAATACTGTTACAACGAACTCTATCTCAAATTAGGAAAATACGTCGGTGGAACCCCGGACAATCCAAACACCGTAGATAAGGAAGCAGCCGTCTATGCAATGTACTGCTTCACTTCCGCCTATCAGGTGACGAAAGAAGAAAAATATCTGAAGGCCGCAAAGCACGCTGCAGTCTCATCTCTCTCCTGGGTCTACTCCTATGACTTCGCTGTTCCTTGCAATGCATCCATTGAAAACATCAACACCTTCAAATCCGGTGGAGTCAAAGGATTCTCCATGATTGCAACAGGGCATAGCTCAGCTGACAACTACGCCGCCTATATCTATTACGAACTCTTCAATCTCTATGTTCTCTCCGAAGATTCCTTCTTCTATAACGCGAGCTACTTCATTCAGAACAATACAAAATTATCCAATGACTATGATGGCAGAATGAACTTCAAATACAAAGCCTTGATGCCAGAGGCAACAACTATTGCTGACTTTGACTTCAAATCTGTCGGAACTTGGTTGCCGTGGTCCTCTATCGCCAATGTCGAACCGATTACGAATATGGAAAAGACATACGGCACAAAGGATGTCAGCAAAACAAAAGATGATCTCAAGACGCTTCAGACTAAATTAGAAAATTACGGAATTGGAGGAATTCAAAAATGAAAAAACGTAATGTCTCGTTGCTTTCCATCCTTCTACTTTCTTCCCTGTTTTCTCTTTCAATGACGAATGTGAATCAGCCTGTCTCCGCTTTGACTAGCACACAGCACATTCTTCGTGCCAACGACTCATCTTCTTGGAGTGCAACCGGTGGTAACTATTCCATCGATGGCGGTGTCATCACCCTTTCCTCCAACACAGCAAAAAATAGCAACTACTACCTCACTGATCAGTACAATACCTTAGGAGACTATACTGTCTCTGTTTCCGCTGTCGGAACAAAAGGCTTCCCGATGTCTTCCGAAACGGATATCGGTATTGTCCCTTGGTACATCGATAGCAACAACTATATTCTTGTCTATCTCAACTGGTCCAGTACAGATCGTCCTTCTGAACTGAGAGAAATCCAGATTACTGGAAGAATCAATGGAAAAGTTCTGACCGTCAAAAACGGAAGTTCCTGGACGCAGAAAGAGTGGAACGATTTCTGGACAGATGGTCAGGCAATCAAAGAGAACACCGTCAATACATTGAAGGTATCCAAGAAGAGAAGCTCTACCAACGATTCTGACCTCTTCACTGTCACCTTGAATGATAGCCTTACTAAAACATTGGAAATCAGAGATACGGTTCAGTTTGATAACGTCAAACCGAAAGTGGGTGTCTATGGATACAATGATACCGTCACTTTCAGCGATTTCGCTTATTCGGATGACTCCACATCTGGCCAGTTCAAGAACGTTTCTGATGGTGTCGGAAGATCAGAGAACGGATCTTTATCCTATACTGATGGCACCTATACCATCGATAGCAAGAACTCAACAGACGCACTGAACAACATCGCCCTATTGACAAACAGCAATTCCAGCGGTGGATATAAGATCAACGCCTCTGTTTCTGTAACGGAAGAAGCGGATGAAGGGGCAATTGCATTAGTCCCTTATTATGAAAATGAATACTCCTATCTTACCTTAGGCATCAAGAAAGAAGGCGGAAAAATATACGCTTACGCCAAGGGAAAGAGAGTCACATCCATGTCTACTTCCTTAACCTTTGATGAAGTAGATGAAAAGAAAGAGATTAGTGATATCTCCTCACTTAGTGAAATCACATCTTTGACCATCTCCAAGTCCGATGGAACATTTAACCTACTAGCAAACGGAAACGATAAGGTTTTATACACCTACACAAATGCCTACTATGTCCAAGGAAACAATTCTTTCCCGACTAAGTTATTCGGTTTTGCTTGCGCTGGTGTTAAGGCTACTATCACCGGACTTAGTTCCTCTGCTTCTTATGCGGAATACAGTGTCTTAACAAAAAAGTTAGGCGGAAAAGACGTCTTCGTCTCTGCAAGGAATGAAGATAGCGTATCCTATGATGGCGGAACCTATATTTTCTCCGATAATGCTATTACCCTTAATGACTCTACTAAGCATGCTTCTGTCTACTATGCCTCTGGAAAATACGGTAATGTCAATATCTCTGCTACATTCTCTTCGCTCAGTGAAAATTCCAGTTTTGGTTTCTATTCCTATCTTTATGACATCAATAACTATGTCAAATCCTATATTGATGTGGCAGCTAAGAAACTGATTGTTGAAAAAGTGGTCGACGGAGCATTGACCAAAACAGAAGCTGAAATCAGCCAGGACTTAACAGATTCTCATACTCTCTCTTCTACTATCACAAATCAGAAACTTACCATCTCCTTAGGAGAGGATGTCCTTCTTGCCGATGAATCCGTCACGATCAATCTCCATGAAGAAGCGAAGGTCGGATTCTTAGGAGGCGGTGCTTCTTTCCAAGTCTCCAATGTAAAGGTTTCTGGATTCAGTCCGCTTGATCCTATCGACGTCGATGACTTTACCTTCTTTGGACAGAGAGTCGATTCCTGGAACTATGACCAGGAGAATAAAGTCATCTCCAATCAGGTCATCTCGGGTATCGACAATGGTTGGAAAGCAACCAATGCCTTATACAAGAACACTGAGACAAAAGATCTCTATATGGGAGCCTGTATCCAAGTCAATGAAAGAACTGGAAACGAATGGAAAGTCGGTCTGATGCCCTACTACAAGGATGCTGACAACCATGTCATTGTCTGGTTCTCTCAGTGGAGTGATGGTGGATGCAAGATTGTCATCACCGCAAGACTCAATGGCCAGACCGTTGGTGCTGAATGGCGTGAAAGCGGAGATATCGGTGTCAACATGCTCGAGAAGAACTATCTCGAAACAAGAATTCAAGGCAATAAGGTCTCCGTCTATCTCAACAAAGGATTCACTCCTATCTATGAAACGACAATCGATGGATTAGAGAATAGAAATATGGAATTAGCCTTCACTGGATTCCAGTCCGGAAACGGCATTGCCGCTACCTATTCTGAATTCACAATGGTCTCCGATAAGAGAATCTATGGTTTCACAGAAAAGCCTGTCATTTTAGAAACCGGAACGAGAAAGACAACCGGAAATGTCGGTACACTCATCACATTACCGATTTATACCGCCGAAAACTCTATTGGAGATTTCCTTACCCCTGTTGTCAAAGTAACCGATCCGAACAATAACGATGTCACTGTCAGCAAGAATCGTTTCACACCGGAGAAGGCAGGAACCTATCATGTCAATGTCACCTGCACCGATTCCTGGGGCAATGAAGCAGATCCTATCGATTACGATATCGTAGTCAGCGAAGGATATGTCGATCCAGATAACAAGACAAGCGATAACGACACCTCTAAAACAACGGATAATGGTGATAACAAGACGAGTGATAATTCAGAAAAGAAGAAGGGATGCGGAGGAAGCATCGCCATTGCATCGAGCCTTATCGGTTCTATTGCTCTATTAGGAACTGGACTTGTCATCAAGAAGAAAAAAGAAAAATAATATCATTGGCATATTTCAGAGAAAAAGGAGGAAATAATCAATGAAAAAGAGTTTTAAGATCTTCACGCTCATCGCTTTGACTATGTTGGCATCCTGTGGAACGAAGACTTCTGATGCTACAGAAACATCCAAGCCGACGGAAAGCACACCTGTCACCGATACGACAAAGCCGACGGAAAGTCCAGTCATTTCCGATACGACAAAGCCTATCGACTCATCCAGCACTTCCGAACAGAAATCCGAAGAATCTTCCACTAAGGTCGTACCAGTCGACTCTATTGAGATCACAAACGGTGCATCCTTAGACGTCAACGAAGGAAATACCGTTCAGCTTATCGCTTCCGTCTTGCCAGAAGATGCAACTGATAAGACTGTCACTTGGTCTTCTAGCGATGATGAGGTCGGTTCGGTTGATGCTAATGGTCTTTTCACTGCACATGAAGTGAATAGCGATACTCATGTCACCATCACTGCAACGACAAGCAATGACAAAGAAACAACTATTGACATCACAGTCAAAAATGTCTTAAAAGCTGCCACTGTCTCTTTCAGTGAAGGACACTATACCGCCGCAATCAAAGATGAACAGGAAACCTACATGGAAGGTGATTCTATCAGTTTCACTGTCGTCACTGAATCCGGATATGATATCGATAGTGTCAAAGTCGGAAACACAGTTATCGATCCAACAAGTTACGGAGTCTATAGCCTTGTTCTTGCTGGAGGTGAGAATGTTGTCACCATCACAGAGAAGACTGTCGATATGAAAGGCTATCGTTTCACGAAGACATCCGCAGATCCTCATTACGCAAACTTCTCCGCAGATGATGCTGTCACAGTCTACGCCAACAATTGGCAGGCCAATCTCTTAGTCAAAGAGGCCAGCGATGAAATCAAGGCGACCGATTCCTATACATTAAGTGCTCATATTCAGACAGAAACATCTGCACCAGTTGACTACGACCAGTTAGCCATCGGCTTTGTCGCCTATTATCAGGATGATTCTAACTACCTCATCGGTTACACCCAGTGGGTTGACTACGATAAATCCGGATGGTGCCGTGAATTCAATCTCACCGGCTTCATCAATGGCGAAGATGTCGGATGGCATGATATGTGGTTAGAAGGTGCTCAGATCAATCCTCATGACGGAATCGATTTCAGCATCAGAAGAGAAACCTCCAACTTCACATTCTCTTTGGTCTATAACGGAACAGAATACAAGAAGAGTGCCTCTATTTCCGCTTTAGGAGATAGCAAGACAACATCCTTAGGTATCTTCAACCAGGATAAGAAACCTGTCACCTATAGCAATATCTCCTATACAAAGTATGAAGCACCTGAAGCATTCGAAGTCACATCCGGCTCAGCAACTGTTTCTGAAGAGAACGGAACAATAACCTATACAGTTCCCACTAACAACTGGAAGACCGGTTTTGCTGTTAAGAAGTTCTCCGAAATCGCCTCCTCCACCAAATACACCATCTCCACTCATTTACAGACAACAGGAAGCACACCATTCGACGCAGAAGCAGAATGGGGAATTGTCTTGTACTATAAGGATGCCGATAACTTCTTGATGCTATACTCTGACTACACAAACGATAGACCAAATAGCCGTAGTCTTCATATCATTGGAAATAAAGATGGCGCCGCAATCAGTCCTGAATGGGGAGAGGAGAAGTGGACAGACGGTACACCTATCCATCCTCAGAATGGTTTTGATATCACTGTCGCAAGAGATGGAGCCACTTTCAACACTACCATCACTCAGGGTGATACTACACTCACTTGGAACAATACACGTGAAGGCTTTGATGGCACATTGACAAGCGATAAAGTCGGCCTTTGGGGCAGTGGCGTCATCGGTACCATTACTGCAACGAACTTCAAAGTCACAGTATGAGCAAAAGAAAGAGAAAGAGTATCCCATTTGTTTTTCTCTTCTCTAGTACATTGCTTGTAGGATGTAATCAAACTGCAATCATAAATGACACACAACAAAGCGGAGGGGGAGATTCTTCTCCCTCCCTTGTTTCCGCACTTACAAAAAGCGAAGCAAAGAAAAAGACTTGGGATCGTTTTCAGGCTAAAATTGAGATCAGCCAGAAGATATCAGATGATTTCAATCTTTATTTGAAAGGCAGTTGGGATAACTATACATCCTCTACATTGCTGAATAAGATTTCTGATTTCCAATATGATGGTAATGTGACTACATCTATCAATTCCGATACGACTTATGATTACTATGTTCTCATCAATGATGATGCCTCCTATCAAGAACACATTCTGAATGAGAAAGATAACCAGATTCAATTTTCATCTTCGGATGAAGAGGCTATTTTGATGCACAAG
The DNA here is from genome assembly GCA_963643715.1 of bacterium. Classification (GTDB taxonomy): domain Bacteria; phylum Bacillota_I; class Bacilli_A; order RFN20; family CAG-288; genus Enterosoma. The sequence goes on along the minus strand of CAVILQ010000030.1, from coordinate 2,969 downwards.
GTTATGGATTTTAACAGCTATCCACAAAATGAAAATCAGTGGTCTATTCTCAACGGTCCTACCTCTAATGTCACTGAAACTGAAAACGGAATCAAAATTGAAAACTATTCCTGGCAAAGCGGTTTTGTATGTAAAGCAAACACCTTAGGTGATAAGTACTATTCTATGTCCGCTCATTTCAAAGGGACAAAGACAAGTCCTTACACCGATGAAACCTATATTGGTTTTGTGCCTTACTATTTCGATAGCAGCAATTATCTCTTCGCCTATGTCCAGTGGTGCAACTGGGATGGTTTTACTACTGTTGTACGTGAGATTGGTATCACCGGATATCTAAATGGTGTATCTGCAGGATGGAATGACATCTTTGCCCCATCTTCTATAACAACCTCTCCTTCTACCGGATTCACTCTTACGATGGAAAGAACTGCTACCGGTTTTACTGCTACATTCCTAGGAGATGATGGCCTTACTTTCTCTGGTTCGCGTAGTTTCTCAAATCTAAAGACAGGTTCTGACTATTTAGGAATCTATGTCCAGAATGATGTTGTAGAAGTAACAGACTACATGGTCAAGGAGAAATGATATGAGAAACAGAATAAAAGCCTTACTGATTCTTCCTCTCTTCCTTGTAGGATGTAATTCAAATCAGAATAGCGGCACTTCCAATACAACAACAGATAAAGAAACGGAAAAGAAAGAAGAATTAGAAACCTATAAGGGAATGGTTGATGAGAATATCTACATCGATTCAAAAGAAAAAGTCACACAAGTCTTCTTTGAGAACTCTACCCTTGCTGAAGCAGAAATCAATAACACATCCATCACCATTCATCTTTTGAAAGAGGGTGAAACAAAGATAGAGATAAGATATGCGTCCGGAAATCACTCTTATAGCAATTTGATTATCTATGATTTCTCTTTCTCAGGATATGAGTCCACCCCAGTCAACGAAAGCATCACTTTGACCAAGAGCAAGAATGATGCTGTATTCTCTCTTTCCGATGAAAGCATTGCTAGCATCGATCAGAACGGAAGACTGACTGGAATCAAAGAAGGATGGGTCACCGTCTCTTTGACCTATGATGAGGTTTCCTACTCGAAAGACATTCATATCACAAAGAAAGAAAACCGTATACAGAAGTTCTACCGCAATTCAACCTATCTGAAGTTTCATGGAAGAGATGAATTCTATACTGACTATGTAACGATGGATAATGAAGCAGCAGGATTTGAAGCCACCTTCTACGGAACGAATCTTACCTGTGAAATGCAGGGCTTCTACGCTTCCTATTATGGTCCGACAATGTTCTCTATCATCATTGATGATGCAACGGATTATAACTCTAACAGTTTTGCTTTCACCTCAACAGACAGTAGAGAATATACACTTGCCAAAAACCTAGAAAAAGGATTCCATACCATCAAAGTCCTCAAAAGGACAGAAGCAGGTGCCACCTTTGCTACCATGACATCCTTAACAACAGACGGATATTTCGTGAAAGCAGATGAACAGAAGAAACTGAAACTAGAAGCATATGGAGACTCTATCACAGCCGGCTACGGAAATATGCGAAGTTCAACCGCTGCAGACGGCACAAACAGCAACATTCAGAATACCCTTATGACCTATGAGTGTGTGGCATCGAGAATACTGGATGCTGACATCAATGTCATGGCTCGTTCTGGCATTGGACTATCTGTTGCTGCTAATATCGTTGGCGACTATAACATGAACACCAGATATGAATATGTGACTCCATTATCCGATACAAAATGGAATCTTCATAACTATATTCCTGATGTTGTCGTCATCAATCTAGGAACCAATGACAGCTGGAGCGGAAAATTTGATCGTAAGACATTTGTCTCTGAATACGTCACATTCGTTAAAAATCTGGTCGCCAACTATGGAGAAGACGTCTCCTTCGTCCTATGCTGTGGACTGATGGAGACAGGCGTCTATCCCATCCTTGAAAACTACGTCTATCCTTCTCTTCTGAAGGAAGGGATTACCAATGTCACAACATTGGAATTCGAAAAGAGTACATCCAATGGACATCCTCTAGTTGACGAACATCAAAAAGCAGGAGAGATGTTAGCCGAGAAAATCAAAGAACTGATTGAATAGAGAAATTTACGATAGGATTGGATTGATTCTGATCCTATCGTTTTTGATTTTTGTTCTATTATTCTATGGGAGACAATATTTCGTTACTTTTTACATCGCGTCGTTCTCTATTTTTTGGATCGCACAGGTGACCTAGTCTCTTCCTTGTCAAATCGGTAAAAACGTAGAATTCTACAGAAAACAAGAATTAACCTTGAAATAGATCAAGTGATACGGTATTATCTAATCGGTAAAAACGTAGAATTCTACGGAAAGGACGATTTCCATGATTAAAAGAGATGTGTATTTAAATAAACTGATTCAATCCAAAAATAATGGTTTTCCAAAGGTAATAACAGGAATTCGTAGATGTGGTAAGTCTTACCTTTTAACAAATATTTTCACTGGATATTTGAAAGAAAATGGAATTCGTGATGATTCAATATTGATTTTAGACTTAGATGAAATTGAGAATTTTAAATATCATGATCCTATTGAGCTATCCAATTATGTTTTGGAATTCTCTAAAAATAAAAAAATGTGTTATGTAATTATTGATGAGATTCAAAACGTTTTTCCAATCTTAAATCCAGTTTCAACTGGTGGAGAACATATAAAAGCAAAAGAAAATGATAAGGATATTATTACTTTTGCAAATGTAGTTTTAAGTTTATCAAAAAAGAATAATATCGATTTGTACGTAACAGGTAGTAACTCTAAAATGTTATCAACAGATATTCAAACCGAATTTAGAGATAAAGCTACAAATATTTCAGTTTATCCACTTTCTTTTGAAGAATTCAAAGGATATTCAAATCTTGATGATTATAGTGCTGTTAATGAATATATGATCTATGGC
>CAVILQ010000029.1:0-22420 GCA_963643715.1 bacterium | reverse complement strand
TTTTTGTTTTACTGAATCTCTAACTATCGAAAAGATGCAATTAAAAGTCTACTCCTTTATCATCTGAATCAGTACGTCTTTCATTTTCTTGCTAATCAAATGATATCCGGCCTTTGTCGGATGGATATCATCTGACATATATAAGCTTTTCTTTCGCTTGATTTCGGCATTGAATTTTTCATCGTGATATAGGTCTAGAACATAGACATTCTTTTCCTTTGAAATCTGTAACAGAAGTTCAATCATCTTTTCATATCTTTCATTCTGATAATCTGGATTGGTATAGAAGAGTATTGGACAATTGAAGTTCTTACGCACATAATCGATGATGGTATTGATAGCACCTGCTATCGTATGATCATCGCTAGATTGATAGTCTCCTAATTCTTTATTCTTGGATGCGTCATTGGTAGATAACTGAACAACAAAGGCATCAAAATGATTATTCTTTTCGATAGAGTATAGTCTACTCACATAAGAATCTTCTTTATCGTTGACTAAAGTTGTTCCATTTACTGTTTCCTTGGTATAGGAGATAGAACATTCTTTCGCAATCAACTCTACAAAGGAGATATCCATCGATCCGTATCCACGGGTGACAGATGAACCTAAAAAACAAATGTTCTTTCCTTTCAAAGGAGAATTCAAATCAGACTCTAATTGATCCGGATCATATTTTGAAGCATTTCCTTCCTTCAATGCAAATGCAATATTCATTTTTTCTTATCCTTTCTTATTCTTTCTATATTCAGAGGGTGTCATCTTCACTACCTTTTTGAATGCGTTTGTGAAATGAGACTGAGATGAGTATCCTAGACAATACGCGATAGAAGTAAATGTGGAGCCGGAGAGAATCAAATCCTTGCTCTTTTCTATCTTGATGATATTGATGTAATCCTCAATCGACATTCCCATTTCTTTCTTGAACTTTCTATATAGTGTACTCTTTGGCATCTCTAATTCCTTTGTCAATTCTTCTATACGGATTGGCTCATCTAGATTCTTCAGCACATATGATTTAATCCGATAGGATAGAGGAAGCATCTCTTTGATTTCATGTACCTTCTCTGTATAGTCTTTCACCATTCTGTAACTTAATATGGCAATCTCCTTTTCACTTTGAAGAGTATCCGCTTTCTGAATATAGAAATCCGATAAAGATAAAGCGTCATCGATATTCATTCCTTCCTTGATAGCTGTTCTAGATATCAAGGTGGTTGAAACAATAAACATATTCTTAGTCTGTCCTAATGAATTCTTAGACAACACTCCACTTGTGAAATAGGGAAGAGATTCAACGAAGGAATCCATTCGAGACATATCTCCGCTTCTAACAATAGAAAGCAGTTCCTTTTCAATCTGATAAGAATTATGTGTTGTTGTTTCTTTTTCTTCCTTCTTTTCTGTTAATGCCTTTCTCGCCTCTTCTACATAGTATTGATGAGAACTAAGTTTCTTTCCAGTCAGGAAATAACAGGTCAAAGACAAAGTCTCCAAGACAGATTGATAGGAAGTCTTCGATAACAATGTCATCGATTCAATAAATTCATCTATCTTTTCAATGGAAAGAGAAAGGCGAAGACCAAGCAACTTATAGAATTGTCTTGTGCTATTCTCCGATGTAATCGGTCCAACCACTATCTTCCTATTCTCCATATTCAGATAACAGTAGTAGAAAGAGAAATCATCCATGACATATCCGATATCATCATGTTTCTCTAAGATAGAAGTTTCCTCTAACTGAATCGGATCAATCGGTAATTTGACAAGGGAATAGAAAAACACCTTCTCATTTCCTTCATACATCCTGATTGGCAACCCCAATAAATCAGAGATTTTCCTTAAAACATAATCCTTTTCATATTCCATGAGACAATTATATATGCAATGGTACAATCTTGCAATATCATAGAAAGTAAGTGCTTTATAATATTATAAAAAAGGAGACGGACTACATATGGATATCGAAAAAACAGTTCAAGAGATGACATTAGAAGAAAAAGCCACACTGCTTTGCGGATACGAGAACATGGCTACCTATCCAATTGAGAGATTATCTGTTCCTTCCCTGAATCTTTCGGATGGCCCAAACGGATTACGTATTGAAAAAAAGGGTGGAAATTCATTGGATGGCATATCAAATGCACTTCCTTCTACCTGTTTCCCATCAGGAGTCAATCTTGCATCCAGTTATGATGTAGACTTGATTCATCGTATTGGAAATGCAATCGGTGATGAATGCATTCATTACGGAGTCAACATCGTATTAGGACCCGCCATCAATATCAAGAGAAATCCATTGTGCGGTAGAAATTTCGAGTACTATTCCGAAGATCCTCTCCTGTCTGGAAAGATTGCACAAAGCTATGTTTCTGGTGTACAGGAAAAAGGTGTCGGATGCTGTATCAAGCATTTTGCCTGCAACAACAATGAGAAATTCCGTTTTACCGGAAATTCCATTGTCGATCAAAGAGCACTTCATGAAATCTACCTCAAGCCATTTGAAATGACAGTCAAAAACGCTCATCCCTATGCTGTCATGTCTGCATACAACAAGGTGAACGGAATCCATTGCTCCGACAATGGATATCTATTGAATGAGACTCTTAGAGACAGTTGGGGATTCGATGGAATCACGATGACAGACTGGGGTGGAATCGTCTCAAGAGATACTGGATTGACCGGTGGTACCGATATTGAGATGCCCGGTCAGGTAAAACACTCGATTCACTTGTTGATTGATAAGGTCAACAACAAGGAAATGGACGTCTCTCTTCTTGATACATCAGTAAAAAGAATCCTAAAGACAATCGAAAGAACAAAAATCAAAGAAAAGAAAGAAGCCGATTTCAAGAAGAACTACGATTTAGCTGTAGAAGCAGTTGAAAACAGTGCTGTCCTTCTCAAAAACGATGACAATCTTCTGCCTTTGGACAAAGAAAAGAAATACATCGTAATCGGTGACTTCTTTGATAAGATCCGATACCAAGGCTCTGGTTCCGCATTGCTCAATCCCTACTACTTACATTCCCATCGAGAAATCTTTGATCAGAATCATATTCAATACGACTTCTATCAAGGATTCAAAGAAGAAGAGACCAAAGTTGACGAAGAGATGGAGAAGAAGCTTCTCATCTCAATCAAGAATAGAACAGAAACCATTCTCTTCTTCGGCGGACTTAACGATTATGTCGAATCAGAAGGATTCGACCGTGACAATATGAAGATGCCTGAGAATCAGGTATCGCTATTGAAGAAACTTGTAGCAATGAATAAGAAAGTGGTTCTTGTTCTCCATAACGGAAGCGTCATTGGTGAAGATGTGCTAGACAAGGTCAACTCTATCCTTGATTTGCTTCTTCCTGGAGAAGGAGGAGCAGAGGGCGCCTATAACTTGCTCTTTGGAAAAGTATCGCCGAGCGGAAAACTAGCAGAGACTTGGATGAAGGGTTATGATGATGTTCCATTCGGTAACGAATTCACGAAGACAATGGATGAAGTATACAAGGAATCCATCTTTGTCGGTTACCGATACTACTTAGCAAAACCTGAATCCATCCGTTATCCGTTTGGATACGGTCTATCCTATACAACATTCGAATATTCCTCATTAATGACAGAAGAGAAAGAGGATGAGATTCTCTTATCCTTCGACTTAAAGAACACAGGTGATTATGACGGAAAAGAAGTTGTACAAGTATATGTATCACATGACTCATCTTTGATGCATCCAATCAAGGAATTAAAGGGATTCAAAAAGGTATCCATACCAAAGGGTAAGACAGAACACGTTGTCATCTCTATCAAAAAAGAAGATATGAAAGTCTATGACGTAAAAAAGAAAGACTTCATCTTTGAAAAGGGAACCTATACATTTGAAGTATCCAGTTCCTCGATCGACACTAGATTAAAGTCAACAATTTCTCTTTCTGGTGAGGAACTCGTCAATCCCTATTCGAAAGATGTAAACGAATACTATAACGACCTCAGTAAGTTGACAACCATCCCAAACGATAAGTTTGAAGAACTGCTCGGATACAAGATAGAGAAAAAAGCAAAGCAGAAGAAAATCACATTCGAAACTCCAATTGGAGATTACACAACATGGTTCGGAAAAATCTTTAGGAAGACCATAATCGGTGTTGCGACGAAGCAGTTTAAGAAAGCGGAGAAAATCGTAGATCCTTTGCTTCGTGAAAGAAAGAAGAAAGCAGCTTTATTTGTAGCGAAGATGATGCCGAACAATTCTCTTAGAAGTTTATGCTATTCCTCATCAGGTGCTTTGAAATATCCGGTTGCACAAGGATTGTTATACATGTGCAACAATCGATTAATAAAAGGCTTGATAACAATGTGTAAAAAGGATAAATGATTATGACAACCAATTAGAAAAGAGAGCATTCAAATCTCGTATGAAACTAAAAAATGTAACAGCTAGCGAGAAGTAAATTGGTTATCTCTTCGGTCCGTGCGATGCACTGCTTCTCAATGCTATTTTGGAAACCTATCTGAACATCTACTATACCGAAGTATTGAAACTGAAAGGATTGTGACAAGGTTTAGCGATGTTCTTGTTCCCAAAAGGAGCATTGCACCCATTCCAATGTTGTTCTATAGGTCTATTTAAGTCCAACATCAGGTGTTCAGCAGGTTCTAGAGGACTCCATACCACATACGGAGGAAACGTCAAAGCCAGCGGCACAATGATTGTCACACAAGGTGTATCCTGTGCTTCTCTTGCTAACGATAGGGGTGGCGGAAATATGGAAACTAGCAATATAGAACTTTAAACCAACTCCAATGGTTCACCGCTTGTCTATTCTACTGATTCCATTACCGTTTCCTCTTCAACTGGAAATACAAATGGGGCGCAGAAGGTTGTCGTAGAAGGTGGTTCAAGTGAAGGCGTCGATTATTTCAGTGCAACAAATTACACATTCAATGTCACTACTAGCAGTGTTCCTATGTTTTATCTGACAAATATCACTGCTGTCATCGCATTAAGCAACAACACTTTCAGTCAGTCCTCATCATCTGACCATTTGTTAATAGCAGAAGCCACTAATCAATGGGGGATACTAGTTCAAACGGAGCGAGTGTCAGTATAAAACTATCAGACCAGACTTGGGATAATAGCAGAACCTATTGTGGTTCAACTTTAAGCATCAGTTATAAATAAGAATTGATTGCTATCATTATTTTTTACAGTATTTTCCTTAAACTCAATGTTAAACAATATAAACAACTCATTAGAATACGATTATGTAGGCATATACTAGCATCGCAATATAAGCATAATAAATGAATGATGAATCAAAATCATATATAATGATGACAAGGAGAATATCAACTATGCATAAAAACGAAGCAGCTGAAGGATTTCAGATCTTATCTGATCCAAATAGAGTCAAGATTGCAAAGTTCCTCTATGTGAATAACAGTCTTTCCTATGATGACCTTCTTTCCATCATCACTGATGACAAAGAAGAATTAGATTCCTCTTTAAAGATGATGGAAGATGGAAACCTCATCAGAAAAGATAATGACATCTATTTCATCAACAAGGACTATGTAGATTCTTTGATGGATTTCATCCGCACACCTTGCGGATGCTGTCATCATTAAATAACAGCATTAAAAATCAAGAAGCACAGAAACTCCCTTTGAAAAGCAAAAACAAAGAGAGTTTTTTCTGTTTATAGTTTATTGAAAACAGCACATATAACTAAAACGCGAATATTCTGATACTCAAAGCATTTCCTCTATTAGCATAAGTGAAACCGAAATGGCATGATTCTATGTCACTCAACACATGTCGTATCTAAATCCGCAAATGACACTCTTATAGTCGTCTCAAGCATTTATAAAACCAAAAACAAATGTAACTTATCAATATTTTTTCATATAGAATGTTGCAATCATTTATTTTTATGTTAAAATAGGCTCACCAATCAAACAATCAACATATGTAAAAAATGAAAGGAGTATTTATATGAGCAGGAAAAAGGCAAACAAAAAAATTAGTGTTTTAGGACTAACTCTTCTTTTGCTTTCCTTAGGAACATTACAAAGTCTTCATCCTACATCTACATATGATGCAAATGTTTTTTCATTCAATAGAAAATACGCATCATCAACTGCGATTGATAAAGCTTCATCGGAGATTGAGAACGAATTACATTCATTAGGTATAGAAGACAATATATCCAAAATCAAAATCTTGCACGATTTTGATGGAAATGAATATATATTTGCTCTTTTCTCAAGACAAGGATATGGAATCTATAACATCAACAATTCGGATGTAGTCGAAATCGCTCCATTCGCTTCCCTTCCATTCAACTGGGATTGCACAGATGTCATCTATCTTCCTTGGGTAGGATTCTTCGAAAGAAACAACAGCAACTATTTCGACGCTAGAACAAACGTAAAGTTAGAAGCTAATTACGTAACTTCATTGCAGGAAAAATCAAAGCAGTTCGCAATGCAATCAGTACTTGATGCAGAAAGCAAACGCATTCCAACACAAAGAAAAGTTTTAAAAACAAGCAATCCATCCACAAATCATAATCCAGCCGAAGGAATCATTACAGCTGATCATGAAGTTCCTTATTCCTGGTACTTCAAGAAAAACATAAATTCTTTTCAATACAATATAAATAATACTTGCGGATATATTGCCGCATCCCTATTGTTAGCATACTCTGAGATTTTCAAGTGCACCGGCTATTTCTCAGCTGAAGAAGCAAAAAAATACATCACACCCTATACTGGCATTCAAACATACAACACAAAAAAGAAAGAATATGAGTGGGATGGTGTTCCTGATTTTTACAATGATTTTCCTACAGATGTATGGGGCAGTGAGATCGGTGACGCTCTACCATCAACGATTGACAAGGCAATCCATGCCTTCTTGAAAGATCGGAATAAGAATGTTCAATATCATAACTATTTCTATTACTGGAAGTTTGCTTCAATCACTAAACCGATAGATGACGGTTTCCCAGCTGCTTATTTTGGAATGTTACCCGATCCTGACACAAATGAGTCTATCAGTCACACAGCAGTGGTCTATGGTTATTTCGACAACGGAAAACTTCTTTGTCATTTCGGTTGGTATGATCATTCACAGGTCGTAATGTCAAAATTAGGTTTCATAGAACAAGGCGCTGTTCTATCGATATACAACGAATCGGAACATCGTCATAATGAATACTTCATTGATAAATATTCGGGTCGCAAATATTGTGGATGCGGAGAATTAATGTCATGTTAAAACAAAAAAAAATATTATCAATTCTAAGTCTTACTTTTGTTCTCTTCTCTTGCGGAAAGAAAGTCAGTGCCCTCGGTTTGACGCCCGGAATCTATTATTTCGAGTCCGTTCAGGGTCTGTTACCTGATGGTTGGAGGTTCGACGAAACGTCCTATTTTGAATTCAAAGATCCCACAAAAGACAATCCTACTTTCAACTATGAAACAGACTTGAAACCTGGTCAATGGCAAATGAGCCGATACGAGCCTGACGCCCCAAGTGGAGAACAGTTCAATCATAATTATATCATTGAATGGTACAACACCCCATTCAACGATTTTCCTCCGTTGAAACGCGGATCATATAAGTACGATCTAAACAACGAGAGTTACATACAATTCTTTTCATCCGATAAAGACATACGAAAGACCTGGGGAGAATATTGTGACCTTCCCTTCGATTGTGCGTTAAGTTATATCGATAAGAATGACACTTCAAAACGAAGGCTTGCATTGGTCATGCCTTTCAATACTGACCTAGTAAAACAGAATGATAAGTTTACAAGAATTTCATTTTCAATGTAATCGAATACGTTCAGAAAATAAAAGACCTAAAATATAAATAATGATCACTTCTTTTTCCATCTCTGGCGAGACCATATATATCGATAGTGAAACCGGAAACTTTTCTCTTTTAGAAGATGAATTATATACGCATCATTCAAAACTGATAAAGCACGCCCCAGAGTATAGCAAATACCTCTATCCAACAATAACATTCTGTCTTGAAATTTCAGATGGATGCAATCTTAGTTGCTCCTATTGTTTTAACAATGATAAAACAGGAAAAAGAATGAGTTTTGATGTAGCAAGAAAATCATTGGATTATCTCTTCAACCTATTACCAAGCGCAGAAAAATACTTCATAGATGTATCTGGAGATGGTGAACCCTTGCTATCGATGCCTTTGATTAAACAAATTGCAGAATACGCACATGACAAAAGCAATGAAATCGATAGAGAAGTGACAGTATCTCTCGTAACCAATGGTGTCTTGTTAACACCATCCGTCGCTAAAAAACTTCAGGACATGAATATCCTATTTGGAGTCAGCATAGATGGATGCAAAACAAACCATAATTTGTTAAGAAAAGATAAATCAGGAAAAGAAACTTTTGACATTATATGGAAAAATGTATCAAAGATAGAAAACCGATATTTTATTGGATGTGCTGTTACAATTACAAATCATATATTCGACTTAAACGAATCGATTACAGAATTAAAAAAACTATTCAACACCATCTCCATCAAACCAGTGCGTTCAAGAGAATACGGAATCGATCATAAATCGCTTCCGCTATGGAAAAATGAATACAATAGACTTGAAAAGAGATTAGAATCTGAACTCATCAATCGTGATTTTTCAACATTGTTTGCATTATTAAACGGAGACGATTATTTCGGAAAGTTCATATATAGAAGTTTTCTGAATTTAAAGGCTCTGTCTCGTTGTGACTGTGCAACAGGAAGAATTGCAGTTTCATTAAACGGATTATTCTATCCTTGTCCTGCCTTGATTGATGGTTCCTTGTCTTTAGGTGATAGTTCTAACGGTTTTGATTCCAAAAATGCACAGGCCATATATCAGCATCAAACCGAAAGAAAAGAATGTTCATCTTGTGTATTCCGATATTCATGTGGTGGAGAATGCTTCGCTGAAAACACATCTACCAATCCTATTATGTGTGACTTCAAAAAACATTTGATTCTTCTAAGCATGGTATTAGAAGAACATTGTCGTTCTCTTCCCTTAGATATATATGACAGAATCTATGATTTCTGTATCATGAAAAAAGAAAGATTATTTGAAGATCCAAAGCTAAGAGAATATCGTAACCAGCATATAGATATACCGTTTGTAGAAGTCAAACAAGACTATGATAACAAAAAAAGGAGGAACATCTGATATGGCTATTATCAATGCTTTGAAAGTAACGAAAATATATCAGGGTAAGCAAAGCTCCGCAAAAGCACTTGATGAAGTCTCGCTCAGTTTTTCAAAAGGTGAAAAAGTCCTGCTTTTTGGTGAGTCAGGGAGTGGAAAATCAACTTTGCTTAAAGTCCTTTGCAAGCTTCAAAACCCCACATATGGCAAAGTCGAATCGTCCGTAAAACCACTCTATATTCCTTCTGATGGGTATTTCTTGACCAACTTCAGCGCTTTTAGCAACGTATATTACTGGCTAAGAGGCAAAGGAATGAAACGAAAAGAGGCAAAACAAGAGACATACCGTATTTTAGAAGATGTTGGACTCTCTTCCATGATGCGTAAAAAAGTAAAAAGATTATCAGGCGGAGAGAAGAATAGACTTGCCATTGCAAGAGCTATCGCTTTAAAGCCTGAAGCCGTCTTCTTTGATGAGGCGACAGCCAATCTGGATATAGAGCACAAGAAGAAAATGATTCAATTGATATTCAAGGAGCTGTCTTCATCCTTGATCATTTTCAGCACACACGAAAAAGAATTGTTTGAAAAAGGATGTACCCGATTCATTGAAATAGAAAAAGGAGTCATCAAAGCAGACAGTTCTCCTATATATACAAAAATTGAAATGAATCCAGTAAAAGAAAAGAAAGCAAATGGCTTATTGTTAGGCACAAGAATATTCACAAAACGGCTATCCGGGATTGTTCTCTTTGCTATCAGTAGCATCTTCTTAGGAGTCATCAGTTCCTTTTTATCTTTCCTAATGTATTCTTATGAAGATGAGGTAACATCTACACCCGATTATTATTACTCTGCCAATTTTGCAAATCGACTATCCTCAGGTGCTGATGATACATTCCCGAATGCTGACTGTGTCGATTGCGGTTCTCTTATCACGAACAGTTCCTTCTCCATTACAAAGCCATCTTCATCTGGTGTGGGTCATATCATTATAAGAAACACTTATATCCAACCCATTCTTCCATCAGATGGTAATTTAATTCTAGGTGAAAAAGATGCTACAGATGGTTTCTATTTATGTATAGATGAAAACAATAAAATAAACACCGATATTTATAAAAACTATGTCAATTCAAATTTCAATCTATATCATGTTTCTCAGGCAGAACTGGATTCCCCGTTAGGAATCAGTCTAACATTCAATGGAGTATATAGAATCAAAAGTTCCTCTTTCTTTTCGGGCCCTTCCAATTTCGTCTATCTTCCACAGGAATCCTTTAAACAGACAAATGATTATGTCAAAGATTTGATAGTCAAAACATGTAGCGGAGAAACACCGCCAATAACAAGTTCTAGTATGACTGGCAATGAAATCGACCTATATGTCGACAACACAAAGATGTCTTATCTTGACAATAATAAAGCCACAAAGCTTCTCGGTAATGAGGAAAACTTATTATTGTCCGGAATTGTTTTACCCTCTTCCTTAGAAGAAAAAGAATGGTCTTTGCATTATATGTCAACTATAATCTCTTCGTCTTCGAACTTTTTACCGATTCACTATACAAATAGATTTCATTCTGGCGAATATGCATTATCCTTCTCTGTACTGCAGCTTGCACTTACCAATCACAACTTAACATCAACAGGCTACTATTCAAATGAAAAATCACTTCTTGCTGATTTAAATGCAGGATCTTTATCACTCAGACGCGGTAACATAGCAATCACAGATGATTCCAATATTCTCTATTTAGCACTTTTCACAATAGCGGCAATGTCACTCGAATTCATCTGTGTTTTCCTTGTCTTACTAATGGTCAGATGGAATAGAAAGATGCAAGACAAAGACTTCTCATTATGCACCGTTATGGGATATTCATCTCTATCTCTTAGAGCGTTCGGATATCTCTATAATGTATTCTTTATGACACTAGGTTATATACTTGTTTGGCGTTTCTCAGCTTTCACCTTTGAATTGCTATCAAAGACCTCAATCATTCTTTTCATCTTAATTTTACTATTAACCATCATTCCAATGTCGAAGAAGAAAAAGGGGGATAAGGAAAATGATTGAAATCAAACAATTACGAAAACAATATCCACACAGCTATCATTCTATTTTAGATGGCATTGACTACATCTTCCCAGAGAAAGGATTTTTTACCATCCTTGGTGAGACAGGTTGTGGAAAAAGTACCTTGTTAAAGTGTTTAGCAGGACTAACCGCCTATGAAGGAGATATACTACTCGATAATAGAAGCCCTAGCGAAGCACGCGCAATAGATATCGGTTTTGTCTTCCAGGATTTCAAATTAGATGAGGAAGAAACGGTACTTCAGTCTGTAATGGATGATGCTATTGTAACTGGATTTTCAATATCAAAAGCAAAAGACAGAGCTGAAGATGCCTTAAGAAGATGCGGGGTTGAATCCTTAGAGGAAAAGAAAACATCCGCCCTATCATTTGGTCAAAAACAGAGAGTCAGTATTGCAAGAGCAATCGTTAAAAGTCCTCGTTATCTATTCGCTGATGAACCAACTGGCAATTTAGATGAAGATAACGCAAAAGAAATTATGAAACTGCTTTTTGAAATCTCATCAAATTCTCTTGTCATTGTAGTCACTCATCAGGAGGAACTAATCGAATCCTATTCAGATACCATCTTGCGTTTAGAGAACGGGAATTTAAAGGAGGAACATAGAAGAGATGAAAGAAAAGATTTGACTACTCTTGATAAGTCTGACAACAATTCTATGCATGAATTGCATGAAAAGAAAGTAAATCATATCTCATGGATTTTCAAGACAAGAGTATCGAGTGGCAAACACTCTTTCCTATTTGCAATTGCTCTATTCATAATCACTCTGCTTTCCGGAATTTCTATGCAACTAACTTATCATTCAATCCAGAACTATGAAAAAGTCAATGCCAGTTATTATACAGACGATACCTATTCACTCTACTCTGATTCAATCATGCAGTTAACCTCGAATGAAATGCTTGAAATCTATACAAATCCTGATACTGCTTTATTAGATCCCTGTTCTAGCACAATCACTCTTCAAACAGGCATCAAAGTCTCGCCTTCCAATTTTTCTTTCATCACACTGCCACCCTATATCAGAGAAGACAATAATGCTTTTCCAATATATGCACTTGATTATGACAAGGCAAAAAAATGTGAATTCGGAAAAGCTATTTCTGATCCTAAAGATGGAATCATCATCGATCAATCCATACTCGATAAGATGAATGATTGTATCATTGATGAAGACCATATCATCCAAGGAAGCTTCACTCTTTATGACCAGAAATTGAATGGAGAATACCAACCAAAGACTTGGAAAATAACAGATATCTCACATACTGGATTTCCATTTATCATCCTAAAGAATATTGATTCATTATATTTCAATTATCAATACAGAGGAGGATTCACACATAGTCTAGATGAACTATCTATGTTGGATATCATTGATGCCAACTCCCTTCCTAGCGGATATTCATTAGAAGCAAATACAAACACAAAAGAAAATGAATGCTATATCTATCTCAATGAGAAAGCAAAAGAAATCGTATCGGATTGGGATATCAAATATTTAGGCATATCCTCTTCAACCTATGGGACACTAAATGGAACAAAAGAAGATAAGCCAATCATCGCTTTATACGATGTAATCCAGGATAGTGATGAAGAATCTGAAGCAAAGATTGTACTTACAAAGGAGAACTTCTTCTATCTTCTCTTAAAAGCCTCCAGAAACATGAATGACGTCCGTACTTTGAACGATAAAGAAATCAAAGAAGGAAGAAAAGCAGAGAAAGAGAATGAGTATGTTGTTTCGGATTCATTCGTTAAGCTATTAGATGGAATTGAAAACGCCAATAATGCTGTATCCTCATTGAATGTCACTATCGTAGGTACAGTTGATGCCTCATGGAATGAAATCTATGGATGCGGATATAGAGAATGTCTATCAAAACTGTTAGGCAATGGAAATTACATGACGCGATTCCCATCTGACAAAGGACGAATTGACGGCGCGCCTAGATTGATCAGTTATGATATAGAAAAGACAAAAACTTGGTTTGACCAGAATAAAAGAGGCCAGTTCCAATTAAAAAAGACAGTTGATCTTGTCAAATCCTATGACAAGAAGGAGACGCTAAGTGAATCAAAGAGATGGATCATATTCTTCCTTATCATCTTCCTAACCGAAATCATCTTCCTCTTTGCAATATCTTTGACGCACGCTTTATCATTGCATGACTTTTATTACATCAATCACTGCTTAGGATACAAAAACAAAGACCTTATTATCGGAACGATGCTTGTCACTTTAGTTCAGTATGGATTACCGATTGTGGTTCCTACACTGCTGCTGACTATCTATTTAGCGATATTCAGAATATTCCTTTCCTATTGGATAATCATCGTCGTTCTAATGTATCTCTTTTTAATGTTATGTGTTCACACTGTCACATCATCCTTCCATCTTATGCGCTGTAAGAAAGAATAAACAAATAAAGATGTAATTATGGATTTAGATATTCACACTAAAAAAGGAGTATAATATCCGGAAAAGGTGAAACTGTCTTGAATAACATAAAAACAAATAAAAGTTCATCGCCATACATAAAAGAAAGTATCTTCTTGGCACTTTTCGAACTTATGAAAGAAAAAGATTTTTTGGAAATCCGTATACAAGATATTGCAAAGAAAGCAGGTGTATCCCGAATTTCCTATTATCGTAACTTCAAAAGCAAAGAAGACGTTTTAAACAACTATATGAATGAAGAGACGATGAAGTTCTATCTCGCACATAAAAACGAAGGGACAGAAGAACATCTCCTTCATCTTCTAGACCATTTGAAGAACTACAAGGATCAGTTTTATGTTCTCTATAAGAACAATCTCTCTTATCTCTTCTACGAACATATCTATAATTGGTGCGGACCAAAGGAAGATACAGAAGACCATACTGCTTATTTAAAAGCAGCAAAAGCATCTGCCATATTCGGATTCATCGATGAATGGATCAAAAGAGGAATGAAAGGTGATACAAAGGATGTCGCCAAGGAAATTACAAGATGCCTTGAATCCACTCCTTTCCATCTTATCAAACTCACTGATTAAACGATTTCTAAAGCCACACCTTATTCATTTAGATGTGGCTTTTCTTTTGTACACATAGTCTATTATCGTAATAACTGTATAGCGTTATAAAACACGTGATAATTTTGGACATTTATTTCCTATGTTCATAACTAGATTTTGAACACTTAGAAGATTAACATCGAAAAACAACCGAAACTACGGAAAGAAACAAAACAACATTTTTGTTTCTTTTCCCTGTTTAAACTTGCAAAATTTTGAACAAAACTATATAGTTATCGTAATAAAATTATAAGGAGGAATTTATGACTGAGAGAAAAGAATACAAAAATTCTATCCGTTCGAAAGAGAAAATTCAGGAAGCAGTCTTCGATTTACTGCATGAAAACAAAGGATTGCAGAGCATTACAATCAGTGACATTGTCGAAAAAGCCAATATCAACCGTGGCACATTTTACAATCACTATAAATCCATCGAGGATGTCATTGAAGATGTTGAGAACAGGCTCATCCATAACTTCGATGAGGCATTGTGCAAAAACAAAGATCTCAACTTTGAGCAGAGATGCTATTTCTTCTTTGCACAGCTGACTGAGTTCTTACGAAACAATGATGAAGGCTTCCGTTACATTGTCAAATACATCCCGATCCATATCTATGATGACTTCCATAACAAACTACTTCAATCCTATCGCAGTTTCTTAGTTGATGAGCTCTCTAAGACAGTGACAGACGACAAACAAAAGACCGTATTAATGACTGCAGAACTGATTTCCAATGGCGTTGCAGCTACATATCTCAACTACTTAAAAGGTGAATTCAATGGCTCGTTGGATGATATCTCTGAAGCCGCAATTGAAGTCGTCAAGAAACTGATCAAACTTGATTTCTAATAACTAAAAACCAATTAATAAGGTCAACTGCACTATACATATATCATTGTCATGCATTGACCTTTTTTGTATTCAAGAGTTATTTCAAACCTGACAATATAATCTGAGCCAGATAAATCGATTTCAATTCCAACATGCCATCACTAGAAATATCATTTTGAGAAAATAGGACACTTCTTGAAATCTTCATCGAATATTTCTTCCTCTTTTGTCAGTTTTGAGAAATCGATAAGAATATAAGATTTGTAATTATTCTTTGCAAATTCTTCAGCAATTGTCGATTTTCCAACGCGCCTTGCACCTTCTAACAAAGCCGCATATCTGCCTGAAAGCCTTTGCTTCCAGTCACTTAGTTCATCGTATGCTTTCCTCTTAAACATATATGATCCTCACTGTATTTGACACTATATCGCCATTTTTGCACTTATCGAGTTAAAACACTGATTTTCTTGGTTTGTAAACTCTTACTATATCTCCCTCGCCTCTCTAACTTCAGCCAGATAAATGAAGTGCCTTCGATTGGTCAGAAAATTCATTTCAACTAACTAATGTTTGTTTCTTCTTACAAATAACCTGATTCTACTTTTTTCCACACTGACGGATTCCGACCACCAATGCAGGTGACCTGTTCGCTTTACGAAACCAAGCGTCCAACTGATCATCGATTTTTCTTCTGAAATACATAGAATTCACCTCACATCATAAAATCAAAGGGAGTTTTCAATAGAATTCTAAGAAAATTAGAGTGACTTTCATGAAGTTTTAAAAGAAAAATAAAGGGACTTTTCTAAACCATTCCATAAAGATATAGTGCGTGGAATTTTTTTACACCACCAGAATCTACTTTTCGAACAAACAAAACTTATTTTGTTAACGGACTATTATTCAAAGCCATTGGTTCTATAATCACCTCATATAACTATGAAATACGTTATCTACGAATGAGGCAATTGACGTCATCAATATTATGGACAGATTCCATTAAAAAGCATCATTTTCGGTGTTTTGAAAGAAATGAATTCGGTGTTTTGAAAATTTTTAACATACTTCCTAATCTTTTTAATCATGTCAATTTATCAATCAATGACTTTCTTTGAAATTTTCACAGTCTTCTTAGAAAAAGCAATTCCGTAAAGAATTATCTTTTTCACACCTCGATTCTTCAGTTCCTCGTCATACTTCTTCTCTATAATCTGTTGCAGTGCTTTTTGACTATAAGCAGTCAATCGTGGAAGTGAAACATTGCCTTGATACGCTTTAACCTCTAGAATGAAACCAAAATTGTTGTTTTTTGATAATATCTGGATATCACCTCTGCCAACTCCTTGAATCGTTTCACTTTTCACAATGGCGTCTTCAAACAAAAGACTAGACAACGTCAGCAAAAGAATCTGATAATTCTTTTCATTTGAGAAATCATAATACGAGAAGGAAGACAAGAAAAGTTTTTCCATGATATCCTGTATAACTTCTAAATCACCGTTGGAAAATGCATTCTTCAATAAGATTGCATTCATCAAGGATGATTGATTAGGAAGCATCCCCAGAACTTCATTAACGAAAACCGACTGTATTTCCTTATTTGGTATCTTCAACGAATATAATCCCATGCCAAGATTATCATCTACAGTAAGATAACCAGCCCCTACAAGAGTTGATAATAGAGTCTTCTTATCCAATGAACTATCAGTATAGCTCATCGAAAAATCGATAAGGGAAACCACTTTTTCATTTTTGATAAATGAATTAAGGACCGATTCCATTTCTGCATCCCCATTCAAAAGAATCCTTCTCAGCAATGAATTTTCCCCTGTCATCTTCCAGTATTCTTTTATTTCACCTTGATTAGCCACAAAGCATAACAAAGACCAAGGATTATAGATTTTTTCTTTTCCGAAATGGTATCCATCATACCATTCCGTTACTTTCGATATACAATCGCCTAAATTATAGTTTTCGAGCAATTGTCTCACTTCACATTCATTAAATCCGAAATATTCGTCAAAAGAAGCATCAAGAACCGAATTCACAATGATGTTATTCAATCCAGCAACCTGCATCACACCAGTCAGAAGAGCAAACTGAAGATAACAATTCCCTTTCATAGCTGCGCTATAGAATGGTTTAAACAGATCAATTGCGTCTTTATAAAAGCCTTGATCGAATGCGTTCTGTAATGGACAATCGTATTCATCAATCAAAACGATAGAACAAATCGCATAATGGAGATAAATCAATCTAGTCAATGTGCTTAGTGATAAGATCATTTCCGTTTTGCTAAGTTGTTTATCAATCGCCTTTTGGATAAATAATTTATCATTAGATGAAAGTTTGTCACTTAATTTCAATTCCTGAAAAGAACGAAAGCATTTTGATATTTGCTCTGATAACAGTTCCATCATTTCATCAACATTATTCCCAACTACCTCTTTCATATCCAAGTGTATGACAGGGTAAGTCGATAAATTCTTCATAACGCCTGAATTCTGGTATATTTTTGTGTTTTCAAAATAGATTGATGCATTCGTCTTTTTCATATTAAAAAAAGTATCAATCATAGAAAGGGTCAATGATTTTCCAAATCTTCTAGGACGTGTGAAAAGTAAAACCGATTCCTTCGGATAGTCACATATTTTGCGAATCATATCTGTTTTATCCACATAATAACAATTCGTTGCCACATCCTCGAAAGACTCAATCCCTATCGGTAATTTCAATTTAGTCATAACACTCCTCCAATAATTACATCTATTTTGCCATAAAAGTTAGTCAAAGTTACAGTAAGTTAATAGAAGTTAAAGGAAGTTAAAGGAAGTTAAAACATGCCAATCTTTCAAGTATTCCACATTCAGAAATATAGTTCTATATCAGCGATAAAACGAATTTCATATGCAGTAGATATACCGCAATCACACATTCATCATATGACTTCATAAGGCACAAAATAGAAGACAAAACAAACACAAATCTTTTAGTTGCTTTTTGTCTCACTTTACTATAGTAAAAAGTAAAAAATAGATTGCTTTTTGTTTCAAAAATGATAAAATACCCTATGGCTAATTGTGAACTACACCCCGGTAAGGTTACAGTTTCCTCAAGATACAAGAAAGGTAAGAATAGAAAATGCAACGTCAAACTACTATTTACAAGAAGACGGACGTCGCCAAGAATTGGTACGTCGTTGATGCTTCCGATAAGCCCCTTGGTCGATTAGCCTCCGAAATCGCTGTCGTACTCATGGGCAAGAACAAGCCCCAGTACACACCGAACTTTGACAATGGTGACTATGTCATCGTCGTCAACTGCTCGAAGGTCTGGTTGACCGGAGACAAAATCCATAAGAAGATGTACTTCGATAACAAGTCCAACAATTATGGTGGTCTCAGAACCAGAAGTGCCAAGGTCATGAAGAAGGATTATCCTACTGAAATGATCAGAAGAGCCGTCAAGGGAATGCTTCCTAAGGGCCCGCTTGGCAAAGAGATGATTAAGAAGTTGTTCGTTTATGCCGGTCCGGAGCATGACAGACAGGCAAAGAATCCGATCGAAGTCGAGCTGACTGCTAAGAGGGAGAAGTAAAATATGGCTAACACAAAATCTGAAAAGCTTATCTACTCCGCCGTCGGAAGAAGAAAATCTTCTGTCGCCAGAGTCTTCCTTACTCCTGGTAAAGGCGAGATTGTCGTCAACGGAAAGAAAATCGATGAATACTTCCCTCACAAGGTCCTTATCCTCGATGCTACACAGCCTTTAGCTGTCACAGCAACAGAAGGAAAGTATGACATCAAGGCCAACATCGTCGGTGGTGGTTACAATGGTCAGACCGGTGCCTTAAGATTAGGTATCGCAAGAGCCCTTGTCAAAGCCAATGATGCAAACAAGCCGCTTCTTCGCGCTAAGGGACTCTTGACAGTCGATGCCAGAGTCGTTGAACGTAAGAAATACGGTCTTCGTAAGGCTAGAAAAGACAAGCAGTTCTCCAAACGTTAATCCAGCGTTTGCCGAGCTTGTTCTCAACAACACAAAAAGAAGCCCTCGGAATCCGAACCGAGGGTTTTTCTTTTGCCATTTTGTGATAAGATATTAAAAGGTAACCATAATGAGATTAGATAAATATTTAAAGGTTAGCCGTCTCATCAAAAGAAGAGAGGCCGCCAAACAATTCATCGATAAAGGATATGTACTCCTCAATGATAAGGTTGCAAAACCATCCAGCGAGGTAAAGTTAGATGATATCATACAGATCATCTCTCCATTAGGTGGAAAAAGCGTCAAAGCCAAAGTTAAAGAAATTCGTATGGTATCAACCATCGATAATGCATCTAAGATGTACGAAATCATAGGAGACTAAAATGAAAGAATATACAGCATCCAATACACGTTCTAGCAAAAAGCTTTCCATCCTTTATATTGCAATCATGGGGCTTTGCACTGTTGTTTTAGTTGTCCTTGTCATCTTATCCGCATATAAGATCAAACAGAATCAAGAACTCAAAGCCAAGGAAGCTGAGATTGTCGAAAAATACAAAAATCTCGCCAAAGAGAACGAAAATATCAAAGACGAAGATTACGCTAGAATCTATTTCGAGGGAGATAACCTCTACATTCCTGCTAAAGACATCGTCATCGAATATCGTCCATGATGGATTTGCTTTCTCTAGATAAAGAAAAGAAAGATACCTATCTGCTTGCCTTTTCTGGTGGACCGGATTCTGTCTATCTTTTATATCGTCTTTCTCTTTTATACAAAGATGAACTAAACAAAAAAGTAGCATTATGCTATATCGACTATCATGATTCTCCTTATGTCGAGGAAGAAGAAAGAATCGTTAAATATTATGTTGACAAATATAATCTGAAATTGCACAAAAATGATATCCATTATGACAAAGTGAAAGACCATAACTTTGAAGAATGGGCACGAGAATACCGATATAATCTCTTTGCAAAGATCATCAAGGAAAATGGATACACTGCTCTACTTACTGCACATCAGAAAACAGATGTCGTAGAAACCTATCTCCTACAGAAAAAGAGAAAGAATCTTCCCTATCATTACGGACTGAATCCAATCACCACATTAAAAGGAATGAAACTGATTCGTCCTCTTCTTGATATTTCAAAAAAGGAACTTACTGATGAACTGAACCAAAACCATCTCCCCTACTACGATGACATCACCAACTTGGATTTAAAGAAAAAAAGAAATCAGATCAGAAGTGAACTGAAAGAAGACGACTTAGATCACATCATATCTGAAATGAATGAGGAAAATAACAGATTAGATGCAATTTACAATCTCTTTTCAAAAAACAAGAATGGAATATCATTCATAGACTACGATTCATGGACTGAAGAAGTAAAGCAAAGGTACTGTTTCTACTTGCTGGATTCCCATTCTATAAATAAAGGAAGAGAAGGAATCGCAAAAAGAATGAAAGATTTTCTGAAAAAGAAAGGAAACAAAGAATTCAATATCACGGATGATCTGATCCTCTATCGAACAAACGATGAGTTCTTCCTCTCTATCCCATTTGAAAAACTATCCTATGAATTCGAAGTGAATGAACCCTCTTCACTCGATAACAAATATTTCTCTGCTGATCTGAATCAGAAAGACATCTTCAACATTAAGGAGTTTCCGATTCAGATTCGTAATTATAGAGAAGGGGATGAAATCTCGACCAACCTTGGAATCAAAGATGTATCTCTCTTCTTAAAGAAACAGGATGTTCCCCTCTATCTTTATCCTCTCTATCCAGTCTTTGTCAAAAATGATAAAATCTTCTATGTCCCATTCTATCAGGATATCAAAAAAGGAAAGATTCCTTTCCAACTCAAATACCAGAAAGGCATATTAAAATGAAAAAACAGATTATCGCTCTCTTCTCTCTCCTTCTTCTTGTCTCCTGCGGAGCAAAAGAACAGACATCAACCGATGCAAAAAACAGTTCAACAGAAAGCAATATACAGATACCATCAACGGATAATAATTCCGTATCCAACACCGAGTCTAGTAAAGAATCCAAATCAGAAAGCACCATTGCAAAGACATACACATTCACATCAGAAAACATTCCCACAACAGAGCAGAGCAAATACAATAACGAATTTGAATTCACGCAGGAGGGCTTTACCCTTTTTGGAGATTATATCCAACGTGGAAACGGAGACTGGGCCAACACCATCCAGATGAAAAAGGGAGTCTCTTATTTCTACAATAAGACTAAGGCAACTGGAACCATCACGTTATCTCTCTTAGACAAAGGCGATTATACCGGTGTTCCAACTATCTATGTTGGTGACGCTGAGAATCCTTCCTCTACAATAGAATGGGAAATCAAGAAACAGGAAAGCAATGCTATCATCTATCAGGCAAAGTTTACCAATTATTTCAAAATCAGTGATGAATCCTCTTATGCTCTTTATCTCAACTACATTGAGATAAACGCCTGAAAAAAGGAAAAACTATATATGACCGAATTAGAGAAAATGACAACAGGTAAACTCTATGATCCCAATGTCCCAGAGCTTACCGAACTAAGAAGCAAAGCACATAACCTCTGCTTTGAATACAATCATTTAAGTGAAAGTCAGTCAGAAGAAAGATCTAAAATCATCAAAGAACTTCTTCCGAATATAGGAAAGAACCCTGGTATCACTGGACCTATCTACTTTGACTATGGAATCAATTTCCATGCCGGTGATAATTTCTACTGCAATTTCAACTTTACCTGTCTTGATGTCTGTGAAGTAATCATTGGAGATAATGTTTTCTGTGGACCAAATGTTGCTATCAATACACCACTTCATCCCCTTTTAGCCAAAGAAAGAAATCAGTTTGAAGGCAAAAGCGGAATGACTGACTTAGAATACGGAAAGAAGATCATCATCGGTTCCAATTGTTGGATTGCATCCAATGTCACTATCTGCGCCGGTGCCAAAATCGGAAACAACTGTGTTATCGGAGCTGGCAGTGTTGTAACAGGCACCATTCCTGATGGATATATCGCTTATGGAGTACCCGCAAAGCCAATCCGTAAGATAGAAGAAACTGATTCCGTCTATCTAAAGAAAGAGCTGTTCTAATCATAAATCTCATATTCCAGGCATCTGCCTGGAATTTTTGTTTTGTCCTATATCCAGAGTCATCTATTAACATTATGACATAGGTTATATGGTTCTATAAACGGACAAAAT
>CAVILQ010000028.1:0-23063 GCA_963643715.1 bacterium | reverse complement strand
AGGTTACTTGGGCCTTTTTAACGGCAAAAAACTGAATAAAGAAAAAGGCCACCTTGCGATGGCCTTTTATTGATCAGTAGAATGTGATCATCTCGTTTTGGAAGGATCCAAATAGAGATACTTTCTGTTTGACTTTCATAAGAAGGGTCAAAGTCGGTTTTTCATCATTCTTGTTTTCAAGCAAGAAGAGAGAATACCACTTTCTGTCCGGCTTGTAGACAAGATAGAGTTCACCGAAAGTGATCATTGTCTTATTGATATCGAGCGTTTTGAATCCGACGCGGTCGAAGTTGTATTCGTTTCCGTTTTTGATTCCGGAGTTCTTGAGATCTTTATCTGAGATGGTAAAGGATGAGACGATATCTTTTCCGTATTGTCTATCGGTATCGATCTCAACAGTCTGGATATCGCAGGCGCTATTTGGCTTGAAAGGATAGGAGTTACGATCACACTTGCGCCAAAAATAATCCACCATGTTGTCACAGCTTAATAGATTCGTCCGTGTTTCGTATAAGTCCTCATTTCTTTCGTCCATAGATGCCTCCTATTTCTTTGTTAAATATTCTTTTACAAATTCAGGTTCGATGTTTTGGAAGGTGACGACATCACAGAGATCTTTCACCTTCTCTAAGTCCTCTTTTGATTCAATCGTCCAAGCGTTGACATAATGCTTTTTATGATATCTTCTGAGCTTCTTTTCCGGTAAGGCGTGGAAATCGATGTCGATGCCCTCAAAGAGATGGCGGAATGCGTAGATGGCTTTGTATTTTCCGTTAGCGACTAATAAGAGCTGTCTCATGAAGCCGGAGTGCTTGAAGGGAGTGAGTGCTCTTGGATCAAAGGAAATCAGAACATAGTTCTTCTTGTCTTTGACATTCTTGAGTTCTTCTTTCAGTCTCTTGGCAAGCGCCTTGTAGTTCTTTTGCCAGACCTTGAGTTCGACGACAATCGGAACCTCTTCATTGATGGCATCCATGACCTCACGCAAAGTAGAAATTTCCTCTCCGTCTCTTAGACGGTAATTCTCTTTGATATCTTTTACGGTCATATCTTCGATGATGCCTGGCTTGCCGGTAGTACGGATAAGATCGGAATCGTGGCAGACAATGAGATCATTGTCTTTTGTCAGATGGATATCGAGCTCAATTGCCATATGATGCTTTTTGGCATTGAGGAAGGCGTTCATTCCGTTTTCGGTGAATTCTTCGTTGTGTAAACCTCTATGACAGATGCCATATTGGAATGTTGGTGAGATGTTTGAGATGAATTTCTGCTTTTTCATGTTGGTGGATCTCCTATCTACAATATTTTAATCCTCTTGGTCGAAAGCTTCCAAACCTTTTGCGATAGAAGTTTTCTTATTTTTGACATTCGGGATGAAAAGGAAGATGACTAAGGAGATGGTAAGGCAGATAAGTGCGTAAATCGGAAGATAGCCGAAGTTGAAGATGGAAGGATTGAGTAAGAGAAGTCCTAATAAGACAGGAGTGATGGTCTGTGCTGCCATGGAAGATGCGTAATAGTATCCGGTGAAACGCCCAATCTTGCTAGAAGGACAGAGCTCAACGACCATCGGGAAGGAGTTGACGTGCACTAAGGACATACCAAGACCTTTGGCAAACCAAATTCCGTAAATCTGCCACGGGAAGACACCAGCACCGGCAGAATCCTTGAGGATTGTGAAGGTAAGAATTGTCCATACGACATAAGAAGCAAGTGTCAAGGAAAGACCTGATACAAGTGTCCACTTTCTTCCGATTTTGGAGGCGATGATACCACCCAATGCGAAACCGATAATAGAACCGACACCGCCCATGATTACATTGAGGGAGTTAGAACGGGTAGAAGCACCTAAATAGTAGATGGTATAGTTACCCATGAATGTACCGATACCGTTGTCAGCCATGAACCAGAAGAATTCAGCGCCAAGGATTAAGAAGAGCATGGTCTTGTTGGCTTTGCTCATCGGGCCTTCTTCTTCGACTTTGGTGACGACTTCAGCCATCTCTTCACCGCGTCTCATTTCATCCTTCATCTCTTCTGCAATCTTATTCTCCTTGATGGTGAAGAAAAGGACAAGAGCGGAGATGACCATCAAGACACTAGCGATAAGGAACGGAGCCTCAATAGCCCAGACATTACCTGTGGCCCAGGTCTGTTTTCCGTTGGTTCCTAAATATTCAGAAAGAACGAAGAACATACCGACAACAGTAGCGAAGAATCCGCCGATGTAACCCATGATGTTGATGATGCCGTTTGCCTTAGAACGCAAAGGCTTAGGGGTGATATCTGGCATCAAGGCGACAGCCGGATTACGATACATCATAGCGAAGTTGACGACGATGAACATCATGATAAGCATGCCGATAAGATTGTTGTAGTAGAAGAAGAGAGGGACAAACGGGAACGCGACAGCGCAGACAAAGGTACCGATTAAGATGTAAGGCATACGCTTACCGATCTTGGTGTGTGTCTTGTCTGAGAGATGTCCGAAGATAGGTAGTAAGATCAAGGCGGCAAGATTGTCTAATGCCATCATGATGCCGACAAGGTACTGAACCTCATTTTCATTGTCGGTGTGAAGCGCTTTCTTAAAAGCCTCGCTCAAGAAGGTCGGACACCAAGAGTCATAGACCTGCCAAAGCAACAAAATTCCGAAAAAGGCAAAACCAATCAAAAAGATACGCTTATAGTTAAGCTTTAGTGGCTTTTCAGAGCCGTTTGGAGTGTTTTCCATAGTTTTTTCCTCACTATGACTATCTTAACGCACTAGATATCCAATTGCTATATTTTTTCACTTATCTTGAACAAATAGTTAAAATTCTATACAACTTCTTGAAGAAATCGCTCCTGAGTATGCCCTTTCATGATAAGATATTTTCATGACTGATTTATTGAACCATGATTTATCTCCGCTGAAGGAGAAACGACTATATTTATTAGATATGGATGGGACGATCTATTTAGGAAATTCCTTATTCCCCTGTACGCTTCCATTTCTTAGAAGGGTGAAAGAGAAAGGCGGAAGATACCTTTTCATCACCAACAATTCCTCGAAGTCTGTCTACAGCTATGTTGAGAAACTTCATCGATTAGGGATTCTTGACGTCACAGACGATGACTTTTTCACTTCCTCTCAGGCGAGTGAATTATTGATGAAGGAGAAATTCGGCTCTTCTCCTATTTATGTTCAGGGAACAAAATCCTTTGTCAAGGAACTGAAGGACTTCGGACTGAATGTCACAGAGGAATATGACGATAACGCAGTATGTGTTCTAGTCGGCTTTGACCGGGAACTTACCATGGAAAAGATGGAAAAGACCTGTAGGATGCTCACCTTCCATAAGGATATTCCCTATTATGCCACCAATCCGGATTGGGTCTGTCCTACCGAATGGGGATATGTCCCGGATTGTGGCTCGATGTGCTTCAGTTATGAAAAGGCGACAGGAAGATTACCTATCTATATCGGTAAGCCATCTTCCCGCATGGTTGAACTAGCCATGAAGAAGACAGGATATAGAAAAGAGGACACGGTCGTTATCGGAGATAGGCTTTATACGGATATTGCCAGTGGGAACCATGCCGAAGTCACGACGATCTGTGTACTATCCGGAGAAGTGAAGAAAAGTGAGGCTCTTCGTAGTACTGGCTATGAAAGACCTACCTATCTTGTTGACGATTTAGAATCAGTATTCTAGCAATTTTAGAAAATTAGTGTATACTAACTATTGAAAGGTGCAATTTAAAATGAAAAAAGAAATCACAATTGAAGAATTGAATTCAGTCAAAGACGAATACTTATCCGATAAGACCAATGATATTATCCGTCACATGCTTTCAAAAGATGAGATGGCTGATGCGGTATCTAGCCAGGATACGAACAACACCCAGTTCACTTTCTCCATCGACATTAAGACGATGTCTGTCTGCAACCAGCAGAGATCAGGCCGTTGCTGGATTTTCTCGGCTTCTACTGTCCTTCGTGAAATTATCGCCAAGAAGTTAGGAATCAAGGATAATTTTGAAATCTCTCAGAACTACATCTCCTATTTCGATAAGTTAGAGAAGTACAACTACTATATGGAGAATGTCATCGAGCTTGCCTTGAAGGGAGAAAAGAAAGATTCCAGAAGAATGAACTTCCTTTTGCAGATGGGTGTTGGAGATGGCGGTCAGTGGGACATGTATGTCAATCTAGTCAAGAAGTACGGCATCGTTCCTAAATCGGTCTTCCCTGAGACAAAACAAAGCAATGGGACCCATGCCTCTTCTCAGCTTGCCAATGCAGCACTACGTAAGTTCGCTTCTGAAGTTTATTTAAAGAAAGATGAAGGAATCGACGCCTTACATGAACTGAAGACCGAGTACATGAAGAAATTATATGCTCTCTTCACCTCCTCTTTCGGTGTACCGCCTGCTAAGTTTGATTTCGAATATACGGACAGCGATGGAAAGTATCATATCGAAAAGGATCTGACACCGAAATCATTCTTCGACAAGTATGTCGGGGATGAAATCGATGAATATGTCTCTCTCATCAATGCCCCGACAAAGGATAAGGAATATTATCAGACCTACAATATCGAATTAGTCGGAAATGTCTACGAAGGAAAGCCGATTACTCACCTTAATCTTCCGATGGAAAGATTGGAAGAACTCATCATCGAACAGCTGAAGAATGGTGAAATCGTCTGGTTTGGAAGCGATGTCTCTTATTTTGGAAATCGTACCTCCGGTGTCTGGGATAATGATTCCTTCGACTATAAGACACCATTTGGACTTGACCTTGTCTTTGATAAGAGCGATATGCTTGACTTCTATCACTCCGCAATGAATCACGCAATGGTAATCACAGGCGTTGATTTGAAAGACGGAAAGCCAGTCAGATGGAAGATTGAAAACTCCTGGGGTGACACTGCTGGTGTCAAAGGCTATTATGTGATGAGCGAAGCCTTCTTTAAGGATTTTGTCTATCAGGCCGCCATCAAGGATAAATATCTAAATACAAAAGAAAAAGATGCTTTGAAGAAGAAAGCTGTATTATTAGCACCTTGGGATCCATTTGGAACCTTAGCGGACTGAGGTGAATCATGCATAATATAACGAAAAAGAAGAATCTCCTCTTCCCGATGCCAGTCCTTCTCATCTCTACATACAATGAGGATGGAACTGTCGATACGATGAATGCGGCTTGGGGAACACTAGAAGATACAAATGTCATCCTGATTGAACTTACAAAGGATCATAAGACAAGTGCAAATATCCTTCGTGAGAAAACATTTACGGTCGCCTTTGCCACAAAGAGTCATATCAAGGAAGCAGACTACTTTGGCTTAGTAAGCGGAAATGACGTTAAAGACAAGTTTGAAAAGACTCATCTTCATACTCATGATGCAGAAGTCCTACACGCTCCAATCATTGATGAATATCCTGTCTCCTTGCTCTGCACTTTAGAGAGAGTTGATGAGACAAACGGGGACTTTGTCGTCTATGGAAAAATCGTATCCATTTCTGTCGATGATGATTATCTTGACAAAAATGGAAACCTCGATATCGATCAATGTGGATTTGTAAGCTACAATTCTATCGATCATTCCTATCGATTGATTGGTGAAAAGGTAGCATCTGCCTTCCAAGTCGGAAAAGAAATCAAGTAAAAAGTGAAAAGACTGTTCATTATTTGTAACGCAAATAGAAGAACAGTCTTTTCTTCTTTGATTTGTGTAACAATTGTTATACAATCATTTCGGCGTGATTATTTTCCTTTCATGAGAAATTTTTAAAACAGTTTCAATTTATTTAAGGATGATATTAGTGCTATTCATTATTGTTATTCTGTAACATTTGATTTTTTTGTCACATTGTTTTTTGGAGGTTTTTAGATGAAATATAAGATCATTGTCGATTCGATGAGCAACCTCATCCCAGGCGACAAATTAGCTGATGACGTCGAACTTGCTGTTGTTCCTTTGACTTTAAGACTCAATGGAGTGGATTATGTCGATAATGGCCATAATGATTTGGCTACCATCATTCATGACGTGCAGAATGAGAAGAAGGTGACTTCCACGACATCCTGCCCTAGTCCCCAGGCATTCTTAGAAGAGTTGAAAGGTGCTGATAAGTATATCATCATCACCATCTCTCACAAGGTTAGCGGATCATTCAATTCTGCTACTCTGGCTAAGTCAATGGTTGAAGATCCTTCCTCTGTCTTTGTCCTTGATTCTATGTCCGATTGTGGTGTCATCGAATTGATTGCCAGAAAAGCGATTGACCTGATCCATGAAGGCAAGGATTTGGATGAGATTGGAAAGACATTAGAGGCATTCCGTGATGAGGTCAATATCCTCTTTATCATCGATCGTTATGACTCTCTTATCCGTACTGGCCGTGTATCGAAGCTTGTCGCTTCTATCGCATCCATCTTGAAGATCAAGCCGTTAGGTATCTGCAAGGGTGGTGAAATCCGTATCCAGGAGAAGGTCAGAACAATCGAAGGAACGGTAAAAAGACTCTTGGCCAACATTGAAAAGTTCTGCCCTGTAACCGATGGGAAAATCTGCATTGTCTCTCATACTCTCAATCCCGAAAAGGCTAATGAAATCATGGGACTGATCAAGGAGAAGTTCAGTTTCAAGGAAGTCATTCTTCGTGACAATTCATTGATCAATTCCTATTACGCCTTAGAGGGCTGTGTGATGGTATCTTTCTAAAAAAATGAAGTGAAACAATATGGTGTACCATTAATGGTACATCATATTTTGTATTATAATAATGTATCGACGAGCTTTGGAGGTAAAGATGAACATAACGGATCTACACAATTCAATTATAGTCTCAGATAAAGACTACTTCTCTCTCCTGTATCAGAAGAAAAATGAATACCCATCCTTATCATTTAAATTGTTGGATACCTCTGAAGTGATTGACTCTCTCTCTTTTGCCTATAAAGAAAATCCTCTTCCTTATCTTGTCTATGAAAAGAAAATGGATTATTCTACCGCCAAGAAGTATATGAAGGTTCTTCGTGTGGCAGATAGATCTAACTCAGAGAAACTCACTCAGCTATACAATGAGCTTCATGACCGCTTTTTAGAAGAGGATGACTTGGCTGAGATAACATTCAAGGATAAGAAAATCTATCTTCTTGAAATGCAAGAGGATAAAGAGATTCACGCCTTATTCGAAAGAAAACATCTTTCTACTATCGATATCGAATTGAAGGACCTGAATATCCTCCCTCTTCATGACGAGGAATCCTTGAAGAGTGAGGTTCCCATCTATTATTTTCCAAATCGTTTCCAACAGTATTTCTACCTCTTTTCAAAGCTGAGAAAAGAATACCTTCTTGATGAGAAGAAGAAAAAGACAATCAAAGTTCTCATCAGTGATGAGAAAGAAGAATTCTATATCCGAACTGTATCGAAGCTTTTCTCACTTTCTATCGGTTACAATCCTTCTCTGACTTATCTTAGCCTCCCATCCGTCAAAGATAAGATCAGAAACATCTATGATACGGAGTCCTTCTCTTTCACAGATGACGAAAAGAAGAATCCAGAACTTTCAAGCCTCATCGATGTCATCGATGAGTATCATCTTGCCTCTTTAGATTTTGACTTTGCTTATTCCAATCTTCTAGAGATTGTTTCATCGATGAAAGTCAAGATAGAGGAAAATGGCTTTGACAGTATTTTCACAACGCGATTCGACTTAGACAAGAATAAAGAAATCTATGTCATGGATTTCACCTATGATACTTTCTATAAGGAATATCAAAACAAGAGCGTGTTCTCTGATGAACAATTGAAGGAATTATCCTGCAATACTTCCTATGAAAATACCCTATTGGATAAAAGGAAGAAGAAGAATTATCTCTTCTATCAGAATATCCGACTCTTATCAAGAGTCACCCAGCATCTTTCTGATCATATTTTTGACTCTCAGTTCATCGCTGATTATCATCTATCATCTTCTGTTCAGAAAGTTGACATCACAAAACCTGAATACTTTGATGGTTCGTTTACCGAGGAGAGCAAGAAAGTCTACCTCTCTTATCAGCTCGATAAACAGTTTGTGACCGATCCATATCAGGAATTCAACAGTTACGATAACTCCTTCACCGGAATTGAAGGAGAGATGATAACGAATCCTGTTTTCTCCATTTCGAAGATTGAGCAGTATTCAAGTTGCCCTTTCCGTTATCTGATGCAGAAAATCATTCCTGCCCTCAATGAAGACAAACAGCGTATGTACTTTGGCACACTTCTTCATACCTTCATGGAGAACATCTATCATCCTGATTTTAATGTCGAAAAAACTCTTCAAACGGAAAAAAAGAAGTTTGTCGAGATATTGGAAGAGAACAATGAGCAATTTGATGAAAGACAGGAAGTCTTTTATTCCATCGTTGAACATTGGATGAGACTCATCCTTCGTTTCTTAGAAAATGAGAATCATGAGATGGCTCATGCCGATATCATCAAAGACAATCATGATTATGAGATACCGATCAATTTCAGCATTCAGGATTCCACTGGAAAAGAGTATCCTTTCTTTGGAAAAGTGGATAAGGTGCTGACGACAAAAGTCTTGACGACGGGTAATTACTATTACACCATCATTGATTATAAGAGCGGAAAAGAAGAATTTGATGATATGCAGTGCTTCTTAGGTAAAAGCATCCAGCTTCCTCTCTACGCCTATGCCATCTTGAACAATCCATCCCTAGTCAAGATTGATTCTGATGTGATTCCTAGCTTCGCTGGATTTGGAATTCAGCACGTCTATCCCTCTAGTTTTAAGGCCGCTTTTGCAAAGTCAGGGGATGATACGATGAAAAACGATACTCTGATCGATTATCTTAAGACAAAGGGATGCATATGGGATGATGACGATTATCTGACATCACTCAATACGGAGTTTGTAAGGAAAAACGTAAAGAAAAACGGCAAGGAAACAACTGTGACCGAGAATTCTCCGACCTTCTTTGACTTTAAGATGGTACAGAACAATGATGGAAGTTATTCTCTTCATAAAAAGACCAAGACAACAGAATATTATCATCCATTGAATGACATCATTCAGGAATCCATTGATATCTCATTGAATGTCATTCATGCTATGGAGAAGAACGAATATCCTATTGCACCGAAACAGAGTAATCTAAAAGACATGGATACAAGTGATCTAGTTTGTAAGAACTGCCTCTATAAGGATGTCTGCTATCATAGAGCACATGACGCTTATCCGACAGGGGCTTTGATAAAGGAACATATGAAACCCTATATTGTAAAAGGAGAAAAGAAGAAATGAGTGGACCCAATCGTGAACAACAGATAGCTATCGATAAGACAAGCAAGGAAGATGTCATTGTCTCTGCAGGTGCTGGTTCTGGTAAGACTTTTACGTTGTCATTGAAGATTTATGATATGGTTAAAAGAGGTGACATCAATCCATCTGAACTATTAGTATTGACCTTCACTAACAATGCCGCCCATGAGATGAAGGAGAGAATCATACGTCAGTTCAGAGAGAACAATTCTCCCTTTGCCGATGAAATGGTATCCTCTCACATTCAGACATTTGACTCCTTTTCTCTTTATCTTGTAAGTAAGTATGCAGGGCGACTTCATCTCTCCGATAAGATCAACAATATGGATGAATCCATACTCGATGCCAAGAAGAGAGAGTTCTTAGATGAAATATTCTCTCGTCATTATAAAAAAGACACAGATAGGATGAAAAGAGTCCTTGTCAAATACAACCTCATGGATGACAAGAAGAGCAAGGACGTTGTTCTTGATCTGTATAAGAGACTGGATTCTTTGCTTGAGAAAGATAGAAAAGACTTCATTGAAAATTATGAAACTCGTTATCTTTCAAGAGAAAACTATGAGAAGATGAGACATGAGTATGCAGATACATTACGAAATGAAATTAAGGTCTCTGTATCTCTTTCTGGTTACTACGATTACACAGACCAGAGTTTGAAGGAAGCTTCTGAAAAGAATGATGACTCACTTCTTTTTACGAAGATCAGGTCATTAGAGAATCTAGACTCCTTTCATGCCGATTACAAGAATCAGTCTTTCAAAAACGATAAGTACATTCCACAAGTCTATGATGACTTAATCCCTGTTTTGGATAATAATGATGATGAGGTTCTGTTCCACTTCTTACAGACTGCATTGACCAAATATCCTGATTTCTTTAATGGTCGTAATGGAAACAAAAAGGAAAGCAAGTTAGCAAGAAAGGAACTCTCCTCTCATCTAAAACCAGAGTCCATCCTCCTTCTTTCCAAAGAAGAGGATTATCAAAGACTTCTTGATCAGAAAGAGGATGTGATGCTCTTCTTAGAGATGGAAGAGGAATTAAGAGCCTTAGTCAATGAATATGAAAGAAGAAGCAATTGCTTTACCTTCTCCTCTATTTCTACGATGGCTTTGAAATTGCTTCAGGATGATGAATATTCAGATGTCGCTGACGAAATCAGAGAACAGTTCCGTTTCATCATGATCGACGAATACCAGGATACCAACGACTTACAGGAAGCATTCTTATCCTGTCTCATGAAAGAGAGAAAGAGCGACAAAGGTAGAGCTCACCTTTTCTGTGTCGGTGATGCCAAACAGTCTATTTATGGTTTCAGAAATTCGAATGTTGCCTTGTTCAATAAAAGAATTGAGGAATACTCAACACCAAGTGAAGAGCATTCCGTCATTGCCATGAATACGAACTATCGTTCTCAAAAAGCAGTTCTAGATGATATCAACTATATCTTTGACCGCTATATGAGCAAAGAACACGGTGATATCCACTACATTGACCCGCTTCAACAATTAGTCTCAGGCCGTGGCGGAGTCAAGGATATGGAAAGAAAGGAAGGATATGGAATCAAAAGACTGCTTTATCCTTCCATTGGCAAAGAGAGTGGAAGAGATGCTAAGAGAAATGAATGTCTAGCTATCATTGCTGATATTAAGAAGAGAATGGAAACGGAGACGATTGTCGATAAAAACGGTCCTAGACCTCTTCGCTACTCTGACTTTTGTATCCTTGTCAGAACAAAAGGTGGCTACTCTATCTATACGCAGCTATTCAAAGAGAACGGAATACCGTTAAACAACATCGCTAAGACGGATTTGAAAGATCTTGATCCAATCCGCCTTATCCAGTCCTTATTGACTCTTTTAGACTATCGTATGAACCACAATGAAGCAGATATCTATCATGTCTTTGCTTCAATTGCCAGAAGCTATATTTACCGCTATAGCGATGATAAGATTTACCGTCTTCTCACCTATAAGGAAGAGAAGGATGGGGTGAAAGTGCGCTCTTCGAAACTCATCTTAGAAGATGAGATAGTTAAGACTATCGATGCTTTCATCCAAGAACATAAAAGCGACAGCTTTGATCATATCTATGTGGATCTATTATCCACATTCCATGTTCTTGACAAACTCTATCTTATCGGAAATGTGGAAGACAATGTCAATAAGATTGAATCTCTTCATCAGATGATCATCAATGGTGAGAATATGCAAGAGGGATTGGCTGAATTTGTCCTTCGTTTCAAGAATATGGATAAGTATAAGGTTACCCTGAATGCTGAAACTTTGATTCATCAGGAGAATGCCGTCGATTTGATGACAATCCATGCAAGTAAAGGTCTAGAAAGGGAGATTGTCTACATGCCCGTCTCCTTCAACTCTTTATCCAAGACTCCAAGTATGTCAAAGCCGGATTATGATTTCTCCTTGGAATACGGAATCCTCCTTCCTGACTACACCGGATTTGGTAAGAAAGAGTTAGAAGAAGATGTAGAGCCATTTTTGCCGGCTGATTATCCTTATTACACGATGCCTTATTTCCTCTATAGGAGAAAGGATAAGGATCCAGAAAGGGATGAGCATGTCCGTCTAGTCTACGTTGCACTTACTCGTGCTAAGAATTCTCTTGTGATTGTCGGTAATCCGCCAAGCAGTGAAAAATCGGCTAAGAATAAAGAGAACTTATATGGCATGTTAGCCTATATTCCGCATGTCAATCGTTTCGCTCGTGATGTTGTGCCCTATATCGAAAAAATCTGTACAAAGGAACAAATCCAGAGATACAAAGATTTGCAAGAAAAAGTTTTGAACTTCAAGTTGAAATATGACTTATCCGATTTTGAAAACGAGAACGATTTCAATTACTATCACAAAATTGGCGAATATCTAAAGGAAAAACTCATCGATGAATTGAATGACCTTATGAAATCGATGCTAAAGAGTGTATACGATAGCATGAAACTGAAATACGAATATGTGGACTTCACTCTTGATCAGTTAGCCCGTATGTATACATTAGATGATCAGGTCAAGACATTCGATGATTTTCTTATTAAGATGAACAGTAAGAAAGACGATGAAATCATAGATGATGACGAGGATGAAGATATAAGTGATGATAGCGATGATAGCGGTAGTTCTAATGATAGTTCTAGTGACTATGAAGAACTTGTCATCCGTTCCGATGAGGAATGGAAAGACGAACTTGAGGAATTCGGTAAGAAACTGAAAGAAGAAGATGAATCTCTGGTTCCATATAAAATCAAGGGTAACAAAGAGGAGAAAGGCATTGAATTGGCAAATGGGCTTCTTCCTTACTATTTGATTCTCGAAACCACCTCTTCTGTAACGAAGGAAGTCACGTACTACAAAGAAGATGAATATCCCGATCTGAATGAGATGATTTCTCTTTCCTCTGTCAAAAAGACAAAGGATGATAAGATTGTTTTAGATGATCCAAGTGTAGATAAGACAAAGGATGGCTTTGATAGAATGAATCAATCTGATAAGCCTGTCCTGCTCATGAAAGAGGAACACCATCATGCCTCTACAAAATTCACTGACGATGAGGATGATGTATCCCAAGCCCTAGAACGCGGTATTCGACTTCACCGCTATATGGAAGTCGTATCCTTTAGCGATAGAGACACTTCCTTCATCAAGAATGAAAGAGACAGAAAGAAGATTGACTACATTCTTTCTCTTCCTCTCTTTGCCCATATTGATGAGACCATGGTAAGAAAAGAATACACCTATTATGATGAGGAATTATCTACCTATGGATCTATTGACCTTCTCATCATAAAGGATGGTCATTACATCATTGTCGATTACAAGACTAGTGATATCGATCACAAGGAATATGATAGACAGTTGAAGATCTATCAGAACAATGTCTCTAAGATATTCCATGTCGATAAAAACATGATCCGAATGATTCTTTTGTCCTTAAAGGATGGAAAGACGAGAGAAGTAACGGACTGATTATAAAAGGGCACCGCTGTGGTGCCCTTTTATAGAGTAATGCAAATTCTGAGTGTCTTAGCTCCAAATATATTATCAACTACATCATAAAGTTGCTTTTGATCCAATTTATCCTTATCTATGATTTTATTATATTTTTTGTCATAGACTTCTTTGGCTCTAGATGAACCATGTTCAGCGGCTACCTTATACCACAAGGCGCTTGTCATGTCATTGGATTCATGATTTGAATTATGATACCAAAGAGATGCTTTCTCTTTGTCTGGCAAAGTTCCCATTCCGTAATCATAGCAAAATGCTACAAAGTACATGGCTTCCTCATTTTGTCCTGAGTTAGCTGCTTTTAAATACCAGTCAAATGCTTTTGTAAGGTTTTGTTCACTTCCTATACCGAAATAGTAGCAATGTCCTAACAACAGATGCGCATAAGGGTAATTCTCATCTGCTAGAACACAAACCAAATCAAATGTTTCAGGTCGAAGTTGATTGTATCCAATGCCCTGAATGATTGATATGCTTTTCTTATGATCTCGTTTTGTTCCTATACCGATTTCATAAAAGAGAGATAATAGATAATTAGCTGGCTTATTTCGGCTTTTCGAAGCTGCTTCACAGTACAAAAAAGCATTTGAAAAATCTTGTTCTATTACATATCCTTGGTAATAGAATAGAGCCAAATAATACTGGCAACATACGTCACCATTCTTTGCAGAGATGACTAGCCAATTGACATCTTCATCGATTTCTATATCAGGCGCATTTTTTGAAAGATCATAAAGTTTTTCCGCTTTTTGTATCATCCGTCTAATCTTTTGTTCTTTTTCAACGTCAATTGACAACTCTCTATTAACGATATATATATAAAGTAATAATACTTTTGTTAAGGTACTCAAAATCTTTTTTCTATCAGATTTTGCACCCTAGGATTTGCAGTGGATATGGAGTACAATAATCTATACGCTTTTTTTAGGAGGCCAAATGATTAAAATCTCAGATGCGAAAAGAATCGTGAAACGTGTCGTCTTAGCTAATCTTGCCGTAGAGAAGAAAGGAGTCTCACTTACTCCCCTTCTTTCTGGACGTCATGGTATTGGTAAATCGATGTTGGTCAAGCAAGTCGCTGATGATTTGAATGGAATACTTTTAACGGTAGAAGGTGGATCCTTGAAAGAGGGTGAAATCACCGGTCTTCCTTATCAGTATATGGATGAGAAAGGAAAGATATCTTTCCGTTTTCTGCCATACTATGTAGTAGAAAGAATCCAAAACAAAGAGAAGGAAATCTATTTGGAGAATCATTCTGAGGCTGAATCCGATTCTTTAAAAGGAGACATCAATCGCTATAGTGATAATGATCTGACACCCGATCAGAAGATATCTTTGCTAAAAGAAAACAAGATACAACCTGTCATTGTCTTCTTTGACGAAGTCAATCGTAGTGATCCTCAGGTCTATAAGGAATTGATGAATATCTTACTCACAAGAACTGTCAACGGTTATGTCTTCCCATGGTGGGTGTTCTTTGTCGGTGCAATGAACCCTGCAAATTCCTCCTCTACTTATCAGACCAATGAAATGGATCCGGCCCAGTTAGACCGCTTTATCAAGTTGGATGTGAAGAGCAATTCTGTCGACTTTTTGAATTACTGCAAGAGCAATAACATCTCCCCTATCATTCAGGATTACATTAAAGGGCATCGAAGCGATCTTTTCAGCAATGATAATGAACTGGATGACGACGTGACATCCACTCCTTCTCCTCGTGGCTATGATATGCTTGACACGATCATCAAGTCAGTTAATTTGACAAAAATCTTCTTCTCCGAACAGGAAAACACTCAGAAGGTCATCAAGAACGATATCAAGGTCATTGCAGAAGCTAAATTAGGAAAAGAGATCGGTGACCGATTCTTCGAATTCTATCAGCAGGTAGTTTCTCAGGTTGATATCGCTGACTTCATCAATGATGATGAACATCTTACTGCTACTTACGATAAGATCACGGATATGACTGTGGAACAGAAGTCGAAGCTCGGTTTAGCCATATTGAACTATCTTGCTGACTTCTCCTCTACCTTATCCGGAAACTGGGCACTCTTAGTCAAGATTGAGAATAAGATCAAACTCTTCTTGAAGGCATTGGACAGAAAGACAAAGATACAGTTTGCCAATGACTTTGCTGCCTCTACGACAAGAAAAGGCGTGTCTTTCATGAGCACCTATCATGATATCAATACTCATCTGATTCTTCCTATACTACAGGAGAGCAAGAACTTAAAGGATACATTCTTTGAATAATTCATGAAGCCAAAAGAGATATTGTTGAAGATCAATCAGGATATCGAAGAGTATTCCAATGCTTGTGATGAGCAGATTCTTTTGAATGTAGAGAAAGAATATGCTGAATTATTTGATCTGATATCCACCTATTTCTATCTGACATTGAATCCTTATCACAAATACTTTTCCATTCTAGAGAAAAGACCAGATTATTCCTTAAAGGAAGGATGTCTGATACAGATATTCGATACAGGATATTCAATCCTGTTCTATCAGCCTTTCATACTTGCAAAGCTCTCTTTAGAAGATTTGATGACGCTTCTTCTCTACCAGATGGAATACATCAATAGTCCACTGCCTCTACTACAAGGGAAAGAGGAATATAAGGAAGTCTCTAAACTCAAGGACGGCATCTTAAAGCAGCTATATCAACAGAACAAAGAGTGGAATCAGACAATCCTGCAAAAAGAGGAAGACGGCTATTTTGAAAAGGCGTTTGAGAATGTTCCGGACCTTGCAAAAAGCGAAGGGAACCTCGCAAGCCGTGCCTTCTATCAAGCTGTCAGAATGGAAAAGAGAGGAATGTCTCTTGATGAAGAAGCTAAATCCTATTTTTCGTTAGATTCTTTAAAGGACATCCCTGAAAATGAACAAAAGGATGTCATGATGTTGTTCCGTCAGAATATGAACTCTTCCCAGTCTGGAAAGGAAAAGGGTGATGATCCTGGACAGGGAACGGAAGGCGTCTCGTTGAAGAAGGAAAAGAAAGTGTACTGGGAGAATATCTTACGCAATGTCGTAGGCGGCATGCCTTATGGGAAAAGACATACCCATATGAGACTGAATAGAAGACAGCCCTTACGTAGTGACTTATCTGGTACTCTATCCGATCGTAAAGCGAGTTTGGTCTGTGCCATCGATACTTCCTATAGCATGGATAAAGAACAAATCGATAAAGCCCTGAGCCAGATATTGAAACTAAAGCAAAGCTTAGGCTTTGAGATGACATTGATACAATGTGATAGTGAGATACATGAAGTCAAAAAGATCCGGTCAAAAAAGGATATGCCGACCTTAGCAAAAGGGAGAGGAGGCACTGCCTTTACCCCAGTCATCAAATATCTGAATGAACACAAGGAATATCGAAACTCAGTGTTGATCTATTTTACCGATGGATATGGAGAAAGCAGCATACCGAAACCTTTTGTCAAAAAAGTATTGTGGATCATTGTCGATGAGAAACTCCATATGTCTTTAAAAGAACCATATGGCATGGTACTTCCCGTATCTCGTGATAAGGATTCGAAAAGCAAATACAACTGAAAAAGCGCTCATAACTCGTGAGCGCTTTGTTTCTAGTTGTTTTCTTTTCCGTCGTTGATATATAAGATACCTAAGCAGTGCGGACCGCAGTGACAGGAGATAGTTCCACCGGCATGAGTCGGAATGATCTCTTTGAATCCTCTTTCCTTCAATCTGTTTGTGACAGATTCGACTACATCATCCGGTGCTGTTGAATATGTGATGAAGACTAAGGAAAGGTCGGGAGTTGAAAACTGTGCAAGGGTGTCTTCCACATAGTTCATGACGACTTTCTTCATGGGTCCTCTATATTTCTTGGCGGAAGACATTGTTCCGGTTGTGGTGTTGACATAGATTTCTGGCTTGATATGCAAGAGGTTTGCTCCTAACATCGAAAGCATTGAGCAACGTCCGCCTTTATAGAGATAATTGACACTTTCAAGAGAGAAGGAAGCCTGAACATCCTTGACTCTAGCTAACGACTTTTCATAGATTTCATATGGAGTAAGACCTTCGTCTGCTAGTTTTCTAGCCTGTATAGCAAGCAATGCAATACCAGTCGACAATGATTTTGTATCGACGACATAGACATCCTTGAATTCATCTTTGACCTTCATCGCATTCTGACAGGCGGAAGAGATTCCGCTTGAAAGCGAGAAATGGATGATGGCATCATATCCTTCCTCTTTGAGTTTACGAAAATGTTCACGGTACTGGTATTCATTGACAGCGCTTGTCTTAGGTAAGACCCCTGTTTTATCGGTGAATTCAAAAAGTTTCTCTGGTAAGATTTCTCCGTCTAAGACACTCTCATCACCCATGATCAATGTAAAGGGAAGAGTATGGATGTCGAAACGTTCAAGTTGTTCCTTAGGAAGATCAATTGTGCTTTCAGCCGATATTGCAATTCTCATTTTGTTCACCTCGTTTTCAACAAATATTATAAACGGATTTTGTTTTTTTGTACATTATTTTATGATTTTCAAATGAACTGAATCCTATTTATCTTGATAGATATCGCAGGGATTCTTCTCAAAGTAATGGATAGCAAAGGAACAGGTTGCCTTGATTTTCAATGAATTCTTTCTAGCATAATCGATGACTTGAAGTATGAGTTCCTTTCCAACACCTTGTCCTTTCAAAGAAGAATCAACAAAGGTATGAGTGATCGTGATTGCATTATCACCAGTAGTTGGGAAATCAATTTCTGCTATTAATTTTCCTTTTTCATCTA
Organism: bacterium; assembly: GCA_963643715.1. Taxonomy (GTDB): domain Bacteria; phylum Bacillota_I; class Bacilli_A; order RFN20; family CAG-288; genus Enterosoma. The sequence continues at coordinate 4,925 of CAVILQ010000028.1, read as the reverse complement.
GATATTGAATAGCATCATTCAGATATATTTTTTCCATAAATGTTACCTCACACCCTTAAAATAACATGATGAAGATAGGTTTTCAAATAATGTGTTTTGAAATATGCTTGAGAGATAGTGTAGAACTGCAGTGATTAGTGTATGTCTTCTTTCGGTAACTTTGATAGGGAGAGATAGATTGCGATTACTACAAAGATAGAAGTCAAAAGTTCCGTCAGAGGCATCGCATACCAGATAAGGGAAGGAGTGATCAAAGGTAAGAGATAGATGAATGCAGCGCTTAGAACGAGGCCACGGAGTACAGAGATTACAAAAGCAATGTTTGGCTTTAATATGGACTGGAAGTAATAGGTTGAGAAGATGTTCAAAGGCAATAATAAGAAAGACAGAGAATAGACTCGGATGATGCTAGGAGCAATATTTAAAATATTATCCGTTGCCTTGATGAATACTTTGACATATAGATTTGGAACGCTAAGGCTAAGAACCGTCCAGAATAGAGCAAAGAAAAAAGCAGTGAATAACGAATATTTCAAAGTCTCTTTGATTCTATCCGGCTTTTTGGCTCCATAATTGACAGAGATGATCGGTTGACTAGCCTGACCGACACTATAGGCACAGCACTGAACAAAAGTGCTGATTGTGATGATTGGACCATAGACCGCCAAAGCATCGGAACCTAAGTATTTCATAATCTGTCGATTGAAAAGAACGGTCAAGATACCCATTGCTGCATCAACGAAGAAAGTCGAAAAACCAGTCTTCGATATCAAACCCAGTTTTCGGAAGAAGTGTTCCGATTTGACTAATTTCAAAGTGTTTTTCTTCCTCAAGAAATGAATCATCATGACAACAAATGAAATAGCGGAACCGATTGCTGTAGCAAGACCGGCTCCGAAGACACCCATATTCAAAGTGAAGGAGAAGAATATATCCCCGAAAACATTGAAAAGTCCTCCTGATAAAACACCAATCGTTGCTAGCAATGGATCATTGTCATTTCTAAGATAAGCTGCCAAATACTGATTGAAGAGGAAAAGTGGAAGAGCATATCGAATCGGTTTTAAATAGGATATAGCAAGAGAAAGAATCTCTTCATCACTCGCGCCAAAGAAGACAAGTATCGGTTTTTCAAATAATACGATTGCTAAAGTGGCTAAAACCGAAAGAACGATAGCGCCGATAAGTGAGATTGTGAAATATTGGTTTGCATCTTTCTGGTCTTGGTCTTTTTTCCCTCGGATTGCGGAAAATAGGATACTTCCTCCGACACCCATAAATAGGCCAAGACTATAGATGATGTTCCATATGGGAGAGACGACTGCTAAAGCAGCAGTTCCATTCGGACCTTGGTACTGACCGACAACAGCCATATCAACAATGCTGTAGATTGATACAATCAGTGCTGAGCCAAAGGCGGCCAACAGATACTTGAAATAGATTTTTCTGACATTGCCATTGATTAAGTCCATAATAAATTTCTCCTTAAAAAAAGCTGGACCGGTAATAGACATTTCAGTCTACACCTTGTCCAGCTGTTGTTTCTCTTGAACAACCCACCCTCCGGTGAACGTGTACTATTTTACCATTTGAAAATTGGAATGCAAGAAAGAAATGAATGTCGCGGAAATAGACGGATTCAAACCAATAAACAGAATATAAAACCTATTTTTTAAGAATGGATTGTTTGTGGCGTCGTTCATTTTATTAAAGACCTAACTACTTACTATTTCATTGGATTGATGAGATACTATGTATAAAAATGAACAAAGAAAAACTCTTTGTTCATAAGTGTCTAAAAATCTAAATGAACTTATTTGTTCAATAACATGGTGAGAAGATTGCCTTCTCCTACTCTTCTATGATGATCATCATAAGTGTATCGGCCATCGTATTCTCCTAATCTTCTTCCGTGTTCATCACGGATGATCTGCTTGTCACCACATCTTTCGATTTCACCGATTCTTCTTCCATGTGCATCTCTTAAGATTTCGCTCATATTCCTTTTGATGTGATTTATCTTTCTTTTCCCAATCACATCTTCCTCCTGTAGGTGGGAAATCACTTCTTCTATATTTTACATGTTCTATGTTCAAAAAGAAGAGGATAAACGAAATTGTACAGATATATGGACTTAGACTATTGGTTTTCTAAGATAGTAGACACTGATCGACTTTCCGAGTTTATAGGCTACATCATGAATATTGCCTTCTAATATGAAACCATGCTTCTGATGGAAATGAAGGGAGTTCTCATTCTCACTTGTGACTATGGAAATGATATTCGTTGTGGAATATTCTTTAGCTTTCTTTTCGATCTCTTCTAATAGAATCACTCCGATATGGTCATGCAAATGATCCTTATCGACGTAAATAGAAAGATCTGCTGTCTTCCTATAGGCGCTACGTTCATGGAAAATATATAAATAGGCGTATCCAAGAATAGGATTTGAATCATCTAAATAGACAAGAAAGGGATAATGAGAATGGATTCTATGCACTCTTTTTGTGAAGTCACTTAAAGAAAGCTTCTTTTCCTCTAATGTATAGCACGTGTTCTCGATATAGTAGTTATAGATATCAAGGCAGGCTTCCATATCGCTATTTACTACTTCTCTGATGATCATATATGCCCCCTATTCTTTTAGTTTAAAGACACTTGTTTAACCCGATGGAGAAGAAGAACTTAATGCTTCATATTGCATGGTGATGGAATAGTTGCGTTTGTGGTAGTGGCATTTTCAAAATTAACGGTATAAGAAGCTTCTTATCATAATTGTTAGGTATATTTTCTCTTCAATACTAGTGTCTTATTCATCAACTATGATACTCCGTTCCGGAAGGATAGATATAATATTCTTTTAATTAGATGACGAAATGTTGGAACTAGTGTTTCATCGATACTCGTACTAGATAGGAATGTAGGAATCGTGTCATATTGAAAAAAATCTGACGGTATCGACTTGTATTTCTACTCGATAAAAGATTTCAAAATCATTCTGATAACAATCAATCTTGCCCCATCCCAATGTTGTGCAATACGTCTATTTAAAGCCTAACATTAGGGGTTCAATACACTTTATTTTTTTGATTTTTTTAGAATCTCTAAGCCTAATGATTCGTATTCAAAACTCGATAATGTAAGCGATTAAAGGGTTGATTTTTCACAAAAAATATTTGTTTTGATTGCAAACAGCGGTTATCATTATGTAAGTAAGGGATAAACAGACATTCAAATGTAAGTCTTGTTTATCAATAATTGATATATGGAAAGAAAAAAACATGTCATTATTTCGTCATCGATATTCAGTGCCATCTCACTTGTTTCATTATTTGCCGTATTGCCACTAAGTAAGAAGGCTACGACATCTAAAGGTTCAGAATGGATGAAAAGCTTAGATGATAGTGTGTCGATGACTTCGTTATCTATACCTGGCTCACATGATTCCGGTGCTCTTCATTCAATTGGTGACTTATCCGGAAAATGCCAGGACTTAACAATCAATGGTCAGCTTTCTTCTGGTGTTCGTTTCTTCGATATCCGTTTACAGCAACGCAATGATGAGATGAAGGTTGTGCACGGAATTGTTGATCAGAGACTAGATTTCACTAAGGTTCTAGAAGATTTCAAGACATTCTTAACAGAACATCCTTCTGAAGCTATCATTGCATCCATTAAGAAAGAAAGCGATGATGCGAATAGTTCCTCTTCTTTTGAAACGACATTGTTGAAGGAACTTCGTTCTTATTCCTCATTCTGGAATCTAGATAGAGAACTGCCAGAAACTTTAGGTGCACTAAGAGGAAAAGTATATCTAGTCTCTCGATATCAGGATAATACCGTCGGCTTACCTGCCTATGATGGATGGTTAGACCATGATAAGAATACGACGACTAACACCTTTAATATAGAAGAAAGCAATCTTCATGTACAGGACTTCTATAAAGTGAGCGATATCGAGAATAAAAAGACAGAGATCACAAATTGCCTAGAATACAGCTTGAATCATAGTGATACGCTCACTTTCAACTTCACCTCCTGTTATTATGTCGATTCCTTCCCGCCTACCTATGCTTCCACAACAGCGAAGAACATCAACCGATGGCTTCCTGAGATAATTAAGGAGAAAAAGAATGTTGGAGTCTTAATTTCTGACTTTGTGACAAGTGATTTATGTGAAACAATTTATACGAGGAATCTAAAATGAAAAAGACTGGAAAGTTAATCGCTTATATTTCTGCGGCATTCATTATTTTGTTTTCTGTTGTTTTTATTGTCATTGAAGGAAGAACACTATTCAGTGGTGACTGGCTTTTATTCGAAAATGCAACGGATGGATTCTTCCGTTATTTCTTCCGTTTGCTGATTGCTCTTTATGCGCTATTCCTCTCTATATCCACTTATATTGTCTTAGGAAGGAAGAGAGACAATACTGTTCTTGCGTTCTATTTCACATTCGGAGTGCTTGCTTTTTTAGTATCATCCATCATCATGAGCATATTCGCATCCAATTACATTGATATTCTATTACTAGTTCTCCCACTTATCTATTCTTTAGGAGTCATGCTCTTTTTCTACTCTCATCACATCAAAATAGCAAAGAAAGACTGAATTCTCAGTTCCTCACACGAACTGGGGAATTCTAAAAAAAGTATGTTTTCATGCTTTGAACACTAATATGATAAACGATTGCCGCATTTTCGTGCCGCCAATGTTGAAGGATAGCCTTCAACATCGATGACTCATCCTAATGACTTCTCCTCGTTACACAAACTTTAGGTTACTCTTATCCTTGAGGTCAAATCGTGTAAGTCCAGCAATTGTTAAAAATTGAATTTTATCAAAAATCGCTATAAAAAGGCCTATTTTCACTATATTTTGATATGAAAAAAGCCCGACACTATTGTATCGGACATAATTTACTG
>CAVILQ010000027.1:14025-23856 GCA_963643715.1 bacterium | reverse complement strand
AAGGTGGCCTTTTTCTTTATTCAGTTTTTTGCCGTTAAAAAGGCCCAAGTAACCTCAGGCCTTATAAACAAATGATTCTTGTATCAAACACCGTACTGAGGATTCAGTTTGGAAGAAAAGACACGAATAATGGCAGCAGGTCTACTCTTATTATCCCAGTTGAGTTCATTGCCGATGGAGATCTTATAATCTCCTTTTTCGTATAGATCATAACCCTTAGGATCCTTCTCACTAGTGAGCGTATATCCATTCTCGACTAAGAGTGTCTTATAGTCGCTGATGAAAGTGGTGACGATTGAAGACTGACTGTCATCTAACATTTTCGTTCTTAATAGAGCGCAGTTGACATTTCCGTCACTGTCTCTTTCCATCTCAACAGATTCACTGTAACCTGGTTCATAATAGAGGAAAGGAACAGCATCATAGATGTTCCATGCCTTCATCTCTTTTGCAAGATTCGGATAAGCCTCTTCAAAAGAGGTAGGATGAGCAGGTTCGACTGCCTTAGAAAAATCAATATCGACAACAGATGTGCCAAAGGAAGAATAATCGATTGTGAGATTATATTCATTTTCGCCATCTGTAAGCTTCGCACTTGCAGAAGTCAAATGATTGGCATTATCTAAAACAATCGTTCCGTCTCCGACATAACTATTAAGAAGAGTCCATGTCACAGGAAGATAAGAGCAATACGAAATGAATTGAGCATTGTCTCCACGTGAGACATATGTATTATCTGCCTCTGCTTTTTCAAAGATTTCAGCAGCGAAGTCAAAGGTAGGATAACGATTGATTTTGCTTCCACTTGAATCTGTTCCATCAAAGGGGGTATTATGTGTCTTCGTTATTGTTGTGACATTGCTATTATCATCATGCTCATATTCATAATAGGTTCCATCATCCTTTTTATGAACACCAGTGTGAGAAAGGATTTCATTTCCGGTGGAAGTGACAATGTCGATGGTATCTTCCGTATAGGTGTAAGTGACTTTCTCGGTCGCACTACCATCCAACTTTCTTGAAACAGTGGACTTGTAATTTTTCAAAGATGCCATATTTGTCAAAGCACCGCTGATTGCATCATGATAATCTTCATGCGCATACTTTTCTAAATGTTCAATGGTTGCATTACCATTTAAGGATAACTTAGATGAGATTTTCATTCCGTACTTCACATTGAGATAATCAGTATTGTTTGTATTTCCCTTATAGGGATCAATGACGACTTCAAGCGTATCCACTTTTCCATCCTTAACCGTGAAATAGAGGTCATCCGGAGAGATATCCTGTTGGAAAAAGTTAAGGCAAATCTGAGCAGCCGTCTCGTATCCACCAATAAAATGATAGGTCTTTCCATCATCAAAGGAAGCAAACTGAGTTGGATTCACATAAGAGGAATTGCCTAAGTAATTGAAGTATGGGCAAGCTTCCCAGTACATCGTCTCACCATCGGTATTAGAAAGTCTGTCTTTTCTGATTTCGTTTTTGAAGTCACGATACTCGGTTGCCAAATAGCGGCCGTCTCTTACATATTTCTTCTCAAAGACACTGCCATCACTTTCATTTGCCTTAATCTGATAGGCATCGGTGAGATTGTCATTGATGCCATTGGACTGGTCTTCATTCTCTTCGAAGATGGTGACAATGCTATCTTTTCCGGTTTCCGTCTCATTGTAGAGTTCATCATAACTGTAGTATGTCTCAACGCTATCCATTCTCATAGAAGAGGAGACCGTGGCAAAAAGCTCATCTGACATTTCAAGATATTCATCTGAGACGGTGACGTTGAGTTCAGTATAAATGGTAGGATCAGAGCTAAGTGCTGCTTTGATTGTTGCTGTTCCATATCCATTCGCAATCAAATTGACCTCCGGCATATATCCGTTAAGAGGATTTGATCCAATTGCAACAACATTCTCATTGCTGGAGCTCCACTGAATATCACCAGTAACGCCAATCATATTGCAGTATACGCTTCTAATAGCATCCTTATACAAATCACCGAACATAAAGACCTCAAGTCTAGAATCGGTATGGATATCATCCTTCTTTCCATCAGTTGAGCTAGACTCTTTATCGGATGTGCTATCGCTGATTGGAGAATCACTCGTCTTTTCTGAATTAGAAGAAGACTCGTTCTTCTCACAGGAAGCTAATGGCAAAAGCACTGCAAGAAGAGATAAAAATGTCAATTTTGTTTTGTTCATATTGATACCTCACAAAGTTTAAAATAACCTTAAAAGCAATACACTATAATCGATATCGGCTTCCTTTGTCAATTCGAATAATCATCATTTCCGTTCTATTCTTTTGTATCCGCTTACAAAAAACTTGGTGGAAGAATCATCCACCAAGTAAGTTTCAAAATCGACTATGTCAATGACTATAAGAGACTGCAGCTGACCTTCAGACATCCTTCATTGTTATATTCAACAAAGGAGTAATCCTTGGCACCATTATCCTTTAACTGCAATAGGATACCAGGGTTTTCACTAGTGCCGACTAGATTATCCATGAATGCTTTTCCGAATGTAGTAGAGCATTCCTCTGCAGTCGGGAAGGATACAAACTTTCCAATCGTTGTGAATAAGGAAGAGGATTCCTCACTCGAAAGAGAGTTGATCATGACATCACTTGCACTCACCTGATAGGTGAAAGCAGTGGATAGATGAGTATTGACAAAGGAGACATCGAGATAGAAATAGGTTGGGATGTATTTTCCAAATAGAGAGAGTGGGAAAGAGGAGAAGCTCTTCTTTAAATCAGTAACGTCAAGGCGGACAATTGTCTTAATTGTTGCCTTATCCACTTCAATATCTTTGATATCCATTTCCAATATCTTGACAGGGAATTGGTAGGACCCGATTTCGATTTTGCTATCTATCTTCTCCTCTAAGGCTTCACTAGCAAAGATAGCCAACTGCTTATCTGTCAAGTAGACATCCCTTTCGGCGACTGAATCAAGCTTATCGAAGTTGAAATGAATTCCATCCTCATCTTTCGTGATGAAGCTATCGAACGAGACATTGAAGTCGGTCATCAATGAATCGATATCCGCATCCGAATAGGGATTCTTGACGATGTCAGTCTCCTCAACCGGTTCACTTAACTGCTTTAAGGAAGAGAGCGTTTTAAAGGTATCGATATCGTATTTCTTGTTCAGATAAAGAACTCCTCCGAAGAAGGCGCCACATAGTACGACAATCAAAACGATAAGCGTAATCAATAGTTTCTTAATCAGTTTCATAAATATTACTCCTTCCAATATAATTTTAGCAAAAAACGGATAGAAAGTTCACTTTTTCCCATATAGGATATAGGATCCATTCAACGAGAGGAAGAAGGATTCAATCTCCGTCATGAACATGCCTTTGCTCGTTTCTACAAGATGCACTTCCTCGATTCCTCTCTTCTTCAACGTCTCGATGAATTCATTCATATCTCCAAAGTAGAACCAATTCATGATGTCATGAATAGCAAAGGTTCCCCCTTTCTTCAGGACTCTTAACGTCTCATATATCATCTCTTTCTTATCGAATCCAGAGAGGTTGCTATAGCAGTAATTGGATGAGACATGATCAAAGTATTCATCAGGGAAATCCAGTTTTCTTATATTGCTATAGAGGAAAAAGGTATTTTTCACCTTCTCTAGTCTTGCATTATCCATACAGAGGTTTCGTGTCACATCGACGTACTCAATTCCCCATCTATCGACACCGAAGACTAAGGCGTCTGGATTCTTCTTCGCTAAGGCGATAGTCAATGCGCCAGAGCCACATCCGACATCGAGAATCTTTCCTGATCTATCCTTACAGAAATCCGAGAGACCATCAATGATGCCTTTTGCCATCTGCCTTTTTCCGTCATAGGAGAAGGTTCTATACCAATGGATACCAAGGATGGAGAAAAAGAAAAAGACCAAGAAGAAGAGTCCACATATCGCGCCAAGGAAGAAACGAAGCCACACAAAATGAATGAATCTTCCGAAAAAGAAGAAGAGTATGGTAAGAAATAGGAAAACTGCCGTGCACAAAAATATAGCTACCAAGTAGCTTTTCGGCATCCAGTTCTTATAATCCGGTTTATTCTTTCTTCGATTCATATCTTGAAGATTATATATGTTTTCACTTACTTATTTAATATAGAACATAAGTAAGCGCTTCTATGACTTTCTATTTTCTTCTTTTTCTTCTCTCATTCTAGAAAGGAATAGCGTACAATGAGTAGGGAAATCAATCTATGGAACTACTCAAGAAACATTTTACTTTATCCTATCTCTTCACATTCTTAATTATCTTCATCGGCGGATATCTAGAACTCTACTCTTTGAAGACAAGAGGTATCTTCTGTGCGATGCAGACCGGGAACCTTTTGAACATCTTTGTTCACCTGATCGATGGAAACCATGAAATTGTCTTATTATCCTTATTAGTCCTAATTGTCTTCCTTATTGGATGTTTTCTATCACAATTAGGAAAAAGGATTTACATGGATCATTTCAAAAAAGAGTATTTCCACGCCGTCTCCTTAACGATTGAATCCCTCCTTCTTATCCCGATTTTTTTCATTCCGATTGAGAAATCCGGAATCACGAATGGTGAAACTATCAACATCTATGATGCATTAGTCGATTCTTTCTTGGCATTATACGGTGCGATTCACTTCCTTTCCTTCAACGAGGTGAACCATCATAGCTATACTCCTACTATGATGACAAATATGATGAAGAATATATGCCTCCACTTTGCAGATGGCATCAAAGACAAGAGCAAGGAAGAGATTCTTTCTGCTTTTTGCTATCTTATCCTCGTTCTTGCATTTGTCCTTGGCGGATGCACGTTCTATCTCCTATTCAATGCGTTAAAAGACAGTTCTTTTTCTTCTCATATCCAGTATATGCTAGGAATCATTCTCATACTGAATGGCCTTCTCGTTCCTTTCTCAATCTTCATCGAAAAAAGAGAAAGCAAGAAAGCAGAAACGAAATAAGATTCCTATCTTGTATTTTTCTGTATTAATCACTAGAATATCATCTTCGTTTTACTATGCCCCATAAGAATCAAGTTAAAAGCTTCTCCATCGATTTTTTGTTCATCAACCTAGTTGCCTTAACAGGAGCTGGTGTTATTTTTCTTTTTCAGCTTTTGATCTCTTTAGTCAAAAAACTTGTTTTGATTCCGGTTGAACCAACCGCAGCGAATGTCATCCTATATACAATATTCATCCTTTTAGTCAGCTATATCGAATTCCTGCTTCTGAAAAGAAAAAAGAAAATAAGAAAGAAACTCCACTATCTTTCCTTCTTCGAAAAGCATAGGATGCTAGACTCTGTGATTGAGGTGAGTGAGAGCATATTCTGTTGTCTTCTTACCTTCCTTATCGCTCTTCCTTTAGGAAGCGAAGGACCAAGCGTTTATATCGGATTCATGATTGAGAATTTCTATAGGCTACTGTTCTACAAAGAGGAGACCAACTTGTCGAAGAACCGTTTCGGTTCCATGATGGGTTACGCTTTAGCCTTTTTAAATCCAGTGGCCGGATTCTTCTTCTATTTTGAAAAAAAGAACAAAAGAGGTACAACCAAGCAGATGTTCTTACAGATCTATCTGCTTCTTATCTCATTCTTCTGGATTCTCCTATTCCGATATCTTTACGGCATGAAGGATTTTTACCTTTATTCCTTATACAACAAAAACATCGAACCCTTCTCAAGCAAATACTTCAACCTATTCATCATGCTGATTCCAGTTGTCACTTTATTCATCTCTTTCTTTTACAAGAGATTCATCATGTCTCTTGCCTACTTTGTGAAAGCAAATGAGAGAAGCGAAGTCTTTTTCTCTGTCGTTATGGCTTTAGTCACTGTGTTAAGTCTGAAGTTTACAGGGTATAATGATTTCCTCGGATTCAGTGATGAAATCTTTTTATCAACAGAGGAATTGCTTTTAGGATCTTGTCTTTTCTATTTCTTCATTCGTTTCTTCTGGACCATATTCAGCAATGATATCTACTATCAGGGAGGACACGTCATCCCTACCTTTGTCGTCGGTGGAAGCATCGGTATGGTCTTATCCTCTATCCTCTCATCCTTCTATCCTCTTACTAGAGAAGATGAGTCTTTGATCATTGTCTTATCTGCTTTATGCTTCTTTGCCTCTGTCACGACGAATTATCTCACTACCTTATCCTTATGTTTATCCTTTGGACCCGGATACATCCTCATCCCATATATGATTATTCCACTTTCAATCATCTATATGACAATCCGTTTAACCCACGCACGTTCACTTCCGGATCTTATCAAACACGTCAAAGAAAACAACGATAGCATCGTCAGAGCTTTAAAGTATTACAAGTATCTGAAAGGAAAGAATTAGTCTTTTCTATCTTTGAAATACTGTATCAGCCTATTTTCAGCTAAATCCTTATCCTTGTTAAGACTGTTTTCCTCATATTTTAGATACCAATGATTCAGCAATAGGTAATATCTCTTTTCCTTTTCAAGATAGAGTATCTTTCTTGATGGAACCTGTTTTTTGATTCGATATTCCTTCGTCTCAAAATTACATTCCTCATCGATAGAGGAATAATAGATATGATCATCATATAGGTTCTGCATGACCTGATAAGGAGTATAGATACAGTTTAACGGCCTGATATCATGAATCAGACAACAGGATTCTGTACGGAAATAGCATTTCCTTTTTAAGATCAGGTTTTCCATTACTTGTATTCTGACATCAATCGTGGAATCCAGCAGATACTTGATTCTTTCCCATTCATCATCACGGATCTCGATATCATTATCAATGCAGCACTTTCCTTTGTTCATACAATGGTCACACTTATGCCAATAGGTTTCTTTCTCTAACAGTTCATCGATTTCAGAGAAGAGTTCCTCTCTGATTTCGTCTAAGGAATATGTTTTTTTCATGACATTATTCTAACCCATGCAAGAGAACAATGAGGATAGAAAATGAGTCATTGCGAAAATAGTTTTTTCTTTCAAAAACAGTAAAAATCATGATTCATATCCCCCCATAATTTTTAAAAAAGGAGAAAAACGATGTTCAAACCAGCATTAATAAAAATGGAAAATGGGCTGTAAAACTGACAAAAATACGATTTTGCAAAAAAATATTTTCGCTATAATCAAAAATGTAAACGCTATAAATGGTTATATTTTTCAAAAGTTCGCAAAAATAAGTCTTTTTATATGTTTTTAAGGAATTTTTAAGAAAAAACTGTGATTTTCGTAGAATGAATTTTCTTCCGTTTTTTTGTTTTTTTCATCGTAAAATGGTAAATTACCATTAAATATTATTAATTGATTTTGTCGTATAATATTTCAAAATATATCGATAAATACTGGCATTTTCAAAGGTCCTCATTTTAGCTGAAAATCTTATTTCTATTCTTCCGTTTCTTGCATTTGCAATTCGAAATATGTAGAATTGTAAGCGGTTAGAAAATGAATAAGAAACTCAGACTTAGCGGAGTTTCCCTTCCTATCTTCTCTTTGCCAAGTCCGTATGGCATCGGAAATATCGGAAAAGCCGCACGCAACTTCATCGATTTCCTTTCAGAATCCGGGTTCTCCTATTGGGCGATTCTTCCTCTTGGACCAACGTCTTTTGGTGACTCACCCTATCAATCCTTTTCTAGCCGAGCGCTCAATCATAACTTCATTGATTTGGACGATCTTGTCGAAAAAGGACTTCTTAAGAAAAAGGATCTTTGTTCAATCGATTGGGGAGACAATCCAAAACAGATTGATTACTCCAAAATCTATCAGAATAGAATCAAGATTCTCAAAATCGCATTTAAGAGGTTCAAGAAAGGAAAAGGTGACTATCAAAGAGGTTACACATCATTTCTTAGAAAGCATCAGTTCACTGATTATGCTTGCTTCCGTGTCTTAAAGGAGATAAACGGAGAATGTTCCTGGGAAAAATTTCAAAAAGACCAACAACATTACTCAGCTGATCTCTTCCAAAGACTGAAGAAGGAAAATCGGTCCGAGGTGGAATTCTACGAGTGGACACAGTACATCTTCCTAAAGCAGTGGTCTTCGTTGAGAAACTACGCTACCAAGAAAGACATCAAAATCATCGGTGTCATGCCGATGCATGTCAGCTACGACTCCATCGATGTCTACAAGCATCACAAGAACTTCCTCCTGAATGAGGAATACGGAATGGATGTCACATGTGGCTATCCGCCGGATGTCTTCTTCAGCAAAGGACAGAACTGGGGAACTCCCGCTTATGACTTCAACCAGATGAAGAAAAGCAATTACCGATTCCTAAAAGACCGTCTTAACTTCTGCTATAGCCTATATGATCTTGTCTTCCTTGACCACTTCAGAGGATACATCGAATCCTATCTAGTGAAGAGCGGTCAGAAAGATGGATTAGAAGGTGAATTCGTTAAGACAGACGGTAAAAGCCTTATCGATTGCTTCATAACGGATAAGAGCAGAGTCATCGCAGAAGATGTGGACTGTTCCTCAATGGAAGTGAGAGATGTTCTTTCATCACTGAGGCTGAACGACACAAGAGTCATCGAATTCGGTTATCCAAGAGAGGAGAAGAACTTCAACAAAGCTATCAACTATCCCTACACTTGTATATCCTTCTCTAGCACGCATGACTGCAAGCCTTTAAAAGGCTATCTCAAAGACATGAACGAAGACGAAAGAAAGCAGACAGTGAAAGAGGTGAACGTCAATTGCCACCATTTCGGAGTCGAAGAAGTGAGAGAAGATGACGTAAACGGACAAGTTGAGGCGTTACTAGAGCTTAATCTCGCCTCACTTAGCAATGTCGCAATCCAGGCGATGCCAGACCTATTGTTCCAAGGCAATGAATCAAGAATCAATACGCCAGGAACCGTCGGCACAAACTGGAAATACAGAGTGACAGAGGAGGACCTCTCTCCACTCAATGCCAAACGCCTAAGAGAGCTCAATAGGCGATTCGGCCGCTGTGATTGATTCTAAGAGGGCAAAACTTCTGGAATATAAATTCGTGATCAATTTTCAAAATAGGGGGTAATTACACTATGAAAAGATCAAAATTAGTTTCGTTAGTCGGTATTTCTTTATTGCTCGTTGGCTGCGGCAGCAAGACAAGTGACACAACAAAGCCTGCAACAGACAACACTGCAAAGACTGAAGCCAAGGACACTTCCAAGGACATCAGCACAAACATCGTCATCGGTGCTTCCGCAACACAGTCTACTTTCGTTGAGACTCAGGCCAAGAAGTACCTTTCTGACAATGGCTACAAAAATGTCACCATCACCATGTATGAAGTCGGCGAAGATGCTGCAAAGAGCATCAGTGATTGGGAAAGTGATGGAGCTCCGGATATCTATGGTTTCGCTTCTGACCAGCTCGGTGCTCTTAACTCTAAGGGTGCTTTAGCTGAACTTCCGTCCAAATTCTCCACTGAATTAATCGAAGGCATGGGCAATGAAGCTGTCGATGCCGGTAAATTGGCTGATTCCTATTATGCATATCCTTATGCTGGCGATAACGGCTACTTCCTCTACTACAACAAGACTGTTGTCAGTGATGATCAGGCTAAGACAGTAGAAGACATCATTGCCGCCTGTGCTGCAAAGAATCTTAAGTTCGGTTATGCTCTTGACACTGATTCTTCCTTCTTCTCCATCGGTACCTTCATGTCTTTCGGTGCAAGATACAAAGTCAGCCTTAACAATGATGGCACCTTCAAGAATGCCACTTCCGATTTCGACGGTGAGAAGGGTATCTTAGGTGCAAAGGCTGTTCATCAGCTTGCTGTTAATGCCAATGTCGATGTCACA
>CAVILQ010000027.1:0-13662 GCA_963643715.1 bacterium | reverse complement strand
GCTCTTGCTGCTCAGGCTGAGTTCTCCGTTGCTCAGACCATTGTCCCTGAAAATGTTTGGTCTGGTTGCTCTGCTGCTGTTGAAAGTCTTAAGGTAGCTGATCCGGATTATGCAACGATCATGAAGACCTATGCTGATTCCATCGCCGCTTCGAAAAACTACTAATCAGTAAATATATATATATAGTCGAGTAGGAGAGTAGGCTTTGCCTACTCTCCTTATGTCGTTTATAATATCAGCGCTATTTTTCAACTTACACATGAAAAGGAGAGACATATGGCAGATTCTAACGCTTCTGTGCTTGAAAGCCAACTGGAATATTTGTCATTGAGCAGACCGAAGAAGATCCTTTATCGGTTCACTCATTTTTTCACAAATATGCCAAAGAAGGCAAAGTTCAAGGCACACAACTTCAAGTTAAAAGCCAGAAAGACAAGAAAAGGAATCTTTGGTGTTCTATACCACATTTTCGATGCAATGAAAGAGGGTGATTACAAGACACGCTTATCATTCTTGTTCATGGGTTTCGGTCTTGTCACAAGAAGACAGATCATTCGTGGTGTTTTCTATTTTTTATTTGAAATCGCTTTTATTGCATTCCTTGCAATCATCGGTATACCGTCCTTGAGCAATTTATCTAGTTTAGGTATGGTAGCCGGTGGAAGTTATCCAACTACAGAGGGCATACTTGACATTATGGCTCCTGTCTATTTCGATAACTCCTTCACCATTCTTCTCTACTCACTTCTTACAATCCTATTCATCGTTCTTTTCGTCTTCCTTTGGTATAACCAAATTCGCGACAGCAAAGAACTTCAGGACAAAGAAGAGATCGGAAGATATGCAAGCGATAGACAGACACTGAAAAATGTCTTCGATAAGAGTTATGACAAGACATTGCTTTTCATCCCGATTGGAACTCTTACCATCTTTACAATCTTTCCAATCATCATGATGGTTGTCATCGCCTTTACAAATTACGATTATCTCCATGTGCCAAATGCAAAACTCTTCGATTGGGTCGGGTTCTATAACCTCGAAGCTCTCTTCTCATCCAATTCCAGCGGGTCTAGTTCTCCAATTTTCTTACAGACATTCGGTAAAGTTCTCCTTTGGACCTTGGTTTGGGCTTTCTTTGCAACCTTTTCCAACTATTTCTTAGGTATGATTGTCGCTATGATCATCAATACCAAGGGAATCAAGCTGAAGAAACTGTGGAGAACGATTTTGATCACAACAATCGCCGTCCCACAGTTCATCTCCTTGTTGATCATCTCCCAAATGTTTGCGGATTCTGGCATTGTCAACAATGTCTTAAAGAGTATCGGCTGGATTTCTTCTGATATCAAATGGTTAAGCGATCCTATCTTAGCTAAGGTCACCATCATCTTGATCAATACTTGGGTTGGCATTCCTTATACAATGCTTATCTGTACCGGCTTACTTATGAACATTCCGGAAGACTTATATGAGTCTGCCAGAATCGATGGCGCAAGCCCGGCAAGAATGTACTTTAAGATCACTCTTCCTTATATGCTATTCGTCACCGGACCTTACCTCATCTCCCAGTTTGTCGGTAACATCAACAACTTTAACGTCATCTATCTTCTTTCTGGCGGTGGACCTGTCTTCACCTTCACCACAGCAGACGTTCCGTCACTCATTCGCGACTCAAAAGTCGGTAATACCGATTTGCTGATCACTTGGATTTATAAGATCACTACCAATTCCTCATACGATTATGGTATGGCATCTGTCTTAGGAATCATCATCTTCGCAGTCGTCGCTTTCTTCTCTCTCATCTTCTACAACAGAAGCGGATCCGTCAAGGACGAGGAGGCCTTCCAGTAAACTATGGAAAACGCAAAGAAAAAGAACTATCGTTCTCATAAAAGAGCAATCACAACAAGAAATATAGTCATCTATATCTTCCTTATCGTCTTATCCATCGTTTGGCTTGTTCCTTTTGTCTATCTAGTCTTCCAGTCCTTCTCCTCTATATCTTCCGCACACTACTTCATGCCTCTTCTTCCTACCGAGGAAAACATTGCAAACAATGTCCCTGTCTGGACTTTCAGCAATTACATCAAGTTATTCAATTCTCCTTACTATCATTTCGGAAACTGGTATCTCAACACACTGATCATCTCTGCTGTTTCCTGTATCATCGAGACCGTGATGGTCTTAGGAACATCCTATGCATTCTCTAGACTTCGTTTCACATTAAGAAAGCCATTGATGAAGCTTATCCTTCTTCTTGGCATGTTCCCTGGTTTCTTAAGCATGCTTATCATCTACTTTGTCTTAAAGCTGATCGGTTTAGGCGGAAATGTCTACTCACTCATCCTCATCTATATCGGTGGTTCTGCTATGCAGTACTACATCGCCAAAGGTTTCTTCGATACGATTCCTAAATCACTTGATGAGGCAGCTATGATCGATGGCGCCAACAAGAACACCATCTTCTTCAAGGTCATCATGCCTCTTTCCAAGCCGATTATCGTCTATACTCTTCTCATCACATTCACAGCTCCTTGGGGCGACTTCATGCTTCCTTCCTATCTTGCTGGCGGTACTGATACTGCTAGAACCGTTGCTGTCGGTATGCAGAAGATGATCACAACGCTGGAAACCAAGGTCGAATACTTCCCAGTCTTCTGCGCTGGCGGTGTTGTCGTCTCTGTCCCGATTATGATTCTCTTCTTCTGGTTACAGAAATACTATGTCGAAGGTATCACTGGCGGCGCTGTCAAAGGCTAAACTATGAAAAAGGGTATATTGTTTCTTTCGCTGATGTGTCTTCTTGCATCCTGTAACGGAAACAGTGAGAGCATTCATAGCGAAACGGAAAATTCTGATACGACCATCCAAGAAAAGCATTTTGAAAATGAGACATTGACTGACGATGTTCTCGATGACAATTACAGAAACTATTACGAGATATTCGTGCCATCCTTTGCCGATAGCAATCACGATGGTATCGGAGACTTAAATGGAATCGCATCCAAGCTCGATTACCTATCCGATATTGGATACACAGGAATCTGGCTCACTCCGATCTTCACTTCTTCTTCCTATCACAAATATGACGCTAAAGACTACTTCTCAATCGATCCATCCTTCGGAACAATAGATGACTTGAAGAATCTAGTCAAGGAAGCCCATAAGAGAAACATCAAAGTCATACTCGATGGTGTCTTCAATCACTCCGGGTACTACAACAATTGGTTCTTAAACGCTTTGAATGCAAAACGCAAAGAGAAAAACGGAGAACAGCTTACCGAAGAGGAAAAGAACTATGCTTCTCTCTATGTCTTCTATGACACCGAGGAAGAGGCTAAGAATTCCGGCAAGACATATTACAAAGCCGGTGGAAATGATTTCTACTACGAAGGCAATTTTTCCCAAGATATGCCGGAATTCAACTTTGACTCCTCCTTCACCTATACCAAAATCAAAGAAGTCATCGATTACTATATGTCCAGTGATATCGATGTGGATGGTTTCCGTCTTGATGCCGTCAAATATTATGACTTGAATAACACCACTCATAATGTTGAGATCCTGAATGCCATCACAAAAATGGTCAAGGACAATAAGGAAGACGGCTATGTTGTCGGTGAGTGCTGGGAATCGAACCACGTGATCAGTCAGTACTATTCTAGCGACGCAGACTCTTACTTCTATTTTCCAAGCTCTAACAATGGATTCCTCGTTTCCTCAAGCAACAATGAGGGACGTCTAAAAGGCATCTATTATCGAGGTGCATTGAGTATGGAAGAGGACTGTGGCGATAAGATTCCAGCTCCTTTCCTCAACAATCACGACATGGCAAGAATCTCATTCAGCACAAAATCCATCTATCAGAACAAATTCACACTCGGTCTCTTATCCATGCTGAAAGGCTCCGTCTTCAACTACTATGGAGATGAGATTGGCATGAATAGCAACAATCTCTCTAATGGTGACTACCGAGATTCCTCTTATCGAACCCACTATTACTGGGATGATGTGACTCATGATATGGAATGCAACGATGTCGAACATGCTCTTTCTCAGACACAGGTCTTCCCATCAAGCACACAGCAGTTAGCGGATGACGACTCCATTCTCAACTATGTCAAAGAGCTCAATCATGTCAGAATATCCTATCCCTTCATCGCAAGAGGTGAGATGGATGATACCCTTGATGAATACGATACAAAGCTTCTCGATACGCCGAGCAAGAACATACTCGCCATCAAGAAGAAGTACTTAGACAAATCCTATAAGATTCTCTTCAACTTCTCTCGAAATAACAGCGAGGAATATGAAGTGAGCGACGAATACAAAGTCAAATATGTGCTTACAGCCGATAAGAGCACATATGCTGATTACAAAGACAATCGATTGACCCTTCCTCAGTATGCCATCGCAATACTGAGTCAAGAATAAAGGAGAAATGATTTATGGCAAATCTCAAACTAGAACACATTTACAAGGTCTACCCCAATGGAACCAAGGCAGTCAATGACTTCTCCATGGATATCAAGAACGGTGAATTCATCGTCTTCGTCGGTCCTTCCGGATGCGGAAAGTCTACGACGCTTCGAATGATCGCAGGTCTAGAAGAGATCACCGCTGGTGAACTCTACATCGATTCCAATATCGTCAACGATATGGAACCGAAGGACCGTGATATCGCCATGGTTTTCCAGAACTACGCCTTATATCCGCATATGACCGTTTACGACAACATGGCATTCGGACTTCGCATCAAGCATGTTCCGGAAGATGTCATCCAGGAGAAAGTCCTCTGGGCCAGTGAAATCTTAGGCATCAAGGATTATCTCGATAGAAAGCCGAGAAACATGTCCGGTGGTCAGAGACAGAGAGTCTCCTTAGGACGTGCCATCTTACGAGATCCAAAAGTCATGCTTTTGGATGAGCCTTTAAGCAACCTCGACGCGAAGCTTCGTGCCCAGATGAGAACAGAGATTGCAAAGCTTCATCAGAAGCTGAAGACCACCTTCATCTATGTCACTCACGATCAGACTGAGGCTATGACCTTAGGAGATAGAGTCGTCGTCATGAAGGCTGGTAGAATCCAGCAGGTTGATACCCCGAAGAACCTCTACAACTATCCGGAAAACGTCTTCGTCGCCGGCTTCATCGGAACACCTCAGATGAACTTCTTCGACTGCACCCTTCTTAGAAAAGGTGATGCTGTCACACTTCATCTTAAGGACAACAACCAGGACATCACTCTTTCCTATAACTATCTCATCAAGGCACTTCCACAGTATCTGGATGGAAACCATGATTTGAAACTCGGTATCCGCTGTGAGAACATTACTTTAGTCGATAAGTCCACACAGAATGCCATCGCTTGTACAATCTCTCACTTTGAGGAATTGGGCAGTGAATGTCTCATCTATGCTGAAATTGGAGACGAAGCAAAGTCTAGTGAAGTCATCATCAAAGTCAGAGACATCGAGAATCTCTCTGTCGGTGATACCATCTACATTCACTTCGATCCGGAAAAAACCTACTACTTCGATGAGAAGACAGAAGAGACCATCACTCCTCGTATTCCGAAGTACAATTCCTTCACTGCTTCCATCAAAGGACATAAGCTCACCCTTCTCTCCTCTAAGATTTCTTTACCGGATGCTTTGACCCATGGTGATGTCCAGGACGGAGAACTTCAGGTTCCTGTCGATGCCATACAATTCACAGACGATGGAATCGAAGCCAAGGTCTTAAAGACTGAAAAGATTTCTAATGTCTCCTTGATTCATTTAGAAAGCGACAGCAGAGTCTTCTTCGCCATTTCCGATAAGGAATACAATGATGGTGACATCGTCCATATCTCATTTGACTTCACCCGTCTTACCTTCACATTTGAAGGAACAAATATCTTTGAACCGATTCTCAAGTTCGATAGCCTCATGGCTCACTTCTATAACTATGAGACCGTCATGAATGAAGAGAACAGAGAAGACTTCAAAAAGTATCGTGATGATAAGATTCAGGCTGCTAGAGACTATGTGTCTGCTGAAATCCTTCTTGAGAACAATCGCTATGAGAAAGCTCTTTTTGATTTGGATGGACAGGATCTTGCCGCCAACAAGGAAAAGGCAGAGGTCGAACTTGCTGAACTTATCAAGAACAACAATGAGAAGTTAGCAAAGTATAAAGCGGACTATCTTTCCAACACCAAAAAACTCAAAGAAGAATTCAATGCCGCAAAGAAAGATGCTATCAAGAAGAACAATGAACTCTTCCATGATAAGAGAGTGAAAGAAGAAACTGAATATCGCGAATTCATGGAGAATAACGCCGACAAGACAACCAGAAAGAGAAGAACGGATGAATATCATATCTTCAAGGATAACTTCCGCACCGACAAGGAAAACACCATCACCCGTATACTCAATGGTCTTACCCAGGAATATGAAACCAATCTCAGCAAAGAGAAGAGCGCATTCAGAAGAAATTCCGATCTCTTGAAGAAAGAGATTCAAACAAAGAAAGAGGAAGTCAGAAACGCCTCTAACCCGAAGAAGCATTTAGCCGAAGAACATAACAAGAAGATGAAAGAACTCAACGAGAAATTGGAAAGCTCCGCCAAGAAGGCAGGCTTTGTCTTCTTCCTCCAGTTCGATCAGAAATATTATGGACTACTCCCTGATATCATCTCCAACAAGCTTATCCAGGGTCTTGGTACACGTGTCTTCTCCCGTCAGTTCAGAATCGACATTCCGCATGATGCCTATATCATCAAAGAGGACGGAAACGGATTCAAGGCTGTTGTCGAATCCATCCTCAACTATGGCGAAAAGTATTTCATGAGATGTCGTTACCTTACCGATTCTGCGCAGGAACAGTTTGTCTTCGTCGAGACTTCTACTCCTCTCTCCATCGGAAAGGAAATCGCACTCGATTTCGATTTAGCACGTTGCCAGATCACTGAGACAGATATGAACATCCGTCTCTACTAAGGAGGGTTTATGAAGAAATCAAATCTATTGCTTCTTCCTCTTATCCTTCTCTGCTCTTGCTCAGGTTATGACGAAAACGCACTCATTAAGCGTTCCGTGGCCTCTATCGCTAGTATCGATGAGGCCACAGACCGTGTGACCTATACCGGTAAACCAGAAGGACACGTTCTAAACTTCACTGAATTCACTGTGAATGAACAGAAAGTTAATGATGTTCCTAGCTTAGAATTAGAGGATTCTGGTTATGTGTATGGTTCTTCTTACGCACTCAGCGCTCCGATGAGACTCAGCAAGAATTCCTACTATCCTAAAGAAGGCACAGATGACTCCATGTATTCCTATTCCACTTTGAGCTATCTTCTCAATTCCAGCGGTGATAATATTCACCATATGGAATTCGAGGAAAAAGATGATTCCTTGGTTTTCTTTGTCAAAAACATATCCAAGGAATTAAGCATGGGAAAAGTCAATTCCGACCCTGAGAATCCGCCGAAGAAGAGCGTCAAGCTCTATGCTAGATATAACATCACTCTTACCTATGACAAGAAAGGATTCCTCGTCGATGAATTGATCGATACTTGCAACGTCAATTCCGCAGATGCATCGAAATCAGTCCACTACCATATCACTTATGAATATCAGACGGAATAAATCTCTTTCCTTAATCTTTCTTCCAATACTTCTTTTAGTATCCTGTGAAAAGATTGAGCTCAGTGAGGATGTCACGCGTCTTATCTATTCTCCGACATTAGAGAATGCCAAAGAGACAGTAAAGACAGTCTCTAGCACGAATATCAATACCATCTATGATGTCAACAATGAGGAGATTGGCAAAGAAACCTATTCTCTCAGCATTGACCGAAGCGCATTTCAGAAAGACTATTCCTATCTCCGTATCGATACCTACTCTGGACTATCGGTATCTTTGGATGGAACTTATAACACAGGTCTCTATGTCAGCGAAAAGAAGACAACTGTATCCTATAACGAAAGTGAATCCTTATACGAAGTCACAGTTCAGTTAAAAGGATATAAGAACAAAGACGATGTTTCCGCTCTTGAAAGTAAGACTGCTGGCATCTTCAAATACACGCAGTCTAAGTTTGATGAAGAGATCGACAACAAAATATTCTATTCTCAGAATGTATCCTCCCGTTATACGGGCGGATATTATATGGCAGACTTCTTCAAAACCATTCTCAGTGAATACAAATCCTTCTCCGTAAAAGACAATACCCTTGTCTATGAGATCAAGGACAAGACCTATAAGCTGAATAAGGAAGAAGCCATCGTCAATGAGACCTTAGTCATGAATGACTTCGGCATGCTAGTCAGCATGGATCAATCCGCCTATAACACAACTACGTTGCAGAAAAGCATATCCTCTACGAAAGTCGTCTATAATTCATAGTCTTTAAACTCCTGAGTCAAATCAGGAGTTTTTTGTATGCTGAAATCATGATTGTGTGCTGATTTTCACAAAATTATAATCCATCTTTCTGACTAATTACATTGAAACAGCAGATAGAAACCAAAGTTTAGCGCCTTCATTGTTTTCATGATATCAAGTTATCTTTGCAATCACATGAAAGATTACGTATTCTTTCGATATTCGTTGTTTTTTGCTTTGAGATGAACACCCCTATGCTTTAAAATTGTTGTTACGAGGTAAATCACAATGAAAAACAAATCCATATCTATCTTATCCATCTTATTGCTTACGACTCTTGCCGCATGCAATATCGGCGGCAAAGCGACGGAAAGCAGCCCTTTGACGGACAATACGGCTAATACGGCTAACACAGCCGAAACAACAAAAACGGAGTCTTCTCAGACTTCAGCTAGCACATCAGAGGATACAAGCGAATATCGAAAGCTTGAATCTGATTTTGATCAACAGGATTATTCCTATATCACCGATTATCCTTATACCCCATCCACTGGTGAAATCAATGTCCTTGTCATTCCTGTAGTAGTAAGTGATTACGCTGATAATGCCACAGACAAAGTCAAAAGCGACTTGGAGAAGGCTATGTTCGGAAAGAGCGAGGATACCGGATGGGAATCTTTGTCTTCCTACTATGAGAAATCATCTCATGGCGCCTTGAAGATCAATGGAACAGTCTCGGACTGGTACAATCCGAATCTCTCTTCCAGTGAGATGGCAAAGAAAAACATAAACGATGATTATTCCACTAAACTCATGAAACAGGCTGTCAGCTGGTACAAGAGCAAATACAACGATGACTGCACCAAGTACGATAACAATCATGACGGATATATCGATGGCGTCTTCCTCATTTACTCTGCCTATGACTACTATACCGGTGAATCGTATGGCGAGAATCTAGATAGCAATCTATTCTGGGCCTATACCACAATGGATTATGAGGCTACTAGCAATAAAACCTCTCCAAATGGAGGATATTATTTCTGGGCTAGTTTCGACTTCCTTTATGAAGGATATGGAGAAAGCAAGGTTGATGCACACACCTTCATCCATGAGACTGGACATATGCTCTCACTTGATGACTACTACTCCTATACTTCAAAGGACAAGAAGGGTACGGTTTCCTATTGTCCGATGGGTGGTGTCGATATGATGGACCAAAACATCTGCGATCAGGACTGTTTCTCTAAGTTTGTTTTAGGTTGGAACACTCCTTACTATGTCGATCATGAGGGCGATATCACAATCTCTAGTGCGGAAGATAGTTTAGACTGCATTTTGATACCGACCAAAAAAGGAACTGTCACCAACGCCTATGACGAATATGTGATGCTTGAGTTATTCTCTCCTACACTCGGTCTGAATGAATCGGACTTAAAGACAGGATATGGAAACTATACGGTCGATGGCACTCTTACCAAAGAGGGTGTCAGAGCATACCACGTCGATAATCGTATCTGCAAATTCTCTTCTCAGGATCAATACGGATATCCAGTCAATGCTTCCTATGCAGACTTAAGCAACATCGATGAAAACTACTATTACGCTGTGGCTCATAGCAACTCGGTAGAGGGATACTATAACGGTGAGGCGAATACTTCTTTCAATTACATGGACCCTGAATATCTTGCTATCACACAGCTTTCCAAGAGCAATCGTGTCTTTGACAAAAACGATTACATCTTTGAAAATCAGGATATGTATTACGCAGGTGATTCCTTCAGCTTTGCTTCCTCTTCTGCTCAGTTCCCAAACAAAACAAAGATGAACAACGGAAGTGAGTTAGCCTATAACTTTACAGTTACGGAGATCAAGGATCACAAAGCGACAATCCACTTCACAAAGAACTGATTCAGTCTTTCTTACCATCATCTTCCTTTAAAGGCCTGCCATCGGGACCATAGTTTCCCTTTGACGGGTCTTTTTCTGGATCAATCAATAAAACATTTCTGACAAAATTTGAGAATTTCTTCGTAGTCTTTTCCAAAGCAGCCTTATCTTTATTGCGCTTTAAGCTTTCCGGAAGTGCAGAGATGAACTTATCTTTGTACTCTTTTCTTGTCTTCTTCTGCTCTTCCATGAGTTTTTCATAACGAGCGATGATATTAGAGTTCTTGGCAATCTTTGAGACACGGGAGAATAATCCAATGGATTTGATAAGATCCATTAAAAAGATTCCGTATACAAGTCCTAAAAGGAAGATGAATCCAAAGTGAGCGACGATGCCATAGGCGGAAGATCCGAACATATAGGCAAAGCTGAGTTTGAATCCTTCGTATACGAAAGGATTCAATCCGTAATAGAAGAGAATGCTGACCGCAAACCAGATGAGGGAGAATACAGGACAGATGATTCCCATGATGTTTCCCTTCATGTTGGAATAATCCCAGAGTCTTACTTTGAATCCTTTGACGAAGATAAGACCAGCGATGAATTCTAACAGTGTCATAGAGACTCCCATGATACAGATAGGAAGAAGATCATAGATGGTCGGTCCACTATAGTAGTCAAGGCCAAATAATTCACCTGTCGGGTTATAGAAGACAAAAGAACTTGGCATAAAGGAGAGGATGATCCAAGAAAGTAAGAACATCAAAACAAGTCCACATCCGTATAAAGGAAGCCAAGGACCTTGCATAAAGCCAGGATTCACCCATTTCTTAGCAGAAACAAATCTTCTGAATAACAGTTCTAAGACATAACCGAGCATACAGCCGACTAGGAATATGAAAAGAATAGTGAGAACCATTCTCGATAACAAGCTGCCTTCCGCTTCTTCAGCCAAAATAAATGTGTTGATAAATCGCATATGCAAGACCTCTTTCCAAGTAGAAATATGATAACATATTTATGTTGTCGGAGGTATCTATGGAAGAACATCGTATCGTATTCTTAGGAACGCCGGACATTTCGGCATTCGTATTAAAAGGGCTTGTTGAGAACGGATTCAACATCGTTGGCGTTGTCACCAAAGAGGACAAAATCCGTGGTAGAAACAACAAGGTGGAAGAGTCTCCCGTCGCTAAAATGGCACATGAACTCTCTCTTCCAGTCCATAAGCCGCATAAGCTGAATAAAGACTTCGAAATACTTAAGGAGTGGAAACCGGATCTTCTTTTGACTTTTGCATATGGTCAGATCATTTCTGATGAGATACTGTCTCTTGGAACGTATAAGCCACTGAATCTTCACGCTTCTCTTCTTCCGAAGTATCGCGGCGCTGCACCGATTCAGTACGCTCTTAGAAACGGAGACACGGAGACGGGTGTCTCACTTATGGAGATGGTCCATCAATTGGATGCCGGTGATGTCTATAGCAGAATCGTCACCGAGATCAAGGAAGAGGATAACTACACTACCTTATCCAACCGATTGGCAGAGGATGCTTTAAAGCTCGCTGTTGATGCTTTACCCAAATACTTCAAAAATGATTTAGTCCCAGTAAAGCAGGATGAAAGCTTCGTCTCAATCTGTCCTACCATCAAGAAGGAAGAGGAGCATCTGAATCTCTATAGTGATCCTGCTTCATTCATCAATCAGGTCCGTTCTTTATCTCTTACCCCTGGTGGATATCTTTTATTTAATGATGAGATTCTCAAAATCTATTCCGCAAGCTATTATTCCGATGAAGCAGGAGAAGTCGGAAAGATTGTCTTAGCACATAAGAAACAGATTATCTTGCAGTTAGAGAAAGGTAGAGTGCTTCTTACCCTCTTACAAAGGCCAGGCAAGAAGATGATGTCGGCATCTGACTTTAACAATGGAGTGCATAACTTCGAAGGCTCGATATTAAAATGAAAAAAGAAAAAACAGAAAAGACGAATGCGATGAGACTATTGGATCAGGCAGGAATTCCTTATCAGATTCATGAATATGATCCAGAGAAAGCTCTATCCTGCAAAGAGGTTGCCTCAATCTTGAATCAAGATATCGAACAGGTCTTTAAGACTCTAGTCACGATTGGAAAAAGCAAAGAGCATTATGTTTTTGTCGTTCCTGGTGAATCCACACTCGACTTGAAGAAGGCTGCAAAATGCTCCAAAGAGAAGTTCATCGAGATGATTCCACAAAAAGATCTTCTTCCTCTCACCGGTTACATCCATGGCGGATGTTCTCCAATCGGAATGAAGAAGAAATTTGTCACATTCATCGATGAAACCGCACAACTATTCGATACCATCTTTGTTTCTGGCGGAAGACGTGGCGTTCAGATTGAAATATCTCCTCACGACTTACAGAAGGCTTGTGATTGCATCTTCTACGATATTACAGAAAGGGACATCTAGAATGAAAAAAGAATACCAGTACGGAAAAGTCATCCTCGGCATGATGAGAATTGAAAAACTCAGCACTGAGGAACTCTACTCTCTTATCAAAGGGTGCTTTGACTTAGGAATCCACTATTTCGATATCTCTGATATCTATCTCAACAATGAAGCCGAAAGAATGCTAGGAAGAGTGTTGATGCTTCATCCTGAAATCCGTGATGAGATGTTCATCCAGACAAAATGCGGAATCATCAAAAAGGATGGAAAGGCGACAATGGATCTTTCCTATACCCATATCAAGGAAGCTTTAAACGCATCGCTAGAAAGAATGAATCTAACTTATGTAGACTCACTTCTTCTTCATCGTGTCGATATCTTCATGGATAATGAAGAGGTTGCAAAGGCGATTCAAGAACTTTACGATGAAGGTAAGATCAAACACTTCGGTGTTTCCAACATGGATAAGGAGATTATCGAATATCTTTCTGAAACATTGAAGCTTCCTATCGAAGTCAATCAGTTACAGCTCTCATTAGGTCAGGCAGCTTTGATCAGTGATGCCTTCAATACCAATTGCGTCATTCAGCATCCGAACAATCTTTCCAGCGGATTATTCTTCTATATGAAGAGAAAGCATATCACACTTCAATGTTGGTCCTCTTACCAATATGGGCACTTCCAAGGCTCTATCTTCAACAAGGAGAAATATCCGGTCTTAAACGCAAAATTAGATGAATTGGCAAAGAAGTACAACGCCACACCTTGCATGATAGCTACTGCATTCCTTACCATGCTTACAAAAGACTGTCAGATCGTCGTAGGCAGCACGAATCTTGAACACATCAAAGAATCGGTCAAGGGTTCTACTCTTGTCCTAACCAAAGAGGACTGGTATGACCTCTACTGTGCTACTGGAAATATTCTTCCTTAAATACCAAAGAGCCTGACTATTTAAGAACAA
>CAVILQ010000026.1:0-27222 GCA_963643715.1 bacterium | reverse complement strand
CGGAGGCTATTGGTACGCCTTCGACATACAAAGATAACACTAATTATCAATATTTTGTCTCAATCTACGGAGACAAACTTGACGAGAGCGAGAAAAAGAAATTCGTGTTCTATAGCAAAAACGATCCCTATGCCGAGGACGGTGTTGCTTCCACCGATAACGCCGACATTGAATACTGGCACCATGAGCAAGGCGACGATTGGTATTTCAGAACCTATTGTGTCGATCCAGTGCTTTGGACGAAGCCGTAAACAATATGCTGTTTTGAATAAGAAGTAAATTATACAAACACTTGAGTAGTTTACTTCCTTACGAAAAAAGTTATGAAATATTGAAGCGCGGGGAAACCTGCGCTTTTGTTTTGGTGTTGACTGACACACTGGAAAAGTTATGAACCAAGACGTAAAATCAAAGGGAAAGGTATTTGTTTTTCTTGAAATCGAAAGAGAATTACAAAGATACAAAAAGCTGGATGGCTCTTAAAAGCCATCCAGCTGATTTGATAGTATTTATGCTTCCTTCGGTTTCTTGATGTATTTTGGTTTGTAGAACAGCATTCTGAGTGCGTTGATTACACAGATTACCATAACACCAGTATCTGAAACAGAGGAGACAATCATTGCATAGTTTCCTAAGATGCCTGTTGAAACTAGAACCATGACAAGGACCTTTAAGAAAATGGATAAGAAGATTCCTAAGTAAACGACAGATAATGTCTTTCTGGAAAGCCTTTTTGCTTCGGCTACTTTCAATAGATTGTCATCCATGATGACAATGTCACTTGCTTCAATGGCGGCATCGCTTCCAAGACCACCCATAGCGATACCGACATCACTGGCTAATAGACTAGGTGAATCATTGATTCCATCACCGACATACATGACTCTTTTCTTTTCATCTTTCATCTTTTTAATTTTATTTAACTTTTCTTCCGGAAGAAGTTCATAGTATGCTTCATCTGCATTCACTTCATCTTTTACGGCAAGTACAATTTTCTTTTCATCGCCGGAGAGAATAACATTGGCTTTTGAATGTTCTTGTTTAAGATAGTGTAGTGCGTCTTTGCTTTGGTCTTTGACTTTATCAGCAACGATGAAGGATTCTAGTTGTCCGACACCGGCCTCAGCAAGATAAAGGACTTTATAAGGTGTTTCTTCTATCTTGACCTCAATATTGTTTTCGATTAATAGTTCAGCAGAACCAATCAAGTAAGTATGGGAATTGATAGTTCCTTTGATTCCTTTTCCCGGAATGTTCTCTAAGCTTTCCACTGGAAGGAGAACTTCCTTGTTTGCTGCTTTGATTGCACTAGCTAAAGGATGAGTGGATTTTTCTTCTAAGGAAGCGGCAATCTGAAGATTATTGAAATCCGGTTCGTTCTTCAAAACGAATTTTCCTTCTGTCAGAGTTCCTGTTTTATCGAAAATATTGGTATCTGCTTTTGCTAAGTTCTCAATGGCGATAGAGCCTTTGATAAGAATTCCTAATTTAGATGCGGAGCCGATGCTAGAGAAAAATCCAATCGGAACGGCGATGACAAGAGAGCAAGGACAGGAAATGAGAAGGATAGATAAAGCACGGTATAGCCAATCCTTTCCTCCATGTTGGAAGTTCCAACCAGTGACTCCATATCCGATGAGGAAGACTAGAATAGCAATCATCATGACAATTGGAGTATAGATAGCAGCAAAACGAGTGATGAGTTTTTCAGATTTAGCCTTCTTCTCCTGTTCATTTTCAACTAGATCCATAATCTTGCTAAGAGTAGAATTCTTATATTCTTTTTCTACTTTTAACTGAATCAAGGAAGAAATATTGATGCTTCCAGAATAGACCATGTCTCCTTCTTTTTTATCGGCAGGCATGGATTCACCATTTAAGGAAGACTGATCAAAGGATGAGTTTCCTTTGACGATGATTCCATCGACACAGATTTTTTCACCAGGTCTGATTTCAATGGTATCTCCTACTTTTAAATCTTCTGGTTCTTTTTCAATTACGTTTCCATTCTCATCAACATAATGAGCATATAAAGGCATATCGTTGACTAATTTGGATATCGATTGCTTTGATTTGGAAGTAGCATAATCTTCTAACATTTCACCGATGATAGAGAAAAGGACAACAAAGAGACATTCCGGATACTGATTGATGCAATAGGCACCGATGGTAGCGACAATCATCAACAAGAATTCGTTGAAAATTTCGCCTTCCTTCATCTCGTGAATACAGGAAATGAGTGTCTTAATGAGTAATGGTATATATCCTATTGTATAGAGTAGGAATGAATAGAAAGAAAAGGTTGAGTAAAAATCTTTTTCTTTGAATAAGGACCAAGAGATTTCTCGATAAATTTCAGGGTCTTTGTTTGCTCCGATCTTTTCTAAGATGAAACCGGAAATAAGAAAAACAAGACCGAATAGGAAAAAGACAAGATTGGTAATCTTCTCTTTCTTTTCATCGTTCTCATCTTCATTTTCAACACATTCGTGTTCGTGACAGTGTTTGCAAGCCATATGAACCTCCATACATATGAATTATCGTTCATATGATAATACATTCATATCAATGATGCAAGTAAATTGATGAAATCGTTATCAATTTAATCTTCTTTTAAGGTTGAATGACTAAAATTAAAAACAATTCAAATGTCGAAAAAACTTTTTACGTATAATTTTTTTGATAAAAAAGCAGCAATTATGCGATAAAATCAAAAAAATATCTACTTTCTACTTTAAATTTGAATTATGAAAGAATCAAAATGTAAGCCCTTGCAAGAAAATGCTATCTTTTTTGTTTTGTTTTCGCTATAATAGATTCATTCGACTTCACATCGTAAGTATTGAAATCGAATACCAGAGTGAAAGAGTTCTAATGTTGGAACTTTTTTCTAGCATACCCGCTAGATAAAAGCAGATAGAGATTCAATCTATTTAGAGGAATATATCTTTTTCACAACATCATAGACTTGGTGACACCTCTTTTGGTGCCGCTTTTTTATTTTGTGGCTATATTTCTTATACATTTGTTCGATTTTATATTGATTTGTAATTCCTTTTTAAAGAAAAATCGTTTCAATGTAAGCGTTTAAAGACTATAATAACTATTAGAGAATCTAACATTGGAGGATGTTTATGGAAAAAGAAAAATTCTCATTTAAATCTGTCGATGGCAATACTGCGGCTGCCTTAGGTTCTTATAAATTTACTGAAGTCGCTGCCATCTACCCTATCACTCCCTCTTCTCCTATGGCCGAAAATGTCGATGTTTACGCTTCACAAGGAATGAAGAATCTCTTTGGCGATACTGTCAAAGTCATGGAGATGCAGTCTGAAGCCGGTGCTTCTGGTGCTGTCCATGGAGCTAGCCAGGGAGGTGCTCTTGCTACTACCTATACTGCTAGCCAGGGTCTCCTTCTCATGATTCCGAATATCTATAAGTGGGTTGGTGAGGAACTTCCGATTGTCTTACACTGCGCTGCTAGATCTTTAGCAAGCCGTTCCCTCTCCATCTTCGGTGATCACGGTGATGTCTATGCTGTCAGACAGACTGGCGCTGCCATGATTTGCTCTCAGTCCGTTCAGGATGTTGCTGATCTTGCTCCGCTTTCTCATCTTGTCGCTATCAAGGGTTCCACTCCTGTTGTCCATTTCTTCGATGGTTTCAGAACCTCTCATGAAATTCAGAATGTTGAATTCGTGAATGATGAATTCTGGAAGTCTATCTTGGATCAGGATGCAGTCGATAATTTCAAGAAGAGAGCTCTCAATCCTCATGGACACGCTGTCACTAGAGGCGGTGCAGAAAATGATGATATCACCTTCCAGGGAAGAGAAGCTCAGAACATTCACGAGGACAAGATCGTTGATGTCGCCTGCGAATATTTCGATAAGGTCAGCCAGGCTACTGGCAGATCTTATGCTCCGTTTGTCTATTATGGTGATCCGGAAGCTGATAGAGTCATCATCGCTATGGGTTCTGTCACTGAGACAGCAACTGAAGTTGTTGATGATCTTTTGAAGAAAGGTGAGAAGGTCGGTCTTATCAAGGTCTATCTCTATCGTCCTTTCTCTGTTAAGCACTTATTGAATGCTATTCCTGCTTCTGTCAAGAAGATTGCTGTCTTGGATAGAACAAAGGAACCTGGTTCTGATGGTGAACCTTTGTACCTCGATGTTGTCGCTGCCTTGAAACAGGGCGGAAGAAACGACATCATGGTCTTAGGTGGCAGATATGGTGTTTCCAGTAAGGATACTGCTCCGAAGCATATCAAGGGTGTCTATGACTTCCTCAATGCTGAGAAGACCTGGACTGGCTTCACAGTCGGTATTGAAGATGATGTCACACATCTCTCCATTCCTGCTGATGAGAACTACATCATTGCTCATGATTATACCTCCTGCCTCTTCTATGGATTGGGTTCCGATGGTACTGTCGGTGCCAACAAATCTTCCATTAAGATCATCGGCGATGAAACACATCAGTATGCTCAGGCATATTTCGCCTATGACTCTAGAAAATCCGGCGGTGTCACAAGATCTCATTTGAGATTCGGTCACACTCCGATTCATTCCACATACTATGTTGAGAACGCTGACTTTGTCTCCTGCTCTTTGGATTCCTATATCTTCAAGTATGATATGCTCTCCAATTTGAAGGAAGGCGGAACCTTCTTGCTCAATACCAATATGAGTGATGAGCAGCTTGCCCTCTCCATGCCGAACCGTATGAAGAAGGCTATGGCTACTAAGAAGATCAAATTCTACGTCATTGATGCCAACAAGATTGCTTTGGCAATCGGTATGGGCCGTCATACAAATACAATTCTCCAGTCTGCATTCTTCTATCTCAATCCTCAGATTATGCCTTATGAAGAGGCGAATGCCTGGATGAAGAAGTTCGCAGCCAAGACCTACGCCAAGAAGGGTCAGGATGTTGTTGAAATGAACTACAAGGCCATCGATTCTGGTACCGATGGACTTCGTGAAGTCGCTGTTGATCCTGCTTGGGCTGATCTCACAGTCAATGCAAATCTCAAGATGCCTGCTGATGAACAGTGGGATTATTGGGATAACTATGTTGCTGTCATTGGTAACCTTGATGGTTATTCACTTCCTGTCTCTGCCTTCAGACATGGCGAATTGGAAGATGGCACCATGGAACCGAACATCACATTCCGTGAGAAGAGAGCTATCGCTGATCGTGTCCCTGTCTGGGATAAGGAAAACTGCATCCAGTGCAACCAGTGCGCATTTGTCTGCCCTCATGCTACAATCCGCGCCTTCTTGCTCGATGATGCCGATTTGGAGAAACTCCCTGAAGATGAAAGAGGAGATGTCCTTCCTGCTTTGGGTGGACCGAACGTCAAAGGATTGAAGTTCCGTATTCAGGTCTCTCCGATGAACTGCGTCGGCTGCTCCTTATGCGTCAATCAGTGCCCTGGCAAGATGACTCCGAAGAAAGATGAAAATGGAAATCTTGTCAAAGATGAGAATGGTAAGACTGTCATGGAAGCCCATAAGGCTTTGAAGATGGTCGATGCTAAGACACAGAGCGAACATGAGAAAGCTGCTGAAATCCTTTATAAGGAAGTAGAACCGAAGACTGGTTTCTATCCTGCTGGCACACTCAAGGAAGTCGCTTTCTATAAACCTTATCAGGAAGTATCTGGCGCTTGCGCAGGCTGCGGTGAAACTCCGTACTATCGTTTAGCTTCTCAGCTCTTTGGTCCTGACATGCTTATCGCCAATGCAACAGGCTGCTCTTCCATTTACAATGGATCTACTCCGCTCACTCCTTTTATCACTAACAAGAACAATGAAGGTATTGCCTGGGCTAACTCCTTATTCGAAGACAATGCTGAATATGGTTATGGTATGAGACTTGCCACCGACTTCAAACTTCAGAGAATCTGCACTATCATCCTTGATAATGCTGACAAGGTTGAACCGGAACTCAAGGCAGTCTTAGATGATTATGTTGCCAACATCAAGAACAGAAAGCATGTCCGTGAGATTCTTCCTAAGATGCTCCATCTTATCAATGAATCTGCCTGCGAAGGCATCAAGGCTCTCTTACCGATGAAGAATGATCTTCTTGATAAGTCTGTCTGGATTGTCGGCGGTGACGGCTGGGCTTATGATATCGGCTATGGCGGATTGGATCATGTTATCGCTTCTGAAGATGATGTCAACATCCTTGTCCTCGATACTGAAGTCTATTCCAATACTGGTGGTCAGGCTAGCAAGTCTTCACAGACTGGTCAGATTGCTAAATTTGCTGCATCCGGTAAGAAGACTGCAAAGAAGAACCTTGGCTTGATTGCTATGGCTTATGACCATGTCTATGTCGCTTCTATCGCTATCGGCGCTAACCCGACACAGGCTATCAAGGCTATGCAGGAAGCCGAATCCTATAATGGTCCTTCCCTCATCATGTGCTATGCTCCTTGCCAGGAACAGGGTATCAGAGGTGGTCTTGCCAACTCCATGATGCAGGAAAAGTTAGCTGTCGAATGCGGTTACTTCCTTACCTACACATTCGATCCTCGTCTTGCTGAAAAGGGTGAATCTCCTCTTAAGATGTATGGAAAGACACCTGACTTCTCCAAGATCAAGGACTTCTTGCTCACTTCCACTCGTTATTCTCAGCTTCCTAGAGTCAATCCGGATCATGCCGAAGAACTCTTTGAGAAGAATAGAAAGTACGCTGAAAGAAGATATCACGATATCCTCCGTTACGGCGGACTTGAGAAGTAATTCTAATAAGAACCTCATAGCGACCTGCATTGGCAGGTCGCTATTTTTGTATGTATTTGTTAAAAGTCCTGGATTGCACAGGTGACCTGCTTTCCTTCCTTCATGTGATTTAATTTTGTCGGCCTTTTCAGCGCTTTAAGATGGCTGTAGTATCCGGATCTGGAAACCTTGAGATCCTTGCACATCGATTTGATGTCAGCCCCTTTGTGGCCTTCCTTGAACTTCCTTATGAATTCGAATCTTGCTTGGACGGGGATTTCTTCGGCTGGTAACGTCCTTCCAGCCTGCGTAGTTGGCGTAGGAACTCGTTCTCCTCCTTCAGCCTTTTGATCTCCCTGTCCTTTCTGGCGATTATCTCCTCCGCGGAGATTCCCTTTGTTTTGGGCCTGCCGCCTGCATGTGGATGCTTTGTCTGAATTTCCCTTCCTTCGTTAGCTGCCTTCCTCCAGTTGCCATAGGCGCATTTGATGCGGTTCCATCCAATCATCCCGATGTCGAAGCCGCAGTCAACAAATGTCCGGCGGAGAGACTTCAATCCTCTGGCGACGTTCGAAAGACAGAGTTCCTTGAACTCGCTTTTGTAGAAGATGTACTTCTCTGTGACGGATTCGACATGCGGATTGCTGCTTAGGATGTCGATTTCCTCTTTTGTGAAACGTTTCCTGCTCATGGTGTGTCATCACTTTCCTGGACGGCGGACGAGACTGAAAACAGTCTTATAGTGAACATATGTCAGTAGTATCATCTCATACTGGCAATTCACTATAAGACTGTTTTTGTTTTGTCTCATCGTGTCCACTTTACGGGGGGACAGTTTATATACAAATAATTGTATATTTTTTTCTTTTAGAAAATTAAATAATTTATCATTTATACTGATTCCAGTTGAAAAATATGAGATGAAAAATCTTTATTGATTCGTAGTTGCAAAATACTAGACCAATGAATGGAGGTTAACAATCATGAAAAATTTGTCAGAGAGGTATCACATAAGTCCGCGTGCTGAAGAGGTATATGGACAAGCCGAATTTTGGATTGTTGAGCCGCGTAATGAGCCTTTTGAATTTGGAATCGCTGATATAGCAGAAGCATTCCAATTGAATAGGAAAGAAGCAAAACGCTTGATTGACATGCTTATGTCAAATGGCAGAATTATAGAATTTGATTGTCAAAATGAGTTCTATATTGCGAGTGAATTTGGCATCAGGCGTTGCACTATGTGTGGGAAACGCATGGATGTGTTCGATTTGGGAGATAGAAATCATATCGTCCATACTTTTGGCTATGGCTCGATTCATGATGAAGATACATTCGAGGCTGACTTATGTATTAAATGCTATGACAAAATCATTGATATGATTTTACCATTGTTTCCTGAATCTCCATTGTATGATTCAAGGTGGTGTTTCTATCCAAGTGAACAATAATGTGTAAGGCCTATTTGCTTTTGGTAAGTCAACGCTATTAAATATCATCTGTGGCATCGATAATGAAAACTACTGTGATTTTTTCTGATACATAAAATATATGTAATCATTTTGATGAAATGCAATTGACTACTGGAAAAGTAACTATCATAACTTGAAGATAGAACAATCACTACTGGGAAGTTGAATTTGTCAAAGAGATATAGGATATCAAAAAAGGCAAATCTGATAAAACCATCCTTTCGGTCATTATGGCATATTATAGATATGTTAAATATTTATATAGTGATATAATGAAGACGCAGTTAGTTTTTTAGGAGGCGGCGAAATGTTTTGTCCAAATTGTGGTCATGAAGTGAACGATGATTTGAAGTTCTGCCCGAACTGTGGTGCTCAGATTGAGAACGGAAAGGTTCTCTCTACACCTGAAGGAAACAAACACATGAATGAAATGGATAAGGAATATGAATTGGTATCCATGGTCTGTGGTATCCTTTCGTTGATTATTCCATTTTTTAACATTATTCTTGGTATCATTGCATGTGTATTCTCTTCGAAAGCAAAGAATCCGACCACTTATTCCAAAGTTGGAAAGATAACAGGTGTTATCGGTATTATCCTTGGTGTTCTTTGGTTGGTTGGTCTTATTCTGTGTCTTGTTCTCTATGTTCTTGCGGTTTCCAATGGTACTGCAACGGCTTCTGCTTCGTATCATTTGATCGGTTAAATGAAAGGTTAAAAATTAAATTATGTTTTGCAAAAAATGTGGTAAAGAATTAGCAGACGGAACAAAGTTCTGTCCTTACTGTGGCGAGAATCTTCAGGATGGAGATGGAAGCTATACAAAGACAGAATTCTATTCTGCCAATGGAACAAAGGTTTCCACAAATGGTTCATCTGACAAGTCCAGAGGACTTGCACTAATATTTGCTTTGTTAGGATTTTTCTGTGTTTCCGGTATTCATCGTTTCTATGTTGGTAAAATCGGAACAGGTATCTTATGGCTTCTTACTGGTGGCCTATTTGGTATCGGTACAATCATCGATATTGTTATGATTGCAACTGGATCATTCAATGACATTGATGGAAAACCTTTGACAGATTGGAACATTGATTAATTCGCTTTCATCTTATTCGTTACTGTGTCTTTCTTTTTCGGGAGGACACAGTTTTTGTTTATGAATTTAAAGTTTGTAATCGGTTACAAATGTTATCAATGTTACTTAGAATTTGTAGTCTTTTTCTATTTTTGCTTGAAAATATGTAATTAATGCGATGATTTTATGGCCTTTGTGTTCTATCCGAAATGTTGAATAAGTGTTGAATAGATTTTATTGTTTCTTTCTTTGAACTATTATCAAAATATCAACGGAATCTATTCTGAAACAGCATAAGAGAGAACTTGTTATGAGAGTAAAAAACAAATTGAAGGCGACATTCGTGATGTTATTGATGGCGGTTCTTCCTTTTATGAATTCTAGAAAGACTATTGATGTTCAACTAGAACAAAAGAAAAACGAATCTGTTCCAATAACCGACGATTATTACTATGATGGATTTCTTGATCTACTGATTTGGTATTCTCAAATGGAAACATCTGATATCAAGGTTGAGTTTTATGGAAATACTGGTCCGGATTATGGCAGTATTGATTTTGATTGTAGTTTTGATATGGAAGAATTGTCGTTTAACAATAGTTATTGCTATGGTGGCATTTCTTATGAGGATAATATCCAAGGATATGTGAATAAGAATGGTGGTGTTGGTGCTGAACTTGAATATTACAATTTAGATATACAACAAGATGAAACGTACAGTATTGATGACTATAAAAATATGTATGATCTTGAGAATTTTGTTTATCAAGTTGAGGAATCGGATGAAGACGATGAGATATTTGATGAAATAAGTCTTTGTTCTCTTATAGGGTTTCCATTCAATTCCATTATTGGATTGGTTGTGGTCTATGTCATTGTTGCCGAGACTGCAGAACAAATTAAGAGTGAAGAAAATTATGTTCATAACCGTGCTTTAGAACTGTGTGACGCTGGTGTGTATTATGGAAATATGATTACAAAGCAGTGCGAACAAGAAAGAGATGGATATTGTTCTGGAGACTATCGGTTAGGATTCACGACATTTGAGGAAGTTGGATGTGAAGTGGCTAGTGTTTATAATTTGCTGATTAAGTTGGGTATGACTGAATATCTCTCTGATGTGATTTATGAATTTGAAAAATGGTTTGTAGAATTTTCAGTTGGATGGGGATACTTAGGATCCAATCCTAGAGAGATTGCAAATTTTTTATCTGTGAAAGGGATTGAATATAAGATTAGGAATGCTACTATACTTAGTAAGGTGTTCCCGGAATATGATTTAAAAAAATAAGGAAATGATAGCAGAAAATGAGTCTTCTGATAATTTTATTATCTCTTTCTGGTGTTATCCATTAACAAAGGGAATACATACCTATTATTTTGAACGCTCTTATGAAACGGACTGTAAATTTAGAACTTATAACAATGACCCGAGTGGTAAAGTACAGAGAATTGAAAGTGTGGATGATTTGCTTGAAGATGGAGAAATATTTGTTGTGGGGTATGTAATATTATGAAGAGATTTAAAATTGTATCGATATTATGTGCGTTACTGACACTTGTATCCTGTAGAAATCAACTTTATAAAACTCCATTCCTTGATGATCTTTCACGGTATAAGAATGATTCTTTATACATAGATACGAGAATATGTAAAGGAACAATTAAACTATATAATTTAAAGTTTGATTTTTGTTATAGTTGTAACAATACTGGTGATTTTTGTTGGTTCTATGCGAAAGAAGATGTGAATGATAAGATAAAAAAAGACGAATGGTTTTGGTATTGTTCAGGTGAATTCTCTGGTGAGGATTTGAAATTGAGCGTGATTAAGGATGAAGCATATGACTATACTGGTCGTACTATCATCGTCTACCGATATATTGGATTTGATTATGGATTGGATTAAGAGTGAAAGAACTAATTTTTAAAGCGGTTAAAACAAAATAGAATTTAACTCTTTCTATGTTAGTATATATGTACTTGTTGGAGGGTATATATGGCTACATTGGAAGATGATATCGATGCATTGCAATCCTTAATTGATCAAAGTCATCATATTGTATTTTTTGGTGGAGCTGGTGTCTCTACAGAGAGTGGAATACCGGACTTTAGAAGCCAAGATGGATTATACAAACAAAAATACAAGTATCCTCCTGAGATGATCATATCTCATTCTTTTTTTATGAGTGAGACAGAGGAATTCTATCGATTCTATCGTGAAAAGATGCTCTTATTGGATAAGAAACCAAATGCAGCACATTTATATTTAGCAGAACTCGAAAAGACCGGAAAACTAGATTGTGTAATAACGCAGAATATAGATGGCCTTCATAGTATTGCGGGAAGCAAGAATGTGATTGAATTGCATGGCTCAATTCATCGCAATTACTGTATGAACTGCGGAAGCGAGTTTTCTGCCTCTTTTGTTAAAGATAGTGAAACAATTGTTCCTCATTGTCCTTTATGTGGTGATATCATTAAGCCTGATGTGGTTCTATACGAAGAAGCATTAAATGAGATGGATATTGAAAAAGCAATCACTGCCATTGAAAATGCAGACCTTCTTCTTGTAGCAGGAACTTCGCTTGTTGTATATCCTGCTTGTACATTCATAGACTATTATCGTGGCACGAATATGGTATTGATTAATAAGGATGAAAACTCATATGATGATAGAGCAAATCTAGTCATTCATCAGAGAGTAGGAGAGTTATTCAGAGGTTTGAAAGTATGACATATCAAGAATTATATACAAAGTTGGTTGATGATTCATCGAATGCTTTCTTAGGAAGTGCAATAGCATTGTCTTCTTATTCTTTATTCAACACTTTTGATGAGGATAGAAGCGAAGATTTTCTTGAACTTTCATCAGCAGATGAGCTTCTTTATGAAGAACAGGTCAAGAATGAGTCTATATATTCATCTAGCGATATCATCAAGGCGTTATCTTGTTATGATAACTGTTTATCTGATTTTATCTTTGCTAGTCGTTTGAATTCCGATGACGCTTTTAAAAAGATGATAGAGATGAATTATCAGATGTTCGATGAACTCTTTTTTATGTCTTATAATGCTGTGAATCAAAAAAGAGGAATAACATATACAAGAAATAAAGAGGAACCTCTTCAGAATAAGCGAAGATATTTGATTGATCTGAACGAAAAGAATATGGTAGATGTTCTGCTTCCTTTATTGGCTGTATTCAGAAAACTTCTAAAACGAAGACAAAACGGAAAGAAACCATACACATTTCATGATGAGACGATGAATACGATTGATCTTCTTGATAGGATGATTGAAGAAAGAATAATAACAGGGAATGAACTTGTTAGACTATCTGATTTTGCATTGAAGTGCACCTCAGAAATTAAGATGGTTTCATTAAAGAATGACTACATTTATCTATCTGGATTTTTTGAAAATGCAGTTTGTTATTTCAGATAATCTAAGTCTTGAATATGAATGATATAATATAGACATGTGAGGATGATACAAATGGCTACAAAATACACAGAATGGGAAGATAGAGAAATACTTATCGATTTAAAGAATCGTTTTGCTACATGCTACCGCAATCCAGATGGTTCGATTTTCTATATCGAACCCCAGTTTTATACTTATCTTCAAGGATACCGTATGCAAAGGCCAGAACATTACCAAGATCTTTTGAACAAAATGGATGAAATTGTTCATAAAAATATGAAAGTTGTTTTTGTTGGACAAGAGGATAATCCGCTTGTTGAAACAGAACATGCTATTTATCTGACTGCTATGGATGTTGCTGATCAGGCTCAGGTTCTTGTTCAGCCTGAATCACGCGGTTCCGATTACGGAGACTAAGGATGAAAAAGAAAATCGCAGCTATTTTATCTTGTGCATCTCTTCTTTCTTTGACCTCCTGTTTTTTTCTTGACTATTATGATAAGACAACAGAGACGGGTAGTACGAACACCGGCAAAGAATACACAGAATATAAGACACCAACTTATACCTCTGACTACAAGGCAAGCAATTTGAACAAGGATACTCTTGGCCTTGGCTATGGACAAAGATATCTTCCTTCAAAAGGGGATGCAAAAATTCTTGTCATTCCGATTGCAATGCAAGATGATTCCTTCACATCGACTGAATTGTCTTTGATTGAGAAAGGATTCTTTGGAAGTTCTTCTGAGACCGGATGGGAGTCTGTTGCCTCTTTTTATGAGAAGTCTAGTTATGGACAACTTCATATCACAGGTGAGGTAGCACCAGTCTGTACTTTGAATATGACAACTGCCGTTGCTGAAACACAGGCTAGCGCATATGACAAAAACAATCTGACGTATACGGATGTCATTCTCCGCTCTGCTTTGAATGCAATCAGCAGCAAAGTAGATCTCACTCAATACGATACGGATAGTGACGGATATATCGATGCAGTATGGATGGTATATTCACCGAAATATTCCTCTAATTCCGATTTCTATTGGGCATATACGACATGGGCTAGTGATGCTACTACCTATCAGGGAAAGAAGGCGTGCTGCTATGCATGGGCAAGCGTTGATTTCTTAACTAGAAAAAGCTATTTCTTAAATCTTAGTGCGAGTGCAGATGCTCATACCTTTATCCATGAAACAGGTCATATGTTGGGTCTTGATGACTACTACTCGTATGACTATAACTATTCGACTAGTTCTAGAAGCGGCAATGCGGATACACCAGTCGGTGGTGTAGATATGATGGATTTCAACATCGGTGATCATGATGCATTTTCCAAATATGTTTTAGGGTGGATGAAACCGACAGTTCTGACAACAGAATATCTTGCTGCCAATAACTATAAGCTGACTTTGAAGTCACAGGTCCAATATGGTGAAGCCTATATTCTTCCGACGTATAAAGATGGAAGCATCAATTACAATGGAACTCCTTATGATGAGTATCTGATCATTGAGTACTATACCCCTACTGATCTGAATGAAGCGGATAGCAAGAGCAAGTATGTGAATAATCTATCAACATATTCGAAACCAGGTGTACTTGTCTATCATGTCAATGCAACAGTTGGAAAACTACTACCGGATAACTCTTCCAAAGGCATCTATTGGGATGGATATGCATATGACAAACTTCCTGATTACTCTAGTGAATGGGGATATTATTATCTTTACTATCTAATCTATAGCAACACCTACTCAAGAGGATATGATCCGGAATTGAAAGATGATAACATGAGTTATTATCGTGGAAGACTGATTTCTCTTCTTCCTGCTACAGGAAAGAGAATCAACGGAGCTAAGACTGGTTATTCTGGAACGTCATCTCTCTATCAGAGCGGTGATTCCTTCGGTAGTGATATTTATAAAGAATTCCGATTCGATGATGGTACAAAGCCCAACTTCAGTTTCACGGTTTCCTCGACCTCATCGAAAGATTGCACATTAGAATTTAAAACCAATTGAATATGAGCACGAAATACACTGAAAAAATCTTGTATCTAGATTTCTCGAAAGATTATCAGAAGGCTGTTTTTGGTGAGCTTCACATTGCGTTTATGACAAGAGATGAAAAATATGTCTTACCAAAAGAAGACTATGACTCATTGAGGATG
The DNA here is from genome assembly GCA_963643715.1 of bacterium. Classification (GTDB taxonomy): domain Bacteria; phylum Bacillota_I; class Bacilli_A; order RFN20; family CAG-288; genus Enterosoma. The sequence goes on along the minus strand of CAVILQ010000026.1, from coordinate 12,344 downwards.
TCGTTGTGGTTCTATGAGAACAGGATTCGAAAGTTGAAGAAATATCCGGTCTTTGATTCTCAGTCATACTCATTCAAGGATGGAGATGACAAGCAAGTTCTTTTTCAGGTGTTAGGTTTACCTCATTGTGTGTTTGATAACTTGGATTTGACATCCGATATCCTTTCACAATTGGAGTTCTCAGACTCTCTACATGATTTGAAGAAGGAATGCTATCTTCAAAGAGCGAATGAATCAAATGAGAAATGGTATCACGATGATTTCAAATTGTATTGCCTGAAAAATGGTATATTTTTCCTATATGATGAAACGATTCCGTTTATCAATGACGACAATCCTATCATTCCTATTTTTATGAAAGAAGATAACTTCGATTCTGATTTCATAAATGAGTATTCTAGTTTTAACTATGAAAGGCTTGCAATCGATTTTCTCGGAGTCGATTACGATAAAGAATTTACTGATGTGATGAAAGAATTAGATCGATTCCCACTAGAAAAGAGAATCGATTATTTCATCAATGATATCTATGATTTGGAAATCGCCAGTGTTGTTCTAGATCCCGTGTATAGAAAGAGATATGCAAAAGTCTTAAGAAGATTGATAGCTTCCTTTATCAACTATATTTATGACGTTTATTCCTATTCTGTCATTCATATACCAACGGTAAAGAACTCCTATCTTACAAAAGTGAAAATCAGGAATAATCGCACCTATTATTCCGTATCATCATTTTCAGGTGATATGTTTTCTTTTGATTGCAAAGACTGGTTCTTTTCAAATTATCAAAGGAATGAAATTCAAAGAACAATTGATAAGTTGTATGAAAAGATCGGAACAGAAGATCTCCTTGGGATCTATTCGAGATCAGCACTTCCTTACTATGGATATCTGCAACTGAAAGGAAAGAAAATCACATCAGCTGAGCAGTTCATGTCAGCACTCAATTTCAATGATGAACTCTCTTATTCTGAATATTTCCTTGGTGTGAAAAGATATGATGCGAATTATAGTTACTTCTTTTCCTCTTTTGAACATAAGTTTGTCTTTCTGAATCGATATCTGATATCGCAAGGAATCCTTGTGTATCCATTGAAGAATATTGAAGGGACAGACTTAAGACTCACTATTAAAGTGCTGCCTCACAATCGAGATCTTCCTTTCGCTTCCATATTTGATGAGGAACAATATTCTTTAAAAGACAAATTCTATTTATCGCTTCTTGCTTATGTTCAGAAACTTCAGGACAAGAGATTAGAATCGATGTTAGAACTTTTGGATGAGAGATCTTCTCTTCATGCCGGATATGAGTTCTTCCACTCTTTTGATAATCGTTCTCTTAGGGATGTTGTTGAAAGACTGTTATCCCGTTACGATATGATGTCATATCTTGATATTGCTCTTCCATTCTTCTCTTATATGGTTTTATATCCGTTCTATACTGCTGTAGCCCAGTTCCGTGCTTGCTGTATGAGAAATGGTGAAGATGATATACTCCGCATTTTTGATAACTTCTGGCAGAACAAGTTATCTTATGAACCGGATTTGAAGTATCCGTATGTAGAAAAAGGAAAACTTTTCTATGCTTTTAAGAAAACTCCTTTCTCAAAACCATATCTATGTTCCTGTTCGAAAAAGGCAATAGAGGAAAGATACAATTATCTGAAAAGCATCCATAAGGCAAAAAAATCAGATGAAACGGATTATCTTGATCTTTTAAATGAGGGTGATATCCTTCTTGAACTAGGTTTGCCAGATGAAGTGACTCAGCTTTTAAATCTGGATAGACTTAATCCGCTCTCTAAAATTCCATACAAAAAAGGAATCTGTCATATCTGTCAAGATAAGGAGCCGGTGGATTATGATTCCTTCGATAATTATCCGAGCAAGTTCTATAATGTCTACTCGAATTATGTGAAGCAAAGATGTTATGAGAGAGGATATCATATCAGCCCTACTTTCAATGTCAAATCCGTATTTTCTACCTTCTTAGAACAGATAAGAGAAAATAAATATCATTCACTTATCTCGATCGATCGAACACAGCCAATCGATCCATTGTTGAAACCTTATCTCGATTTGGATGAGACTTCCTTGATTTCGCTTTTAGCGTGCTTCTATCCTTCTGAGATCGAATCGGATGACATGATGCATTCACTGTATGATTTCATGCAGCTTGGCATGGATACAATAAAGCGTCTGATGTTTGATTGCAGTGAATCGGAGAGAAGCTTAATCGTATCCAATATCTATATCTTCGGACATCTTGTGTATTTCTATGAGAATTTGAATATGGCATATGTCGCTAAAATCTCAAAAGAAACACATAACGATTATTTTGAGGATTATTGCTTTAACTATGATTACAATCCGCATCTTGTCTATCCTTATGTCATTTTCGGAACGAGATTCAATGCTTATACGGATGAATTATTTGGTGGTCATTATTATTTCTGCGAATGTGATAAAGAAAATATCAGAAAGGTGATGAAGTTTGTCCTTCGCAATTTCCAAGGCAGAAACAGTGATCCGGATTGGATGCCATCCGTAAAACCGGAATGGCTTGCTCCTATGGTACTAGGTGTAACAGGGCTTCCTTATCCTGTCGTATTGAAATTCAAGGATGTCGATTTTGATGTCACCTCCGTTGATGACATCATCAATAAAATGGAATTCAGACAGTCCATTTGTCGAAGATGTCTCAATGTTGCTCATTCTAGTTATCTTTCTGCCTTTGTTAAGGCGGAACCTTTCAAGAGTGGAAATGTTGCTGAACTTCGTTTTGTCAACGAGGCATTTGCACGTGATGGAATCTTATGCCTTGATATGGATAATCTAGTTGATGATAGGCTTTCTCCACTAGTGAAAACGAATATGAAGAATGCGGATGCGATGATGCCTTTTATCGTTCCGATGAATAAGCAATTCCCAGAGAGTGTCTATCGTATATTCAATCCGAGCAAGGAAGAAATCCAGGATGATTTATATGCTTTATCGAGCCAATATAAGATTGCTCAGGAGACTCTTGCTTATGCGACTGGTGTGATTCTTGACACCTATATGAGCAATTCGAATGTGATGTTTGAGCTTATGATGGAAAGGCTTTATGATGGCGATTTATATAATAAGATCGACACTCTATTCCCACAGATTACAAGGCTTAGGAAAGAGTATGTGAAGCCTGTGAAATATGTCATTATCTGTTATCTTTCCTATTTGTATCAAAAACTCATTTCATATTATGTCGATAAAGAAAAACATATTGGGAGGTGAACATGAAATTCAGCGCTGAATTGTTTAAGACTGATGAATATCCATCTTACGATACAAAGTATATTACCGAATACAATGGTGCTTTTTATGACGCGTATTTAGATGAGAATGGCCAGTTTCATATGGCAAAGGAAGATAAGGCATCCTTGTTGGAACGTGTTCACTTCTATAACGAATATTTATCCAAAGGAAGATATCCTGTCTATTTGGAATCTTCTGCTGATCTTTATGAAAATCAGAAACCAGAAGATGTTGTCGCTCAGGTTCTAGGCCTTCCGATGAGCCTGATGACAAAAAAGACAAAGAATGGAGAAACCTATATGCTTCCTGTCACGGAGATCATCGACAGGATTCATTTTGAAGACGGCCTATATCGCGGATATGGAACATTAGATGGCGATATCAGAGATGATTTCTTTCTTGGAAATCATTTTTCGCTCATTGGCGCCATCAACTATTTGATAGAGAATGGCATCTTCTTTCAAAACTTAGAGAGAATCTATTATCCATATAGAGATGAACCTAGCTACTATCCAATCTATGTCGATGAGAAAAAGATACCAAGGAAGTATTTAGAAGAGGTTGAGACAGGAGAAAAACTGTTCTTCGATTTCTTCTCTCATCCTTTGATGACAACAAAGGAAAACTATCTTGCTACCTTTGCTAAGATTGATAGGATGTCGTTCTCTGAAAAAATCAGTTTTGCTTTTGAAGAGTTGGATGACAGAGATGTCATGAAGAAAGAACTTCAAGTCTCCTTGAGAAACTATTTCTTTGCTATATGCAGAGCATTGATCAATGAGTTTTATCAAAGAGAATGGGGACGCACAATTCTTGATAAGACAGTTATTGATACGGACTTTGCTATCAGCAATACAGTATTTTCCGATTTCTATATTGGGCCAGTCTTTACGATGGTAAAGACAAAAATCTATGTAGTGCAAAAGGATAATGAAGGATATATAAGAAAGAGTGTCAGTTCTCCCTATATGTGCTTTAAAGATGACAAAAAGAAGATGAAACTTGCTTTTGAAGGTGTGAAAAGATATTTCAGTGTCCATCCAAAACTTTGCTATCTTCCGATGCTCTTTATCAAATTGATGGGATTACCCTATCCGGCTTATGAAAAGATGAAGTATTTTGATTTCGAAAGAGGGGATGCAAACCGGTTTTTGAAACTCTTATACGATGATCCATTACAGTATCAATCACCAGTGAATTCAGGAGTTCTTTTACCCTTGTATACGCCAGGCGGAATCCTGCTTCCTCATGATAAATGCCAGTCCTATCTTCCTTTCTATCACAATCATTTTATGTCTGACGTATTCTATAGTGAACCCGCATTCTTTTCTGAAAAATATGCGGAAGATTATCTTTGCTTCCATGGTAAGACAAAAGATGTTCTCTCTTTCTTTGAAGGAAACAAAGAACTATACGATTATATCTTTGAAATGAATGAGAAAGAGGATACTGATATCTTCTATACGATTCATCAAGATAAGGTAGAGAATGGTAACTATAAGCTGATACACGATTTCTTCTCGTATATGAATGATGGCTATACGGCTGCAGAAGCGGCAAGTATGCTTTCTATCGATTCAAAAACGGATCCTCACTTCTTTGCGATGAGTATGGTTTATCTCTTCTATGCTCGTTATTTCAATAAAGCGGATAAGAAGATATTCGATACTTCCTTGCTGGACTCTTGCTATAAGCTTCCAGCAAAATTGATGTTGTACATTGATGAAAATAATAATACAAAAATCATTGAATTGAATAGAAATTTTCTTACTATCTTTGAGGATGGACAACGAAAACCATTTGTGTCAGATAAAAAAGAGATTGATGCTATTGCGAAACTTTACAATGCGTGGAGTTTCCACATAGATAATCGTTTTTCGAGTTATACGGAAGGCGGAATGACACGTTACATTCAATTGCCGTATGATTACTCAGTACATGATTTCATTTCCTATGCTATGCATGATGGATGGGGCTATTCTGATGAAGTGAACCCTCTAGATGACAAAGAGTTATATGACTCCATTTCAGACGTTCCGGAAATACAATATGAATCCGTGTTCAGAAAGTCTCTTCAATATGGTATCTATCTTTATGGAGAAGATGAAACACCTCGTGCATTAGCACTATTGAAAAAGAATCTTCTTCCTAAGAATGTCTCTTATATGATCAGTGAAGAATTCTTATCTATCCTTTATTTCGGATCCCAGTTTGAAGACAATTCCGGTCTTAAGAAAACATTGACGAAGAGTCTCTTTAAAAGATATCATCACAATGTATTTTCATTCCAATACTGTAATGTTCCGAAAATGACATTGGTAGAGGAACCATCTGAAGCCTACTTATATGTTTACTCAGGATACTTCCAGAAAGCGTGGTACGAATATCTTTCTGGAAAGGGGGATTCTGCCTTCTTTGGCTATTACAAGTCAAAGGATAAAGAGGGAAGAGATATCTATATCGCTCCAGGGTATATGTTCTCTGCTTTTAGTTATCAGGATGATTTTGATTCCTTTGCTTTATCGACAAAAGATATTCCTATGTTGATCAAAGTCATAAAGAATGCAGTAGAACTATCTCTTACTAGTTATAGTATGCATAAAGCAGCCATTGCAACCTGCCAATCTGGTCTTCCTTATATTTTCTTTGTCAAGTTGGCAAAAATGATCAATCGCAAGGAAGAAATCAATGAAGAGACGTTGCGTAGATACTTTAATTTCTCTGATGCTGAAATTGATTTCAGTGAAACGGATGTCATTGAGAACCACTTTTTCCATAAGAAAGATGATCTTCAGTCAGAGATATTCCCCAATGATTTAAAACAGTCTTTGCTTATGGATGGACTCTATTGTCATCCTGACTGTCAGATCCCGTTTATTGAGCTGGATGAAAACCCGAAGGATTCTCTTATTGCTATTGATTTGCCACTTGCTTTAGCGAATGACTGTCGTGTTTCGTTCGTCTCAGAATTGAATGGAATCGTTAGAAAGTATCTATTGCCAGATGATATTCTCTATGAAAGCTTAGTCAGCAATATGATTGAAAACTGCGTGAGGAAAAATAGACAGAACTGGAATCTGTTCTACGTTAAGGAATTCCTTTTGTTTTCGTATTACGAGGATCATGAAATCCTAATTAAATGGATTGAAGCGATGCAACATCATTTTGTAACAGTGGAACATTTCTATCCTTTCTATGAGAATATGATTGCGAAACACAAGATTTTCCAAGGAGATGACATGGTTAGCGGATATGTGATGTTCTACTATGTATTTGAATTCTTGATCATCATTGAACAAAAAATCATAACTGCCAAAAAGAAAGAATTGTTGGATAAGTAAAGAAAAAGGCTTGCCCTGATAAAGGACAAGCCTCTTTTAGACTTAGATGATTTGAATGTCTTTCTTGCGGAAGATAGGTGCAAGTACCTCGTGAACGATAAGCGGGACACAAGCCATCAAAGCAAGAATCATCCATTCGGAGAAGAGCAGCTTTGTTGTCTTGAATGCAGAGGATAAGAACGGAATTTCAGTGACTGCAATCTGTAAGGCGAAGCCTAATATGAACGAGACAAGAAGCATCCAGTTTCCATCCTTGAAGACATGGATGAAGCTTCTTCTTAGGTCTGTCATGCCAATCATATGGAAGATCTGAGACATAGCAAGAACGGTGAAAGAGAATGTCATAGCCTGTTCATGGACAGAGATGAAACCATTCGTGAATTGAATGGCATTGAGTTCTTCTTCACTAGCAAAGAGCTGAGAAAACTCGGGTGTACCGGTGAACGATGTATGTCTGATGCCGACATAGGCATAACTGCCATCACTTAACATGACTCTGGAGTTTAGACAATTGATCAAACCTTTCCAAGACCAAGACCAACTATCTGAATTGGCCTTGATGCCGTTGAATGAACCGAAATCATACGTGCCCATATGGATGAAGGCTGGTATGAGGAAGGCAGAGATCGTGATGATGAATATGACAACACCATAACCTAATGTGAATTTGAATCCACCATGTGCGAAGACACCATCCTTCGGATTTCTAGGCTTCTGCTTCATGATATCCTTATCCTTCTTATCCATGGATAAGGCGATAGCAGGAAGAGAGTCTGTGATGAGGTTGATCCAAAGAATCTGTAATGTTGCAAGAGGCGTAGGAAGACCAAGCAATAGGACAAAGAACATCGTCAAGACTTCACCGAAGTTAGATGATAGCAGGTAGAAAATAGCCTTCTTGACATTGGAGAAGATTCCTCTTCCTTCTTCAACGGCTTTTTCAATAGATGCAAAGTTGTCATCTGTCAATACCATGTCAGCAGCGGACTTTGCGACATCAGTTCCTGTTATACCCATAGCGATACCGATATCAGCGGCTTTCAATGATGGTGCATCATTTACGCCATCTCCAGTCATGGAGACGATGTTTCCGTTGGCTTTCAAAGCTTTGACAATCTGGACTTTATTTTCAGGTGAGACACGAGCGAATACATTGGTGTGCTCAACCTTCTCTTTCAACTGATCTTCACTTAATGTATTCAGTTCATCTCCAGAACAGCACTGGGAGATATCATCAGCGATTCCAAGATTCTTTGCGATGGCAAAGGCGGTATCTTTGTGGTCTCCAGTGATCATGACAGTTCTGATTCCAGCCTCTTTTAGTTTGCTGACTGCAGGCTGTGCTTCTTTTCTTTCTGGGTCGATCATTCCGACCATGCCGACATAGATGAGATTTTCTTCACTCATTCTATTTTCATCATCGTGATAACGATATGCAAAGGCTAATACTCGATAGGCTTCATCAGCCATCTCCTTGCTAGCCTTATTGATAGCGATAATGTCTTCTTCCGTGATAGGACGAACAACGCCGTTGATTTCGATGCGGTCTGTATGCTTTAAGATGCTATCTAGTGCGCCTTTGGTATAGATAATCTTCTTTCCGTTGAAGCTATTTTCAACTGACATCATCTTTCTGACGGAGTCAAACGGAAGTTCATCGATACGAGGTTGTGATTTTTCCTCCGTCTCTTCTTTTAGAATCTGGAAAGTCTTTGCGTAGTCTAATAGTGCTAATTCGGTCGGATCTCCATATCGGTCTCCTGAGATAGAAGCGTTAGAGCAAAGCATCATACCAGTGGCCAAGAATGCGACCTCTTTGATGTCGATTTTATCGGCATCGGAAGTCTTCTCGTTGGTATACACCTTCTTTACTGTCATTTTGTTCTGTGTAAGAGTTCCTGTCTTATCGGAACAGACCACTGTAACAGAACCAAGTGTTTCAACAGACGGCAATTTTCTGACAATGGTGTTGACTTTGACCATCTTTCCAACACCCAAGGCTAATGCGATTGTGACGATAGCGGATAGTCCTTCTGGAATAGCAGCGACAGCTAAAGCAATAGATTCTTCGAATAGGTCTAGAGTTTCCCAACCTAATTTGCTCCAATCACCAGATGATGTAGCGATATTGATGATGGCCCAGATGAATCCGGCTAAGAATGTGACAATGACAATGACAAGACAAATCAATCCTAATTGTTTGGATAAGACGGCAAGTTTCTTCTGAAGCGGTGTTTCATCATCTTCCTCGTTCGTTAAGAGTGTTGCAATCTTTCCGACTTCAGTATTCATACCAGTATGGACAACAATACCGAATCCTCTTCCATAAGAGATAGGACAAGAAGAGAAGACCATATTGGATTTATCGTTTGTGACAGTGTCTTCACTTAATACTGCTTTGGCGTCCTTTTCGGCAGGTACGGATTCACCGGTCAAAGAGGATTCATCACTCTTCAAGTCAACAGAGGAGACAAGACGGATATCTGCAGGGACAATAGTGCCTTCTTCCAATATGACAATGTCACCGGGAACGATGTCATCGCTTTTGATGATGACATTCTTTCCAGAACGTTTTACGGTACACATTGGTGTAGACAATTTCTTTAGCGCGTCTAATGATTGTTCGGCTTTCTGTTCCTGGATGGAACCGATAAGAGCGTTGATGATGACGATTGCCATGATGACGATGGCATCAATCCATTCATCGCTCTTCTTTCCCATTGCCAAATTAATAAAGAAGATGGCGAGAGATATCAAAGCGGCAATAAGCAAGATGATGACCATCGGCTCAATGAACTGCTTCAGGAATTTGATGATGAAGGGCACCTTCTTCTTTTCCTGAAGCTTGTTTGGCCCGTATTCTTCTAATCTCTTCTTGGCTTCTTCATCGGATAGACCTTGTTTTGGATCTACCTGAAAATGCTCTGCTACTTCCTCTATGCTTTTTGCATGAGAAGGATAAGACGGCCGAGTTTTTTCTTCCTTTACATCTGTTTTTTTCATATTGTATTGACCTTTTTCCATTGATTGGTCTTGTTGCCGCAGTGCGGTTGCCATCCGGTAGGCTATTCAGCCATCGTGTTGACGAATGACAAAGATCCAACTACTCCCCAGTGTCAATGATACTCGAATATTATAGAAAATTTCGTGTTTTGAAACAATGATTAGGACAGAAAATCATGTGATAGGAGGTATGAATATAGCCAAGATTTTCTAAGCAAAAATAAGAAGTGTAGAATAAAAATGTTGAAAGTGGATGATAACTGTATAATAAATCTAGAGATGGCTGCTATGAGAATCGATGATTATTATAAAAATGAAAGGCGGCCTTTCGAAAATTTTGTCATAATTAGATAACGGAATGATTTGTTGTCAGCAATGTTAAACAAGCACTGCACTGGAAAGGTCTATTTTGGTGTTGATAATAATGGTAAAATCGTAGGGTTAACTAGTCGAATTGGAGAAGAGACATTGAAAAAAAGATATCGACACGGATAAGAAAAATTAAAACCAACGGTTTTAGTTGATATTTCGTGCCAATTGTATGGAGATATGATGGTCGTTCGATTATCGGCAAAATGAAATAAGGATCTGTATTTTTGACAGAAATTTTTTACTTAATAAAATCGGGTTATTGATTGGTGAAACAAAAAAGCAATCTTAAAGATAATAAGAAGATTTTTAATCAAGATCCATGTATGAAGTAATGTAGAAATCGGCTGTCTTAATGATTCCATCGCTATCTTGGTTGTTTCTTTTGTCATAGATTGCGGCGACTTTGAAGCCAGCATTATGGGCTGTTGTGATAGCTATCAGTATGTCTTCGAATACTAGAGTGTTCTCTGGTTTTGTACCCATCTTTTCAGCTAAGGAGAGATAGATTTTCGGTTCACTTTTTGTGCTGTTGATTTCATTGACATTCATCGCATAATCAAAATAGGAAAAGATGCCGTTGTTCTTAAGGCAAGGTTCATAAAGTTCTTTTCTATTGGCGGTCGCTAAAGCAAGAGGTAATCTTAACTCATCATGAATATAGGATAAGAGTTCCTTTGTTCCAGGCTTGGCTTTAATTTCGTTTCTATATGCTTCAATCGACCAATCTGTCCAAATCTTCATGATCTCATCGATGGATTCCTTGAATCCGTATTCTTCTTTGGTGAAGATGGCGATGTCTTTGAAGTTCATATGTGCAATTCGTTTTTCATATTCTTCTGGAACATTCATGTTGTGAACGAGGAAGAATCGTTCATCAATTTCACTCCAGATACCTAATGAGTCGACTAGAGTTCCGTCTAAATCGAAGATGCATCCTTGGATGCCTTTTAATAGTTCTTGTTTTTTCATACCTGATATTTTATCGAATTGAACTTGAATTGTGAAACAAAATCCGTTTCTTATGAGAAATAGTTGTTTCAAAATCAGTCTATCCCGTTTACAATAGTCCTGTATGAATTATGTGTTTTTTGACGTGGAATGCGCCAATTGTCTCAACGGTGAAGGTAAAATCTGTTCCTTTGGTTATGTAAAGACAGATGAAAATTTTCAGGTTATCAAGAAAAAAGATATTCTTGTCAATCCTAATGCCAAATTCCTATTAGGCAATGTAAGGACGGGAGAAGGAATCAAATTAGCTTATCCTCTATTTAAATTCCAACGAGCGGATACTTTTCCAAGATACTATCATGAAATAAAGTCTTTATTAGAGGATGAAGATAATTTATGCTTCGGCTTTGCAGTTCATCAGGACGTTGCTTATCTATCCTATTCCTGTCAAAGATACTCGCTTCCTGTCATCAAATTCCATTTTTTTGATATTCAGAAACTAGAACAAAGAATCTATCATAGAAAGAATCCAAGTGGATTAGACCATCTTGTAGAACAGTTTTCACTTCCTTCATTCACTTATCATCGTAGTGATGATGATGCGTTGATGACTATGGAAGTCTTTCAAAAACTGTTACAGGTGAATGAACTCACCGTGAGTGACGCTCTTTCAAAATATCCGGAGTGCATTAGTGAGACAGAGTATTTGTTGAGGAAACTGAAAGAACATAAAGCACTTCGTGCTAAGAAAAAGGAAATATCAGAAAAGAGAATGATATTCTTTAAATTGGATGATTTTAAGGAAGACTTGAATCATTATGATAAGTATTTCTGGAAGAAGGCTTTCTATTTCCATAATGCGGTTGTAGTCAACCATATAGATGAATTGATAGAGAAAAAGGAAATGTTCCGCAAGAAAGGTGGAAAAGAGACGACTGATATCCTGAAATCGGATTATTTAGTCTTAGAAGATATGAAGGATAAGGCGAAAATCAACATCGATTTCAAAGCCAATAATATAAATGTGATAACTTATGATAAATTCATCAAGAACTTAGATAATAGGAAAGAAGTTCCAAAGCATCATAAGTGATAGAAGTTGTTAATATTACTGCTTTTCTAATTCATTGATAAGTATAGTTTATTATATATTGGACTTTCAAAACTTTTTCGTGTCTCCATATGATCATCTTCTGGAATTGATTGCATCGGTTAAATCAAATAATTAGTGGCTTTTGTGTTGCTCTGTTTTAGTATCCATTGGTCTAAAAATCTTTTGAAGTAGACTAATGAGTAGACTAATAGTAGACTAATAAGTAGACTAATGAGACATGACATTTGCTTATCGAAGTGTTGTCACTTTTATTGTCATGAAAAAGAAGAAAT
>CAVILQ010000025.1:0-27688 GCA_963643715.1 bacterium | reverse complement strand
TCTTCAACCGTAAATGTGAAGTCTCTATAGACATTAGCGCCAGCATCGGTCTTATAGGTTGCTCTGACAGATTGTGTGCCAGCTGCCTTCAATGTTGCCTTATTGCCTGTGATATCCATGACAGTGGCATCAGAAGCTTTATAGGAGACATTGGTCTGAGGGGTGATAGGAGAACCATCATACTTGGCAACGAAAGTGACTGTCTCACCGACTTTCAGATTTCCGCTGACTGTGATTTCAAGTTTTGTGTCCTCAACAGGATTTGTAGAAGTATCACTTGTTCCTGCATTGTTGGAACCCGAATCCGACGTCTTATTTCCACATCCAATCAAACCGACGGAGAGAAGAGCGAGAAGAGCTAAGCCAAATTTCTTTTTCATGATTTATATATCCTTTCTTTTAAATCATTTAAGCTGATTGATTTCGTCAATAATCTTCTTCTGTCTACGATGAGCCACAATGAATTTGACACTTCCATATATGACTCCTGCACCACCTAGAACCAAGCCGAGAAGCATGATATAGAACGCCAATGATTTGACATCGATTCCAACCATGACATTGTTCTTTCTGCGATTAGCAAGGAAAATGAAGATGATGCCGATTATGAGAAGAATTCCACCGATGACTAGGAAGCAAAGAGCATTCTGTTGTTTGTCATACTGTCTTTGCGATTCCTTATGGAGTCGTTGGGATTCCTTTCTCTGTTCATCCGTTCTTTCTTCCATTGTATCAGTCTCCGACTTCAGTAAGTTTGTCACCGGCGAAGTCTGCATTTCTGCAGATGTTAAGGCTGTATGTGCTGTTTCCGGAAGTGGAGATGTACTTAGCAGCAATACCGATAGGATTTGTGACCTTCTTCGGCTTGTAAGAGACTTTGATGACAGTATCCTTCACATCATCATCAAGGTCATCATATTTGACATTGCCTGCTCCGAGATCATAAGCTAGTTTTGCATTCTTCGGAACATAGTAATGAGGAGCATCTTTGCCATTTATATCAGCTGTACCAGTGAAGTACTTATAAGAGACAACAGTCTGATCATTGTCATCCATGATACGGACAGAATCGGAAATCTTGACACGGAGATAATTATCATTGCCAGTCAAAGTAGTGAAATCGCTGACATTGTCCATCTTGCTTCCCCATTTTCCGAAGAGAATCATGTCGTTATTTGTATTGTAGAAAGGATGTGTTGTGTTATAGCCGTTGACTTCCTCTTCACCGCCAGAAGCATAGGAGGTGATTTCACCATTATAGTTGTTCCAGGTTGTACCAAAGTAGAGGTTATTGTCAGAGGAGGTATCCTTGACTTCAACTAAGACGTTATTATACTTGCCAGATTTGATTTCAGCGGGTGTAGCTTCAATCGGCTTTACCTCTTCAACAATGTTGTTGCCATTGTTGTCTTTGACGTATTCGATATCGCCAACCTGTTTCTCGCCTAACATTGAGTAACTGACACCAGAGAGTTCATAGATGCCACTATAGAAGGATAAGACACCAGAGACGCGGAGACGGTTACCGATCTGAACAGGAGCATAACTACGGAATGTGAAGACATAGAGTCCATAAGGTGTTCCATCGATTGTATCCTGAATGTAGAAAGAGTTTCCACATTTTCTAGTGACAACACCTTCAAATGTCCATTTGGTGTATTCATCACAGTACATGGAGTATTTGACAGATGTATTCTTGTATGTGGCGGTATTGGTGTAATAGTCTGTGTTATAGAGTTCATCCAATCCTAATGCCTTAGGAGCATCATACCAATAATGAGGATCTTTCTCATTGCTGTAAAGATGCTTTTTCAAGGCCTTAGCCTGGTCATTGGCTGCGACAAATGCGTTATAGAACGATTCATCAACGACTGTCTCAGTTCCATCATCATTCGTCTTTGTCTCGACCATATCCTCTCTCGAACCAGAGAAGATTGAATATCCTTCCTGAACCAATTCAAGGTTGAGGTTACGGAAATCGTTCTGTGTCGGAGTTTCGACATCGGTATACCAAACATATGCCAATGTTCTCTGATAGCCGTCTAAGTCAGCAACAGCTGTCTTACCAGTTCTAGCACATCCTGCAGACTGAACGATAATATGCTTTGCATTAGTCAGTTTGCCCTTATTGAACAAGGAAGCGGATTTGCCCCATTCTTCAATCTCAGAGGTGGATTCTGGTGTATCGACAGCAAGATAACGAACCTTGACAGTATAGAATCCATTATAGGAAGTGAAGGATGTTGTATCACCATCGGTGTAGCTAGTGAAGACCTTGCTAGACTGACCAGTAGGATAATCACTTTCAGTGAGCATCTTTTCGACGCCGTCTTCATTGAAGTCACAATAGTTTTCGCCATCGAAGTCACCACTTGTCTTATCCTGCATGACCTTGGTGAAAAGATCAGCGTCTAATTTCAAATGGGTCTGACCCGTATAGTCGATTTCAGTGATAGGAGTAGGCGTTGTTTCTTTGTTTCCGCCACAGGCGGTAAGAAGGAGAAGAGGAAGGATTGCAATGGAATATTTTGCTTTCATCATTATTTTCCTCAATTTTGTTTAGTTTCCAGAACCACGGATCGAGTTGACACAGTTTGTGAACGCCTTGACAATAGCAGCGCTGACCTTTTCTTCAGAAGTGGCAGCGGAAGAAGCTTTTGCATAGGTAAGGATAGAACCGATTTCACTTCTTGCCTTAGCAGAACCGTTGAAGACAGGGGAAGTGATGTATTTATCTTTGATCTTGGCAGTGAGGTTCGGAATACGATATTCAAGCTTGGCTTCGACATTGTCATCGCCTTCAGCAGTCTTTCCTAAAGATGTCCATTCCTTATAAGAATCTGTTTCATAAGAGGAAGTCTTGACAGGATCATAGGAGTTTTCAAGGGCTAAAGCAGCATTGAGTTCAGCATCGGAAACGAATTTGGAATAGAATTCCCATGCGACTTTTTCCTTCTTTGTGTCTTTGGTGTTGAAGAAGCATAAGGAAGGTCCCTGCATGATGTACATATAGTTGTTCTGATAGCAAGGAACGGAATAAAGGGCACAATCGAAACCGCCATCGGTGCTTCCATGAGGATCATTATAGGCAGAACCACCAGTGGAACCGATTGTGATCATTGTTTTCTTAGAAAGGAATAAGTCAGAAGCATAGGAGCCATAAGAACCCTGTGTGACTAAGGTTCCGGAATTCGTAAGATCAAGAATCTGGGCACCAAAAGTGACTAAATCAGCATTCGGAGTTCCATTGTCATCGCAAAAAAGGAAATGTTTGCTTCCAGTTCCTTCAGCAGATGTATAAGGAATATTTCTCATAGCCATCTGGGAGATGAAAAGGTTAGAGTCAGAATCATAGCCTAAGGCATGGAAATCAGCCTTGCCATCCGGATTCTTTTCCTTCTGGACTTCACTGGCAACATAGACCAAGGTATCCCAATCCCATGTGGAAGGATCGCCGATCTTTGCTCCATAGTTTCCATAATTCTCATCCTTGTGGTTCTTATAGAGAGCAGTGCTTTCAAACATCTGCTTGTTGACATACATAGCCTCAGTGGACTTATATAACGGCATGGACCAAGTTCCAGAATACTGATAACCGGTACCTTCATTATAGTAGCCAGGAACGAATTCATCCTTGTTGAAGGAACTATCGGAAGAGATGAAGCTATCGAGCTTCAGAATCTGAGAATTGTCTTCTCCTTTGGTACCGATGTACTCAGAGAAGGAATCCGGATAACCCATGGTGATGGAAGGGACATAACCAGCCTGAAGCTTGGTTTTGACAGCATCATGAAGGTCATCATATGCACCGGCTAATTTTTCCTCAACAATCTTGTATCCATCTGTCGCAGCATGCTCTTCATTGAATTTCTCAATGATACGATTAAGATTTCTCATCTTGTCATGACCGATACAATGCCAGAATGTGATTTCCTTATCATTGCTTCCACTATTGCATCCAACAGCAGAAAGCGTAAGAAGCATTGTTCCTAATAAACTGATTGCAGCTTTTTTCATATATTGTTTTCTCCTTTATAAGTTAACCTTTAATACCGGCACGGGATACACCACGCATGATGTATTTACGGAAACAGATGAAGACAAGAAGCAAAGGAAGTGTGACACAGACAGTAGCAGCCATCTGTTTACCATATTCGTTGAAGTCAGAACCTGTCTGGAAGGAATCTCGTAAACCATTGGAGACAAGCTTGAATTCATCGTGTCCACCGGCAACCAAGTTCGGCCAGATATAAGAGTTCCAAGAACCCATCAGTTTCAGAATGAAGATGGTGACAAGGGATGGCATAGCAAGAGGAACCATGACTTTCCATAGATACTGCCAGTCAGTCTTACCATCCACCTTGGCGGCAAGATAGAGTTCATTCGGAATCTGCATGAAGTTCTGCCTGAGCAAGTAGATATAGAAGACAGATACCATAAACGGAATGATCATAGATAGGTAGGCACCACTTCGATTCCCACCCGTCCAACCGAAGTTGGAGACGGAAATGTAGTTTGTGACAACCATCATTTCACCAGGAATCATCATCGTTGCAAGAAGAAGAGTGAACATGAAGTCTTTTCCTTTGAAATCAAGTCTTGCAAAGGCGAAGGCAGCGAAGATACAAGTGAAGATTGTTCCGATTGTCGAGAAGAGACCGACAACAAGGGTATTACCGACATACATACCGAAGTTGAACTTCTTTGTAAGACCAGCATAGTTGTTTGTAAACTGCACAGGCCAGAATGTCTGTTTCCCTTCATATCCTTGTAAGAAGCCTTTGATTTCAGAGCCGCTTTTGAAGGATGTGATAATCATCCAATAGAATGGGAAGAGGAACAACACTGCCATAAGGACTAAGAATGCATAGGTGAAGATGAGACCGATGACATGTGCGGTTTTGCTAGCCTTTTCCTTGGCTTTGGTAGACTGTCCTTCACTCTTGATGACAAGATGAAGATAGGAAGTATCCGTAGAAGAAGAGACAACGTCATCATCTTTTTTCTCGGCAATGACTGTCTGTTTTTCAATAGGTTCAGCTTCCTTTGCTTCTGGTGTAGCAGGCTTTTCTGCATCATGAGTTTCAGAAATCGGTTTCTGATTGACTAGTCTGTATTCCGTTTCCCTTTCGACTGGTTCCGGAGCACCTAAGGACTCACAATCATCTAAATCAATTCTAGAGTTGACTTCATCACCGGAAACTGCTTTTTCAACCAACCCTTTCGATTCAGAGAAACGAGCATTCAAAGCAGAAGGGTCAGTGAATTTACGGATGAATGCACTGCATTCGGAATAATTCGATTTTTCGTTTTCCATCAGTAATGTACCTTTCTCTTTGCGACTTGTTTTTGAATGATAGTGAATAGAAGAATGATAATAAGCAAGATAACGGCAGCGGCTGCAGCAATCTGTAAACCGCTCGTATTGTTCATATAATCATAGATATAGAATGCGACAGTCTTCATGCTAGAAGGACCAGTCGACTCGAGGAAGGAACCACCATTTGCGCCGAATAAAGCGACAACGGAAGTGTATTCCTTGAATCCACCGATGAAGGAGGTGATCATAACGTAGAGAATCTGAGGTGAAAGAAGAGGAATCGTGACTTTTCGAATCATCTTCCACTTGGATGAACCATCAACTTTAGCAGCATCGTAGTATTGACCATCGATGTTCTGAAGTCCACCTAAGAAGATAAGGATTTTATATGGTAAGGAATGCCAGATGATATAGACGCATAAAGCGAAGAAGGCAGCCCAGTAGTTTGGAGCCTGTCCAGAGCTTCCCGCATACAACCAGTTGATATCCGTATGGAATATATAGTTGAAGACACCGTTCTTATCGAAGATGACGGAGAAGACCATACCGATAGCGATGGCATTGGTGACATAAGGCATGAAGAAGATGGTCTGGAAGATCTTCTGAAATTTCTTGATTGAGTTAAGTGCGATAGCAATCGCTAAAGCAATGATGATAGAAAGAGGAACCGTGACGAAGGTGATGAGAAGAGTATTCGGAAGAGCTGCTTTAATAAACTCATCCTCATATATTTTTAATGTTCCCTGTTCAAACGTCGGCTTCAAATGAAGGATTTCAAGATAGTTATCAAAGGTAAATCCATCATATGTACCAGTCAAGGTATCGTAATTCTTAAGGAAGGAGATGCCAAGTGTATTGACAATAGGATAAAAGGTGAAGACAGCCATCAGGATGATGACTGGGGCTAGATACAGCCATGCTTTCCAGTTATTCTTGCTTTCCATCAGAAGTAAATTCTTTCTTCACTTTCATGATCGAATAAGAACATCTTGTTCTTACGAATGGAAAGTGAGACATCGCCGAGGGAGACCGGAACATCGCTGTCAATGATGACCTTGATCTGCTCACCGATAAAATCATGATGTGTTCCAACCAAGGACTTATCTCTTCCCTGTGTGATGATCTGATTGACAGTGATTGTCAGTTTATTATCATCACAGGCAGGAATGAATCCTTCCGGACGGATACCGATGATGACTTTCTTGTCGGTATCAAGCTTATCGCTCTCTAAGACACATTCATCGCCGATGTAAACCTTATGGTTTTCAATTCTTCCTTCAAAGACATTGATAGGTGGAACACCTAAGAACTTGGCAACGAAAAGATTCTTCGGATTATCGTACATTGTCTGCGGATGATCTTTCTGCATCTCAATGCCGTCTTTCATGACAACGATATCATCACAGATAGACATAGCCTCATCCTGATCGTGTGTAACGAAGATTGTCGTGATACCAGTTTCCTGCTGAATTCTTCTGATTTCTTCACGGGTCTGAAGTCTAAGACGGGCATCCAGATTGGAAAGAGGTTCATCAAGAAGAAGTACGCGAGGTTTCTTGACTAAGGCACGGGCGATAGCAACTCTTTGCTGCTGACCACCAGAAAGCTCGCTTGGTTTTCTCTCCAAGTACTGCGAAATCTGAACGAGTCTAGCTGCTTCCTGAACAAGAGCATCAATCTCATCTTTTGTGATCTTTCTCTTTGTGACAATTACCTTTCCATTTGAATCAATGAGCTCGTATTTGTCATTGAGAACAATGTTCTTCGCTTTGTTTTTCTGAAGATGATTTTCTTTCTCTTTATTGAGATTATTCAGTCTTTCATCAATGACTTTCTTAGGATGATCACTTGTATGAAGTTTCAAAGAGAACAATCTCTTAGCCATCGACGTGACCATATGGAAATGATCGACCAAAGCCTGAATGGCAAGTTCCTTGGAAATCTTGTTGTGATAAACAGACTTCTTAATGATGTCGATGATTTCATCAGCATGATTCTTAAGAAGTTCAGTCTCAACATCGATGTTCATGAGAACATCATCCTTAGAAGGGGCGACTGCCTTCATGTTGGTTAGTGGGAAAGCGACATTGTCATACACGCTAAGATGAGGATACAAGGCATAGTTCTGGAAAACTAGTCCAATTCCTCTCTTTTCAGGTGCAAGATGCGTAACTTCCTCGTCTCCAAACCAGATTTCTCCATCCGTAGGCTGTTTCAAACCAGCAATCATGTACAGAGTTGTTGATTTTCCGCATCCGGAAGGTCCAAGCAATCCTAAGAGTTCGCCATCACGAATGTCGATGTTGAGATCAGATACAGCGATTGTCTCAGGTCGATTCTTCTTTGCGTCTCCGGGGAATGCTTTCGTCAAATGCTTCAGTTTGATTTCCATAATTTTACCTTTCTCGGAACTCGTACCGGTCAAATGATGAATGGTCGATGAATGAACATATATATTGCTATATACTTAGTAATTAATTATAAGGCTTAGGCTAATTCATATCAACACTAAACAAAAGGCATGTTTTTCAAGTTGTAATATGGAAATCCTGGTTTTCGATGCTTGCCTTAGAACTATCTCGGTTGCGAGATAGATATTCCGCATAATTGAGATAGACATCCTTCTTTTCGCTATCCACCACATAGGTATTGGACACATAGTCAAAGAAGTCCTGCCCTCTCTTGGATAAGTGCATCATCGTAACAGAGACAGCCCATGGAATAAAGACTGTGACAATAGATAACCAGAATCCGATGAACAAGAGAAGCATATCTCTTCCGAACAAAGCCCATCCATTCACATTCAAAGCGTCTGCACCAATCAATGAAATCTTAAACAGATACATTCCAATTGTTCTTCTACCTCTCTTGATGATCAATGGGACAATCAAGAAGGAAAGAATATATCCAACCGATAGACATAATATCAATTCAATGACAGATATTCGCACAATCGCATTGGTAGCATTGACATAATCTGCATTCAAAGACATATAGGCGATGAGATAGTGTTCAATCTCAGAATAATAGAAATCATAATATTCCTGATCAGAGTAATTCTTTTCCTGATAAGTCTTTGTGGAATCGTTATATTCAAACAAGAATCCATTGTCGGTAGCCTTTGCTTCCTTCTTCCTATCTTGATAAGCGGAATAGTATGTGTTCTCGGTGAAGAATCTTGTATCAGAATAGAAATTTTCAATTGCGTCATTCAATGCCTTCTTCTTATCAGCTACTGTGTTTTCACTTTCATCCATGACAAGGATAATCGCTTTCCCATCCTGGTAGATAGAGACTGAGTTTTCGATATCATCTCTTTGTTTCACGATATTCTGATAAGCGGGTATTACTTTCGTGACAGCACCAACAGCAGCTGTCAAAAAAAGGCCGAGAAGCAAAGCTAAAAACGCATCGATGATAAAGGCAAGCCACCTCTTATAGTTCTTTGCCCTACAATATTCAACTTCCGTTACCTGTCTTTCATTTTCCATCGTGTTCTATCTTCCTATCCTGTTCAATCATGAAGTCTTCTTCTTTTTCATTCAGATTCACCGTAATAGTCTGTGACGCAAAATCACTTAAAGCTTGATTGCTCTTGCTGACAAAGAAGAAAACAAGAGAAACTACTATCATCAATAATGAAAATAATACAACTTGGAATAAGGTTATTGGCCCGAGTAAATAACAAGATAACAACTCTATCTTTCCTAAGAGAACCGGCATAAAGAAAATCGAAGAGAAGTTCAAAATGAACAAGACCGCATCCTTAACAATGACATTCCATGCTTTTAATTCCATGCAGTCTTGTCTTGCAAGAGCCAATGAGAAGAATCGGTAGCCGATTGTTCTACCATGTTTGAACGCTAATTGAAATGGAATATAGCAAGCTAAGAATCCAATAACATAAGACAAAACAAGCATCCAACCGAGTCTAGAAGAATACTGTCTATACACGACTTGAAACTCGTTCATCTTCTCTACATAGGGTGTATAGTTTTTCTCTATTTCATCAATTGCAGATAATATTACGGTACGATATAGAGTAGTTAATGTCTGATAGAGAGTTTTGCCGCTCTCTGTACTGTAATTAACATAATCCAAAAGAACATTCGTATTCTCTTTACTGAGATAAAATACGTCTTTAGTTGGATCAAATGTATCAGATACCAAGCTTTTATTATCGCCATCTAGTTTCAATAGTTTTCTATTGATATCTTCTAAAGTATAATCCGATATTTCTTCTGAATAGTTCGATTTATTCTTCGTTCTAAAATTCAGATAATAGTAGAGGATATCATCATTTATGTAGTCTCCTTCACTATCTTGATAGGATAAGAGGTCTTCGTTTTTAATCTCAACCGCCTCTTTCTTTCCCTGTTTCAATTCATAGTATTCGATGTCATCATATTTTGTCGTAGAGAACTTAAGAAGTTTTACTACATAATTCTTGCTTTCCGTAGAAACCGAAATCAAATTGTCGTTATCGTCTCTCTTCTGTAAATGAGTAGAGACAATCTCATTCATGACTTGAATCTGTTTTTCTTGATAACGTGTTTCAATTTCTTTTGTAGATGGGAGAACATCAAAGATAGGCTGTATAACCAAAGCAAAAACAGAAAATGAGACTAACATGACTAAAAAGTAGTCAATCAGCATGACAACAAACCGCCTGCTTTTCTTTGCTGTCTTATAGGTAGAGCAATCTAAGATACTATCGTTATGCATAGTTATAATTATAACATTGTTTATTCTGGTTTCTTTCATAGAAATCAGTATTCACCATATAGTAATACTTTAAACACCCTATAGAAACGACGAGGACGTAATATCCATATTCCAATCATCTTTAAATCTAGCAAGTGTAAAGGAAATAGATAATGATGACCGGTATTTGTGGACTGGCGTGACAAGAATCACAAATACAATCGTTGACTTCATCAGCAGATTCGGAATGTAACAAAAAAGCCTCTCCATGTTTCTCATTCCACTTTAAGGAACGGAAGATAGAGAGGCTTTTGTAATACGAATTGTTACTTTGTTATCTTTGTGCCTGTGATGACAGATTTATAGTATTTGATATTAAGAAGAGCGATGATCAGTTTCACTGTGCCGAAGATCAATTCGAAGCAGGAGATGGAAAGGCAGATGCAGCAGACAACAAATTCAACCGAGGCAGGTCTGAACTCTCTGACACGAATAGAATTGTATTTGAAGGAAAGAAACAAGAAGAGAAGACCTACAATAAGAAGTATTGCACCAGTCACAAGAAAGACC
This sequence comes from bacterium, assembly GCA_963643715.1. Classification (GTDB taxonomy): domain Bacteria; phylum Bacillota_I; class Bacilli_A; order RFN20; family CAG-288; genus Enterosoma. The sequence goes on along the minus strand of CAVILQ010000025.1, from coordinate 17,094 downwards.
AGTCCAGAATTCTTTTTGTCAGTATAGACTGTGATGTTGTTATGTGCATTCTGATGAAGTTCATGAACATCTTTGACAGTCATCTTACTGCTATCCTGATTCTTTCCGCAGAAGTGACAGACTTCCTCATTTTCTCCGATGGTCTTCCTGCAATAGATACAATGCTTTTTCATTTTTAGAGTGTAATGGATTTGACGGCTGTATCGTATGCGTCCTTAAAGGCAGCATCGACAACAGCGTTCAACTTTTCATCTGTGTTGGTTTCTTCGACAGACTTGTTGAAGACTGTGGTGAGGATGTTACCAACAGCAGTTCTGGTTTCAGCAGAGCCAACAAAGACATCAGACATGAAGTAGGCGTTCTCACTGGAGTAGGTTTCGTTGAGAACTAAGGACTGTCCAGTGTAATCATTATACTTTTCAGAATAAGATGCAGTAGCATCAACAGTCTTAGCAGCACCAGTCAAGGCCTTGACAGTATCAGTCTGATAAGAAGAGGATCTAAGCGGGAAGTAAGCCTTTGTGACAGCTAACTTAGCAGAATTCTCAGTGTTGGTAAGATACTGATAGAACTTGAAGGCAGCCTTATTGACATCATTGTCCTTGTTCTTGAAGAAGGTGAGGGAAGGACCCTGAGAAATGACCTTAGCATCAGAAGCCTTAGAGCCTTCAGCCCAGTTGAGTCCATGGTTCAAGGAAGCCTTGAATCCGCCGTTTGTGGCAAAGTAAGAGGCACCAGCAGTAGAAGAAACAGCCATGAAGATCTGGCCTCTTGTGACCATAGTGGAAGAATATTCATGATAATGGTTGGTTGTATCAGTTTCAGGAAGCTGATTCTGTGTTGCAATCAAACCTTCATTGTTCCACTTCTTAAGCTGTTTGACAATGCTCTTGACAGCATCAGAATTCCAGGCCAATCTTTCCGGAGCGGTATTAGCGGCACCGTTTGTATAGGTATTGCCACTATTCTTCAAGAGAGAAATGAACATGTTCTCAGCGGAATCCCAGCAGAAAGGAACAGTGGTGAAATATCCATTGTCATCTCTCTGATTTTCGAAGAGAGACGGATAATCGGCCTTCATCTTTCTTGCAACTCCAATCATTTCATAGAAGTTCTGAGGAATGGAATATTTTGTCTTGGAAGCGACAGCTTCAGGTGCAGTATAGACAGCAGCACCACTGGAATTTGTTGTGTCAGTTCCAGACTTTCCTGCGCCTTCCTGATCAAAGACTGTCTGGTTGACAACTAAAGTTTCAGCAGACTTAGAATATGGTAATGAATAATATTTGCCACTGAAGACACCCTTCTCGATGGAGAGATAGTTCTGGTTGAAATCACTATCTTTCTCTAATTCCTTGGCAAATTCGCTCATATCATAGGAGACATCATTGTCAAGATAATAGGCAACATTGTCCTGATAAGTGGAAGCGATGGTCGGAATGTTTCCAGTTGCCATACCTTCCTTGATGGCAGAATAGATCTTGCTGTAGTTGCCCTTATAGCTCATTGTGATCTTGATGTTCGGATTAGCAGCTTCGAAGGCTTTGATTAAATCAGTAGCATAATAATATTCTGTGTAAGTGGTCTTCTTACGGTTTTCTTCTTCCGTGCCTTCGGACGGAACAGCATAGTTGTTCCACCAAATGACTTCAACCTGCTTATCAGAATTTCCGGAGTCGTCCTTCTTTTCGGAAGTCTTATCACCACAGCCGACAAGCATCAAAGTCGTAAGAGCAAGAATACCTAACGACTTTCTCTTCATTAACTTCATTTTGTTTTCCCCCTTTATAAAGTTAATTTACGTATATTACCATTCCGCATCAGCCCTTGATACCGGCACGGCCAGTACCACGCATGATATATTTGCGGAAAATGATAAACAAGATAAGTAACGGCACAACAGTCAGAACAGAAGCGACCATCTGCCAAGAGAACTGCGTTCTCATTGCACCAGTCGGGTCTTCCAAAGCAAGTTTCTCCGTACCACGAAGAGCAACAGAGATCAGCCAGTAAGGCTCAGAATCACGAGCTGCAGAAACAGCAAGCTGTGGCCAGACATAGGCATTCCAGGAACCGATGATAGAAAGAATAGCAATCGTAATCAAGGTTGGAGAAGCAAGAGGAACCATAACCTTCCACAAGTATTCCCAATCGGATTTGCCGTCTACCTTGGCTGCAAGATAGAGTTCATTTGGTATCTGTTTGAAATTTTGACGGAGAAGGTAAATATAGAAGACAGATGAGATAAACGGAACGACCATGACGAAGTATGCCTGGAATCGTGTCTGATCGCTAGAAATCATTCCTAAATTAGACATTGTCTGATAGTTCGTAATGACCATCATTTCACCAGGAATCATCATTGTAGCGAGGAAGATTGTGAACAATAGGTCACGTCCTCTGAACTTCAGACGGGCGAAGGCAAAGGCAGAGAAGATTGTGACAATCATCATCAAGATGGTTGTTGCCAATGCGACAGTAAGAGTGTTTCCGACATATCTCGTATAAGAGAATCTTTCCAAAGTATTAGAATAGTTATCATAGATGTTCTGGAAGAAGGAACCAGTCTCTGGCCATAATTTACCAGAAATCAAATCATTCTCCTGCATGAAGGATCCGATAATCATATAATAGAACGGAAGAAGAGCAATCAATGCAGCAAAGATTAAGAAGGCGTAAGTAAGAACAAGTCCAATGATATGGAATACCTTACTTGCTTTTTGCTTTTGAGCAGTACTGATACGACTGCTAGAGGTGACGATGTTGAGTTTGGTCGTGATAATACTAGGTTGATTCATATCAATACACCACCTTTTTCTCGCTTACCTTCATCTGGATGAAGGTAATAATCATAATGATGATAAAGAGGATAACAGCTGCGGCAGATGCATACTGAATCTTATCACCACCCAATTTCAATTTATCATAAATATAGTAAACAACAGTATACATATCCGGAACATTTGGAGAGTTGGAATAGTTACGATTCAACAAACCGATGACAGAATTGTATTCCTTGAAAGCACCGATAAATGAAGTGACAGTGATATAGAGAATCTGAGGAGAAAGCAAAGGCAATGTAATCTTCATCTCCGTCTTCCATCTCGGAGAGGAATCAATCTTCGCGGCATCATAATACTGTTTGTCGATTCCTTGAAGACCGGACATAAAGATCAAAATCTTATAAGGCAATGCGTTCCAGATGATGTAGAGGCAAAGGACGAACATACAACTGCCCCAGCTACTACCGGAGCCAATCCAGTCTTTTGTCAATCCTAACATAGAATTAAAGGCGCCACCTTTTTGGAAGAGAACCGAGAAGACCATACCGACAGCGATGACATTTGTGACATAAGGCATGAAGAAGATTGTCTGGAAGAATTTCTTTAGGGGTTTGATATTGTTCAAAAGGATTGCGATAAGCAATGCTATGATGACAGATACCGGGACAGTAATAACTGTAATCAATAACGTATTCGTCAAAGCGGAAGGACTGTTCCAACTGAAGAAATCCTTGTCATAGACGCCGGTTCCTTTGGTGACTTCCACGGCCCCTAAAACAACACCATAGTTTTTAAAAGTAAATCCAGTTGGTTTACCTAACATATAATTGCGGTAGCTCGACATAAAAGACACAACAAAAGTATTGATAAGAGGGAAGAAGGTGAATAACGACATAAGTATCAAAGCTGGCGAAAGGTAAAGCCAGGCTTTCCAGTTATTCTTGCTTTCCATAGAAATCAGTCAATATCCTTATCAATTTGAGCAAGTTCGGCCTCTTTGGCTTTTGCTTCTTCAATCTCAGCAAGTCTTGCCTGTTTTTCTTTCTCTGCGGCTTCAACTTCTTCTTTTGTCAGATAGATTCGCTCTTCAGTCTTTCCATCGAAGACGAAGACCTTGTTGTAGCGGAGAGCAAACTTGACTTCACCGACTTTGGCATCGATGTCAGAGTCGATGATGATTTTGCTCTTTTCACCGACAAGCCATGGAGAAGAGCAGATGAGAAGCAAGTCTCTACCCATTGTCTGGACTTCATTACAGGTCATAGTAAGGACCTTATCCTCTTCTTTGGCTTCTTCATCGAGGAGGAATCCTTCCGGACGAATGCCGACATAGCATTCACCATCAAGGATATCGACCTGACTATCTAAGATTTTCTCGTTTCCGATGAAGATCTGATTATGGCTGATGTTTGCTTTAAAGACGTTGATCGGCGGAGTTCCTAAGAACTTGGCAACGAAGAGGTTCTTCGGATTACGATAGACTTCCTGTGGATGATCCTTCTGCATCTCCATACCGTTCTTCATGACAACAATATCATCGCAGATGGACATAGCCTCTTCCTGATCGTGTGTGACGAAAACAGTCGTAATTCCTGTTTCCTGCTGAATTCTTCTGATTTCTTCACGGGTCTGAATTCTAAGACGTGCATCAAGGTTACTCAAAGGCTCATCAAGGAGAAGAACCTTCGGACGTTTGACAAGAGCACGGGCGATAGCGACACGCTGTTGCTGACCACCGGAAAGTTCACTCGGTTTTCTCTGCAAGTAGTCTTCAATCTGGACAAGTCTTGCAGCAGAGCGGACAAGAGCATCGATTTCATCCTTAGAGAGTTTTCTTGTGACCAATTTGAAATCAGTTCCGTTATAAAGGAGTTCGTTCTTATCATTTACCGAAATGTTCTTTGCGGCATAGGCATTGAGTCTCTTATCCAAGTCAGCCTGAAGAAGAGCCGTTGCTCTATCGACATTGGCGTCAACCATATCCTCTTTCGTGCCGACATAATCAAAGATGGTTGCGGCAACATATTTCGAGACCTTATATGCATTCGTCAAAACGAAAATAGCTCTATTCTTGTTGACGACTCCGTCAACAGCGCTAGAGACGATATGCTGATAGACTTCTTCCTTCTTTTCTAATATAGCGAGAATGGTTCTATCCTTCTCAATTGCAAAGTCTTTCTGATTCTCTTCGACTTTGAGATTTGTTAACGGGAAGGCGACATTCTTATAGACTGTCATATGAGGATAAAGAGCGTAGTTCTGGAAAACCAAACCGATACCTCTCTTCTCAGGTGCAAGATGAGTGACATCCTCATCATCAAACCAGATTTCACCTGATGTCGGATCCTTGAGTCCGGATAACATATATAGAGTAGTGGATTTACCACATCCAGACGGACCTAGTAAACCAATCAATTCACCATCTTTGATGGTAATGTTCAAATCATCGACTGCGACCGTATCTGGAATTCCCTTCTTAGCATCTCCGGGAAACTTCTTTGTAAGACCAACTAGTCTGATTTCCATAAGCATTCTCCTATGTATGACATTTAGATTATACTAAATATAGTATAAATATTCAAAAAAAGTATCGTATTTCAATTTTATAGAACCGCTTTTTTTCTCACTTTATAGAACAATCAAAGATTTCATTTCTTCCTCATATACGGTTCAAAATCGATTTCCTGATGTGCGATTCGATATTCGATGAGATCTTTATAGACGTCCTGATCTTCTACTGAAACAAGATAGGTGTTAGTCACGTATTCACTTAAGGACTGATGGCTCTTCAATACGACTATCATCGTAATCGAAACAGCAACAGGAATGAATACTGCAGCAAATGAGCCGATTAGCACGATAAACAGTTTGAACAGGAATTTCAGTGTGAATCTTCCTGCCTTGACAGAGAATCCATCAACAGACAATAGTGCAGTTTTTGTGATTTTCATTCCTAATGTCCGCTTCCCTCTTGAGAAGCAAAGAGGAATTATGTAATAGAAAACAGTATAGGATAGAACAAACATCAAAGGAATGGTGATGAGGTAAATAAGGCTTGCCTTCTTCTTGCTATCTAGATAATCTTTCTTAAGATTGAGATAACCGAGCGCTTTATCATTGATCAAAGAAGAATAAGTGGAATAATAGACGCTATCATAATCGGAAGAGGAAAGTATTCTTTTCCCTTCTTCATCGAACATTGCTTTTCCATCTGTTGTCTTACAGTCTAGCTTATAATCGAGAAGCGTTTTCTTCCCTGTCCCATTCATCTCTATGCTGACATAATCTTCAAAGAAGAAGACCAATGCATCATTCATCTGTTCTGATTTTTCATTGAATGTCAGATTATTGACTTCATCATAATAGGAAGGGAGTTTCAGTATCGTCCCTTCCTCATTCTTCTTATAAAGCCTGGATTCTAACTTATAGTTATTCTGAGTGGTTAACCAGGATTGATAGGTCTTATTCCCCTGGATGATGAATAGATCTGGAATCACAAGGACCACGCCGAGGACAAAGAAGAGGAATAGATCGAGCAAACGGCCAGCAAAGTTTTTTCCTAATGGAACAGACTGATAATCCAATTCTAGAACTTTATCGTTATTTTCAGGCATTATCATTTTCTCCATCAAAAGTCTCTTCCACCATCATGACATCGTTATCATGAACAATCATAAAGGACAGATATTCAGGAATAGACTGTTTTGTCTTACGTAGGCAGAACACCAAAATCATAGAGCACATCATAAACACAATAGAGAATGCACCTAAGGATAGATATGAGATATTCCAAATGATAGCAGATCCAATCAGATCGAGTGCATCGGTACCATAATAAAGCAAAGCGACAACAGGGATGATCAATGCGAACTCTAATACATGGACAGCATATTTGATAAGAAGCTGATACCATGAAACTTGATTTCCGTTCTTGTCAGTCGCTCCGATTTTCAGAATCTTCATTGACAAAGTCTGACCGTTTCGGAATATGAGCGGGAACATCATATAGACGATAAAGAGCGTCAAAAGATAGCAGATGAATAATTCAAGGCATCTTATCTTATAGAAGGCTTTGAGTTTTGTCTGATATCCTTCAAAGAGAAGAAGATAAGGATTGTAATTGTCCTGAAGATCTTTTGAACCGCTCTGCAGCAATAACGAATAGGATTCAGAAATGGATGTATAGGCGCTATTTCCAACACTATAAGAAGTGTCACGGAAATAATTATCGATTGCCTTAGCGGATTCTAATGCGATGACAGGATACTTATCCTCATCAAGAACAAAAAGATCAGCAGAGGAATACTGTACCAATTGCTGATAGTAGTAATCATTTCCACAGTTTGCTTTTGCATCTTCCTTATAATCTGCAATATGAGAAGTCTTGAAAGTGACAAAATAATAGAAGGCGTAATCATTCTTCTCATTCATCTCTGTGACATCTTTATATGTCTCCTCCGAGATACCTGTGACATCATTCACTTTCAAAGAATGAAGGACAGCACCTTTCATATAATTCTCAACAAGCTGTGAACGGGACAATAGATTCTCGCTGTCATCCGCTTTTGAGATTCCGCTATCCTGAATCATATTGATCAGAGAAGTATAAGAAGAACGTACTTCCTCATTTCTCTTTTTCATCCCTTCTGTGCTATTTGAAATGCCTTCACATGCCATGAATAGAAGAACCATAACGATGACAGAGACTAGAAAATCGAGGACATAGGATGCGAATTTCCTTCCTGTCCTACAAACTTCTCCTTGGGAATAAAATGAACTTTGTCTCATTTTCATGTTATAAATTCTCCAAATACTTCGCAATATCGGAATATTCATCAATCCAAATGACGATCAAATCAAATGTGAAGAAATAGGAAGTAAGATCACGATATACGGTCTCAGAATAGTCTTTTTCTTTCTTCAGGAAAATGAAATTGAACTTGAGATAATTCAAAGCCAGTTCAAGAAGTCTCTTCATATCAGGGTCAGTCAAAGAGATACCGATAAAGATACAGATATTGAACTTAAAATCGTGAAGTTGCTTTGCAATGTTCCAAGAATATGGATTATTGTACAGATAATAATATTCTGACTCATTGAAGATTAAGGAGTCTGTAAACTTCGTTTCATTGTATCGTTCATAGGGAAGAAGACCATGTACATGATAGATATCGACACTAGCCTCTTTATCGACAAAGGAATTATCGTCATAGACAGTCGTGTAACGAATACCGCGTTTCTTGAGTAGATATTCTAGATTCGTGTCGTAGTTATAAGTGATAACCGTTGTATGAGGATGATTCTGGATATAATCCGCACAATGATACAAAGTAGAATCCGGATCATCAAAACTCTTAGCTGCTGAGAACTCATACAATTCTCGGTTCAGAGACTTATAGGAATCGAATCCAGAAGTCTTCATGATCATAGAAGAAGTAAAGAGTTCTTTACCAACATAGTGTTCGATTTCATCAGCAAACTTGTAATCGCCTTTATAGAAGTCGTTATTCAAAGAGTCGATCAAAGAGGACCAGTCTTTAGCTCCATAATCCGCATTGATGCCGGCTCCCATGACCAAATCAACATTCAGTTTGGAAGTATAAAGTTTCATCAGCCACAAGACAAAGCATGAAGCAGAGGAATTGATGCCAGAGAGTTTCTTATCACTTCCAAGATGGAACAGAAGGTCATCTGTGACTCCCTTCTTTTTTGGACAAAAACGATAAGACAACTTCTTTCCTTCCAAATATCCAATAGCAAAAAACTTAGCGCCATCAAAATAGATGTTCAAAGAGGCTTCCGGCTCATAAAACTCACCATCGAGATTCTTGACTCGGATGATATTGACATCACCCATGACATCTAATTTTTCGAAATTGACGCCTGACATCGATAAAAATATATGAGTCACATATTTATGAATGTGACCTTTCTTGCTTTTGACAATGGCTTTGAAATTACAGGTCGGATCAAAATTAAAACCGAATGAGCGAAGCACAACTGCATCGTAGGGAACATCCATGTAGTAGTAAAGAAAAAGCTGCAAAAGCAAAGATTTCTTCGCAAAGATATAATTGTCTCGGTCCTGTTTTTTCATAGCACACCTCCGATTTAACTATTATATGATAAATAGTCTGATTTTTTACACAAAAAAACGCCCACCAGTTATGATGAGCGTTTAATTTGAATCAAAGATTAAGCAATGATTTCAGAGACAGTTCCGGCACCGACGGTGTGACCACCTTCACGGATGGAGAACTTGGTCTGATTTTCAAGAGCGATAGGATGGATGAGTTCGATGTCAAGGACAACGTTATCACCAGGCATAACCATCTGGACACCTTCAGGAAGTGTGACGGTACCAGTGACATCAGTTGTTCTGAAGTAGAACTGAGGTCTGTAGTTGCTGGCGAAACCAGTGTGACGGCCACCTTCTTCCTTGTTAAGGACGTAGACCTGACCCTTGAACTTCTTGTGAGGAGTGACGCTGCCAGGTTTGCAGAGGACCTGACCTCTGACGATCTGATCTCTGTCGACACCTCTTAAAAGGGCACCGATGTTATCGCCGGCTTCAGCGAAATCAAGGATCTTACGGAACATTTCGAGAGAGGTGCAAACGCACTTTCTTGTATCCATGATACCAACGATTTCAACTTCATCGTTCGGCTTGAGCATACCACGCTCGACTCTTCCGGTTGCGACAGTACCACGGCCAGTGATGGTCATGACATCTTCGACAGCCATGAGGAACGGCTTTTCATTATCACGGACAGGGTTCGGGATATAGGAATCGCAAGCATCCATGAGTTCCATGATGTGGGTTTCAGCTTCTTTGTCACCATTGAGGGCCTGTAAAGCAGAACCTCTGACGACAGGGAGTTCATCTCCAGGGAAGCCATACTCGTTAAGGAGTTCACGGACTTCCATTTCGACTAAGTCGACGAGTTCAGGATCATCGACCATATCGCACTTGTTAAGGAAGACAACGATATAAGGAACACCGACCTGACGAGCAAGTAAGACGTGTTCTCTTGTCTGAGGCATGACACCATCGGTGGCAGCGACAACAAGGATAGCACCATCCATCTGAGCAGCACCAGTGATCATGTTCTTGATGTAGTCAGCATGGCCAGGGCAGTCAACGTGGGTATAGTGTCTGGTAGCAGTATCGTATTCGACGTGAGCAGCATTGATGGTGACACCACGGGCCTTTTCTTCCGGAGCAGCATCAATCTGGTCATAGTTGAGAGCCTGGGATAAACCCTTCTCAGCTAAGACATGTGTAATAGCGGCAGTCAAAGTGGTCTTGCCGTGGTCGACGTGACCGATGGTACCGATGTTTACGTTCGGTTTAGAACGGTCAAACTTCTGTTTTGCCATAATTATTTTCCTCCAAAATTAGATTCTTTATGACTATACACTTTTCAATATCAATTTTCAAGAATTTGGAGTGTATTAACCACGATTCTTGACGATTTCTTCCTGAACAGAGCGAGGAACTTCCTGGTAATGATCGAATTCCATGGAATAGATACCACGGCCCTGAGTCATGGAACGAAGGTCGGAAATGTAGCCGAACATGTTGGCTAACGGAATCTTAGCAGTGATGACCTGAGCATTGGCCTTCTGGACCATGCCTTCGACGGATCCACGTCTAGAGGAGACATCGCCCATAACAGTACCGACATAGTCGATAGGAGTTGTGATATCAGCTTTGACGATAGGTTCGAGAAGAACAGGTTTGCACTTCTGAGCGGCGACCTTAAGAGCAAGGTCAGAAGCAAGCTTATAAGCCATTTCAGAAGAGTCAACATCATGATAAGAACCATCAATTAAGGTAGCCTTGACATCGATGACAGGATAGCCAGCGATCATACCCTTGTTGAAGGCATCCTTCAAACCATCAATAGAAGGCTTGATGAATTCCTTAGGAATGGCACCACCAGTAATGGCTTCGGAGATTTCGATGCCCTTGCCCGGGTTAGGCTCCATACGGAAGATGACATGACCATACTGACCATGACCACCAGACTGCTTGATGTACTTACCTTCGCAATCGGCAGTTCCCTTGATGGTTTCACGATAAGCGACCTGAGGAGCACCGACTTTGCAGGCGATGCCGAAGTCATTCTTCAAACGGGTGACGTTGACGTCAAGCTGTAATTCGCCGACACCAGCGATGATACCCTGACCAGTTTCCTGATCGGTATAGTAATGGAATGTAGGATCTTCTTCAGTGAACTTGATCAATGTAGCGGCCATCTTGTCCTGATCGCCCTTCTTAAGCGGTTCAATAGCTTCAGAAATGACAGGTTCAGCGAACTTAATGGCTTCCAAGGAAATGCGAGGATCATTCTCACCGACTAAAGTATCACCAGTTCTTGTGGAAGAGAAGCCGACGGCAGCGGCGATTTCACCGGCCTTAGCCTCTGTGATATTTTCATGGGAGTCGGCATTGACGAGTTCCAATCTGGAAACTCTTTCCTTTGTTCCCTTACGGACGTTGTAGATGTAGGATCCGGATTTGACGGAACCAGAGTAGATACGGAAGAAGCAAAGTGTTCCGAACTGGTCTGTCGTAAGCTTGAATGCAAGAGCGACAAACGGTCCCTTCGGATCAGCGGCGAGCTGAACTTCATTTCCGTCATTATCGTGTCCGATTGGGGCAGGAATATCGAGCGGAGAAGGCAAGTATGCTTCAACAGCATCAAGAAGATACTGAACACCCTTGTTCTTATAAGCAGAGCCAGGGATGGTCGGGAAGATCTGACGGGCAATTGTTTCCTTACGGATGGCTGCCTTGATTTCTTCCGGAGTCGGTTCTTCTTCCATGAGAACCTTTTCCATAAGTGTATCATCGAAGTTAGCAAGAGCTTCGATAAGGATCTGATGATAGACATGAGCCTGTTCGACATCATGGCTGTATTCAGTCGGAACTTCGTCGAGAGAGACGATGTTCGGCTGCATCTTTTCAGACTTCTTAGGATCGACATCCCATAACCAAGCCTTCATTTCGACTAAGTCGATAAGGCCTAAAAGTCTTCCTTCCAAGCCGACAGGGTAAGCGATGGCAACACCGTTGGCACCGACTCTTTCCTTGATGGAAGCGACAGACATTTCATAATCTGCGCCAGTAGCATCGAGCTTGTTGACGAAGACAATACGGGGAACATCATACTTATCAGCCTGTCTCCAGACAGTTTCAGTCTGAGGTTCGACACCGTTCTTTCCGTCGAGGACGCAGACAGCGCCATCGAGAACACGGAGAGATCTTTCAACTTCAGCAGTGAAGTCGACGTGGCCAGGAGTATCAATCAAGTTGATACGGATGTCCTTCCAGATACAGGTTGTAGCAGCGGAGTAAATTGTGATACCACGCTTCTGTTCCTGTTCGTTGAAGTCCATGGCGGAAGCACCATCATGGGTTTCACCGATCTTATGGGTTTTTCCTGTGTAGAAGAGGATACGCTCACTGGTTGTAGTCTTACCGGCATCAATGTGAGCCATAATACCGATATTTCTGACTTTTTCAAGCGGGACGGCTTCGTACTTCGCCACCATCGCCTGATCGTTATCCATTGCCATAGGCTAGTTTTCTCCTTTTATTGATTTCGAAACGAATTGAATCGAATTACCAACGATAGTGAGCATAAGCCTGGTTGGCCTGAGCGGTCTTATGCATATCTTCTTTACGCTTGACAGCACCACCAGTGCCGTTTGCGGCATCGATGATTTCGCCAGCGAGTTTGTCAGTCATCGTCTTCTCATTTCTGAGACGGGCGAATGTGACTAACCAACGAAGGCCAAGGGTGACCTTTCTGTCAGGAGCGACTTCGACAGGAACCTGAAGGTTAGAAGCACCAACTCTTCTTGCCTTGAGTTCGACTTCAGGCATAATGTTGCCCAAAGCGATTTCGAAGACCTTGAGGGCCGGCTTGCCGGTCTTGGCTTCGACTTTGTTGAAAGCGCCGTAAAGGATTTCCTGAGCGGTGCCTTTCTTACCATCTAACATGATGCGGTTGATCAATCTAGTGACTAACTTTGAGTTGTAGATCGGATCGGGTAAAACATCTCTTTTCTGTACAGAACCGTTTTTTCTAGGCATGGTTGTTTACTCCTTACTTCTTCTGGATGCTTCCATCTTTCTTTGTTCCGTATAAGGATCTACCCTGTTTACGGTTCTCGACGCCGAAGCATTCCATGGCGCCTCTAACGATGTGATATCTGACACCAGGTAAGTCGCGAACACGACCGCCACGGATCAAAACCACTTTGTGCTCCTGAAGGTTGTGACCTTCACCGCCGATATAAGCAGTGACTTCATAACCGTTGGAAAGTCTGACTCTGGCGTACTTACGAGCAGCAGAGTTCGGCTTCTTCGGAGTCATCGTACCAACACGGGTGCAGACACCCTTCTTCTGCGGAGAAGGAATAGCTTTTTCCTTCTTGTTAAGAGAATCGAATCTCTTGCCGAGAGCCGGAGCCTTGGACTTGTAAAGCGGGTTCTGTCTCTCTTTTCTGACTAACTGATTAATAGTAGGCATTTGTTTCCTCCCGGATTTCTTTAGATAAAGTACCTATATTCTCGTCCGCATTTCCGGGCGTTTCCTGTTCTCCCCATAAAAAGAACGGGATACTCCCGCAACACAGACGAAGAAATTATAAGGCATTGAAATGAGCATGTCAAAGGTTTTTTTCACTTTTTTGAAACACCCGGAGTTGTGTGTATGTTTTCTGTTGAAAAGGATATAGAAAAGGCTCGCCGTGAAGCGAGCCTTTCATATATTAGATTTTTTTACTTTCTGCTCTTGGCGATCATGACATAATAGAGAACGCGAAGGAAGATATTGATGAAGTCGACATAGAGTGTATAGGCGCAATAGATAGCAAGATTGTTCTCGGAAGAGAATCCACCGTTTTCAGCAATCTTCTTGACACGGTTGACGTCGATAGCGGTGATGACTAGGACAACACCGAAGATGATGAAGTCAGTAAGCCAGTAGATCCATTCCAATTTCATGAAGATATTGACTAAGGAAATTGCAAGGGTTCCGACTAAAAGTGCAAGAATGAAGGGAACTAGAATGCTAAGAGACTTCTTCGTGATCATTCCGAATAACGCCATAAGAAGGAAAGCGCCGGCTGTGATCAAGAAGCTGACACCGACCGTCTGCATGAAGTCAGTAGAACTCGAACTAACGGAGAGAACGACCAAGAATACTGAAGAGAGTAGAACGCCCATCGCTAATGCGTAGACGATGAAGCCGATTGTCATCCATATCGATTTTGGTCTCCATGCTTTCAGGCCCATCAAGATTGCGCTAGGCAGCATCAGAACAGCAGATCCGATAATCAATCCAATGTACACCTTGCCTAATGTGTCCTCTGTCCATCCGAATGATTTGCTCATCGCAATCAAGAGATCCGGAAGGAAGAAAGAGACGACACCGGTGATTCCTAAGCCTAACACCATCCAAAGGAAGACTTTGCTTAGATTAAGGCTGACACCAGAACTTTCTTTGACAGCTTTGCTTTGTGTTGTTTCGGGAGTAAATGTTTCCATATATTCACCCTCCTTTCATTTTCAATACATTGTATCTTTTTTCTTATCAAATACAAAGGAAAATAATAGATTGTCTAAAATTTATGAACGAAAAGAAAGAAAGAAATCATGTTTATTCCATTGTTGTTGGCTTTACACGATGGGGTATCACAACATAGAAATTGTTGGATTTGTAGTACACTGTACCAGCCTTCGTTTCTTTCGTTTTTTTGATTACGAACTTCTCTTCAAAAATCCGATCAACACCTTTTAATCTAATCGTCATAGTGTTTCCATCAATAACACATTCATGTTTATAATCCCAATGCTCATTTGTAGGGCTAAAGTTTTTCCTTGAAATTTCTAGTATCAGAACGGGAATCATAGAAAGCCCCAAAATAATAGTTAACACAAATAAAACCAACAGTCCCTTATCTTCAAGCGTCTTTCCAATAAGTTTGCCATAAAGACTCATAAATGCAAAAGATTCAAACAAGAAAAGTAAACAAAAAAACGTCATCACGCCTCGAAATGTGAAATGAATATTCATTTGATGTTTTTCTTCACCAGTCAAATAAAATTCGTATTTTTGTTTCATATAGCACTTAATCCCCCTCATGAATCGGAAGCACATCACTAGGTATCGCAACAAAGCGGTGTCGTGATTCATAATAGAAAATCGCATACTTTTTCTTCTTGATTTTATTTATATGAATCGTTTCATAAAATTGATCAACACCATTTTTAAGAATAGCATTTAATTCATTTCCTGTTATTTCAATTTCCTGATTAAAATCCCAATGAATAAATGTGACCGATGTATTGTAATTGAAATACAAAAAATAAATAAGGAAGCAGAGAAGTGGGACAAAAGACCAGATTTCCCATATTACAAAGAAACAAACAGTAGGAAAATAGTCGATTTTAAAATGACTTGTCAGCGATTGAAAAAGCGGAACGCCAATCGAACTTGACATCCAAATAACCAAAACAACAATTAACGGAGCAATCAGTCCATAATACTTTATTGAATTTATTTGCTTTTTAGTATAGATGAAATTATATTTTTCTCTCATTTCAAAAACTCCTTTAAATCATCATATTTATTCGAACAAGTTATTGAACCCGTAAAACGACTTTCATCATCCTGGCCTTGAATGTAATACTTGTTATATAGATTAGAGTCTGAGTTTCTATATACCGGTGAATAATCTATGTAATAAGTTCCATCATGTCCTAAATGATAACGATATCTTAACATGACAACTTCCTGATCCGATGTTCCTCTACCAACCTCAAATCCTGCCTTTGCATTAATTAGATATTCGCGCAAATTCGCTTTAGAAATATCAAAAGGTGAAGTCAAAATAAAGCACGAAACAAAGGACGCAAGCGAAACAAGGACCCCCATTGCAGCAACAGCTATGCCTACAACACTCAACGTGGCCGCAACAGCACCTGTCAAAACTGTAGTAAGTATGCTTAAAGTCAATCCATCAATAGATAAACGCAGTCCATCTGCACTTAATTTGGCTGTGAATTTTTTCTGACTTTCATCCTTCCATTTATCATAAGAAACAACTGTATTTAGAATTTCGTTTAGAACCGCATAAATAGCCGCTCTAAGTCCTAAATCCCAGACATAAAGTTTTGCATAGAGAATATCTTTGTTCTCATATACCTCGCATAAATTATGAATAAACGGATATTTCTTATGATTCGTGAAATTCACTCTAGCATTCGAGTCTGAGATAGTGGTGGGTGTTATTCCTAACGGCTTGTAATTACTAGTCCATAAAGCAAATAGGTCACCATTTTTTCTTCCTGCAGAAATATCATAATAATTATCACCTCTATCTGTATCCTCTCTTTGCTCAAAACTCAAAGTATAGTAATGGTTGTCATCCCACGTCTTATCGCCAAAGGAATACACAACAACATAATACGTGCCAGGAGTCACTCTGACTTCTAAATGTTCATCTACACTTCCGCCTTTATTGCTGATTGCATAATAATTGTCAAAGCTTAGTTCCTCATAAGAAGTATTCAAAGTATTGGAAAGTTTATAAAGTCTTAAATCGTAATCGCAGCCAGAAGGAATATTAGTCAGGTCGAGTTCCAAGTATCCTGTCACGCAAACATCATAACAATAGAAATCTTTATCTATATAGGTCTTTTTCCATGGCCCCCAGCCACTTGTTTTTTGGTTGATAGTTCCGCTGATTGTTGTATGCGTTTCAAGTAATCCAATTGAATTATTAACTTTATACACAACCGTTGCCGTTTCAAACGTATCGTTATTTTCAGCACTGTCGCCTGAGGAACAAATCTCAATTTTGTTGTCCTTCAGGTTTTCAGAGGAATTCACTTTTTCTCTTGTGCCATCATTATACACATTATAGATTTCAGCCTCGGAATCATCCAAAGGACTCTGTTTTTCATATTTATCGCCATTGCCTTTAAACTTATTTTCAACATCAAACGCATATTCGTAATCGTCAACCTTGATTGCTGCTTGTTTGTTCATTTTGCTTCTTACAATTTTTTGATTGATTTGTGCATCAATCATTTTTGTCTGATTGCTAAAAAGAGACAGCAAACAACAAACATTTAAGAAGATAAATGCTTTTTTCATAAATTTCCTTTCCGCCGCAATTTGCGGCAATAAAGCCGAACCAATAACTATGACTGAACGATTTCTTCTAGTTACCTTAAATGTAGCATAAAATTTAAAATATTTCAATGGTCGATTAAAGTTTTCACATAAAA
>CAVILQ010000024.1:0-28966 GCA_963643715.1 bacterium | reverse complement strand
TTTCTCATCTTGACTGTGATCATGCAAATGGATTATCCCTTGTCAAAGAGGCGAAACACATTATCGTTTCCGATGATGAATTGAAATTTGCATCCAAGAAGAATTTTATAACGAAAATAAGATATCAAAAGAAATGGTGGAAAGATATTCATATTGCTGGCTTTGACTTTAACGGCTTAGAAGGACCATTTGAAAAAAGCTACGACTTATTTGGGGATGGCAGTATCCTTCTAATCAATATACAAGGACATTGTGATGGCCTATGTGCAATGAAAATAATAAACAAAGAAAACGGAAACTATGTGTTGTTGTATTCCGATGGAGGATATGCGACAAAATCATGGAAAGATATGGTTTTACCTGGAATCATTGAGAATAAGGAAAAAGGATTGAAATCTTTAGAATGGATAAAAGAGCAAAGCTTAGATCATCATTGCATTGAATCCATTGCAAATCATGATGTAGATGTAATCCCCCATATAATTACCATATAGTCTTTATATAAATGACTGTCACTAGAATCTTTAATGTGTGTCCTTTGTCAAGGACACGTCAATAAAAACAACGGTGATTTTGGCCACAACCACCACCGTCAGTTTATAGTTTGACGGACTTATACCCACCACTTTTCGTCCTCATCCGTTCCTATCTATCAAAGTTGTTTTCTTAGTAAAGCGCTTTTTTGGGAAGCGTTAACATATTTTTGATTTTTGTGTGTTGTATTACAATGAGAAAGTTTTTCACAAATACTCAGAAAGAATCAAACATATGACAAATTTAGCACCCACAATATTATTCTATATCAATATGGTATTAGGTATCGTCTTCCTACTTGTCTACTTCATGCAGAATGTTCATCTTATTGTTGGAACATTCACAAAGCATAAGAAATTCAAGAAAGCAAAGAAACTACATAAATATGGTTTCATGATAGCAGCTAGAAATGAAGAAATCGTAATCGGAAACCTGATCGATAGCATCTATGCTCAGGATTATCCAAGAGAACTCATTCAAGTCTTCGTTATAGCGGATAACTCCACAGACAGAACGGCAGATATCGCAAGAGAGCATGGAGCTGTTGTCTTTGAGAGAAAAGATGCTCTTCATAAAGGCAAAAGCTATGCCTTAGACTACATGATCAAGAAAATCAATAAGGAAAGAGAATATGATGATATCGAAGCCTACTTCGTCTTCGATGCCGACAATATCCTTTCCAAAGACTATCTTAGTCATATGAATGATGTCTATGACGCAGGATATGAGGTCTCTACCTCATTCAGAGATTCGAAGAACTTCGATTCTACTCTAGCCTCAGCCTCTTCCTCTCTTATCTTCTACCGTGAATGTCTATTAGTCCATCATTCTAGACAGAATCTCAATCTCTCTACCTTCATCTCGGGAACTGGATATTTCATCTCCTCTAGAATCGTAAAGGAATTAGGAGGATGGGACTTCAATACACTCACAGAAGATATCGAATTCTCCTGTTACTGCGCTAGCAGAAACATTAAGATTGGATACAACCAGGAAGCTATCTTCTATGATGAACAGCCGAATAAGTTCCGTGTCTCTGATAAACAGAGATTCCGTTGGTCAAAAGGCTGCCATCAGTGCTTCGCCTTATACGGAAAAGACCTGTTGAAGAATACATTCGGATTCAAGAAGAGAAAACTCACTAGCAGAATCTCATCCTTTGAAATGTTTGTCCATGTCTGCCCCTTCCCCATCATCGCAACTAGTTGGTTCATCATCAACATCTGCTTACATAGCATCTTCTATTCCATGGGAATGGAGACTTTAGAAGCCTTCCAGACACTGACTCTTACCTCTACTGCAATTGAACTGATCTCCTTATTCGGTATTGCCTATATCCACGCCATTGTCACCATGATCAAATACGGAAAACATATCCGTGCCAAGTGGACAAAGAAGGTAGCATCTGTAGTCGTCTTCCCGTTCTTTGTCTCCATGTTCATTCCTCTTTCCTTCATCGCCTTGTTCAAGAAAGATGTTCAGTGGACACCGATTGTCCATGATGAGAACATCAGCATCAAAGACTTAGAAAAAGCAAACGCAAAATAAGAAGAGAACCTCTATATGGAAAATCCATACGGAGGTTCTTTTTCATTGGTGACAAATCCAAAAAAATCGAATATAATTTTCTTAATAGCAAGGAGGAACAAACCATGGATTTGTTCAAAGGAAAGACGGTTTTGATAACCGGTGCTGGAAGAGCAGTCTTAAGTGATGGCAGATGTGGTTCCATCGGGTATGGAATCGCAACTGCTTTTGCAAAAGAAGGTGCGAATCTAGTCATTACGGGAAGAAATGTTGAGAAACTGAATGCGGCAAAGGAAGAACTGGAAAGCAAGTATCATGTCTCTGTCCTTACACTTCAGGCTGATGTCAACGAGAAGAATGACAATGAGAAGATGGTAAGTGAAGTCGTGAAGAAGGCAGTTGAGACCTTCGGTTCTATTGATGTCCTCATCAATAATGCACAGGCTAGTGCATCCGGTGTTCCACTAGCTACTCAGACAACAGAGCAGTTCAATCTTGCCATGTATTCGGGCCTATATGCTGCCTTCTATTACATGAAGGCCTGTTATCCCTATTTGAAGGAGAGCAAAGGAAGCGTCATCAATTTCGCAAGCGGAGCAGGACTATTCGGTAACTATGGACAGTGCTCCTATGCAGCTGCAAAAGAGGGAATCCGTGGTTTATCAAGAGTCGCTGCAACCGAATGGGCAAAGGATGGAATCAATGTCAATGTCATCTGTCCTCTAGCCTGGACAAGCCAGCTTGAGAACTTTGAAAAAGCTTATCCGGAAGCCTATAAAGCCAATGTCCATGTTCCGCCGATGGGACACTTCGGAGATTCCGAAACAGAGATCGGAAGAGTCTGTGTGATGCTCTCTACACCTGACTTTAAATATCTGACAGGTGAGACATTGACCTTAGAAGGTGGCTTAGGACTTCGTCCATAAGCATATTTCTATATTTCTATCAGGAAGAGGCTATACTCTTCCTGATTTTAAATGAGGTGAATTATGATCGGAATCGGTAACCATGTATCCATATCCTTAGGGTATGAAGGAATGTTAGAGAAGGAAAAGGAATTAGGTGGAAATACGTTTGCATTCTTCACTCGTAATCCAAGATCCTATAAAGAGAAGACGTACTCTTTATCGGATGTAGAAACTTTAAGAGATAGATTAAAGGAAGAATCCTTCTATCCTTTAGTTGCCCATATGCCATATACCATCAATCTCTCTTCAAAGAATGAAGAAATCAGAGAAGTCTCTTTGAAAGTCTTTCAAGAGGATGTCCTCTTTATGAATCAGCTGAAAGGGAACTATCTGAACTTCCATCCAGGAAGCAGACAAGATCAGGATATGGATGTTGCTATCCATCAGATTGCTTCTGCATTAGATGAAATCCTTCCTCTTGCTAGTGATACCACGATTCTATTAGAGACGATGGCTGGGAAAGGAAGTGAAGTCGGAAGGACCTTTGAGGAACTCAAAGCAATCATCGATTCCGTAAAGGATTCCTCACGTCTTGGGGTCTGTCTTGATACTTGTCATGTCTATGACGGAGGATATGACATCAAAGATCATCTCGATGATGTATTAGAAGAATTCGATAGAGTCATCGGACTAAAGAGACTGAAAGCCATCCATCTTAATGACACGAAAAATATCCTAGGCTCTCATAAGGATAGACATGAAAGACTAGGACAAGGAAATTTAGGATATGATGCGATAAAGAGAATCATTCAGCATCCACTATTACAGAACCTTCCCTTTATCTTAGAGACACCCAATGAGGATGACGGATACAAAAAAGAGATATCCTTTGTCAGAGAAAATATGGTTTGATAGATAATCTTCGATTAAATGGCGAGTCGACTAGGCATTTAATCGGAAAAGTAGTATAATAGTGCAACAAGGAGGTTTTCCTATGTATTATTCAAGAGATATCGAGAAATATATCAATGATATCGGAAGATATTTTGAATCTATTGTTGTATATGGAGCAAGACAGGTCGGAAAGACAACTGTGGTTGAACATTCTTATGAGACTGGTTTTTCCTATGTCACTTTGGATGATACGGATGAATTAGAACTCGCCCTTTCCAATCCAAAACTCTTTTTGGAAATACATCCTTGGCCTATAATCATCGATGAAGTTCAGAAGGCACCTATCCTTTTGAATCATATTAAGATCAAAATCGATACAGAACGAAAAAGAAAGATGGAACAGAATCTTCCAAAGGAACTGATGTACATTCTGACAAGTTCCAATCGCTTTCAGCTTCAACAGGGGATATCGGAGTCATTGGCTGGCAGAGTAGGAATTGTGGAAATGAGTTCTTTTACGCAAATGGAAGCGATGGGAAAACGTGGAAGACTATTCAATCCCGACATCAATGAACTGCTGAAGATAGAAAAGCGATGTAGTGTTCCATATGCGAATCAGTCTGAAATATTCCAACGTATTTTCCGTGGTGGTATGCCAGAAGTTGTCGTTAATCACACTCCAAGCGATATCTTCTTCAAATCGTATTTCGATACCTATATTGAAAAGGATGTCCGTAATCTGATTAGTGCCTCATCTGAGATGATGTTTCGAAGATTCGTTTCCTATTTAGCCTTAAGGACTGCACAACAAGTCAATTATGAAGTCTTTGCAAGAGAGATAGGCATCGATTCAGCCACCTGCAAAAGATGGATCTCTATTTTAGTGACCTCTGGCATCATTGTACTGATAGAACCCTATATGTCTTCTCTTTCAAAAAGAATCATCAAGGCACCGAAACTCTATTTCATGGATACTGGTTTATGTGCCTATCTATGCAAATGGCCAAATCCGGAGATGCTTCAGAACTGTGCAATGAACGGAGCATTCTTTGAAACCTTCGTTGTCAGTGAAATCGTAAAGAGTTTTTATAATGCCGGCAAAGAGATTCAAAACACGCTCTTCTATTACAGAGATATCGATCAGAAAGAGATTGATCTCCTTTATGTGGAAGCTGATTCAATTTACCCGATTGAAATCAAAAAAGGAATCTTACCCACAAAGCCAAATAAGAACTTCAAAGTATTGGATAAATATGGAATGAAAATCAATACCGGACTTGTCATCGATTGTACGGATAAGATTCGTCCAATCAATGATAACGCCTATTACTTTCCAGTCTATCTGCTCGGCGCATAAGAATAGCATTAAAGAGAAACTGTCATAATTTAAAATCTAATATTGCTTCTATAAGTTGTAAATCTAATTTCGCCGTCTCTCCTCAATTTTCAGTGAGGAGGGAAGCCTTTTTATGATGATTTTATCAAGCAGTGCGATGAAGTATCCAGTCAATATACTGATCGGCCCTAATAGGATAAGATAGAGGAAGATATAGAATGAAGAGAAGAATAGAGCATAAACGAATAACTGCCCTATTGTGTGGAAGACACTTCCATAGATGGAGACAGTATAGATAGATGGTTTAATCGTTTTGTAGAGAAGAATGGTGATGATGCTAGATAGTAGAGTTCCACCTAATGACATTAAGAAAGTAACACCGAATCCGGAAGTCAAAGTTGCGACTAAGAGAGTCTTGGATATCACGACAAAGATAAAGGAGAAGACTCCGTAATAGTAAAGAGCAAACAAGGTGATCAGATTGGCAAGACCCAATCTGAAACCAGGGATAGGAAGGAAAGAGGGAATGACAGAGTCGATATAATGAAGGCTGAAGGACATAGCGATAAGAAGTGCTAGGACAACCATCCTTTTTACTGTAATCTTTTTCATGCGTCAAACTCCGGATAACCATTTTCGATGATCATCGCTTGGAAGTGATTGGGAAGACAGACCAAAGGAGTATAGGAGGTATAGATTCTTCCTAACTTGCTGCAGGTATGATCAGAACAGGATACATTCTCTTTCTTGATCTGAATCGATTTATCAGAATAGAGAGTCAAAGTGATGCTTCCATCTAAAAAAGAAAAATCAGTGTCTAGTCCATAGAATTTTCCTTCTTCATTTTTTAAGGTGATCTCTTTTTCTCCGCTCTCTGGGAATGTGAATGCGCTCTTCTTGGTCTCTTTGTCGATAAGAAGATGACTGTCGTATTTGATGTTGACGTATCTATCCGTTCCTTTCGGAAGAAGGAGGAATGTCGTTACAATGATGGTGATGACAAGAAGCAAAAGAACAGAAAGAAGAGGAATATCTTTCCAAGGCTTGAAACGAGGTAATAAAGCTTCATTCTTTGTACTTTCCATGTGAAATATTATAACTTCTAAACTGTTATAATTGGTATAATTCTACATAGTCATTTTATGAGGTGCTATATGAAAGATAAAGTCAAAATCATTCCTGTTCTATTTTTGTCTCTTGTTTCCTTGGTCTCCTGTAAGGAGAGTGAACTAGTCGATACCATCGATGTCCCCACTATCTATGCAGGTGGCGGAGATATCCGAGTCATCGGTGCTGATTTTGTCTCTCCTTTTGATACCTCTATCACAGGTACTCTCTACTATCATAAAAAAGACTATAGTGATGAAGAGATCAAAGACATAGAAGACACCTTCAAGAATGATCTTGTCCTCTATCATGCTCTTTCTGATCGACACTATTCCTACTACTATAAGGATAGTGAAGATACTCTGATCACGAATATCAAGACTATCAATGAAAACTATGGAACAGAAGAGGAGATCACACTTCATCCTTATCTCTATAACCTTTTGAAGACAAGCTATGAATTCTCCTTAAACAGCAATGGTAAGTTCAATATCTTCTTAGGAACACTCAATGATATCTATGAGACAAAACTCGATACCGTAAGGGAAGACAAGAATAAGGAAACTCTCGATTCCGTATTCGAGTATTCGACAAATCTCTATTTCTCTCGTTTCAGTGAGACAGAGAAGAGTGAAATCGCTGAGACTGTAAAGACAATCCCACAGAATAAGACACAAATGGAAGGTATACTAACCTTCGATGATACCAAATATTCTGTCGTTTTCCATAAATATCAAGACACTGAAAAACTATCCATTTCCTTAGGCGGAAACGCCAAAGGATTTGCAACCCAATATGTGGCTCAGGAACTTCAGAAGAAGTATCCGAATATCTCATTCCTCATCAATTCCGGATATTCCTCTATCAAGGCAATCGGAACAAGACCAGATAACAATGCATGGAAGATAAGATACGATAATCCTACCTATTATGAGCAGGCGCTAAGCCATGAAAATCCATATTACAAGAACGAAGTGAAGATACAGTGGGAAGGAGCATTTGATTTATCTACCTCCGGATTCTACAATCAGTATTTCTATGAATATGATAAGAACGAAGACACATTCAAAAGAAGGATGCATATCCTGAATCCTGAGAATGGATATTCCTGTTCCTTCTTCGATCAAGTCTCTGTCATTATGGATGATTCCGCTCTTGCTGACTTGTATACGACAGCCTTGATGAACACCTCGAGTGTAGAGGAAGCCTATACTCTCTTTTCTAGTCTGAATCAGATCTATCAGAAAGAGGATGCCTCTCTTCTTCTTTGCTATAAGGCAAAGACAGATTCCCTCTCTCAGTACTCCTATTCTCTTTCTGACTATGACACACTTTCCTCTTCTCATCTTCCCATTGCGACTCTTCAGGATGGAAATGAATATCAGGGAGACTATTCCTCTATCTCGAATTCCGATATCAAGGATGTGAAATCCAAATTCAATCCTGCTTTCAGAGAAGTATATCTTCTGACGGACAATCTCTATTCCAAGGCAAGTCTATTGACGGAAAAAGAAATCGGACAGACAGGAAAGACAAAATTAGCAGTTATTGAGAAACTATCCGTCTAATCGTTTCATTACAAGACTAGTTGTTGTAAAATAATACATACCAAGGGGGTAATTTTATGAATCCAGGAGCTGTTATCGGAGTTGTACTAGGTATCGTTCTTTTTATTCTTTTGATCATATTCTTAAGCGGTATTCGTATCGTAAGACAGACAGATCGATATGTCATTGAAAGATTAGGTACTTTCCGTGCTGTATGGGAAGTCGGTGTCCATTATCTGATTCCTATCATTGATCGAATCGAGAAGAAAGTATCATCGAAGGAACAAATCTATGATTTTCCTCCTCAGCCTGTCATCACCAAGGATAATGTTACAATGCAGATCGACACAGTCGTCTTCTTCTATGTGACTGATGCTAAGTTGTATGCATATGGTGTTGAGGATCCTATCGCCGGTATTCAGGCCTTATCTTCCACTACTTTAAGAAATATCATCGGTGATCTTGATCTCGATGATACATTGACAAGCCGTGACATCATCAACAATAAGATGAGAGAGATTCTTGATGAAGCAACAGATCCCTGGGGCATCAAAGTCACCAGAGTCGAAGTCAAGAACATCCTTCCTCCTCGTGACATTCAGGAAGCGATGGAGAAGCAGATGAGAGCCGAAAGAGAGAAGAGAGAAAAGATCTTGATTGCCGAAGGTGAAAAGACCTCCGCCATCACCATCGCTGAAGGTAAGAAAGAGTCGATGATTCTCAACGCAGAAGCCGAAAAGCAGGCTAAGATCAAAGCAGCGGAAGCAGAAGCCGAATCCATCCTCAAAGTCAAAAAGGCCCAGGCTGATGGTGAACTGATGATCCGTGAAGCTGAAGCCAAAGGTATCCGACTCATCAATGAATCCGCTCCAAGCAAAGAAGCCATCACCTTACGTTCCTTTGAGACTCTTTCAAAAGTCGCTGACGGAAAAGCAACCAAGATCATCGTACCTAGCAACTTACAGGACTTATCCAGCTATCTAGTCGCCGGAAAAGAAGTGTTGAGGGATGAGAAAGTCGAAGAAGAGAAGAAAGAAGAAAAACCGGTTGAAGAAGAGAAAGAACCCGACTTAAAGCCAACAAGAAGACCAAACGAAAACGTTCCACACGTCTTTAAACCACACCCGTAGTACAAAATAAAACTTAAGCTGTCATCTACAAGGTGGCAGCTTTTTTACTGCATGAAAAAGAGGCCATAGGCTAAACCTATGACCTCTGATTTCAGTAAGATGAATTAAGCTTAGGCTTCAACTTTTTCGACGTGGACGACAACATCAACGCCAGCATTGTTCTTAGGAGTCATCTTGAAGTAGTAGGTATGACCTGCTTCCAACGTGAGTTCGAGATAGTAATCATACTTGTTGGATGAATGACCGGCATGATCATCATTGTAACTGCACATACTGGTTGAACCGTTTGCATTATCAATTCCATCGTACACACCATAAATCTTAGGGTCGGCAGTTGTTGAGTCAGCAGAGGAGGAGTAGAACTTGTAAGTTCCGCTCTCAGTGCATTCAAACTTGAACCAATAATCGGACCAATCTTTGCTTGTTCCATTGTTTGTAAGAGTATAGGTGCCTTCACTATCCAGACTCAATGCGAGTTTGGCACTAGAGCCATCAGCCGGAATCTCTTCGACAGAAGGTGTGACAGATAAGGTGGCAGTAGAATCGCTTAAGACGATGTTCTTAAGGATGAGATAGTAGTCCTTATTTGCTTCAAGCTTCTTTGTTCCGAAAGCAGCGCTAGAGGATTCAGTGACTTTTCCGGAATCTACTGTAGTGGCAAGAGCAGAAGGAGAAACGAAAGACCAGTCAAAGGAGATATTTCCAGCGCTTGGTGCAAAGGTGAACTTGGAATAGAGGTCAGAAGTAGAAGTGCTTGTGAACTTCAAGATAGCAGTGTCGCAGTTTGCAGTGAGAGCAACATCTCTTGCTGTTACATCCGAACCGATGACAAGGGAAGAGAGATCTCCTAATGCCATTTCATTCGGAATGCCACACTTCAGTGTAAGTCCAGACTGAGCAGCAGTTGTCTCAACATAGAAGTAATAGACGGTTGATCCGGATGTTGTTACGTAATAGGCCATGGAATTGGTCTGGGAGTTCTGAGCAGTCGTGCTTGTGTTGCTATAGCACTGGAAAGTGGCGGTGTTTCCATCCGTAAGTCCATCGACATACAAGGAGAAATATCCATCCTGTGTGGCAACATACTTGAACCATTTGCCAGTTGTCTTGCCATCGAATTCGAAGTCATCGAATGTTCCGTCTTCATTGACGACAAGGTCATAGGCGATGGTTCTTAAGTCACCAGTGTCTCTTTCGACTGCTTTGAAGGTGAAACTGTTGTTAGAAGAAGGAATCGAGGTGCTGTTGAAGCTGACTTCAACGACATAACTCACTCCTGCATTTAAGGCAACAGTTGCTTCAACAGAGCCACCATAGGTTGTAGAACCATAGCCGTAGGAAGAGGTCTTTGTACCAGTCTCTGTTGCAGAGATAAGGACATCGCTATCCGTATAGGAGGTAGCATCGCTCTTGAAGACACGGATCATCTTAGCGTAGTCTCCGCTTCCACCGTTCAGGATCAATCCATAGTTGGCATCCTTACTAGGAGTCACGACGTAATATCTCTTACTGAATCCGGAGATGGTAATCGTCTCTTCAGTTCCATCCATCGGAAGTGCAGTTGCAGTAGAAGGCTTATAGTTATCAGGCATATCTCCGATATAGACAGACATGTATTTATCATCTGTGATTTCACTATTGGATGTGGAGCAATAGATGTAGTAGGTTGTGCCTGCGACAACATTCAAATCTCCGATGACGGTGGAGGAGGCAAGCTCGATATCCTTGACAAAGCTTCCGCTATCATAGTGGTAGATCATGACTGTACCATAGTAGTAGCCAGTGTAGATCTTTCTAGCGCAGTATGTCTTGCTTTCCGTGGCAGTGAATGTCATGGTCTCAACAGACTGAACCTTGCTGTCAGCCTTGGACTTGAGTGTTTCACCGATGGTGTAAGAAGTGGCATCACTCTCGAAGTCGTTATCCTTCGTGGAAAGAGATAAGTCGAAGCTGAATTCAGCATTTTCATCACTTAAAGTGCTTGCATAACCGACACTTGCAGCAACATAGACGGTTTCACCAGGTTCAAGAAGGAGAACCTTGTTATCGGTGCTTCCACCGAATACTTTGTATTGGCTGACTTTGTCAGGAGCATAGGTGTATGTGAAATTGCGCTTTGTGGTCTTATCCGATTCATAGATGGTGAAGGAGAAATCCTTACTCGTATCTTCGCCATTGAGTTTGACATTGCTTGCATTCAAATAGTAGAGATCTTTCTTGCCGTCGCTAGGAACACTGATCTTGTAATAGAAAGTCTGAACATCATGAGTGAGAGTGACATTGACGGAATCTCCGCCGATGACTAAATCAATGGCGGTATTGATGTCGCTTCCTGCCGGATAGTCTTCGAACTTGGCATAGATATCGACTGTCTTCGTCTCCTGTCCTTCATCGACATCCAAAATCGTGGAGAAGTCATATTCGGTATTGAATTCGGCATCGCTGTACCAGCCTTTGAAAAGCTGACCAGACTTCTTCGGCTTACCAGGATTCGAGACAGCATGACCACCGATGATAGATGTGATGTAAAGGTCATCACTTGTATCAGTGTCTCCATCCAATGTAGAACCATTGAGATGGAAATTGACTGTGACAATCTTCGAATCGGAGCACATGACATTGTCGATGAAAAGACCATTGTTCTTATTGCTGTCATTCTTGAGAGCATTCCATTCGGCCGTTGTTCCTTCATAGACGACTCTGGTTACAGAATTGGAAGAGGTGACGAACTTGTTCGGAAGGCTTTCAACATTCTTGGAGACATAGATGGTGTCCACATTCCATTTGACAATATCAGAAGAAGCGACAAGATTCTTTGCCTCATAGTGAATGGTCTTTAAGGCACTGCAGGAACTATTGAACGCACTCGATTCAATTGTAGTCAAGTCACGAGGCAAGTTGATGGTTTCAAGGACATTGTCACTATAGAACGCATATCTTCCAATGTACTGAATCGTATCAGGAAGAGTGATGCTCTTTAAGGATTTGCAGCTTTCGAAAGCACCATTAGAACCACTTCCGCCACGGACGTTCAAAGCGATGACATCGCC
Organism: bacterium; assembly: GCA_963643715.1. Classification (GTDB taxonomy): domain Bacteria; phylum Bacillota_I; class Bacilli_A; order RFN20; family CAG-288; genus Enterosoma. The sequence goes on along the minus strand of CAVILQ010000024.1, from coordinate 16,933 downwards.
GTACTTTGTAGCGACAAAGCCATCAAAACTTGCATAGTAAGGAGCGACGACAGCTTCTGTGATATCCGTACTGGAACGGATAGCAGAATAGGTGCCAGGCACAGTCGGATATTCTTCGTAGGTGACATATTTAGTAGGATCGCCTTGGATACCATAGACGTTGGCAGACTGACTTGCGGTAAGAGTATCCCCGGAGATAGTTGTAACGTTTAAGGAAACACTTAAAGCAGTGAAGATGTCAGTGGTAGGAATATTACGGATGGTATAGACCATGTAATAGGAGTAAGTGATGTCTGGATAACTAAGCCATTTGATATCGAGGTTTTGGTGAACGGAAGTATAGATGTAGGAAACCTTTGCTGAACTAGCTGCGACAACCTTGCCGTTTGCATTGGTATAGGAAGCTCTTGTGAAAGTGGCACTGGCTAAATTGTCATAGCCGGTGAAAGCAGCAATATAGCGGATGGTGTAGGTGTCTGCTGCGTCATTCTTCATAAGAAGGACACCCATGTCGCTTCTAAGGACATCAGGAGTGGTTTCAGCCTCTCCGTCTTCAGCAAGTCTCTTACCGATAGGAAGAGCCTGACCGATTCCATCGTCTTTAGCGACAACGGTATCATCACTAGAGAAGTTCTCTGTTGTTGCTGTATCTTCTGTACCTTCGTTTGAGCAGCTGAAGAGCGTGATAGAAGAAACAGAAAGCAATGCAATCAAGGATAAAAGTGTGAGTTTATTCTTTTTCATAATTGTCTATCCCCTTTCTTATTCTCCGTCACCGGTAGAGTCTCCGGTATCACCGGAATCATCCTTTCCACCGTCGAAGTCTTCTCCGTCACCATCTTCCTCTCCAGCATCTTCGCCTTCATGGAAATATTTCTTTGTGGGCTTGATACCTAAATCGGAAGTTCCAAAATTAAAGAAAGAATAGGTCAAAAGCATATTGTTCATATCGACAGAGCCATCCGCGGTCAATCCGCAGACGGATCCGACTAATGTATAGGAGACTTCACCGGTCTTTTCATCTTTTTCTGCCATCGGAATAAGAAGGCTGATTGGAGTCTCTTCGATACTAGCATAAGTCTTGACGACCGCTGTAAGGGACAAGGCGGATAAGGAGACTGCAAAGGAAGTGAAGGCATCTACGGTTTCACCTTCCTTTGGTAATGTGGCAAAGTAGTTCACATCATATTTTTCATTGTACATGAAGTAGGTAATATCGGTTCCACTAAGAGCGGAAGTGCCGTCATATTCAGCCAAGACATCCTCTTTCTTGTAAGGGTTCTTGTCACTGTCGGTCAAATATTCGCCATCATAGTAATAGACACAAGCGGCAGATACGATTTCAGCGTTATAGACATAGCCTTCTTCATCGAAGTAGAAGATGGCTTCTCTTGCATAACCATCGGAATAATAGTCGCCTTCTGCATAGTAATACATCAGGTCTTCTGAAACCAAAAGACCGGATTCGCCGTTTGTATAAGCGGAGCAGTCAAATGTTGCCGTATAGTTATCCTTGATTGGGAAGAGAGAAGCATCAAATTCAGGGGCAGTGATTGTGATTGTGATAGAACTCATCTCGTAAGGAGCATCATTCATGCATGCCGTGATTTTGACGGTTCCTGTCTTCAAAGCTGAGACAAGGCCGGTATCATAATCGACGGTGGCTGTTTCTTCGTCTTCGGATAACCAGTTGACTGTCAAGGATTCATCGGCGACATTGTCCTTAGAAACAAGGGCACTCAGAGTCTGGGTTCTTCCGACTAACATGTTGGCATCGCCTGTGATACTGACAGTGTACTCAGTCTGATGAGTGCTAGTTGAGGTGGTTTCTTTACCACTCTCATTGCTTCCGGAGTTAGCGGATTCCACTGAAGTCTTATCAGAACATCCTGCTAAGGTCATCAGCGTAACCAAAGGAAGCAATAGGATTGATTTTTTCATAATGTATTTCCTTTCTTTTTATTTAAATCAAGCTAGAAACTAGTCTGGATTTAACTTAGGGTAAGGACTAGCCCGAAGGCTAGTCCATTTTCAAATCGTTATCTTCAATGAACTGATCGACAAAGTCAACCTTGGTGGTTCCGAAGTCCTTGAAGGTGTATTCGAAGTAGCGCATCTGATCCGATCCGATATAGAGATCGAATACACAAGAGCATTCAGAATCTTCCTCATTCATATCCATCTTGATGACAAGTTTTGTCGCATCCTTTTTTAAGTAGGTGAGGGTATCACCTAAGTTGAAGTTCTTGACAAAGTCATTTAAGGTGGATTTGTCAGTATAGGTGATCTCGGTGTCAGCGGCATTGACCGTTCCGTTCTGGAAGTTGTTAAGACAGAGCATACGGTTTGGGTAATTCATGACATAGGAGATATCGGTATAGACCTGAGTGAAGGCGGATTGTGCGTAATAGGGATTATTAGGATCCTGTCTTGTCACTAGCTGGAATGTATCGTTGAAGCCATAGAAGAGATAGCATCCGATGAAGACAAGGGGTGAATCATTGTAATTCATGACCTTGTTGTTGATGGCAAGATAACCTCTATCACCATACTGAGCGACAGTGGAAGGATCACTTTCCTTGTAGGCGTCTGTGAAGCGGATGAAGTAGTATTGATTGGTGAAGTAATCGAACTGGTCGAATGTGCCATCGACATCCAGATCACGATACTGGGTGTAATTCTTTGCGGCAAAGAGTTTTCTGAGCCTCTTTTCGTTGTCGCTTGGAGTATAGGCGGGTTCTGGATTGGCTAAGAAGTCCTCTAGGTAAGTGGTCTCAGCACTACCGAAGTCATCGATAGCACCGACATAGTAGTAGACCTCACCGTCACCGGGCTCTTCACCTGTTCCAAGCTTGAGATTGATTTTGGCAGTGAAGATGAGATTGTTTATCACCGATTTTCCAAGGAATTCCATCTTGAAGCTTTCCAAGTAGAAGAGAGCAGTATTGGAGATGTTGAATAGGTCAAGAAGCGCGAGAACAGCTTTCTTATGTCCTTTGAATTCAAGGACATCATCGACGACTTCAATGTCAGAGGCATCGATGTTTGCAAAACCAGGAGCGACTTGACTTAAGGATGTGATCTGTTTTCCATCCTCATCTGTCAATAGTTCAGAGCGGACAAGCTTATCTTCCTGAAGGTCGAAGGTGTAAGAACTTACACCTCCGTTCTCCTCAAGATAACCGGTTTCGACATAACTGTCTTCATTTTCTTCCTCACCCTTGACTGTGACAGCATTCTTGGTGTAGTAATGGGGACCAAAGGTGAGTTTGTTCGGTGCGTTTTCGATATCGAAATCGAGGTCGTTCTCGTATTTTCCAGAATAGAGAGAATAACGGGAAGAAGGATCCTGTAAAGCAGCAAGTGCCTCTTTGAGAGTATAGGTCTTTTCCTTCTCTGTCGTTGCTGTCTCTTTGGAAGTGTCATTATCGGTTGGATTGGAACTTTCCGATGTGACATTTCCACATCCAGTCAGCATAGTGAGAAGGAGAATAGAAGCGAATAATTTTTTCTTCATCTTCTCACCTCTTATTTCACTCTGGCAAAGTCAACGTAGTAGTATTCGGTGTTGCCTTCCTCATCAGTATCAACACTACCGATGATTTCTGTGGTATCAACATTGTATTCGTCACTATCGACACTATAGGATTCACTATAGACGCAGACTTCAATGACATCGTCATCAGCGTAATAACCCATTCCACCATAGACATTGGCTTTTGTGAAGTGGACTTTGATAGCGTAGGTGTGATTATCGAATCCATAGTAGAAGTCATAGACAGTGCCATTGACATTCAAACTACCAGTATACGGATAAGAGCTGCTGTATGTGGAATCACTAGTAGCGTTCTTTGTGAAGCTAAGACTTGCTGTCGTCTTATTGTCTTCGGAAGTATAACTCCAATTTCCTTGGATGGTATCAAGGGTAGCGGCATTGTCCTGTTCGAAGAGGTAGACTGTGAAGACAGTCGGACCATCCGTCACTTCGCTTCCGCTGGAAGTGGTGTACTTAGCATACATGCTTGTGTTGATTGTGAGATCTAAGACAAGGTCAGCATCGATATGGACATCGGTGGCATCGAGAGTGATGGTGGAATTGTATTTTCCGGCAGGATTGTAAGTGACCTTGAGTCCGCTTGTGTCAGCGGTTGTTGTTCCGTGGACCGTGAGTGTGAAGGTGAGATCAGACGGAGGAATGACATTGCCGCTCACTGAGTATTTCGGATCCTGGGCTTCAGCCATGGCGCAGAGAGTATAGGTCTCTTTTTCGCCTTCGTAGGCAGCCATCTGATCAGAACGTGTGACATCGGTTCTTCTGGAGTTATCGACATAGAAGTTACGGATAGAGTAGGAAGCCTTGGATGTGACAGAGACAGTCTTCTTTGCGTTGTCATTGACGAATTTGCCAAAGGTAAGATCGGCTGTTCCATCACCGAAAGCAGTGAAGTTACGATAGGTGTCATCCCAACGGATGATGTTTTCATTGGAGCTGGTGAGGATATGATACTGCCATGTGTCTAAGGCGGTAGTTGGAAGAGCATTCAATTCGACAAGGCTGGAATTGAGCTTGCTTCCTTCTTCCAAAGCATCACCGACAGAGACAATGTTTCCGGTTTCTGTTCCGGCAGTCTTTTCGTTGCGGACAGTCGGATTGATGGAAGCGGTGAAGTATGGGGTGGTATCGAATGCCTGAAGCATATCGTATTCAGTTCCATATTCATAAGTGAAGGAAAGTTCCTTCATGACGGTTCCAGTGCCGGTTACGGTGACATCGTTACCGGATAAGGTGTAGTTACCTTCGGAATAACGGGTGTCGAGGTAGGAACCAGAGAGGATCTTGCCATCTTTTGTGAACTTCAATGTGACAGCATAGGTGTCATAGTACTTGTCTGTAATACCATAGCTGGCGTTAGAAGCGACAGCAGTAGCGTCATAGACACGGGCGGAATCGATTGTGGTTGTGAATCCGCCATCGGTATCCTGAGTGGAGGAAATGTTCAATTTGACGTAAGTGATTTCATCACCGACAGACATCTGAACACGGTAGGCACTATCGATATCGAAGTCAAGGGATTCCAAGTCGAAGTCAGTCTTGTTGAGATCATAGTTGACAAGGATGGAATTCATGTAGTCGCTTGTATAGTCAACGTCATAAACATCCGTTGCTGTGTTTCTGTTACGGGAAGTATCGACATCAGAGATCTTGTAGTTTCCAGAAAAAGCGTAAGTATCATCTTTTCCGGCGATTTCCCAGGCATCGACGTCATAATTGTTTCTATCGAAGGTATCGACAACGGTATACATATCCCCGTCGACTGCCTTGTAGACATATTTGTCAGCGATTCCTTTACCGGAAGTGTCCTTGATGGTGGCTAAGGACTTGTTGTCGTTGTACTTTTTCCAGTCATAGGAGATAGCCATCTTCGAGTTGGTGTATGTGACATGGGTAAGGCCCTGAAGAGTCTGAGTGTTCTCACTCTTGATCTTACCCTGGAAGAGATGCTCTAAGGAACTAGCTGTGTTAGGAAGAGAGACGACTTCACTTCTCACAATGGTGCAAGGAAGTGTTGCGCTTGGATCATAGGCGAAATTGTATTTGAATCCGCCAGCAAGGCTGAGCTTGTACTCTTTGTTGTAGGCAGGTTCGACATCCGCTAAGGTCTTGGTTCTGTCGATGAGCCAGGAATCGAGCTGAGTGAGTGAACCATCCTTGCCTTTGACACAGAAGGAGATAGCAACATCCGATGAGACAAGAACATCGTTTGCACGATAGACGCCATCCTCACCTAAATTGAGAACGGCAGTGACACCACCTTGAATGGTGACATCGCCTTCGACAGATAAGGAGACTGTGATACGGATATCGTGTCCGGGCATGGTGAAGGTGTATTTTCCATCAGTTCCAGTGATCTCTGTTCCGTCGATGTAAACATGAGCAAGCGTGAATCCAGCAGAGGGAGTGACTGTGAAGGTGAGAGTCTCACCTTTCTCAGCTGTCTTCTTCTCACCGCCTTCAAAGGCGATGGTATAACGGCTATCATCCTCTAAGACGATGTTGTACTTCGTCTTAACCGGATCAGTGGAACCACCGGTATCACTCGATCCGGAAGAAGAAGTGTTTCCTTTATCACTTTCATGGGAGGTATCGGTAGTAGGAACATCACTTCCTTTTGTGGAACTATCGGATGTCGTCTTTCCACATCCGACCATAGCGATTGCGGTAAGTGCAATGAGCAATAATTTGTTTTTCTTCATTTTAATAATTTCTCCTGTTAAATGATTTAGAACACGGCTGTGAACAACTGGATTGCGATTCCGCTTGTGTCATAGGGGACCATGCTGCTTCCGTTGACTGCAAGATAGATCTCTTTCAACTTCAAGGTGGCATAATCGCTAGACATAGTGACATTGAGAATGTAGTATTCAGCAGAACCGACCGTTGCCTTTTCACCATAGGTGTAAGTGAAGGCTTCTGTTCCGTAGTCCAAGTCACCTTCCTTTGCGTAGAAGATACCAGAATTTGCTGAATCGAATGCGATACGGTAAGTATCGTATCCAACGACGATTGGATAGTAGTAGTTCACATCCTCGAAGATGTAATTCGATAATTCCGTTTCGGATTTTGCACTGCGGACATTGATGGCCTTAGTATAGAGTTGTAAGCCTTGATGGTCGCGGACAGTCAGTACGGTTCCGCCGTCCTTCAAGCCTTTGAGTGTGATGCCATCCATGGTTCCGGAAACCTCGATGATGCCAGGGACAGATGTTTCAAACTGCAATGTCTTATCTGTATAACCATCGACAGATAAGGTTCCCTGATAGGTTTTTCCAGTGACTAGCGCAATGATGTCATATCCTAAATCGCTGAAGAATCCTCCTTTCTGTAATTTGGGGACAGAATATTCATCTTCATAGGTTAAGAAACCTTTCTCGACGAATTTGTCTTCTTTTGTCTCTGAAGAACTAGAATTTTCAGAATTGCTAGAAGATTCAGAGATAGGTCCATTGCTTTCTATTGAACTTTCCTTGGAGGAAGGATTGGTTGTGTTCTGACAACCGACTAGAAATAGCAAGGAACTTAGTAAGATAATGCTTTTTTTCATTTTTCACCTCTTAAAATAACATTGAAATTATAATCGATTTGGTGAAAAAGGACTAACTGCATGAAACTCACAGAATTAATTAAAAAAGAAATAAAAAAGAAAAGTCAAAAAATAAACTTGCGAAAATAAGAAAAAATCACGCCTATTCACTTGTTTTTTTGATATATAGTTGGAATGTTGTACGTTTGTCGTTAAAACACAATATTAAAAAAGCGCTTACATTATACAACGATTGCACATAAAACGAATAAACTGAAACCAGCCAGATTTTAAGTCTCTTTTAAGTTTTAGGAAATATAAAATAAGGTTAAATACAAAAATGAACGACTATTCTTTCTTTTTCTCTTTCTTCTTTTTCATGAAATATCGAATCAGGTAATAGACTAAGATGACAAGCAAAGTGAACGATGCCCCGATTGAAAAACCAGTGAAGTCAATCATGACATCACTCCACGCACCATATCTATTTGGTGTGAATAGCTGAATGAATTCAGTAAGCTCCGCGACAAAAAGTCCCTGCAAGAAAATGAATGGGATTGAGAATATCCAGTTTCTCTTGTCATCAAAGATGAATAGATAGAAGAGGACGGAGAATACGGCAGTGATCAAGAAGGCTCCGAAATGTCCAAGACCTTTTCGAATCATGTAAAGGAATGTGGTCATATTCGTAATCAGTTTCTTCTTATCGACTACGATATGGACAGTGAGCTTGTAGTCGATGCTGTTGTTATCGTTGATGAGACAACGAATATCACAGCTTCCCGCCTTTAAGGGAGTGATCATTCCATCATCACCGACGGTGAGAATCTCTTCATCCGAACTATCGTATTTAACGCTTTTGAATGTGGATGATTGATCGAAGTTGGTGATGATCCTTGCACTCGTTCCATTTTCGATATGGTAGGTGTTTGTTTCCTTGTCATAGGAAACCTTGCTTTGCTTGATGGAAATCGGCGTCTCTTCATTTAGCTTTACTCTGTTGATGACATAGAAGGTCACTTCTTTTGTGTATCCGGATACTTCCTCTTTGATTTGGAATGTGGCCTTACCAACCTTGCTGAACTTGAATTCGAAATTGCTGAAATGAGCGATATCATTTTCCTTCGTAGTGACAGAAAGACGATAGTTTGTCGGAGTCTCAAAAGGCGCATAGACAGTCTCGAGTTCAATGGTGGAATCGACATAGACGGAAAGAGATGATTTCCCATCATCATCCGTCTTGTCACTCAAATCGATCTCTGTATCGTTTTCAAATAGATGGATGGTAAAGGAAGTAGCTAACTTATGATGGACAGATATATCCATCACCTTGGAAGCACCTAATATCTCCCTTCCATCATAGATCGGAGTAATAAGAAGAGTCACATCTCCTTCATCGATGCCTCTAAATGAGATGGAAGTAGAGGATGTGGAAGTGACGGAAAGATAAGAGGAAGCATTGCTCGATGTTTTGAATGAATAAGACTGATTGTCCTCAAATCGTATCGTTGCACTCGATGTGACATAGAAATCCAGCTTTGTGGAAATGGTATCATATTCTTTTCCGTTAAATTCTTTTTTGCCGCTTGCTGTTTGAATGGTATCGAAAGAATATTCGCTTTCAATGATAGGGTTCATCTCATTGAGAATGGTGTATTGCACCGTTTCAGAAAGCCCGGATTCTGAGTGAGAGTATTCGATGGTTACTATTCCACAAGTCTTGTTTTCCATAGTGGAAAGCTTGTTGCCAACGAGTGTGACATTCATCGTATCTTCAGTTGAAGATGAAAGGCTAGTTACTGTATATGTCAACTCTTTTGATATACCTTCTTTTGTGGAATCAATTTCATTTCCACCTGCATCATACATCTTGTCGACTTTTATATAGGAAGAGAGGTTGTATTCTTTTCCACTATATAGGACATGTGAATTGTCGTAGGTTTCATCCAGTGTGTTCGTATAGGTGATACTGTTGATCTTAGACGGCTCAAACACAGTGATAAGAAGAGACTTGGCAAGAGAGACGATATGATTGCTCATCTCTTCTTTGTTCTGGTAGAAATTCATCGTGACAGTTGCACTTCCTTTTTCCTTTGCTGTCACTTTTCCAGAGGAATCAACGACTATGATATCCTTGTCACTGGACTCATAGTCATATAGTTTCTGTAGGATTGGATCAGAATTGCTCGGACTAGCGGAAGAGTATCGGATATAGGAGGAACTTCCTTTTTTGATCCTTGCCTCAGACTGATAATTGAGAGAGATTTGGATGCTTTCTAAGGGCCTCTTTTTCACACTGACTCGTATTGAAGAGCTTAAGTCATAATAGGTGGAGTAGACAGAGATATCACATTCTCCTTCTTTGACACCGACGATCGATGTTCCCGATACTTTGATAATAGAGGAATCCGAAGATTCTAATCGGTATTGCTTATACGTGGCATTGCTTGGAGAAAAGCTGATGTTGTACTTTGAAGTGAAGGCAATGCTTTCTTTGACCGCAAGAGAATAAGCGGATGTGGTTTTACTGCTGACTGAGATGGATTCAAGAGGTATGACTTCCTCTTGGTTTTCTTCAATCAGAACAGAAAAAGAGGATGTCAATCCATTCTTGGAAGTGACTTTCACCTCAATCGGTTTGTTTTCATCTGTTTTCTTTTTGGCGTAGAGAGTATTTCCATCAACTGTGACAAGATTTGCTAAGTCTGTTTCTGTCATACCATCTGAGAAAAGAGAGTATGTGATTGATTTGTCCGTCACATTGTCTGGTGTAAAAACAGTCTCAATCGGATAAGAGTGATTGGCTTCTAGAACATAATAGCCATCTTCATTCTTGTTCGCATTCAACAGTCTTGATTCGATGGATGTCTCAATGATGTCACAAACAGAGAATGTCAATGTGTCGGATATATCTGGAAAGGAGGTGGAATAGGCTTTGATATTTGCTTTCCCTTCTTTTTTTGCAAATATGGTTCCGTTTTCATCAACACTTAGAACATCATCGTTATCACTTTGAAAAGAGACGGAATTATAGGAGCAGTTCTCAGGCTCGATTGTTGTCTTAAGAGTCAATGTATCGCCGACGAATAGAGAATTGACTTCTGGTTTTGTCAATTTGAGTCCAGTGGGCTTAACTAGGACAGACTGATCGCCGGCACCATTATTGATGATATCAGCGATTCCTCCGCCGATTGTATTGCTCTGATTTGAGGAAATGCTTCCAGGAAGTGCGGCTTCCACAATCAGGACAAGACAGCATCCGAAGTAACAGAGAGCAAAGAGAATCTTCATGATCTTTTTCATCTTCTTGTTTCTGATGTTCATGTTCGATCCCCCTCAATGCAAAATATTGTATAACAATTGAATGATGCTTTCCTTATATATTAAAAATAATCAACACTTTCTTTTCTCTCATTAAATGAGGAAAAAATACCAAGAGAGAGTCAGTGTGCTAAACTATTTTCAGGATGGTGAAAACAATGACAAACGAAATATCTGAAATACAAAAGCATATTCCAGAATCTGCATCTTGCTGGGTTTTAGTCGATTACGAGAACAAAAATCCAATCATGGTTTCTATGCTTGGGGATTTAATGCTGACTAGAAAGATCTTCATGGTGATTCCGAAGGTAGGAAAACCGTTTTTGATCTGCCATAAGATTGACATGGTGTTTCTAAACCAAAAAAGAATCACAGACCAATTCTCTCTTTACGTCTACAAGACTTGGAAAGAGATGTTAGAACTAGAGAAAGACTTATTGAAGGATTATCCGACACTATGTATGGATATCTCGAATTGTGGACTTCTTCCAAGAGTCTCTCTTGCTGATTATGGAAGCGTGGAATATCTTATTTCATTGGGTCATAAAGTAGTATCGAGCGCAGATTTGCAACAGTATCTTTATGCTGCCTTTACAGAGGAAGAGGAGAAAACACAGATTGAAGCCTGTAACACACTGTTGAAAATCAAAGATGAAGCCTTTCATAAAATCAAAGAGGATATTTCAAACAAGGATGAGTCGGATGAATATGAGATACAGTCCTTCATCTGCAATAGACTCCATGAGGAAGGCTATATCTATGATGATCCCGCAATTGTTGCTATCAATCATAACGCTAGTGATCCTCATTATGGACCGAGTGAGAATGTCTCATCCAAGATACACCGTGGAGATGTCGTCCTCATCGATATGTGGGCAAAGAAAGACATTCCAAACAGTGTATATGGAGACATCACCTGGATGGGATATGTCGGAACAGAGGTGCCTAAAATCGTGGAAGAGAGATTCGCAATTCTAAGAAAGGCTGTCGATTCCGGATTTGAGTACCTAGAAAAGAACCTACCCATTCGTGACGTGAAAGGCTATGAAGTCGATGATGTAGTCCGAGCAGTCATCGATCAGGCAGGATATGGGGAATACTTCATCCATCGCACTGGACACAATATCTCCAAGGATGTCTCTCCTCATGGACCGGGCGCAAATATCGATGATTATGAGTCCCATGATGAAAGAAATCTCATTGAAAACACATCCTTCTCATTAGAGCCAGGTATTTATGCCCCTGATTTTGGAATGAGAAGTGAGACGGATGTCTATATTTCCAAAGATAAAGTCCCTTATATGGTCGGAGGAAGACAAGAGAAAGTCATCGCAATCCTTTCACTATGAGACTTTCTGCAATCTCAATTGCTTCCTTTAAATTGTTAACAACATAATCTGCATGCTTTTTCACTTCGCCATCTGAATAGGTGAAGGTGAAAGAGACATCTGCACTATCCAATAGAGTGATATCGTTATAGTTGTCTCCGATACCGAATACAAACGGCTTTTCGTATTGCTTTCTGAGCATTTCGACAGCATTTCCTTTTGAACACCTCTTATCTGTGATATCTAAGTATGTTCCATTCTGATGTGCAGTGAGATAGGGATAGTTATTCTCTATCTTTTTCTTCTCTTCATTTGCTTCCTTGTTCGAACGGTAACAGATGGAAACGCAGAATATCCTTTCATTCTCTGGGAAAGGACGAAGTTCTTCCTTGAAAATATCAAGTCTATCGCTCGTGATGATGTAGTCTTTTCCTGTATTGATGGCGATTGAATAGTTATCCTTGTATTTCTGAAAGATTTCTTTTGCAATATTTGTATCGATAGTGAGCTCATAGATTGTTGTCTTGTCTTTTGCCAATAGATATGAGCCAGTCACCAGGATATAGAAATCGAAGTTGATCAGATTCTTTACGACATCCATGACTCCAGTATAGGATCTGCCAGTACAAAGGCCGAAACGATATCCGTTGCTTTGAAAACGATGGATGCTATCGATATCCTCTTTGTGAAAGCCGTCTCGGAAGTAGAAAGTCCCATCAAAATCAGACGCGAACAGGATTTCCATAGTTCATCCTCCTATTTACGCATTCAATGATAGCATATCAAAGCGAAAAAAAGATAAAAGGAAACGTTTACTGCTTTTCAATTTTCACTCTTCTTTCTATAATTGATGTTATGAAAATACTGATTGCATCTGATCTTCATGGAGACATACCTTATACGACTGCTCTTGTTGAACTTTTCAAAGAGGGTGGCTTTGATAAGCTTTACCTTTTAGGAGACCTGCTTTTTGATAGTATTGAGATACTGAATCCCATCTCAGAGAACATAATAGCCGTGGCTGGAAACTGTGACTCGGAAAGCGATATCGATAAAGCGCGCTTTCTTATGCCCTATGTCAATCTTGACTATCAGTTTGGCAAAGTGATTGTCCTCTCTCATGGACATTATGAGTCTCCCTATTCCTATGAACTGCCTTATGATATCTTCTTCTTTGGACATACTCATATCTCAACGCTTAGGAAAGATAGCGAGAACAGGATCATCGCTAACCCAGGAAGCTTTGCTAATCCTAGGGATGGTGTCCATTCTTATCTTGTCATGGATGAGAAGGGGCTGAAACTCTATGATTATCGTACAAGAGAAGTTTTACAGTCTTTAGAATTTTAGGAGGAACAGAAACATATGAATTTATTGATTGGAAGCGACATTCACGGTTCGTTGAAATACGCAAAAATCTTTTTCTCTAAGGTAGACCAATATAATCCGGATAAGATCATCTTATTGGGTGACTGCTATTACAATGGAGCAAGAAATGATCCGCCGGAAGAATATTGTCCGAAGGAAGTCGTCAAACTTCTAAACTCTTATGCCGATAGACTCATCGCCATCAAAGGAAACTGTGAGAGTGAAGTTGATCAGATGGTCTCTCTTTTCCCGTTCTGTGAAATCTCACAGCTATATGTCTTCTCTCACCTTGTGACAATGACGCATGGACATCATTACTCCTTTGACAATCTTCCGAAATCCTGTGGAGATATCTTCCTTCAGGGACATACTCATATTGGTGTCTTGGAGAAGAAAGAGAATCTTATCTTAGCCAATCCAGGTTCGGTCTCTCTTCCGAAGGACGGAAGGCATTCCTATATGGTGATGAACGAGAAAGGAATCACATTAAGAGACCTTCTTAGTGATGAGGTTGTAAAAGAGATTCAGTTCTAGAATATTGATGTTCAAGAAGAGGTGGCCCCTCTTCTTTTTCGTTGCAAAAAGCATAAATGAGATAACAGAAATAGCATAAGTAAAGCCCTACCATACTTAAAAATTAGACAAAAAATCAAAATTTTCAATTTCTATGATTAATTTATTAAAAATGTCTTATAATATTTTTCAGAAAGGTTAGGAAACCAAAATATGTTATACGATGTAGCTATCATAGGCGCTGGTATCACTGGTGCCTCATTGGCGTTTGAACTCTCAAAATATGAGCTCAATGTCATCTTGATCGACAAAGAAAATGACGTTGCGATGAAGACGACAAAAGCAAACTCGGGCATTGTTCATGCCGGTTATGACCCGAAGCCCGGCACAAAGATGGCAAGGCTCAATGTCGAAGGCTGTCAGCTGATTCATGATTTACAGCCACTTCTCAATTTCCATTATCGTCAGATTGGTTCATTGGTCATTGGATCAACTGAAGAAGAACATCAGAAAATCAATGAACTTTATGAGCGTGGTGTTGCTAATGGTGTTCCTGGATTAGTTGTCTTAAAGACAAAAGAAGAAGTCCACAAGATGGAACCGAATCTCAATCCGGAAATCGATTATGCGCTTTATGCACCGAGCTGTGGTGTTGTTTCCCCTTGGGAATTAGCTCTCTCCTTGGCTGAGACCGCTGTCATTAATGGTGTTCGCTTCTTAAGTGAAAGCCCAGTCCTCTCCATCGATAAGGATGAGGATGGATATCTTGTTAAGACTTCCACAGAAGATGTAAAAGCAAGATTCGTTGTCAACTCTGCTGGTGTTCATGCAGATGATATCTATCGTCTTGCCTTAAAGGATAAGAAAGATGAATCCTTTACTATCACTGCCGTCAAAGGCGACTACTATCTCTTAGACAAGGAAGAAGGAAAGACAGTCAATCACGTTGTCTTCCAGACTCCTAGTTCCTTAGGAAAAGGTGTCTTAGTCTCTCCGACTGTTCACGGAAACCTCATCGTCGGACCGGATGCAAACAAGGATACTCCTTCTAAGGATTACACTGGTAACCGTCAGGCTGCCCTTGACTATGTAAGAGACCAGGCAAAACGCACTACTGCCAATATCAATTATCGTAATAACATCCGTAACTTTGCTGGTGTCCGTGCTACGATTGAAGGAAGAGAAGACTTCCTCATTGAAGAGAGTCCTTTCCTTCCTCATTTCATCAACTTCGCTGGTATCAAGTCTCCTGGTCTTTCCTCTGGTCCTGCCTTTGGAAAAGAACTGGTAAGAATGCTTATTTCCATGGGTGAGAAACTCATTGAAAAGAAAGACTTCCACTACTATCGTCTTCCTGGATTCTTCGCTTCTCTCAGCTTAGAGGAGAAAGAAGAATGGATCAAGAAGGATAGAAGATATGGACAGGTCATCTGCCGCTGTGAGACAGTCACCGAGGGTGAGATCGTTCAGGCGATTCATCAGCCGATTCCTGCAAAGACCATCGATGCTGTCAAACGTCGTACCAATGCTGGTATGGGACGCTGTCAGGGTGGATTCTGTGGACCGAAGGTCTTCGAAATCATCAAGAGAGAAAGAAATCTCAATTTTGATGAAGTTTATCAGGATGTCACAGGCTCGAACGTTGTCGTCTGTGAAACAAAGGGGAAGAGAAAATGAAAGAACAGCATGATTTAGTCATCATCGGCGGTGGTCCGGCTGGACTTGCTGCCGCATATGGAGCCTATCAGAGTGGAATTAAGGATATCCTTATCATCGAAAGAGATGATACCCTTGGCGGCATCCTCAATCAGTGCATTCACAACGGATTCGGTCTTCATCGTTTCAAGGAAGAATTAACCGGTCCGGAGTATGCAGGACGCTATGAGAAGATGGTAGCAGAGACGAGTGTCTCTGTCCGTATCAAGACCATGGCAATCGATATCTCCGAGGATAAGGTTGTCACTGTTCTTTCCTCTGAGAAGGGATTAGAGCAGATCTCGGCCAAGGCTATTGTCCTTGCCATGGGATGCAGAGAGAGAAGCCGTGGTGCTATCTCTACTCCTGGTGATCGTGTTGCTGGTGTCTATACTGCCGGTGCCGCACAGAAGTATTGCAATATCGACGGATATCTTGTCGGTAAGAGAGTTGTCATCTTAGGTTCTGGTGACATCGGTCTTATCATGGCAAGACGTATGACATTAGAAGGTGCCACTGTCCTTGCCGATGTTGAGCTTTGCCCTTATTCCAATGGTTTGAATCGTAACATCGTTCAGTGTCTCAATGACTTCAATATTCCGCTTTACTTATCTCATACTGTCACGGATATCGTTGCAGATGAGGAACATCGCCGTGTCAAACAGGTCGTCATCTCCAAGGTCGATGAGAAGAATAGACCGATTCCTGGAACAGAAATCACATTTGACTGCGATACGCTTCTTCTCTCTGTCGGTTTGATTCCGGAGAATGAGCTTTCCAAGAAAGCAAATGTTGAATTGGATCAGAGAACCAAGGGCGCTGTTGTCAAAGACAACCTCGAAACCAGTGTTGAAGGTATCTTTGCCTGTGGAAATGTCCTTCAGGTCCATGACCTTGTCGACTATGTTTCCCAAGAGGGTGAGAAAGCCGGTAAGAATGCGGCCGCCTATATCCAGAAAGGCGAGATTCAATCGGACTATGCTACTTCTGTTGTTGGAAATGGTGTCTCTTACCTTTGCCCACAGAAGGTCGCTTACAATGGAGATGAGAACTTCGAATTCTCCTTCCGTGTCCGTCATCCGTTCAATCGTAGCCGCGTTATTGTCACTGCCGATGGCGAAGTCATCAAGAAAGTAGAGAAACTGAAGATTATTCCTTCTGAAATGGAAAAGGTTGTTCTTCCGAAATCCCTCATCCAAGGAAAGAAGGAAATCAAAGTCGAAATTGAGGAGGCTTGATTATGGTAAAGAATTTTGTTTGCATTCAATGCCCGAGAGGATGCTCTTTGACAGTCGATCTCGATACGATGACAGTCACAGGAAATTCCTGTCTTCGCGGTAAGACATACGGTATCAACGAAGCAACTCATCCGGTCAGAACCATCACATCCACTGTCAAAGTGGAAGGTGGAAGAATCGCACGCTGCTCCGTTAAGACCAACAATCCTGTTCCGAAGGAAATGATGATGCAGGTCATGGAAGAGATTGATAAAGTCGATATCAAGGCTCCTGTCCATATCGGTGATGTCATCATCAAGGATGTCTTATCCACTGGTGCTGACGTCGTTGCCACCAAGGATGTCTTAGAAGCTTAATTACGATAATAAAAACGGTCTACAGAGATGTA
>CAVILQ010000023.1:0-29490 GCA_963643715.1 bacterium | reverse complement strand
AAAATTATTTGTCAACCAATTTTAATCCTTATAACTATAAATCCATTATTATTTACATATTTTCCTATTGCGCCTCTGACTTCATTAGGGGAACCTTGTAGGTAAGCGCAAATTAAGTGTTATCCTGCAACATTATTTGCCAACATTAAAAAGTTGTCAACCACTTTCTTAATGTTGGATTCTGACACGCAACACAAATCATATCAGTTGAAATCAGCCAAAATAGGATCAAAAAAAGGTTCGATACCTAAGCACCGAACCGATTTTGCGATAAATGGAGCGACCGGCGGGAATCGGACCCGTGTATACAGCTTGGGAAGCTATCGTTCTACCATTGAACTACGGCCGCATGAACATAAAGCTGTCCATACGGACAGCTTTATGTGTTATGAATTCAAATTAAGCAAGGGCGCCGTCGGATCCATTTGCGTTGTGCGAATAGTAATCGCCTTCGGCAGAATCCTCGTCGTCATCTTCCTCAAGGATCGGATTGATGCCAGTGCCGGCAGGAATGAGCTTACCAACCATAACATTTTCCTTCAAGCCATTGAGATAGTCTTCCTTGCCCTTGATGGCAGCATCTGTCAATACAGTAGTTGTCTGCTGGAAGGATGCGGCAGAAAGGAAGGAATCAGTCTCCAAGGCCGCCTTGGTGATACCGAGAATCATCGGTCTACCAACAGCAGGTCTCTCCTGATGGAGAATATAGCTTTCGTTTTCCTTTGTAAACTGGACGTCAGTGACCTTCTGTCCAGGGAGGAACTTCGTATCGCCTTCGTTGACGATAAGAATCTTGTTGGTCATCTGACGGACAATGATTTCAAGGTGCTTGTCGGAGATGGAGATACTAGCGTTATCCTTGTAAACCTTCTTGACTTCATCAATGATATACTTACGAACAGTATCCAAATCAGAGCATTCAAGGAGTTCCTTCGGATCAATATGACCATCCTTGGTAAGAGGTGCGCCTGCCTTGACGACATCGCCCTTGTGGACGAACGGGACAGCACCAGAGTAGGAGGAATAAGTCTCAGTATCCAATTCATTGGAGACTGTGAACTCATATCTTGTACCAGTGTTCTTGACATCTGTGACAACACCACCGATATGAGTGATAGTAGCCAAGCCATTTGCCTTCGGGTGACGAACTTCGAGAAGTTCCTGAACACGAGGCAAACCAGAAGTAATATCTTTCTGACCAGCAACACCGCCAGTGTGGAAGTTCTTCAATGTAAGCTGTGTGCCAGGTTCACCGATGGACTGAGCAGCCATGATACCGACAGTATCGCCAATCTGAGCAACTTTACCAGTAGCAAGGTTGCGTCCATAGCACTTGACGCAGATACCATCTTCAGATTCACAAGTGAGAACGGAACGGATTTCAACTTCCTTGATACCAGCCTTGACGATAGTAGCGGCTGTTGCCTCATCCATACATTCATCCTTGGAAGCAAGGACTTCACCAGTGGAAGGATCAACAACATCATACATCGGGAAACGGCCGACAAGACGCTCTTCGAGAGAGGCGATCTTCTTTCCATCCATCACAAGTTCGGAGATGACCAAGCCGTGATCGCAGCCGCAGTCTTCCTCACGGATGACAACATTGTGAGAGACATCGACAAGTCTTCTGGTAAGGTAACCAGAGTCAGCTGTCTTCAAAGCAGTATCAGAACCGTTCTTACGGGTACCATGTGTAGAGGAGAAGTATTCAGAGACAGAGAGACCTTCAGAGAAGCAGGATTTGATCGGAATCTCAATGGCTTCGCCATTTGCTTTCTGAGGGCAGCCCTTCATACCGATAAGCTGCATGTAGTTATCATTAGAACCACGAGCACCGGATTTCATCATCATGAACATCGGGTTACGCGGTGCACTCTTCATACGGATAGCAAGTGCCTTACCTAAATCGTTCTTCTTCAAATCGTTCCACATGTTAACGATAGAATCGTGACGTTCAGAATTGGTGAAGAAACCGAGGTTATACATCTCTTCGATTTCGGCAACTTTGGCATCGCCAGCTTCAAAGAGTTTGTTTCTGCCTTCCAATGGCTCCATATCATCCAAGGAGACAGTAAGACCAGACTTGGTGCAATAGAAGAAGCCCTGGTTCTTGAAGGCATCAAGAATGGCGGCAGTCTTCTCGGCATTTTCGTGATAGTGGTGGAAGACCTTGTTCATCATCTCCTTGATTCCATCCTTGTCGATAGGGGCACGGAGTTTCTGAAGTTTGCAGTATTCCTTGAAGGCATCGAAATCATCCTCTTCATGGAACTTGCCAGACTTGATGACGGTGTCATAAGCCTCTTTAGCAGTGACAAAGAACTCATCCAATGTATGATCGAAGTTGAGGCTAGCCTCATGCTTCATCAAGCTCTTGTCCTCCTCACCCTTTTCATTGAGAGTGATGGACGGGAAGTTGATGTAGGGGAAATCATCCGGGAAGATTCTATTGAAAATGAGCTTACCGACAGTGGTCAAAAGATAGGAGTTGTTCTGCTTTTCGCTGAATTCAGTCTTGTTGAGGGACTTTCCAGGAACGTAGATACGGGTTCTAAGGGTGATCAAACCGTTCTGATAAGCGAGAATCGCTGTATCGGGATCAGTGAAGACCTTACCCTCATATTTCTCATAGCTGCGGAACTTCTCAGCCATCTCAGGATCCTGACGTCTTTCGTAATATTTTGCATACATCTCATCCATGGCAATGTCATCTTCCAAAGTAAGATAGTAGTTGCCGTAGATCATATCCTGGGAAGGTACGCAGATAGGCATACCATCACTAGGCTTAAGGATGTTTCTGTTTGCAATCATCAAGGACATGGCCTCAGCCTGTGCCTGACGGGAAAGCGGAACATGGACAGCCATCTGGTCACCGTCGAAGTCGGCGTTGAAGCCAGGGCAGACGAGCGGATGCAGACGGATAGCCTTACCCTCGATAAGGATAGGCTTGAAGGCCTGGATACCAAGTCTATGCAATGTCGGAGCACGGTTGAGAAGGACCGGATGGTTCTTGGCAATCTCTTCGATAGCATCATAGACGCGAGGATCTCTCTTGGCAATCAAATCATCGGCCTGTCTCTGAGAAGTGACATTAGCTTCCTTCTGATTCATCAAATAGTGAGCGATGAAAGGACGGAAGAGCTGAATGGCCATTTCTCTAGGAAGACCACATTCATCCATATTGAGTGTCGGACCGACAGCGATGACGGAACGACCGGAATAATCAACACGCTTACCTAAAAGGTTCTGACGGAAACGACCCTGCTTACCTTTCAAGAAGGAGGAGAGGGACTTTAGAACATTTCCGTTGATATTGGTAGAAGGCTTGTTTCTTCTATCGTTATCGATAAGGGCGTCGACTGCTTCCTGAAGCATACGCTTTTCGTTGAGCAAAATGACAGAGGGAGCATGCTCTTCAATTTCACGTTTGAGACGGTTGTTCTTGATGATAACCTGACGATAAAGATCGTTCAAGTCAGAGGTAGCGTATCTGCCACCGTCAAGCTGCATCATAGGACGGATTTCCGGAGGAATGACCGGAATGACCGTTAAAACCATCCATTCAGGACGGATATTGGAATTCTTGAAGGACTTGAGAACCTCAAGACGCTTGATGGCCTTGATTCTCTTCTGATTGGTATCGCCGCTTGTCTGCTTAAGCTCGTTCGTGACAGCAGCAATCTCTTCGTCGAGATTGATTTCACGGAGAAGCTTCTGCATAGCTTCAGCACCGATTCCAAACTCGCAGCCTAAGTATTTCTTGACATAGTTGCTGACAGAAATGAAGTCAAAGGGCTGGTTCTTAATAGAGATTCTCTTGGCAAGATCTTCACCCTTAGCGTACTCAGGTGTACCCTCATCAACACGCTTTCCGAGGATTTCATCATTTATGACAATCGGGAAAACCTCACGGGCAGTCATTTCATCCAAAACCTGACGATACTTCAAAACTTTGGAAGTACCAGGATTCGTGACGATGTGGGACATGAAGTAGACGACTTCTTCCAACTGCTTCGGCGGAATGCCTAAGACAAGGCCCATCTTGTTAGGTGAGCCTTTAACAAACCAAATGTGTGTGCAAGGGAAAGCAAGATTGATGTAACCCATGCGTTCACGGCGAACTGCCTTCAGTGTGACTTCAACGCCGCACTTTTCGCAGACCTTACCAGCAAAAGAAGACTTCTTATAACGGCCGCAATGACATTCATAGTCCTTTGCAGGGCCAAAGATTTTTTCACAGAATAATCCATCAGGTTCAGGTTTCTGAGAACGGTAGTTAATGGTTTCCGGTTTGGTGACTTCACCTTTTCCCCAAGATTGAATCTGTTCCGGACTGGCTAGTCCGATTTTGATGGAATGAAGTTTATTGAGATCAAACATTCGTCAACCTCCTTAATTGTTCTCGTCATCGGAATCATCAAAGTCCGATTCAGGATTTTCATTATCTTCTTTTTCGAAGACTTCCTGAGTTTCTTCCTCATAGACGTCTGAGTTACGAAGATCATCTTCAAACTTACGTTCTTCCTTCTTGGTATCGAAGTTGACGATATCATGATGAATCTTTCTGGAATCTCTTTCAGCATCCTCAGAGAGGGTGTTCATATTGATTTCCTGATGTCTTTCATCAAGGAGAGATACATTGATGCAAAGGCCCTGGAGTTCTTTGATGAGAACACGAGTGGACTCAGGCATATTCGGCTTAGGAATACGCTTGCCTTTGAGGATGGCCTCATAAGTCTTGTTACGGCCAACCATATCATCAGATTTGATGGTGAGCATTTCCTGAAGGGTATAAGCAGCACCATAGGCTTCCAAAGCCCAGACTTCCATTTCACCGAATCTCTGACCACCCTTTTGGGCTTTACCGCCTAAAGGCTGTTGTGTGACAAGAGAGTACGGTCCGATAGCACGGGCATGAATCTTATCCTCAACCATGTGGTCGAGCTTAATCATGTACATGACACCGACAGCGACACGGGAATCAAATCTTTCACCGGTTTGTCCATCGTAAAGAATTGTCTTACCATCGCTATCGATTCCGGCTTTCGCCATGAACTGAGCGATTTCTTCATTGGTTGCGCCATCAAAGACAGGTGTAGAAACCTTGATACCGAGTTTCTTACAAGCATAACCCAACTGGACTTCGAGAACCTGACCGATGTTCATACGGGAAGGAACGCCCATAGGAGAGAGAAGGATATCAACTGGAGTTCCATCCGGAAGATACGGCATATCCTCGACAGGAAGAACTCTGGAGATAACACCCTTGTTACCATGACGGCCAGACATCTTATCGCCAACTTGGATCTTTCTCTTCTGAATGATGAAGACCTTGACAGATTCAATGACATCAGGTGCCAATTCGTCACCCTTTGCACGAGAGAATCTCTTGACTTCGAGGACAATACCCTCGCCGCCATGAGGAACCTTCAAAGAGGAATCCTTATCTTCATCGGCTTTCGAAGCGAAGATGGACTTGAGAAGATGATCGTTGTTGGTTTCAGTGGTTTCACCCTTAGGTGTTGTCTTACCAACAAGGTATTCACCTTCTCTTACTTCTGTACCAGGGAGAATGATGCCATCTTCATCGAGATGAGCAACCTTGTCCTCGGAAACATTCGGAATATGACGGGTAAATTCTTCATCACCCAATTTTGTCTTACGTCTTTCAACGCTGTGTTCCTCAATGATGAGGTTGGTGAACAAATCATCGCTGACACAACGTTCAGAGATGACAACAGCGTCTTCGTAGTTATAGCCATGCCATGTAGTGAAGGCAATAAGGACGTTCTGACCTAAAGCAAGTTCACCATTATCCATGGAAGAACCATTTGCAATGATCTGTCCCTTCTTTACATTCTGTCCAGGCTTGACAATAGGAGTCTGATTGATGCAGGTTCTCTTATTGGAGCGGATGAACTTTCTAAGCTGATAATGATGTTCATGTCCATCATTTTCGAGAATGATGATTTTGACACCGTCAGCATAGACAACGGTACCATCAGCAGTGGCCAAAACAGCTTCACCAGAGTCATGAGCGATTTTTCCTTCCAAACCGGTTCCGATATAAGGAGCTTCCGGTCTTAACAAAGGAAGAGCCTGACGCTGCATGTTGCTACCCATCAAAGCACGCTTACCATCATCGTTCTCAAGGAACGGAATACAAGCGGCAGCGATGGAGACAATCTGCTTCGGAGAAGCATCGATAAGATCGATTTCTTCAGCCTTAGCAGCGATATATTCGCCTTTGCTTCTAGCATAGACGATATGTTCAAGAATCTTATTGGTTTCAGGATCGACATCAACATTAGCCTGAGCGATGATGTGGCTCTTTTCCTGGTCTGCAGTGAGCCATAAGACATGATTCGGATCATTATCGATGACACAATTGTTGACAGGACGATACGGAGTCTCAATGAAACCGTACTGATTGACCTTGGCGTAGCAGGCAAGGTTGGAGATCAAACCGATGTTCTGACCTTCTGGTGTCTCAATAGGGCAGATTCTACCATAGTGAGTCGGATGGACGTCACGGACAGCGCTGGAAGCTCTGTCTCTGGTAAGACCGCCACGGCCCAAAGCGGAAAGACGTCTCTTGTTAGTAAGTTCAGCAAGAGGGTTCGTCTGGTCCATAAACTGGGAAAGAGAATCAGAACTGAAGAACTGGCTGACTGCACTAGTCAGAGCCTTCGGGTTGATCAAGCCATTGATGGAGATAGAAGAAAGATCGGAGGTAGACATCTTATCATGGATGTTTCTCTTCATCTTGCTAAGTCCAGCACGGAACTTATCTTGGATTAATTCGCCAACGCAGCGGACTCTCTTGTTTCCAAGATGGTCGGTATCATCAGCTTCACCGATTCCTTCACTGAAATTGAGCATATAAGAAAGGGATGCGACAATATCAGGAATCGTGATATGAGTGGAATTGCAATCCAAATTTGTACCGATGACATTGACAATCTTCTCACTGTCAAGCGGTGAATAGACTTTGACAAGGGTAACGATGCATTCCTGAAGGATTTCATCTTCGGTGATGAGACCATCACTAAGATCATCGGGATTGAAGACGCACTGGAAGTTGGAGGAGAGGCGGACAGTATGCGGATCATCAGCCTTGAATCCGAAGAATTCCTTGGACTGCATATCCTTAACTTCTTCGACAGTCAAAGTATGGCCTTTTTCGTAGACCACTTCGCCATCGCGATTGATAAGGTCTTCAGCAAGGACAAGACCCGGAAGTCTATTGTAGATTCCAAGTTTTTCCTTGATCTTGAAACGTCCAGCCTTGCCAACATCATAATGTTCTTTGTCAAAGAATTTCTGACGAAGCATGGCGCAGGCAGATTCGTTTGTGTAAGGTTCACCAGGACGAATCTTCTTGAAGATTTCGCCAACGGCACCATTTCTTCTGTCCTGAGCGCTCTTAGTGGCTTTGACAGGATTCTTCTTGACGGCATCATTGAGAAGTTCGTTGTCACCGAAGAGTCCTAAGACACCGGTAACCGTCTCCTGTTCTCCATTGGCGTCAGCAGGAAGAGTAGAATCATCCAATTCAGCAGAATCGGAAACTAAACCGAGAGCTCTTAAAAGAACAAGAGCAGGGACTTTCTTCTGCTTGTCAATACGAACAGAAAGATAATCACGATTGTCAGTGAAATACTCTAGCCAAGAGCCTCTGGAAGGCATGATGTCAGAGCCATAGACAACGTTGAATTCTTTGGTGGCGCCGTTATCTGTCTTCTTCGGCATGACTTCATCCATAGTCTTGGAGACATAAGCACCAGGAGAACGGACAAGCTGAGAAGCGATGCACTTTTCGGAGCCAGAGATGATAAATGTACCAGACTCAGAAATTGTCGGGAAATCGCCCATGAAGACAGCATCCTGATCGATGGATCCATCCGGATGTTTCAAACGGAACGTAACAAAAAGCGGCCTAGAATAGGTAAGACCAGATGTCTTACACTGGAAAAAGTCGTACTTTTTGTCTCTCCATTCAGCAGAAACAAAATCGAGTACGGCGTTCTCTTCACCGGAATCAGTCTTACGTCCGCGGGTATCCTTATTGGATTGCACCGGGAAAATATCTTTGAAAACCTCTTCAACACCGACAGTTTCAAACCACTTGAAAGAGTCGAGCTGAACATCGCAAAGGTTCGGAAGAGGAACATTGGAGAAGGTCTTAGATAAATCAATACGACCAGTCTCTGTTCTCTTATATTTGTTCAGATCTAATTGTTCCATATTATTACCTCGTGTCTTTCTTCCGTGCACACAACGGGACTAAAGTTGTTTAAGGCGACAGGAAATGCTAATGTGCTAGCAAAAACTCCTTAGAGACAACTAAGCCCACCCCGCTTAAAACGGGGTGGGTCAAAAGGATACGCAAGTGATAAACGGATTACTTGACTTCGACTTCAGCGCCAGCGGCGACGAGCTGTTTCTTGATTTCTTCAGCTTCAGCAACAGCAATCTTTTCCTTGATGGCGACAGGAGCCTTGTCAACGAGCTTCTTGGCATCCATAAGGCCTAAGCCAGTGACAGCCTGAACGGCCTTGATGACATTGACCTTCTTATCGCCAACACTCTTAAGAGTGACAGTGACTTCGCTCGGGCCTTCCTGAGCAGCGGCGGCGGCAGGAGCAGCAGCAACAGCGGCAGCGGCCTTGACACCGAATTCTTCTTCAATAGCCTTGACGAGATCCATGATCTCGACCATATTCATCTCCTTTAAACCGGCGATGACATCTTCTTTAACTAACTTTGCCATAGTGTTTTTTCCTCCATTAATGGTCTTTTGTTACGTAAACGAACGTAAGCTGTAGCAATTAGGCAGCAGCTTCTTCAGAGAGAGACTCACCATATGCCTTGAGAACAAGAGCAAATTGGGTAAGAGGGCTCTGAAGGGTAGAAAGGAAAATGGAAATTGCGTTTTCCTTGGAACCGATAGAAGCGAGTTCGGCAAGCTTTTCAGCGTTGCAGAAGGTACCATCGATCATTCCGCCCTTGATGACAAACTTTTTGTGAGAATCGGCGAACTCTTTCAGTACGCTAAGTCCTGCGCCTTCTTCTTTAGAAGTAACAAGTGCATTGGGACCCTTCAACAAAGAATCCAATTCCTGAAGTCCGTCTTCATCAACGGCCTTCTTCATGAGTGAATTCTTGTGAGCAGTCAATCTTGCACCAGCCTTCTTCAAGTTGGTACGGAGCTTGGTGACATCGGAGACGCTAAGTCCAGAATAAGAAACGACGATTGTGGAATGGGAATTCTTAAGAGTGTCGTTGATCTTACTGACTGTCTCTTTCTTCTCAGCTAAGATTTGCTGATTCATCTTTTCACCTCCTTATTTTAGGTTTGGTGTATAACACAATATACTTTTTTGACTTTTTGTATAGTTACTTCAATCCTCGGTAACAAATTGAGCCGTTTATTTATCGGCAGTTACTGTCTTAGGTATATTGAGGCACCCGAATTAATACGTCCCGTCCCGGATTGCGATTGCAGACTAGAGAGCAATCTTGATGGCCGGTCCATATGTCGAAGAGATAGTAGCGGAGAGGATGTAGGTTCCCTTGACAGAGGACGGCTTGATCTTGTTGACAGTTTCAATGACAGCATTGAGGTTGTCAGCAAGCTTTTCAGCGTCGAAGGAAGCTTTGCCGAAGTTGACAGCAAGGTTTCCGTCTTTATCATTACGATAAGTGATCTTACCGTTTTTGATTTCCTTGATAGCATTGCCGATTTCATTGGTGACAGTGCCACTCTTCGGGTTAGGCATCAAGCCCTTAGGACCTAATACACGACCCATTCTTCCCAACAGACCCATCATGTTCGGAGTAGCGACAATGACGTCGAATCCAAACCAGCTTTCTTTCTGGATCTTGTCGAGCATATCCTGCTGACCAACGAAGTCAGCACCGGCTTCCTTAGCTTCAGAGACCTTATCAGTGATAGCGAGGACCTTGACTTCCTTGCCGTTTCCGTGAGGAAGAACGATGGTTCCTCTCAACTGCTGATCAGCCTGCTTCGGATCAATGTTGAGGTTGAATGTGATATCGATGGATTCATCGAACTTAGCAGTAGCGGTCTTCTTGACTAATTCGCAAGCTTCAGCGACAGAATATTTCTTTCCCTTTTCGATGAGAGCAAGGGAAGCTGCATATTTCTTAGATAATTTTTTCATTGTAGTTATTTCCCTTTCTATTAGTCATCGATGACAATGCCCATAGACTTAGCAGATCCTTCGACGCATCTTTCAGCGGCTTCGAGGGAATCGACATTGAGGTCAGGCATCTTGTATTCAGCGATCTTCTTGACTTCAGCTCTGGAAACATGACCGATAACATCTTTGTTGCTTCCGCCATGATCAGGACCCTTTCTTCCCTTCTCAGCACCAGCGGCTTTCAAAAGAAGAAAAGTGACCGGAGTGGTCTTGAAGCTCATATCGAATGTACGATCTTCATAGATTGTAAGGATGCACGGGACAACCTCACCTTTGCGTTCAGCCGTCTTGAGGTTGAACTCTTGGCAGAACTTACCACCGATACCGAAAGGACCAAGCTTCTGTCCTAACTTTGCCGGGTTTGCTCCGCCGCCTTCAGCACGGATAATCATCACTCTTGTGACTTTCTTTGCAGGCATTGTATTTTCCTCCTTATACCTGTGTGGTACTATCAGCAGTCACTGACTTCCCACGAGCAGACATAGTACCAAAAAATTGGCACAATATGTCCAACCTATTGAATTATAGAGATGACGCAATCGATTTGCAAGATATTTTTTCAGTTTTTATTGTAATTTGTCACTCTGTTGTGCTATTTTATTTTTTGCCTTTATTCAAAAGGCTTACCGCTAGTCCGCTGGGGATGTCACTTCCTTTATGAATAGACGGGAAAAGAAAATTATTTCCAAAGGAGAAAACCTAATGAACAAACAATTAGTACAGCAGGTCACTGCTACACAGATCAGACCCGATGTTCCGGATTTCGTCACTGGCGATACCGTCAGAGTCATGGTCGTCATCCGTGAAAACAACAAGGAAAGACAGCAGGCATTCGAAGGTGTTGTCATTTCCATCAGAGGTGCCGGAGCCAGCAGAACTTTCATCGTCAGAAAGGAATCCGCAGGCGTTGGTGTCGAAAGAAACTTCTTCGTCAACTCCCCTGTCATCGCTTCCATCAAAGTCTTGAAGCATGCTAAGGTCAGAAGACATAAGCTCTATTATCTCCGCAGCAGATCCGGAAAGAGCGCCAGACTCGAAGAAGTCATCATCAAGAAGAACGCAGAAGCAAAGTAATTTCGCTTCTATCCCCAATACCATTATCTTATTTCATGAAAGTGACTGGGTCACAGCTAAATGCTGTGACCTATTTTGTTTTATTTTTTTGCCTGTCAATAGAAAATACTTGACAGCAAGAAAGAAAACAATATAATACTCAATGCACATAAATTTTGGAGGACAATAATTATGGTTAAAATCAGATTAGCAAGAATCGGCCGTACACATACTCCGGCCTACAGAATCGTCGTTTCCGATTCCAGAAGAATTCCGAATTCCGCCGCTCTTTGCCAGCTCGGAAGCTATGATCCTATCTCTGGTGTCTGCACCATCAACGAAGAAGAAGCTTTGAATTGGCTCAACAAGGGTGCTTTACCCTCTGATTCCGTCAAGACTCTTCTTTCCAAGAAGGGCATCTATCAGAAGTTTGTCGATGGCAAGCTTGCTGCCAAAAAAGCCAAGACTGCTGAGGCCAAGTAATTATGGATACCGGCACCAACCTCGATCTTACTGAGGACATCCGCACTCTCATCGAACCGTTGGTCAGCAAACCAGAGGTCATCGTTATCAAGAGACTTGATAAACCGGAAGATTTAGGTAGAAAAGAACAGAACTACCTCATCCTCTGTGAAAAAGAAGACCTTGGAAAACTCATCGGTAGACATGGAGTCATTTCCGATTCTCTCCGCACTCTTCTCAACGTTTCCGTCAAGAACATGAGAAAGAAAGTGCACCTTCGCTTTGAATCCTTCGAGGAATCTCAGAGCAAAGAAGCAAACTAGTCTATAATATAGGGGAACCTATCTAGGCTCCCCTATTTCTTTATGAAAAGGAGAAAAATATGGCAATCAAAAAAATAGGTACCATCGTTAATTTCTTCGGACTGAAAGGTCAACTGAAGGTTTCTGTTTCTTCCTCACAGGCAGAAAAAAGATTTGAAGTAGGCAAGAAGATCATCCTGAAGAACAACATGAATGAAGATGAGACGCACATCATCAGTTACTATCGTGCGAAAGATTCTAGAATCGTGATCATCGGTTTGGAAGGATATGACGATATCAATCAAATCCAAGGATTCATCGGAAAAGATATCTTTGCCGATGTCCGTGCACCAAAGGGACAGTTCTTCTTCGATGATTTAGTCGGAATGAGTGTCTATAGAGATGATGAAAGCTTAGTAGGAACAGTCGACACTGTCGTTACAATGCCTGCTGGAAATTACCTCGTCATCAACAAATCAATCTATGTTCCTTTCATCACTGAGAAATTCATCCAATCCGTCGACAAGAAAAGCAAGAAGATTACGTTAACAGCTTTAGGCACTGAAGTCACAAAGTAATGAAAATCAAAATAATGACTTTGTTTCCATCTTTCTATGATGAGTTTTTAAAATCATCCATCATCGGAAGAGCGATTTCAAAAGGAGCCGTCGAAATCGAAATCATCAATATACGCGACTACTCTCTTGATAAGAATCATCGCGTTGATGACCATCCAATCGGAGGTGGAGCAGGACTGATCATGAGAATGGAACCTCTCATGGACTGTCTAAGAGCGAACACCACAGAACACACACATAAAATCCTGATGGGCCCAAAGGGATCAACATTCACACAGAAAGACGCCATCCGTTTATCCAAAATGGATGAAATCTGTTTGATTTGCGGACATTATGAGGGTGTCGACTCCCGTTTTGAAGACTATGTGGACGAACAGTTGTCCATCGGTGATTTCATACTCACTGGTGGTGAGATTCCTGCAATGGCAATTGCAGATAGTATTATCAGATTGTTAAAAGGATCTATCAGTGATGATTCAACAAAAGAAGAATCATTTGATAATTCACTTCTTGAATATCCTCAGTATACTTATCCCTTAGAATACGAAGGAAAGAAGATACCGGAAATCCTATTCTGTGGCAATCATAAAGTGATTGAAGACTATCGAAGAAAAGAAGCCTTGAAGCTCACCATGGAAAGAAGAAAAGATCTTCTCGAAAACTTCACCTATACGAAGAAAGATTACGAGATGATACAAGAAATCAAGGAAAACAGGGAATCAGAACAAGAAGAAAAAGCAATCGAAAAAGGGAAAAGGTTCAAACCGAAAAAATAAGAGCGCTCCTCATCCTTGATGAAGGTGACTATATACATAATCATAGGCTTTTGATCGAATGCAATTCGATGTATTCGTTGCTTCAAAAGCCTTTTTCAGTTCTTCGTAATTCGACGTAGCTAAATTGACTTTGACTTTATTGTCCCAAAGTTTAAGAGGCTCGGTATACAAGGACCATGTCGTATCCCACCATCCTCTAACAGCCGCTTTATACGTCCACATCATCCAGGAATATCCTCTTCTATCGTATCGTTTCAGTTCACTTTTCCAAGCATCTTCATCATCAAAGAAGTTGAATTCAGAAACAGAATATGGAACATCATATTCGTTTCCCCAGAGATTCATCTCATGTTTCAGATTGAAATACCAATAAGGAACAGATTCATGTTCTCGATTATAAAGATGAATATCGTACTGTATGTTCTCCCAACCATATTCATCCGGATTTGGGAAACAATCATAGGACCAGATCCCCTCTATATTGATTACATGTTTATCTCCAACAGAGCGGATGCCTTGATAAATCTTGTCAAACACTGGTCCGCATACTTTTGGAACGCTTCCAAGGCCTTGGTCATTGTAATAGGCGCACGGTTCATTCAAAAGATCATATGCGGCAATTGATTTGCCTAACTTAGGATTCGTATAGGTATAGTGCTCAGCTATGAATTTCCATATATCCACAGTCGCATTCTGATAAGTTTCATCGCTCCATAAATCTGCTCTTGACATATCGCCCGAATGCTCATATCCGTTCTGACTGCCTGGAGCACCATGCAGATCCAATACACAATAGAGATTATATTTCTGACAGTTTGAAACGAATGAATCAATATACGAGAAGGCAGTCTTCTCATCTTTACGAACAAACACGCCATCTTTCTCATCTAAAATCTCTTTCCAGTAGAAAGGTAGTCGTATCGTATTCATGCCCATTTCATATATGTTCTTGAAGTCAACTTCAGAAAACCAATTCTCACGGTATATATTGACTAATGCCTCCCTTTGCTTATCAGTAAGATTCGAGTTGGACTGAAATCCTTTTAACGCCTCTTCCATCGGCATATCAGGATAGGTAGTAAGTCCATCAGCATCCAAGATAAGATTACCAGTTTTGTCGCGTTTTTCTCCGACAGAAAAAGGAGAAATCCATCCTTCATAGATCAATAGATTTCCTGCATTTACGCCTTTTAGTACCAAACGATTATCATTTGCATCATATAAAGAGTTTCCAACAGCATGGACTAAACCACTTCGTTGTGATCGTGACCTGACATAAGAAGTAGGACGAATAGAACGCATTTCAGACATCATAATAGCAACAGCAAAAAACGCAACAGGCGATATCAGCATCGTTTGCAGAACCGTCAAAGATATAATCAAGTTTTTCTTTTTTCGTGTCATTGCAGCTCTATTTTCCCACATATTCATTATACATATGTAAGCGCTTTAGGCAACTAATAATTATAGATGCAAAGTCAAAAGTTTCAAATGGAAAAATACATTCAAATATCGTATCGATCCAGAATAGGACTCGTTCCAAAACGAACACTGTTTCCTTAAACTAACCTTAAAACCATTTATCTTTAATGAATCATCTGTCTAATATTCGTTGCTTGACTCGCTTTTTGTGGTACCGCTTACATTTTCAAAACCAACGAACTACCGGTCTTAAAGCATAATGTTTTATTGAAAACAATATGTTAATTGCGTATTTTGATATACGTTCTTGATTTTGCTTAGAACTAATATAATTTTTTAAGCAAACCTAGATTCATCTTTTTTCATTACGGAGGTAGAAAACAAATGAAAAAACAAATCGCACTTTTGCCATTGCTTCTTCTAATGGTTGCTTGTAGCGAAAACACAAAAACGGATAGCGCGGCAAAAAACACAGACGCATCCGATGCGCCCATATCAACAGGAAGCAGTGAATCCTCTTCAAGTTCTTCTAGTAGTGCTACAGAAGAGCCAATACTGCCAACAGATAATCTTACAGAAGAAATGATGGCAGATATCAAACTTGGATACAGTGCCGATTATACATTCCAGATCAAATATGCAGATGGATCTTCCGGTTCATCTTACCATTATGTGACCTCTTCTGGCTTAGATGGATTTTCATACGAGTCATTCTATTCAAAGAACGGTGAAGAGAAGAGATCATCTTATGTAAACATAGAAACGAAAGAAAACGATGGATACGCATATGATGCTTCTTTAGGCTTAGACAATTCCATTTGGTATAAGCACATCACTGAAAATGACTCTATCACAAATGAAGAATATGATGTCGAATGGGCGGATGCTGGTTATAGCGATGTCTTTGCTTCCCTTAGTGCTAGCGACTTCACAAAAGAAGACAATAATACCTTTGTTCTCTCTAACGAAAAAGCTATTGAATTCGAGTATTCAATTGGAAAACAATTTTTCTCTCCTTACAACTTGTATTCTCCTAAAACCGACCCTAAATCATTCAAATTGAAAACCAACGGAAACAAAATCGTCGGATTCGAACTTGAATATCTTCCTTACACTAGCTATGACAGTGTCTCCTATTACACTTCCAGCGGTAAATTCACAAAGCTTGGTTCAGATGCCTTCAAGAAGTTAGAACCGGTTCAAGGTGAAACAAAGCCGGAGTTAGATGCTATCCTGAACAAGTTAAAAGGAACAGACGGAAAGCAGAATTATCAGATTACTCAGACCCAGTATCAGTTCGATTATCAGACCGAGCAGATGATTTCTTTAGGCGAACTCGATATCACGGTCCAGGATGGAGATAAGGCTCATTGGATTTATAAGAACACTTCTGGAAAGAGAACCAATGATTACGGATATTATGCTCAAAAGTCCGAAGATGGTGAAGACTCTAGGCGCGGTGCCATTCAGATCGGCGAGAATTACTACAACGATATTTATCTGTATAGTGGTTCAATGAAGGATTATCTTCCTTCTTTCGATATTTCCTCTATCTTCTTCGACAAGGATAACGCAGCATCTGTTGACGGAAAGGTAGTCTATCGCCTTAACAAATCATTTGACATCTCACTTGATAACAATTCAACACTCTTCACACCAGAAGAAATCGATGCCTATAGAGACCGTATCATCAACCTCACCATCACAGAAGATGGCGATACAATTACAATCCGCAATTCCACAGGTTCTAACGGTAAGGAAGAAGATGGTTTGATTCTCAACTGTGAATACACAAACATCGGAAAGGTCACTGGACTCTATTCCGAAGATCATATGAAGGAGACTGTAGATGATCTGAAATGGACCGATCTCCTTTCTAGAAACGAAGCCGTCAAAGATAGCATCGTAGCCATCTATTCTGCCGATGTCCTTGACTCAATTCCGACTCTTGGCGGAACCTGGTCTAACATCAACGTTGAAGCCTCCACTGCTTCTAAGCCTACATTCGGTGTCTATACCTATGATCAGGATACGAATGCCGAACTCATGACCGAGATGGGAACAAAGTTAGCTGCTGCCGATTTTACTGCCTACACTCCTGAATCCATCAGTGACTCACAGAAATCCAGCGTCTTCTATAGAAAAAATGTGGACATCACAAACAAAGGCAAAACAAAGACCTATTCCCTCAATATCGAACTCAATCCTTGGTGGAACAAGCAGTTATCTTATGGTCTATTCCAAATCTGCTTATCGTTAAGTGCGGCTGTCTAATATGAAAAAGAAATATTCTATTTTATTGCTTGCTCTTGTTTTAGCTAGCTGTAACTCTCAAACGGGAAGCGATAAGCCAAATGAGACGACAAAAAATGATACAAGCGCCGAAACGTCCAACAAAACAGATAGCACATACTATGAAGTCGATCTCGACGATATCATCACGGAATTATCAGCCGGTTTTAAAGGAACCACTCTATTCACCTCAGGATACGATGTTCTTGGAAAGAGCGAATATTACCACGACTACATCATTGGTGATAACATCTACGACTTCACAACCTACAAGAGTGCTGATGAAGGAAAAGCAACAAAAACAACTGTCAGCTCATCCGGTCAATACACTCCTTATGACGAAAGCGCTGGCGATAAAGCATACCTCTCCATCGGTGAATTAGGACTTGATAACAAGATTGCCAAGTATTATGTGACAAACGGTTCAACCTATCTCAAATGGAAAGATGCCGGTTATTACAACCCCTTTTTAGAATTGATGTCTAGCGACTTTGCCAAAGATGAAGCAAACCCATACTACTTCAATCTTCAAATCAATAGCAACACAAGCAAAGATGGGTTAAACGCATTGGCTGCCAGCTTAACCGGACAGATTGGTTTAGAAGTGAAATCCTTCCAATTGAAGACAGATGGAGTCACAGCAACAGGATACGACATCACATTCAATGATATCTCTAGTTCTTATGGGACGATGCATATCAATGCTACCGGTACCATAACGGAGAAAGGCTACAATCTAGCTACCCCCATCAAACCTGTTTCAGGAACAACGATTCCAGAGCTCGATGAGGCTCTTTCAAAGTATCAGACTCTCTCTTACCATGTTGATGCCACTCTTAGCAACAAGACTATTAAAGCTGAAGTCTGCAAGAACGGAATTTCTTATGATTACTATCATTTGAATGGTGACAAATACGCAAACTACGGATATTACCAAAAAGGAACAAACGTACAGGGCATCACCAAAATAGGTGATCACTACTATGAAGATGGGGATTCCATCAGCAATGCCACCTTCTCTCAAATTGCCCCAACCATGGCGATATCTTCCGTTTTCTTTACAGAAACCGAGGAGTCAACAACAGATAAGAAAGTCTACAAGTTCAATGACAAATATGAAGATGTTGTGACAAAAGACTCTGCTACTTACGCTATCTTAAAAGGTTCTGTTGTTGGTGACTTATCCATTATCATTGAAAAAGATAAGCTGACCTTCCGCAATGTCCTAATCGACAAGACGACAGAAACTTACACATACTATGACTTAGGCAAAGTCGAGGATTTCACTCTTGATGTCAAAGAAGATTCATCTTCGCTAAGTTGGTCCGAGTTATTATCCAATCAGCCTGCGGATCTTGAAAAACTATACTCCAAGACCATTGCAAAAGATTACCTTGACCTTATCCCTACAGTCGGTGGAAAGAGAAGCCTTGTCACCTTGAACTTTAACGCTCAACGCGGTGATTTAGCACAGATACTCTTCTCCATAACAGACTATAACGATGGCTTATCCCTCATATCCGATTATGAAGCGATTATGGCAAAGAACGGATATTCAGAAACGGAGAAAACAAGCAGTACAAAAGATGTCGTATTCGAGAAGGAACTCACTGTAGACGGAGTCTCAAAGACTGTTTCAGTCGAAGTCATTCTCGGAGCCTCCTACTTCACTACTCCTACTGTTGTCTTCTACTTCAAACTTAAATAATAAAAGGAAATTACATATATGAAACACACAAAATTATTATCGTTTATCGCTTTGACTCTCCTTGCAACTGGATGCGGAGCAGTCACATCTGAAAAATCAGAATCCAGTCAGCCTTCCGAAAACAAGCAGACTACAGAACCTGTCTCTGATAAGAAGTCCGATGCTCCTGTCTCCACGGATTCCAGCAAGGAAAGCGAATCCGAATCAACATCCGAACCTGTCAAGAAAGTTTTAGACTTATCTGCCATTCAGACAGGATATGATGTCAAACTCACCTTAGCTTCCGAAGATGAATACGGAACAGAATATGATGCATACGAAGTGAAAGTCTCTGACGATGTTCTCATCTATGATGATTATTATTCCAACACAGAAAAGAATAACGGATGGAATGATACCAATCTCGCATTAAAGACTAGAACACAGTACGAAAAGCACGATTTTGAAGAGACTGGCCTTTTCAGCAAAGTCACAAGTGATCTTGCTGGAAACGCTATTTACGCACAACAAGACCTTCAGGATGCATTGACAAGCGAAGACGTCGCTACCACTTTCGAAGATGCCTTTGCTGTCAACGCCTTTAAGTTTATGACCGCCGATGATTTCACAGTTAACGAAGATGGGACCTATTCTTTAGTCATCACGGACGAGAAGAAGAATGATGAAACCTTTGCAAAAGCATATTATGGTTTGAACCATCAGGCCTATCCTGTCATCTCTGCCTACTATGATGGTTCCAAGGCTCATTTCAAATTAGATAGCCTTGATATCACTTCATTTACTCTCACCGCAGACGAGAATGGACTTCCCACCTCTTTCACATTAGCCTTTGCTGATGAAGAGGTTTGGGGCTCCACAACAAAGAGAACAGTCACCGGAACCATCGTTAAGACCGGAGCAGACAGTGCCACAAAATATGAAGGTGCCGAAGCAAAATACGAAGAACTCGATAACAAACTGAATGCACTAAAGGCTGGCAACTTCTCCTTCACTGCCAAGGTCGGAATGTACGAGGATGATCCCTGGTCTTACTCAACACCTACCACTTCATTCACAAGTGGAACATTTGATGGAAGCGTATTGACTCTTGCTGGATATAAGGATGGCAGTGAACAAAAAGATTTCTACAAAGTCATATCCAAAGATCATTACCGTCAGTTCACAAAGAGCGGCAGCAAATATGTCTATAGCGGCGATGAGGTCGATGAAACTTCCACATCCAATAAATTGATGCCTACTTTCGAGCTTTCTTCCGCATCCTTTAATCGTGTTGCCTCTAGCGAAAACAACAGCGACATCAATGTCTATTCCTTCAGCAAGCCGATTCTTTTTACAGGCAATGCTTATACCAATACATTCAACGGCTATAAGAATAGTTCTCTTGTAACTAGCATCGATAGCACGCTTCTTGTCACCACAACAAAAGACACAATCACCTTTGATTTCACAGACAGTGATAAGACAAGATCCTATAACATCACCTATTATGCATTAGGTACTACATCCGCCTTTACAGGAACCATCGAAGAACCCTCCACCGAAGCCTAAATTCAATTCACCAAAAAAGGCAATCTCATTTTAAGGGATTGCCTTTTTGTGTGTTTCTAGAATTTCATCTTATTTCTGAACATCGGATTGCTTCCCATCATCTTCATCTGTTGTTTCATCTTCTCATAAGATTCAAGAAGATTGTTGACATCTTTCGGTGTGGTTCCGCTTCCTTTGGCAATACGGATTTTTCTAGAGGACTTGATCATCTCAGGCTTCTTTCTCTCTTGTCTTGTCATAGAGGAGATGATAACCTCTGTCTTTTTAAGCATTGCCTGTGCCTGATCCATTTGGTCATCGGATAATTTCGGCATATTCGGCATCATTCCTAAGATTTTCTTCAATGGTCCAAGCTTATTCATCTGTTTCATGATAGAGAGCATATCGGTCAAATCGAATTGCCCTTGCATCATGCGACGTGAAGTCTTTTCAGCCTGCTTCTCATCCAATTTTTCCTGGATTTCTTCAACCAAGGAGACAATATCTCCCATGCCAAGGATTCTATCCGCCATACGGTCTGGATAGAAATTCTCCAAATCCGTGATTTTTTCACCGACAGCAGCATATTTAATAGGAATTCCAGTCAGTTTCTTAATGGAAAGAGCCGCACCGCCTCTAGAATCACCATCCAATTTTGTCATGACAATACCGGTGATCTTGATTTCCTTAGCAAAGGCTAAGGCGACGTTTGTAGCATTCTGACCAGCAAGTGAGTCGACAGTAAGCAAGGTCTCATCCACATGAACGTTTGACTGAATGTCCTTCAATTCCTGCATGAGTTTCTCATCGATTTCGAGTCGACCAGCTGTATCAAGAATCAAAATATCAAACTTTTCATCGCATGCCTTTTGATATGCCTTCTTTGCGATGATAGGTGGAAGTGTTCCTGATTCATCCGAGAACGTCTCAACAGGCGGCTCTGCCTTGAAGCCTAAGTTGCGAAGCTGTTCGATTGCAGCAGGACGATAAATATCCAAAGCACCTAATAGAACTTTCTTCTTGTTCTTCTTCTCAAAGAGTTGAGCAAGCTTACTCGCTGATGTGGTTTTACCAGTACCCTGTAAACCGACCATCATAATGACAGTAGGCTTACCATCCATTCTGAAAGGAATATCATTATCACCAGATCCTAAAAGTTTCTCCATCTTGTCATGGACAATCTTGACGACCATGTCGCCAGGAGATACTTTCGTAAGAACCTTCTGACCGATAGACTCTTCTCTGACTTCATTGATGAAGTCATTGACAACAGTATAATTGACATCTGCCTCCAAAAGCGCTGTACGCACTTCAGTAAGCATATCATCCATGTTCTTTTCTGTTAATGTAGCCTGTCCTCTTACCTTTTTAAAAATCCTAGAAAGACGGTCTCCAAGTGATTCAAATGCCATTTTCAATATCTCCTTTCAGTTTTTCAAGAAGTCGATTCTTTTCATCTATATTCGGTGCTTGAATGATTTTATCTATCATAGAAAGCATCTGTCTCTTTTGAGAATAAAGTTTTAAGGTCATCTCATATTCGTCTAGTTTTTTCGTTCCTTGTTCCAAGGATTCAAACACTGCGTTACGGCTGACATTATCATTCTCCGATATCTCCGTGATGGAATAATCGGAAAGATAATAGCATTCCATTCGATGATATATGTTCTTAGTCAGCAATGCGCCATAGATCAGGAGAAGGCAAGCATAATAAGATTTCTTCTCCAGGGCCTCAGTATCGTTCTTCATCATATAATCCAGACTACTAAGTCGATAAGAAGGAAGATGATAGAAAGGAAGAAGAAGGATGACCAGAAATCAGAGGTTTTGTATTTTTCCTTGCCCTGACCATTGAATGCAGAACATAGGAAAGCAAGAATCACGGATGTGATCATACTGGCTAAATAGGTGTTCGGGACCAGAATCGATACAAGAAGAGAGACCACCATATTGATCAAGATCAATACGAAGAGACGAAAGAACATATCACTCATTTTCGGTATCCTCTCTTCCCAAAAGCAAGCCATAAAGATACTTATCCAAATCGAATTCCTCTAATTCATCCATTTTTTCACCAAGGCCAATGAACTTGACAGGAAGCTGTAGTCTATCACGAATGGAAAGAATGATACCGCCTTTGCTCGTACCGTCCATCTTCGTGATGATGATACCGGTAATGCTGACAGCATCCTTGAAAACCATAGCCTGATCAATGCCGTTTTGTCCTGTATTTGCGTCTAAGACAAGCAAAGATTCCTGCGGCGCCTCTGGAATGACTTTCTTGATGACACGAGCCATCTTAGAGAGTTCATCCATCAGTCCCTTCTTGTTCTGAAGTCTTCCCGCTGTATCCACTAAAACAAAATCATAGTGTTCATCAAGTGCCTTCTTCATTGCATCATAGCATAATGAAGCAGGATCCGCATTCGGACGGGAAAGGATATCAACACCGACCTTCTGTGCCCAAAAGACTAACTGTTCCACGGCACCAGCTCTAAATGTATCACCAGCAACCATGAGGACTTTCTTCCCTCTGTTCTTATACTTCCATGCAAGTTTTGCAGCGGTTGTCGTTTTACCGACACCATTTACGCCACAAAGGAAGACAACAAAAGGAACACCTTCCTGGAAAGCGAAATCAGTCGAGAAAGAGCCTCCCTTATTCGCATAAGAGACAAACATTTTATCGATGAGAAGGTCATTGAGTTCATTGGCATCCGTGATCTTCTTGGCAGAAGCCTCCATCGATGTCTCTTTGATCAATTCAATGGAAAGATTAACACCGACATCCGCTTCAATCAAGATACGTTCCAGTTCATCGAAATATTCTTGATTGACGACTTTGTTCGAATTCGCTAATTTTTTTAGTCTTTCGGTGAATCCGACTCTTGATTTATCTAGTCCAGCTACATATTTATCCTCACTGGACCTTTCTTCTTTTTCCTCTTTGCTTTCTGCTTTAGTTTCTTCCTTCTCTTTCTTCTCTTCATCGTCTTTTCGATGTGAGAATTTGTTTTTCAAAAAATTGATCAGGCCCATATTCATTCACCTACTTTCTTACTTAACGCATTCTGTGCGGCATTGATTTCCGCCTCTTTGATATTATGTCCTTCACCACGGCCAAGAATATCGTTTCCAAGGCGGGCCTCAACGACAAAATGACAGTCTTCACGATTGATATTCGTCTGTGAGACAACAACATAATTGATGACAACGCCATTCATCAGTTCCTGAAGTCTTCCTTTGGAATCTCTCTTCTTGGATAAATCCAAGGCGACATTGAGAAGCGGGGTAAAGACATCGACAACAATCTCTCTAGCCTTTTCATATCCTTGGTCTAGATAGACAGCACCGATAAAAGACTCAAAGACATCCTCATTGATGTGCTTGTGATTTGCGACATTATTCTTTTCTCCTTCGGAATAGCGGACAAGAGATGCAAATCCAAATACGGATTCGCTGAGTCTTGCCAAGGTCTTTCCTTCTACTAATG
Source organism: bacterium (assembly GCA_963643715.1). GTDB lineage: Bacteria > Bacillota_I > Bacilli_A > RFN20 > CAG-288 > Enterosoma. The sequence goes on along the minus strand of CAVILQ010000023.1, from coordinate 5,648 downwards.
CAGAACGAGAACGACTCAATGTACCGGAATTGCTTTCCGGATAATGGTGAAAGACCAAATCTCCAACCACCATATCCAAAATAGAATCTCCTAAAAACTCAAGCCTATCATAGGAAGGACAATCACGATGTTCATTGGTATAAGAGGCATGCGTAAAAGCCATCTCATATAAAGAGATGTCATTCGGAACGATGTGAAAGTCTTTCAAGACTTCATCAAGACCTTCTATCATTTTTTCACCTCAAGTTCCTGCTTGATTCGATTGACGATATCAACATTTATCATGTTGTCACAAACACCGATTGCCTGATAGAACGCATACTCATCACTGTTTCCATGAGCTTTGACAACGATGCCATCAACACCTAAAAGGATTGCGCCACCGAATCTCTTATAGTTCATTGTATTCTTCATCCTCTTGAAGCCCTTAGAGCTGAAGAGGTATCCAATCTTTGTAAGAAGATTCATTTTGAAGGAATCCTTAATCATCTGATTCATGATGCTTGCCATGCCTTCCGTGGATTTCAGGAAGATATTTCCGGCAAAGCCAGAGGTGACAATCACGTCATGATTTCCATCCAAAGCATATCTAGCCTCAACGTTGCCAGAAAATCCAGGAAGGTTTCTCTCTTTGAGCAAACGATATGCTTCTACGATTTCCTCCGAACCTTTCCCCTCTTCTACACCGTTAGAAAGGGTGTAGACGGATGGATTTTTCATAGACAGAACATTTTCAGCATAGATTCTACCCATCACAGCAAATTGATAGAGTTCCTCACCTGTGTTTTTATTGTTTGCACCGACATCAAGAATTACCGTTCCTTTTCCTTCTTTTGCTGTTGGGAAAGGAGTGCATAAACCAGCACGAAGAATGCCAGGAATGTTTTTTAAGATGATAGTGGCACCAGTTAAAAAACCACCTGTGCTACCAGCAGAAAGGACAGCATCCGCTTCATGTTGCTTCACAGCCATGATGGCTTGGTACATGGAAGATGATTTGCTGCGCAGAAAGTCAAGAGGCTGAATCTCCATCGGTATGACAGTCGTAGTTGGTCTTATTTCAACACGTTCAACAGAAGCAAATTCTTCCTTCAGTTCCGTTTCATCTCCGAAAAGAAGGAGAGAAACATCATCATGTTCTTTCAGATACTTCTTTACTGCCCCGGAGAGCACCTTCGGCCCTTTATCCGAGCCCATCATATCAATTGCTATCTTTTTCATAAATAACCTTCTTTATTTAAGTACTTATATATAATATCAAATATGGCGAAACGAATAAACAATGACAAATGCAAAGGTGAATTTAATTTAGGATAGATGTATTTTCTCTTCAGTCTGAAGATGTCTTAGATAGTTGCTGTTTTCTTCCGTTTCTGGATGAAGAAGAATATCTTTCGCATCTTCCTTTGCACATTCGAATATCTTGTAATCCTCAACAAAGTTACAGACGTGAAGTTCGCTTCTTCCTGACTGTGCACTTCCTGAATACGAGCCGGATCCTCTTTGCTTGAGATCAAACTGTGAAATTTGAAGGCCGTCATTGCATTTTGTAAGGAACTTCAGTTTCTCTAACGCTTCTTCATTATCACCATCATAGACAAGAAGAGCTAGTGCGAAATCTCCGCTTCTTCCAATTCGTCCACGCAACTGATGGAGGGAAGATAAGCCAAAGTAATTGGCATCATAGACGATCATAAGACAGGCCTTGGAAACATCAATACCAACTTCAACGACAGTCGTAGAAACGAGAATCAACTTTTCACCTTTACAGAAGGATGAGATGATTCTATCCTGTTCTTCTTTCTTGATTCGTCCATGAAGAAGCTGAACATTCTCGGAACCATATCTTTCACGAATATCCTGATAGACGCTTTCTGCACTGGAAGTCTCCTTTGCTCCCTTCTCGATTTTAGGTGCAATGATGAAGACTTGCCTTTTCACACTCAGCGCTTTCTCAATCGCTTTGTGTATCGAAGGATCAACACTCGTGACAAGAGCAGTCTGAACATTTCTCACACCATGCGGAAATTCGGTCAATGTAGAAACATCCATATCGGAATTGATAATCTGAGCAAGTGTTCTTGGAATCGGAGTTGCAGACATCATCAGCAAATCATTTTTATTACCTTTATGAACTAGACTTTCTCTTTGATCGACGCCGAAGCGTTGCTGTTCATCGATGATGGAAAGTCCTAAGTCTTTGAATTCTAGTTTCTCGGATAGGACAGCATTGGTGGAAATCACAATGTCAATCGTACCATCTTTCACACCATTCAAGATTTCTCTTTTTTCTTTTGCTTTTATCGTATTGCCGGATAAGAAGGCGATACGAATCGGGTAATTTTCAAACACTATCTTAGCGTTTTGATAGTGTTGTACAGCTAATTCAAAGGTTGGCGCCATTAAAACACCTTGTTTATGTCTTAAGAAGTTTGCATATAACGAGACAAAGGCGACAATCGTTTTTCCAGTTCCGACATCGCCTTGAAGAAGACGATACATAATCTTATCCTGTTCCATATCCAAAACAATTTCACGCACAGCAGTGAGCTGGTCTTTTGTCAGCTTATAGGAAAGTGACAGGACAAACTGATTGATCTTATCGTGATCGATTTTGACGTTGTCGATTTTCTTGATTGAATCCGCTTCTTTCTTAAGTGACAAAGAACGGATTGAATAACAAAGAGCCTCTTCATATTTAAAAACTCGCAATCCATCTTTTAGATTCTTCTCGTTCTTCGGAATATGGACCGCTTTATAAGCATCAAACTCATTCATCAGCCTATATTTTTCAATCAATCTCTTAGGAAGCACAGAAACGGTGTATTTAGCCTCTCTAGGATAAGATAGCAGTTTCTTCACATAGGACTGAAAGAACGACTGAGAAACCGCCTTAGGAAGCGCGTAGACAGGTTTCAGGCCGGTGAGTGCAAACTCTGAATCAAGATCAAGGATAGAGTAGACCATAAAAGACTTTCTGGCTTCTGAGTAATATGCGACGATGAGAAGATCTTTTCCAGAACTCAATTTTGAAATATAGTAAGGTTGATTGAATAGAATGCAGGAAATCGATTTTCCTATTGTTGTCTGAAAGTTGAATCGAATTAAGGATGTTCCATGGTTCTGAATATTTCTAAGTCCAAAAACGTGCCCTTTGAAAACACCTCTATAGCCATCAATAGGCGCATCAGGCAAAACAGTCGGGTGAAGGTCCTCATAGCGAGTCGGAAAATGGCGAAGGATTCCTTCATCATCACTGACTTCGAGGGCATGGAAAAGTTCTTTTTGGTTCATGCTAATATTATACCAAAAAGAAAAGCTCTGAACGGATGTCCAGAGCAATCATTTCATCATTATTCGACAGCGACGAAGAATGAGTAGACCGGCTGATTTCCTGTCTCGATGTCGACTTCGAAATCATCTCCGTATTTATCGTTGACCTTCTCTTCTACTTCTTTCTTTTCCTTCTCTGTGACATCCTGTCCACAAATGATAGTGATAAGGGAAGAATCCTCTCCAATCAATGACTCAAGCAATTCCATCAAGGTATTGATCTTATGCTTGTGGCAGCAAAGAATCTTCTTATGGGCAATACCCATGAATTTTCCTTTTTCGACTACGACATCATCGATAGTCGTATCTTTGATGGCATAGGTGATCTCACCGGATTTGACATTAGCAACATTTTCATTCATGCACTCGACGTTTTCTTCCGGCGTAGCATCCGCATTGAATACCATGCAGGCTGTAAGACCTTCCGGAATGGTCTTTGTGGTGATGACAACGACATTGCAATCATCCTTACAAAGATCAGCTGCCTGATTGGCTGCCAAGATGATGTTTCCGTTGTTCGGGAAGAGGAAAACATTTTCAGCATTGACCTTCTTGATAGCTTCAACAAAGTCAGCAGTAGAAGGATTCATCGTCTGTCCGCCAGAAATGATGTAATCAACAGAATTTTCTTTGAACATGTTCTCGACGCCTTCGCCAACAGCAACAGCAACAAGAGCATATTTCTTCTTTTCAGCAGGTTTCTCTTCTTTGACAGTCGCAGCCGCCTTTAAGGCAACATCGAATTTTTCTTCTTCACCGACGATACCCTGTTTTTCCTTCTCGTTTTCAAAATCATCCATCAGTTCTTCGTGCTGTTCAGCCATGTTGTCGCATTTCATGGTCTTAAATTCACCAAACTGCTGTGCATATGTGAAAATCAAACCAGGCTTCATAGTATGAATGTGAACTTTGACAAGCTCATCCGTATGGATGAAGACGATGGAATTTCCATGAGCTTCCAAAACAGCCTTGAATCTCTTTTCATTGAATGCTTTTTTGTCACCGAGGTTATCCTGTGGTGCAAGCTTCAATAAGAACTGGGTGCAATATCCGAACTCTTCATGATTGAATTTTGCCTGAACAGAACCATGTCCTTCAATGGTGGAAGGTTTAGCAGAAGAATAGTTTGCGCCTTTCTCCGTTACTGTGGCCATTTCTTTCTCAACAATCTGATTGTGCAAAGCCTTAGAGAATCCTTCCAAGATTTTACATAAACCAGCACCACCGGAATCAACGACACCGACTTCCTTCAAGACAGGAAGAAGTTCAGGAGTGTGCTGTAAAGACTTCTGAGCCTTTTCATAAAGGTAATCCATAGCGACATCGATCGGCATTCCACTTTCAGCGTATTCATAAAGGGCAGAAGAAGCTTCGCGAATGACAGTGAGGATTGTTCCTTCAACCGGTCTCATAACAGCCTTATATGCGACTTCTTTGCCGGATACAAAGGCTTCAGCAAGACCGACAGCATCAACTTCAGTCTTTCCGGCAAGGCCTTCAGCAAAACCGCGGAAGATCTGACTGAGAATAACGCCTGAATTACCACGAGCGCCCATAAGAAGACCTCTGGCAAAATCCTTGGCAACCTGTCCAATAGAAGTATCATTTTTATTGAAGACATCCTTGGCACCAGAAGACATAGTCAAATTCATATTTGTACCAGTGTCACCATCCGGAACAGGAAAGACGTTCAAAGCATCGATTTCCGGATAGGAATTGTAGAGGTTGTTTGCTCCAGAAATAATCATTTGCTTAAATATTACACCATCAATCTTAATCATTTGAGAAATCCTTTCATCAATAAAAAACTCGTGGTCTATTTGACACCGAGAACAAAAACATTAACAACTTTAAAAGAAATGCCAAAACTCTTCTGAAGCATATAAGAAACCTGCTTCTGAACCTCATAGACAACCTCGGTTATTTTGACATCCTTTGAAAGCACCAGATAAAGAGATACCTCATATCCATCTTTCAGTTTCTTGACTGAGACACCATCAGAAAAATCTTCCTTCTTCAGGAATTCAAGCAAAGAACGGGTAAGTTTCTTTCTACTGACCAAGCCGACAACGCCGTAAACACTGGAAACAGTCATTCCAGCTAGATCAGCGACAGCTTGTAAGGAAAAATTGATTTTTCCAATCTGGTTTGTTTTTTCAATATTCATATTAGTTTTTATAAATGCTTAAAGCCTAAAAATTATACAAGAAACATAACTAAAAAGCAAATCGAGGGAATCAAGCGACAAAATGCGTCTTTTATCCAACGAAAAAAGCGGCCGCAGCTATCTTCCCCCGAGGGGTATTTTCGCCGCC
>CAVILQ010000022.1:0-30534 GCA_963643715.1 bacterium | reverse complement strand
AAAAGACAAAATGACAATACCTATTATCCCACTAGAAAAAAAGGACCCTCATTCTAGAGAGTCCTATTGAAATTAAAGTGTAATGGATTTGTCGTCTTTTACTTCTAAATGATTTTTCTCTTCTAAAGCTTTCTTTTTGTTTTCCTCACTCTTATCGATAAGATCTTTGAAAAGTTTCATCAGTGCCATCAATACAGTGGAAGAACAAGTGGCGTATATGATAATGATCAGCCACATGATTTTATTCATATAGCGGAAATCAATTCCTAGGAATGCTTTGGAGAGGTTTCCGGAATTTCCAAATACAGGAATATAAGGAAGAACGAAGATGCCGCAGATACAAAGAACAAAGGTTGTGGCAAACATCAATGAACGATACCAGTGTTTTCTGATCGGAGTGATAGGAAGGAAACAAATATATGCCATCGCTAAGGAGATGACGGTCATTGTGATAGAGTTGAACGTTGTGAATGCATTATCGATTTCAGTGGCTGTCATTTCAGTGCTGAATTCAAAGAAATTGGAATAGCGCAGTATGTAGTTGATGGAAATGGCTAAAATCAAACAGATAGCGGCAGGAATGGCTCGCATAAATGTGTTCTTAAGGAAGTGACCGGTGATTGGCTGATCGTCTTTCTGCAAGGCTAAGAAGACCGAGGTAAGACCGATACAGACACTCTCCATGAGGAAGAGATTGTTGGATGTGAACGGATACTCCATACCATGTCCGCCGTTGGCAAAAGAGAGAAGGACAATAATCGTGAAGACAATAGTGAAAATTGTCTTCATCAAGTATAGAGCGGAGGAACGCTGAACGTTGTTGATACAGCGCCTACCTTCTTGAACGGCAAGAGGCATCGATGCGAAATTGGAATCAAGAAGAACGAGGTGAGCAACATTTCTAGCGGCGGATGAACCATTTGCCATAGCGACGGAGCAATCTGCGGTCTTCATAGCGAGAATATCGTTGACACCATCGCCGGTCATACCGACGGTATGTCCCTGGTTCTTTAACTCTTTGATGATCAATGCCTTCTGTTCGGGGGTGACACGTCCGAAGACTGTGTATGCGTTGACTATCTGTGTGACTTCTCTATCAGATAAACCTTCAAGAGAAATGCATCTTTCTGCATTAGGAACACCGCACTTCTTTGCGATTTCACTTGCAGTAAGCGGGTTGTCCCCTGAAATAATCTTGATATTGACACCGTTTTCCTTGAACCACTTAATAGTACTAGGTGCTTCTGGCCTGATATGGTCTTCTAAAGTGAAGATAGTGACAGGAGTGAATTTTCCTTTGACTGCACCATTTGTGATAGGGTTCTCGGCTTTGCATAACATAACAACACGATAACCGGATGACTGTTTGGATGAGATATATTCTAGAATGGTTCTGTCTCTTCCTTTGTAGAGGTATTCAGGGGCGCCGAGAAGGAAGGTACCTAAACCTTTGAATTCGACAACAGAGTATTTTCTAGCACTGCTGAACGGGATTGCATCGATGATTCGATAAGTATTCTTCAACGGGAATCTTTGCGATAGGGCGATTGATGTTTGGTTGGTGTCGTTGAAGGCATTGAGATAGCTTCCGATCAGATTATCAAGATCATAGGAACTATCGATTTTGACGACTTCATCAACACGCATCGTACCATCGGTAAGTGTTCCGGTCTTATCAAGACATAGGGCATCGACACGGGCTAACATTTCGATGGAGTAGAGGTCTTGGACCATTGCGTTCTTTTTCGACAGGGCGACAACGGAGTTAGCTAAGGCGATAGAGGTGAGAAGATACATACCGGAAGGAATCATGCCGACCATGCTTCCTGCAGTCTTTGACATGGTTTTGGATGCAATCTCCCACCAATGTTCTGCGACATCGTAATTGGCTGCGTTTTTGATCCATTGTGTCCAGAAGGTAAGGATACCTAAAGGAATGATGATGAGACCGATTATTTTAATGACGGAGTTAAGTGAACGGACCAATTCTGATTTTGGTTTGCTGACTTCTTTTGCCTTGTTCTGAATGCCGGCGATGTAATTGTAGTCACCGACCTTATCTGCTCTACAGATGCAAGCGCCGGAAACAACATAAGAACCAGCGTAGATCTTGTCGCCTGGATTCTTTTTGATTGGAAGAGATTCGCCGGTAAGAAGTGACTCATTCACTTCAATGTTTCCATCGGCGATGATGGAGTCGGTAGGAATCTGTTCACCGCTTTTAATCTTATAGATATCATCTAAGACCAATTCAGTTGCCTTGATGGCAGTTGATTTTGAATCACGGATGACTTCACAAGTTGAATCGGTTACTAGCTTTAGCTTCTCAAGAGTCTTCTTCGCCTTCAATTCCTGAATAATACCAATAAGGGTATTTGCAAATGCGATGACAAGGAAGAAGGATTGAGCGTAATTTCCAAAGACGATAAGCACGATGCCAATGGCAAGAAGCAACATATTGAAGTATGTGAAGACATTGGTGTAAATAATTTGCCATGTGGTCTTTCCGCTCTTTGTGTTCTCACGATTGACAAGGTCCTTCTCGATTCTGGAAGTGACCTGTTCTGAAGTGAGACCTTCTTTGAGGTCAGCGTTGTATCTTTCTATCTCATCCGGTACAGCATTGGTTTCGGCGGAAGGATTGACGCTGCTAGGCTGAATTTCTTCCTTTGGAAGCAGTGCTGGATCGATGTCATCAGAAGTCTCTTCTTCATTTTCAGAAGATACTTTGGTCTCTTCATTCTCTTCTGGCGCGGTTTCAGTATTGTTTTTCTTTTTCTTAAAAAGGCTCATACTTTGTTTTGATCCTCCGTATTCTTTGCCATGGGCACAATATGATGCTTGCGGCATCTAGCCTCATAGGACTCTTTTGCTCCAACTAAAATAATAGGCTGATCGTAATCAGCGGGTTTTCCATCAACGAGTCTTTGGGTTCTTGTTGCTGCACATCCGCAGACGGTGCAAGCAGCTGTCAGTTTTGTGACAATCTCGGCTCTTGCCAATAATCCAGGCATCGGGCCGAAAGGCTCACCTCTGAAATCCATATCAAGACCAGCGACGATGACTCTAACACCTTTAGCAGCCAGAGACTCGCAGATATCGACGATTTCCTTTCCAAAGAACTGAACCTCGTCGATGGCGACAACCTGTGCATCTTCAGGGGTTAATTCGAGGACATCATTTGCGGTCTTAATTGCAAAAGCCTGGTATTTTCCACCATTATGTGAAGCGATAGCAGTCTTATCATAGCGATTATCGATGCTAGGCTTAAAAGCGATGATTTTCTGATGAGCATATGATAATGTCTTGATTCTGCGAATCAACTCCTCACTCTTTCCAGCAAACATAGGTCCACAGATGACTTCTATCCAACCCTTCTGAAGTTCTTGATACATAGTTGTGTACTCCATTCAATAGTAAATATTATACACTAGAGAATATCTTTATCTTCAAACTTAGGAAATATATTTGTACTGATGATTCATGCACTTTAAAAATGTTAATCCGTTTGTCATTGGTGACATTATTATTGACTGAATATTGAAACAGATTTTCCAATAAATGAGAATAAATGCTATAATTAATTGAACTAGGAGGATAGTTTATGGAAAAAGGAAAAGTACTATTGACAAGAGATGACAAGCTGTTACTTCTTTCCAACAACCGTTATTTCATCGCTAAAGGCGTTGCTAAGGTCGGTGATGATGTCGATTTCGATGTCGAAAAATCACTTGCTATGCCTTCTTACCTCTTTGCTATCGCAGCCATGGAAGAAGAGAACCTTGATGAGACATTAGACTTCATCCAGTCTAAGTGGTTCCGCGATAAGAAGTAATTCATTCTGGATACTGAAAAGGTTACGGATTTTTTTAAATGTTGTCTTAGACAATAGTAATTTTATTGTGGGTTTCTGTAGACATTGTGATGGAAACTTATTTGCGTGTTAAATATAAAAAAATGAATAAGATCAAAGAAGAAATAGTAGCGTCATTGAAAACGTTCCCGAATGAATGGAATACTCTTTTAAGTGCTGAGAAAGATAAAGAATATTTCAATAGATTAGTAGAGTTGGTTTCAGAAGAATATATGAATTATACCATTCATCCTGATTTAGATAATGTGTATCAGGCGATGAAACTTGTATCACCTGTTGATGTTAAGGTAGTCATCATAGGACAAGACCCATATTTCAATCCAGGACAGGCGAATGGACTTGCTTTTTCTGTTGAGGATGGTATTCGTTTTCCTCCATCGCTTCTCAATATTTTCAAGGAGTTGAACATGGAATATGGATATCCGATTCCGAAACATGGATCATTAGAAAAATGGGCAAAACAAGGCGTTCTTCTTCTCAATGCGTCACTTACTGTAAGAGATGGTACAGCAAACAGTCATGCTAAATTTGGATGGATGACATTCACGGATGAAATCATCACTAGATTAGATGCTCTTAATCAACCTATCATATATCTTCTTTGGGGTAATTTTGCTAAAAAGAAGATTTCTTTGATTCATAACAAGAAAGCATTTATCATCTATAACGCTCATCCATCCCCTCTCAGTGCAAACAAAGGATTCTTTCATTCAAATTGCTTCAAAAAGTGCAATGAGCATCTACGTGAACTGAATATGAAAGAGATTGATTTTAGAATTGAATGAGTTTGATGACAAAAGCAAAAAATATGAAATGTAAGCCCTATGATTTTGAAAAAATAGGGTGGTTATTTAAATCATATTTCTTTTAAAGAGTGGAAAAATATAGTCGAAATGCTTATAATTTAGTAGTGCTTAAAACTATTCAAAGAAAGGATTGCAAAATTATGGATCTTACAGATGAACAAATGTTAAAGGCGATTCAGGAAATCGTCGACAAGAAAGCGGAGAAATTCCCTTTCAAGAAGTCTGCCAAAATGGATATTGTCTATGTCGATCATAAAGAGGATGGCACTGCTGAAGTTCTCGCAATCGGCTCTGATATGCCGAAGCTTATCTATCGTGTCTTCGAATTCGATGCAAACGGTGTCGTTTCTGAAGAAGAAAACATTCAGAAGATCGTTGAAAGAACAAAGAACTACAACGAGAATGTCAAACCTGGACTCAAACTCGTTCCTCCCTTTGTTGAAGAGACTGATACTTATGATGTCGTCATCGAGAATGTTCTTCCAGAGAATGCTGTCGAATTGAAGATGAAGTCTTCTACTGGCAGAGACATCACAATGATCGAAACCTATCGTTATTTTGATTATGTCTCTAGCATTTTCTTCATCTCCTGCGTTGCTTTGTCCTTTGGTGGACAGTATCTCTTCGCTGCTGTTGATAACGGAAGAAAACTGAAAATCATCGTCGGCAATAACCAGGATATCCGCGCTAGAGTTGATATGATCACTGAACTCCTTGCTAATAGAGCCCTTCCTTCCTATCGTACAATCGATGCCGGAAACAAGGCACTTACCAATACTGATGTCAGAGGTAAGGTCACCATCAACAAGGATGACGGATCGACCGTTAACTTCTTATCCAATTTTACCTATGATGACCTTGAAAGCGGAAATATGTTTGCTTTCTTTGTCAGAGAAGATGACCCGAAAGATGGACTTATGTTCATTCAGGATATCGTCACTGGACGTCTTACCTTAGCTCCTTCCTGGAATGACGAACAGAAGAAGGCGGCTGAAAAGGTTCAGAAGCTCTTGGCTGAAAACAAAGAAGAATTCTCGAAGCATGTTCATAGTTTCTTCGCTGACTCTCTCGATCTCCGCTATGCCGCTTTAAAGAGTGGAAAACTTACCGCTGCTAACGCCAATAAGCCGGAAGAAAACAACACTGAATCCAAATAATCTTTTTGGAGAAACGAAAATATGAAACACTATGAGACAGAATATGTGATGCTGGACAACGGGACGGGACTTGTCGGTAAGTTCTCAACTCTTGGTGCCGGTGTTGCTTCTTTGACTTTGGATGGTAAACCGTTGATTCTTGAATTCGAAGATGAACAGGCCTATTTAGGATCTTTAGGATTCCACGGAAAGACTCTTGCTAGAGTTGCCGGCCGTATTCCTGATGTCTTCATGATTGGCGGAAAGACTTATTCTGTTTTAGGAGATGATCAGCATATCTGCTTACATGGCGGATGCTCTGAATCATTGACCTACAAAAACTTTGAAGCCAAAAAAGAAGAAGACGAGAATGAAGTCCGTGTTGTGTTTCATTACCTCTCACCCGACGGCGAGGCTGGTTTCCCTGGAAATCTTGATACCAAGGTTACCTATAGCATGCCGAAAGACGGCTCCAACGTTCTGAAAATCACATGTGAAGCTGTTTCGGATAAGGATACACTTGTCTCCTTCTCCAATCACATGTATTGGAATATCTTCAATAGTGTTGATGTGAATGACTACACTCTTCAAGTCAAAGCTTCCAAAATCGGTTCTTTCAAACCGGGGACCTTATTGGTCGTTGGATTAGAAGATGTTCCGGAATGCTATGATTTCCGTACACCTGCCCTTTTGAAGGATAAACTAGATCAGATTGAAAAGGAACACCCTGAAATTGGAACATTGGATAACACTTATGTCTTCGATGAAGATAGCAGTGATCCGAAAGTCATCTTGGATACAAAAGATATTCACTTGGAAGTCAGCACTGATTTCGATTCAATCAACTTCTATGTTGATTCCTGCTTAGTTCCTTATAAGTTCACGAACGGCGAATATCTGACTCATGGTTTACGCCGCGCCATTGCGATTGAACCAGAGACATTCCCGCTTCTGAGCAATATCGTTCTGAAGGCTGGTGACAAATATTGTCATTCGATGTCGTTTAAGATCAGTAAGAAATAAAATAGGAGATACATCATGGATATTAAAGAAATGTTAAAGGATATTCCGGATCTTTCAAATAGACCTGCTGTCGCTTTGGAAACAACAGTTCTTACTCACGGAATGCCTTATCCACAGAATGTCGAGTGCGCACTCAAATGTGAAGAAGAAATCAGAAAAGCAGGTGGTGAACCCTATACAATTGGTATCATCAACGGAAAGATTAAGATTGGTTTGAGCCATGATGAAATCGAATACTTAGGAAAGACCATGAATGCCATGAAGGTTTCTAGACGTGATCTTCCTTATGTCATCGAAAGAGGACTCAATGGTTCTACAACAGTTGCTGCAACTATGATTCTCGCCAAGATGGCTGGAATCAAAGTCTTCTCTACCGGTGGGATCGGTGGTGTCCATAGAGGATACAATGAGACTATGGATGTTTCTACTGACTTAGGTGAATTTGCAAGAACCGATGTCAATGTCATCTGCGCTGGTCCGAAAGCGATTCTCGATGTTCCTCGCACTTTGGAATACCTAGAAACACAGGGTGTTGAAGTTATCGGATACAAGACAGACAAAGTTCCGCTTTTCTACTCTAGTTCTAGTAAATACAATCTTGAACAGCATGTTGAGGATGCAGCTGAACTCGCCCGTATTCTCCATACCGCTCGTGAACTTGGACTTTCCCAGGGTGCCTTGATTCTTAATCCTGTTCCGCAGGAGTATTCTCTTGATGCTGACTGGATGGAAGAAAAGATTGAAGAAGCTATCGCTATGATGGAGAAGGACCATGTCACTGGTAAGGCCGTCACTCCTTATCTCCTTGATAAGCTTGTCGGAATCACAGGTGGCAAATCTCTTTCTACCAATATGGCATTGATTGAAAACAATGCTAAACTTGGTGGTGAACTTGCCGCTGAATTAGCTAAGCTCAACAAGTAATCCTATAAGGGCTCCGTTTCTTGGAGCCCTTTTTTCTTCTTAAACACAAGTAAGACCTGAAAATTTCTCTTTCTTTTTCTACTTATTTATATATAATATATTCAGGTCCCCAAAAGGGATTTTTTATTTGAATCAGTGAGGTGACTTTATATGAGAGAAAAAGTATCGCTAGTCTGCACAGAATGCCAATCCAGAAACTACAACGCAACGAAGAAAAAAGGGGATGGTGTTCGCTTTGAGACAAAGAAGTTTTGTCCAAAATGCGGTAAACATACAATTCATAGGGAAGGAAAGTAACCAATGAAAAAAATAACAAAGTATTTTCGTGGAGTTGGAGAAGAGGCAAGACGTATTCGTTGGCCAGACAGCAGAACCTTATGGAGATCTGTTGGCGTCGTTTTGGTCATTTCCGTTGTTGCAGCTCTTGCCATTGTTCTAAGTGACTGGCTTGCTGCCCAGATCATGAAGGCTTTCGAAGAAGCGTTCCCGAAGTCTTCTGATTCTTCGAGTGAATCTGCCGCCGCTGCAATTCGTTTGGTCAATTGGTTTAGAAATGGAGGATTATTCTAATGTTTGATGAAGAGAACGATTTAAAGACAGAAGAGACTGTCACAACCAAGGAAGATAACTATAATCCTTATCTCGGTAAGGTCAATTCTGGTGATGATGAAGATGAAGGAAACAAAGATGACAGCCTTCCTGCTGAAAAGGCATGGTATGTTATCAATACTTTCAACACCAAGGAAGCTAAAGTTGCTGAAGACTTGGAATTAAGAAGAAAATCATTCCATATGGAGGACAAAATCTTCCGTATTGTTGTTGCAAAGTATGATGAACCGGTTCTTGATGACAATGGCAATCCAAAAATGACAAAGGATAAGGCCACTGGTCAGATGAAACCAAAGGTCAAGACCAAGAACTTCTATCCTGGATACATCTTTGTTGAAATGATTATGACTGATGAGACTTGGTTCGTTGTCCGTAACACTCCTGGTGTCTCTGGTATTACTGGTTCTTCCGGTAAAGGTGCAAAGCCTTTCCCGATTCCTCGTGAAGAGATCGAACCTGTTTTGAAGAGAATGAACATCAATGATCCGGATATCTATTCCGATTACAAGATTGGTGATGAAGTCAAACTCATCTCTGGTATGTTCCGTGATTCGGAAGGTGTCATTGAATCCATCGATACTGAACGTGGTGAAGTCACAGTTCAGATCATGCTCTTCGGAAGAACAAACGACATCCCTGCCAAATTCTCTGACATTGAGAAGGTTCAGGACATTCCGAATTATAACGAAGGAAGCAAACTCTAAATTTCCATATGAAAGACATTTTAGTCATCGGTGGCTCTAATATTGACTATGCTGCAATATCAGAAAATGCGCTGATTCCTAATGACTCCAATATCGGAAAATTGAAAACATCTTATGGCGGTGTCGGTAGAAATACCGTTGAGAATCTGGCTCTACTAAAAGATAGAGTCTCATTCATCACCGCAATAGGAGATGATGCATTCGGCCAAAAACTGAAATGCGATTTGAGAAAGCTTGATGTTAAGCTATATACTCCGAATTATCACGGACCATCATCCTCTTATCTTGCCATTTATGACAATAGACATGATATGTATGTCGCCGTGTGCGACACTGCAATCCTCGATAAGATGAAGTACAGCGACATTCTTCCATTCCGTAAAGTGATTGAAAAACATCATAACATTGTTTTAGAGGCAAACATCAATCAGGAAGTGATTGATTATCTGTTCCAAGATTACTTTTCACATCGTTTCTATGTTGAAGCAGTTTCCGCCAATAAGGTTGTTCGTTTCAAGAAGCACCTTCAGAAAATATATCTGTACAAATCGAATGTTTTAGAAGCAAGATATCTTCTTGAAATGGATGCAGAACCTATAAAACTTGCTGAAGAACTTTTGAAAAGAGGTGTGAAGAATGTCATCATCACAGATGGCTCTGGACCGATTACAATCGGATACAACAACACAGTGGAGATGATACCAGTGAAAAAGGCAGACAATGTTGTCTCTTCCAATGGTGCTGGTGATGCGTTATTTGCCGGTGTCTTACATGGTCTTCACAATGATATGAGTTTCAAGGATGCGATTGAATTCGGAAAGAAACTTTCTGAAATGACTCTGCAGTCATCAATGGCTGTCAATCCACAGATTTCAAAACTTGTCAGCGAAGAAAAATAAGGAATATAGGAAGGACTCTATAGAGATATGGAGTCCTTTTTTCGTGAACGAAAAAAGATGCATTTCTGCATCTTTGTTAATGACTTACTTAGCGGCTTCGATTTCACGGATGAGCTCAGGAAGAGCTTTTTCAAATTGAAGTCCGTATAGTAGACCATCGATATGGTTATCGATATCATATTTCATGGACTGATGAACGAAGTTATGTGAGATTCTAATGCAGTCATCGATTGATAAATCGTTGAGCATGCAACCGACAAAGGCAGAACAATAACTATCGCCAGCGCCATGATATCTTCCGGGATAGCATTCTGTCTCATAACGTGTGAAAATGTCTTTTTCCTTATCAAAACAGATACATCCGATTCGATTTCCTTTGAACACTGTGCCAGTTAATAATACCTTCTTAGGACCTAATAAGCTGATTTTTCTTGCAAGGTCCTTTAAATATTCGTCATCGAACGGGCCTTCACCTTTGTATTCCTCACCGGCTAAGAAACAGGCTTCTGTCAGGTTTGGGCAGGTGATGTCACTGATGGAAAGAAGGTCTCTCATATTCTTGACGTGTTCTTTCTCATCGAATCCAGGATACATCTTGCCGGCATCTCCGAATGCGGGATCAATCATGACGAATGTGTCATCCGTTTTCAGCTTTTTGATGAGATTCTTTATAATCGGAATCTGTTCCGTTCCAAGGTAACCGGTGTAGATGGAATCGAAATGATGATCATAATCCATCCATTTCTCAACAGACTTTTCCATCTCAGAGGTAAGGTCGACATAGGTCCAAGATGCAAAGGCGGTATGATTGGATAAAACAGCGGTAGGAAGACCGATGGTCTCTACTCCGCATGCGGATAAGATTGGAAGTGCTACGGTGAGGGAACAACGTCCCATGCAACTATAATCTTGAATTGTTAAGCAACGCTTCTGGTTCATTTTTCATCTCCTTTTTCTATGGAGTCAAGAATGACTTTTAATGGAATAGCAAAAACATCTGCAAAATCCTTTGCTTGTTCTTTACTAGGCAATAGGGTGCCTTTTTCCCATTCTTCTACGATTTCATCTTCAAGATGAAGGTTGTCAGCAATATAACAGGCGGAAAAGTGGTATTGTTCTTCAACAGCTTTTAGAATTTCTTGAAAAGTTATCATTTATTTTTCTTCTTTTTCTTGGAAGACTGAGAATCATTTGTAAGGGCAAGAGGAGCATCATCTTGCTTCTCTTCTGTCACTTGTTCTTCTTCTTCGACTTCATTATTGTTATCTTCATTTTTGTCATCTTCAGTCAATGCGATTTCCTTTGTATAGACTTTCTTTCCGTTTCTCTTTCTCAATTCGGAAATATCGATGATCTTAGTTTCAACGTTTTGATTTTCTCTAGCGGCTTCTGCTTCTTTCATACGCTGAATTTCTTCGTTCTTTTCGACTTCTTTCGTATTCTTAATCTTGATTAAGAGCAAAACGATAGAAGTTATGCCTAAAGCGGCAAGCAATATTCCTAAGCCGGCTAAGGCATAGTTCATGATGGAAGTATCTTTCTTGTAGAAGATGTACATGGAGGCAAGAGCGATAAGGGCGGCAGCAAAGATGAAGACAAGAATTGCTAACGGAATATTTTTCTTAACCTGTTTTCCTACTATTTTTTCAATGCCGGATACGATTAGTACAGCACTGAAGAAATAGGCACAGGCAATGATCAGAATGGGGAAGATATCAGTGACGATATCCGGCTTGACGATGAAGCAAATACCTAAAGAGGAGAAAGCAACACCCATTAAGACTTCACGATTGTTCGGAGAATGTTCGAGCAAGTATCCGGACACCATGTTGATGATACCGTATGCCATGAAAGCGACACCGATACAATACGATATGGACTCGACAGATGTAGTCATTTTATTATTGATTCGAATGACTGAAATCAGAACCAATGTCAATCCAAGTATGATAAGAAGTAGTGACTGGACAATCTTGATCCATTTGTAAACGGCTATCTGAATTTTTTTGTTTTCTGTTTCCTGCATAGTAAACACCTCGAACCTATATTATAATGATTTCTTAAAATTTATACACTATTTTTGAGCGGAAACGTATTATGAAAAGAACCTCAGCAATAAGGGCGGATACTATGTCGCCAAGTGTATTTTTGAGGCGTTATGCTGTGACACGGTAGTAGACGGCATCGTTTTGTAAGATACACTTATAGACGTGGTTGAGGGCATCGGAAGTTTGATAACAAATTTTTTCTATGAGTTCATCAAAGTTGGTGACATAAACCGTAATCAGTGCTTCCTCTTTTCGTTCAAAATTACATGACGAAGGCATTTATGAGTATATACAAAGTGATATTAGATAACATAATAGAAAGAATGTAGGAAAAAACGGCATGAAAATCGAAATCATTTATTGTTTTTAGAGGGGGTGATGCTTATAATATCCCTACATGCGTTTTTTAATGCGCATTGATTTCATGTTGTGAGGAGGGTTATAACCTTATGAAACGTACTTATCAGCCTAGCAAAATCAAAAGAGCCCATACTTGTGGCTTCCGTGCCAGAATGGCTACCAAGGGAGGAAGAAAAGTCCTTTCCAGAAGAAGAGCTAAAGGCAGAGCAAGACTTACTCAGGCTTAATTAGCTTCTTTTCGGCATAATATGAAGAAAAGCTGTAGATTGACGGAATCTAAGGATTTCAAAAGAGTTCTCGATCAAAGACATTGTGCCGGAAAAAACGAATCTGTCTCAGTATTCTATTCGCCTAATTCTCTGACTCATGCTAGAATCGGTGTTTCTGTATCTAGTAAATTAGGAAATGCGGTTCTGCGAGTCAGGGTCAGACGACAACTTCGGGCCCAGATAAACCTTTGTGACGTCCTTGGAAAACCATTCGACATCGTCATTATCGCCCATTCTGGATATTTAAAGAAAACATTCCAGGAAAATACCGAGATTCTGAACAAAGTGTTTCATCGTCTGGCTAACCCATCTAAAGGGGATAAAGCATGAGAAACCATTCAAACAGATTGCTTAAGCGGTTGATGATTGCCTTTTTTGGTATCATCGCTGCTTTTAGTTTATCCGGTTGTACAAAGTCATTCTGTACCAATCAGGATAAAGCAAACCAACTATTTGCTTACTATGGTAATCTTTATTCAGAGACTTTGTTGATTGATGAATCGACAAAGGATGATTTTGATTACTCTTCCGCAAATGATTCCGAAGAAGCGACAAGAAAAAAACTTATCAAAACTCAGAATGAACATCGTAATACGCTTTTTGGCAGTTCTACCAGTTTTCAGGGTATGACAACATGGTATGATCTCGTCCTTAAAGATTCTACCTCGAAGTCATTCTTGTCTTTCATGAACGACAAATCACTTCAGTTCCGGGATGACAATTATAGTTATTGGATGGATGGCACATTAGCTTCCATTACCGATATCAATGAAGCCAAAGCTGTTGCATGGCATGTTGGTATGTATGCTGGTCTTACCTATACGGATGAGACCAAGACTACCATCACTGGTGTTGCTGAACCGTTCACCAATATGGTCCTTTGGTTCAATGAGGCTGTCAAAGATCCGGAATTAGGCATCCTTAAATGTCCTTCTTATGGATTCATTGAGACAGTCAAGAGCAGTGCGGCTGTTGGATATTCTTCCAATACTGCCTGTATCACTCCAACAAGCGGATTATTCAATCAGAACAACGCCAAAGTCTATATTGAAGGAAAGACCTGGGGACAGGCTTTCAAGGAGTACGGATTCTTGGAAGGCTTGTTCGTTTACCCGTTCGCTTGGATTGTCCATTCCATCTCCACTGGTTTAGGTGGATCAGGATGGGTTCAGATCTTCGCTATCTTCGTCGTTACACTCTTAGTCAGATTGGTTACTGTCATCTCTACTCTTGTTCAGAGCAGATCTCAGGCTAAACAGCAGAGAATCCAGCCTCAGCTTAATGAGTTGATGAAGAAATATCCGAATTCCCAGGAAGATCCTGATCAGCGTCGTCAAATGAGCATGGAACAGGCTCAGTTGATGAAGAAGAACCATGTCCATCCAATGCTTCCTTTGCTCTTTATGATCATTCAGTTCCCGTTGTTCATCTGTATCTGGTCTGCATTGCAGGGTTCTGCCTCATTAGCATCTGGTAACTGGTACGGACTTTCCTTGACAACCAAGGTCAGCGAATGCTTTACAAAATATGCAGATACAAGCGGTGCACTAGTTGGTATCTTCATTTTCATCTTCATGTCCATCGCTAACATCCTCTCTTCCTGCACTGGTCTCTGGATGAATTCATGGAAGACCAAAGTCCTTGGAAATCAGGGTATGCAGCCTACAAAGAAGGATGCAAACGGCAATCCGATGGATCCGAATAAGACAATGAAGATGATGACCTATATCATGATGGCATTCGTTCTCTTCATGGGTTGGAGTTTGCCGGCCGGTATGGGTATCTATTGGTTCATCGGTGCTATCATTTCTATCTTGCAGAGTTTGCTCACAGAAGCATTACAGGCAAGATCTAGACATAAAGATGCCGCTAACACAGGCGATGGCACAACACTTGCTGCTGTCAGAAGAAGTGCACATCATACTGGAACTGCCAAAAAATCCGATAAATTATGGAGGAAGTGATATATGAATAAGTATGAAGGTAAAACAGAAGAAGAAGCCGTACAGAAAGCTTGCCAGGATTTAGGTGTCGCGGATCCTAAGACATTGAACTACCAGGTCATCTCTGTCAAGAAGACTTTGTTCAGCAAAGTTGTCACAATCGGCATTTACTCAATCAGAGATGTTGTCGTCTTCGCAGATGACTACATTAAGCGTTGTCTTCATGCCTTAGGCATTGAAGGTTCAACAGAAGCCAAATACGAGGATGGGGTCATCAAACTCAATATCGTCACAAGCAAAAACAAGAATGTCATCGGTAGAAACGGCGATACTCTTAGAAGCATCAACGAATTGACTCGTTCCGCTTGCTTCAATCGTTTCGGTGGTCATTATCGTATCCTTCTCAACTGTGATGGATATAAGGAACTGAAGTATAACAAGTATGCTTCCATGGCACGCCGCTATGCTTCTGAAGTCAGAAAGACTCATGTCACTGCTATCCTTGATCCGATGACTAGTGATGAAAGAAGAATCATTCACCAGGTCTTGGACGGATATCCGAACATCAAGACTCAGTCCTTAGGAACTGGTCATAAGAGACATGTCACCATTCAGTATGTTGCTGATAGCGGTGCAAAATACACTGCTGGTGATTCTGACGATAACTTCTAATCGAATGAAAAAAGGTCAGCTTGAAGGCTGGCCTTTTATTCTGTTTAAATGACTCTGAAATGAACTTTTTCGTTATCGATGCAATCGACAGAAAGATAGTAACCGTCTTTGTTCTTATCTTCCAAATAGGTGGTAAGGATCTCTTTGTAGGGAATATCTTTTCTGATGTTCTCGATTCTTTTTCCGTCTCCGACATGCTTGTGGAACGCTAACTTTCTAGTCCATAATTCTGTGAATGTCTTCTGCTTATCTGTGGAGGCTTCGTATTGTTTCTTTTCATCTTCGCTGAAGCATTCATCGATTAAGGCAATAGGAACTTCAACGATTTTCTTGATTGATATTCCGACCTCGCTTGTCGAGATACAGACAGCGACGATTTCACCATCATAGGAAATGTTGAACTGCAAGTTTCCTAAGGATGGTTTACCGTATTCGTTATAGGATAGCAGTAGATTCTCATAGTCGATTTTTCGATTCTTGAATATCAACAAAAGGATGTTCCATCCTAATAAGGATGCTTGTCTTTCCTTTTCTGATGTATGCTTTCTACAATGATCTAAAACAAAGTCAGGAAGCCCATCTTCTAGTTTATCGATTCTTCCGTCATATCTAGTGATATCGCTTAAGTATAGTTCAGTCATAACGGAAGTATTCTAGCATATCAGGCGTTTTCCTGTTCAACTTTATTCTCAGGTTCTTTGACATCCTTGTTATCAAGAGCATGTCTTTCCTCTAAGTCTTTGACAATGGTTTCCATCTGCTTTTCATCTAACTTGTATCCAAAGTGGAGAAGCGCCCATGATGCGATGAAGGAGACTAAGATGACACCGATGACAATCGCTCCAAAAACGACTAATTGTCCTCTTGTTATGTTCTTCATATAGGAAGCAATCGTGCCATCTCTTAATGCGGTGGCTGCATTGATTTGCTCTTGTGTCGCATTCTGAATCTGAGCGTTGTATGTGCCCTCAGCGGTCGAGATTGCATTCATGGCAGCACTTGTGCCGGTGATGGCGAAGACTACCCACTGTAATCCACGGTTAAGACCGCTTGCGAGTTTGACATCCAAAGGTCTCCAAGCAAAGGAGATGGATTCTTTTCTTTCACCGTATTTCCATTCACCGTAATCGATGGAATCCTGGAACATGACAAGAAGAACTAAATAGAAGACACCAGTTGCACCGAAGAAGAGGAAGGAGAAGATATAGTATAGACACATCGTTCCGCCGGCAGCCCATAAGATGTTGTCACTCGGAGTATTGTAGGCTAAAGGCTTATCAGAGAAGACTGGGAATGCGATGAAGAAGAATAAGAGATAGGAAACGAATATTGTGATTCCCATAATAGTAAGGATTCTCTGCTTTGAGAATTTCTTGCATAACATAGGATAGAAAGCCTGAGCGACAAGAGTCGCTAGTACATATACGACAGAGATGATTGTGGCGACAAGTCCGCCCTTGTTTCCGCCATATCCAAATACCATGTAGAAGTAGTTGGTTCCGATACCGGTCAAGATACATTCACCGAAGTAGAATAAGAGAAGGCTGATAGCACATACACCTAATTGCTTGTTCTTAAAGACAATTTTGAACAAGTCCAATATAGTCGATTTTTCTGAAATCTCTTCCTGTTTGGCGTCTCTTTCCTTCTCTTTGCAAAGGAAGAAAACGATAAGCTGTGATGCTAAGAAGAAGATGGCGACAAAGATACCTGTCCACATATAGATTCCTTTTGTAGAAGCACCGGAGAATGTTCCAGGAAGCAAGATCATCATGATATTCATAACGAAGATACCGATTGTGGCAGCGATGGCAGTTTCGGTCGTTAATTTGGTTCTGATCTTTGGATCACTTGTCAAAGCGGGAAGCATTGACCAGTAACCGATATCATTCATTGTGAAGAATGTATCCCAAAGCACATACATTACAATCATGAAGGCGACATAACCCCAACCGCTGACAAGACCAAGGGATGGAATCATGAACATCAAGGAAACGCATAATGCATTTCCAATAGCACCCAATGCAATCCAAGGCCTGAACTTACCGGATTTGAAATGGCATTTTTCCAAAATGAATCCCATGATTGGGTCATTAAGTCCGTCCCAGAGAAGTGCAATCATCATCGCAATGGTGATGACCCCATATTGGGATGTAAAGACTTCTGAGTCAGTGGATAAGACACCGGCTGTGATAGCGTACTGCATCAAGAACGTTCCAATCAGAGTATAGCAGGCGTCACGGAAGATACCAGACCATGGATACAGTATCCTAGTAAGTGTAGGAACTTTATTGCCTGTGTAGGTGTTACTGAAGTGCTTTTGTGATTGATTCATAAAATTCAATCCTTTCTCGTTTCTAAATACGATTGTAAGAGCATACATTTGAAATATCAATGATTATTTAGTGAAAATGCCTGAAATTTCATTAAAGGCCTCTAAATTAATTAATCAACTTAAAAATAGTCGAAACCAATTTTATAGAACAAGAAAAGCCATAGCCTTATTGGAAAGCTATGGCTTTAAAGAGTTTGAATCAAATATGACTTAGGCACCAAAGTCAAGGTTCAATTTGACCTTGTTTCCATCCCATGAATACTTGTATTCAGTGGAAGTGAATGTTGTTAAGTCTTTGTTATCCCAAGTGCTGGAATGGATGACAAAATACATTTTATTTGTCTCTTCTGTTCCAGGGAAGACCTTTTTTAAGTCGAGAGTGAGATCATACTTTGCTTCAGTTGTAGTGATAAGGTCTTTGCTCCATTGACAAATGGCATATTCAACATAGGTTGTAGCATTGAGTGGGTTGGTTGAGGTGTATGCGAATGTATAGCCAGAGTTGACCACTGCATTTTCCTGTGCATAGATGGCACCAGAAATCTTGGCTCCTTCTTCTAAGACACTATTGATGTTGTACTTCAAGACGATTGCGTTCATTTTATTGAAGCCATCACCGACGTACAAAGTGCCTTCGACTTTTGTACCGCCACCACAGCTTGTAAGGATAGTCAACGCGCTTAATCCGATTGCTTTTAATAGATTCTTTTTCATTTTTTACCTCTTTGTTCTATTTTGAACAATTGATTATAACAAAATGCCATAGATGAATGAAAGAAAAATTCAATAACCGAGCGCTAATTGAAAGGCGGAGTTTGCAAAATAATAGAAATCGTTCTCGAAACCGAATTGGATGAGTGATTTTTCACCTAATTTGATTTCGTGAATATATTTGATATCAATCATTTTCAGTTCATGTTCTTGTAAAAAGGAGATAGGAATCAAATCTTCGGCGATATCTAAATAGGAGGTATTGTTGAGGTGACCGTTCAGGTCACAAAGTGAATAGGTTGCCTCGATTTCTTTCTCATTCTTTAATTCAGAAGGAATCTTATTTCCTAACGGAATTCGGAATTCCTTTCCGTCTGACATATCCGGAATGATGATGTTATGTTCCATAGGATTGATCATTTTTCTTGTCTTGATGTCAATCAAAGCCCAAATTGCTTTACCTTCAATGATGACTTTTCCCTTATCGTCTTTGACTTCATAGGAACGAGGAAACAGAACATGCATCATTGCACTAGGATATGTGGATAAAGTGATGGTTTCATCATATTTCGGCATCCTATTGATTTTTATGTGTTCCTTTGCAATTACCCATAACAAACCCTTGTCCAAAGTGAATTCTTTTGGAAAGCCTAACTTCTCAGTATGCTCAATAGAGATGTCCTGTAACATGCGGAAAAGAGAGGATGGTCTTAAGTATTGATACGGAGTGACTTGGTCAGCTCGGATTCGTATCTCCTTTGTATAACTTGGCATAGAGTTTATTTCTTTTTTGCTAATTCTTCTTCAATTGCATCGATGACATTGGAAAGAGTGATAAGCTTAGACCATTTGCGCTCTGGAACATGGATTCCAAAAGCAGTCTCTACCTTTGTCATCACATAAATGAATCTCATAGAGTCCAAAGCAGCGTCTGTGTTCAAAACGCTATCTTCTGTGATTTCCTTGTTCTCCCACTCATCCAGATTCTCTTTTAGAATCTTTATTAGTGTGTTTTTGATTTCTTCACGTGTCATTTTCTTACCTCGCATATATCTTTCAAAGCCCATCTCTTTATTTTACCAGTTTGTGTTCTCGGAAGCTTGTCTAGGGAATATCGTATCTGCTGGATTTGCTGATCTCTTGATTTCTTTGTATTGAATTCCTTTACCTTTTCTTCGATGTTTACCTGATATTTGTCATCATAGACAAAGAGAACAATTTTGTTTTCTATCAAAGCAATAGCATAATCGATATTAGGAAGATATTCTGAAAGTTCGTATTCATATTCAGGACAATAGATTTTTGTTCCATTGTCTAACACAAGGATATCTTTCTTTCTTCCTGTGAGGTATAGATAACCATTCTCATCTATTCTACCTAAGTCGCTAGTGTGTAGATAACCATCTATAATAGCAGATTCCGTATCTATTTGATTTTTATAATAACCCTTCATCATACAGGTATCGGAAGAAATGAGAATTTCACCGTCTTCTGCAATCTTGATTCTGCTATCAGGACAGATAGTCATAGCGTTTGGATCGTTTCCGATTGCTAAGGCGACGCCAGAACTTGTCTCTGTCAGTCCGTACCCAAAGGCAACTCTTAATCCCTTCTCTTTTATTTTGTCTAAAGTCGTATTTGGACAAGGCCCAGCTCCAATCAGGACTAGTTTAAGTTCTGGATTGAATAGTTTATTTGTTGCCATGAAAGTTGCAATCTGTGGGACTAACGAGATGACTGTTGCCTTGAAATATGCTCCATCATCTATGATATGTCTTATTCCTCTTCCTAATGCAACTTTGCATCCGAAGGACAATCCCCATAAGAGAGAGCAGACAAAACCAAATACATGGCTTAATGGAAGAATGGATAGAAGAGTATCCTTCTTTTCAAGTGGCAATAAATAACCACCATTATAGGCTGATGCACACAATGATGATTCAGTCAGAATGACAGCTTTATTGCTTGAGGTTGTTCCAGATGTGAAGAAAAGTATGTTTCCGTTTGCTTCAATTTTATTTTTGCTAAGACTATCATTCAAAGCGTTGACAAGTTCTTTTCTTCCTAAAAGCAAGTCGATATCTGTTGACTGTATCTGTTTTTTCAAAACATCGATATCATCCATGGGATTTAGAAGGACAATCTGTTTTTTTGCTTTGGCATAGGCAAAAATAGATAGGATGGTTTCTAAATTGTTTTCACAGAATATGCCGATGGAATTCCTGTCTTCTATAGGATATTGGTCAATCTTCTGAATCAGTTCTTTATAAGTAAGAGAATGAATACTGTTATCCTCATCGTAAAGGATGGCGATATCATCTTTTTCTTGATCATTCAGCAGTTCATGGAAACGTCCGTAGCGCTTAATTTTGTCGTTCATACTCATATTATAGCTTAAGAATAAGCAAGTTGAACAAGAAAATGTAATGATCGTTGCGCAAAATGTTCATGATACTCTAGAATTTTAAATATTTTGTTCTATAATTATGTAAGCGCATTCCTAAAAGGAGGGGAAAGTATGGATAAGAATATTCGTATCGCTATTATTGGCGGAGGACCGGCTGGATTAGGTGCTGCAATGTATCTTGAGAAAAAAGGATACACAAATTATGTCATCTATGAAAAGACCGATCATGTCGGCGGAAAGTGCCATTCACCTGTTCACAATGGCAAGCGTTATGAGATGGGTGCTATCATGGGTGCTCCTACCTATTACGCTATCAAAGATGTAGAGGATTTTGCTGGTGTCACTCATGAAGGACCGGCACTTGTCCGTGGTTACATCTATCCGGATGGAAAGCCGGATCATCGTTGGGATACTGCGGATGCAATGAAGCATCCTGCCAAGTATTTCATGAAGCATCCTGTTTCTGCCATTCATCTGAAGAAACTTGCCAAACAGCTTAAGAAGTTTGGTAAGATCCTTGAAACAGACTACAAAGGATATGACATCACCGGACACATCGGTGTTGCAGATGGAAGATATGAAGGCTTTGCTGTCACACCAGGCCGTGAACCTGTCAAAGGCGTCAACCCGAAGTTGAAGGATCTAGCAATGCCTTTCAAGGATTTCTGTGAAAAGGTCGGGTGCCCGCTTGTTCAGGAAGTCTGGATCCAGCCTTATACCTCATTCGGTTATGGATACTTCGATGAAATCCCTGCCGCTTATGTCTTGAAATATCTTGATTTCAAGACAATGATGGACTTCGTCTCACTCCATCTATTCACATGGAAAGACGGAACGCAGTCTATCTATGAAGCCCTCAATGCACATTTGATGCATCAGGCTACTTTGAATGCCAACATCACCAAGGTTGTCCGTGGTGAAAAGGTTGTCATCACTGTCAACGGACAGGAAGAAGTCTTCGATAAGATGATCATCACTGCTCCGCTTCAGGTTGCAACAGAAAAGAATCCGTTGGATAATCCTGTTGCTAAGTCTCTTGATACATGGCTTGATGTCAATGAGGAAGAAAGAGCACTCTTCTCTAAGATTGACTATGAGCGTTATGATACAACAGCTATGTTGATTGAACCTGGTAAGTATCCTAAGATTTCCAACTACATCGTCGACAATATGGCCCCGGATAGAATGGGTCATCTCATGATCTACTATCATCGTTGGAAAGATGAACCGGATCAGCCTATCACCACCTATGTCTTACGTCATCATAAGACACGCAATGGCGGAAAAGAACTTCCTTATGAAGAGACCAAGAAGACAGTTCTCAAGGATATGGAGACTGTAAATGTTCCTGGCGATAAGACAAAGGGAAAGAACAAGGATGGTGTCATCTATGAATTCCAGACCTACTACTTCCCGCATGTCTATTCTGAGGACTATGCTGATGGATGGTATGATAAAGTTGAAGCAATGCAGGGTAAGAATAACACCTTCTATGCTGGCGAAATCATGTCCTTCGGCGATATGGACGAAACCGTAGAATATTCTCACGATTTAGTCGAAAGATTCTTCTAATTCAAAATAAAAGAGACCACCTCAATTTAAGGTCCGGCGCATACCGGGCCTTATATAGAGGCGGCCTCTTTTCTATTACAAAAGTTGTTTTATAAGTGAACGTCTTTTAATTAGGAATTATTGAATTGATTCCTTAATAGTTTTGATGTGCTCTGCTAGTTTAACGATGTCTTCGATATCCATTTGCCTTGCACGAAGTGAAAGACTTGGATTATTCTCTTCTTTCAAAGCAGGAAGACAAGACGCATAGAGCGGAGATTGCTTTAAACAGTTGGAGATAGTTTTATTCGGGTCTTTGAATATCGCCTTAAAGATTGGATAAAGTGAGAAGGAGATTTCTCTTTTTTTATCGATGCGGATAAAGGCGGAGTCAACCTTAGGAGCAGGATTGAAGGAAGAAGAGTCTACATTGGTAACGATATTTACTTCTCCTCTTGCCTTTAAGAATGCGCCGAGAGGACAATTCTCTTTCTTTCCTTTGATATAAATCAGTTTGTCAGCTACTTCCTTCTGTACCATGACACCAGCAGAAACGAAATCCTTTTCAAGCATGTACTCAAGAAGTTCGCTTGTGATGTTATAGGGAAGGTTTCCAATAAAAGCCCTGCTATCCTTACTGCTATATTCATCCGGATTGAATCTTAAAAAGTCAGACTGAATGATTGTGACGTTAACACTGTCTTTGAAGATATCATTGAGTATGGCTACCATATCTCTATCGGCATCGACTGCAACGAGTCTTTTTGCTTTCTTGGATAAGGGAAGGGTAAGGGAAGCAAGGCCAGGGCCGATTTCAATGACGGACTCATATTTTTCGACTTCCATTCCGTTGATGATTCTTCTGATGATGCCATCATTGATTAGAAAGTTCTGACCGAAGGACTTCTTAGCGACAAGTCCATTCTCTTTCAAAAGATTACTGATTCTCTCTTGTTCCGTCATCTTCTAAATCCTCCAATAAGTCGTTCTTGCTTTTTGAAAGCATCAATAGCGCTTCTTCTACATTCTTTCCTGAAGTGTATGGAATATGATATTTTTCAACTAATATCATTCTCTTTTTCTTTCCGTTTGGTCCGATAAGTCCTAAATCATACATATCATCATCTTCAAGAGATAGATTTTCGTCTATGTATAGATCATGACGGATGAATGGTCTTAGATAACCTTTCAATGTTTCCATATCCATCTCAGCAACGCCTACTTTGTCTTTTTTGATTGCTTTGCTTTTATCCACATGAATGGTAAGGCAAGGACCGACGTTCTTCAGAATCTGTTTTTCGATATCTTTTCCGGGACCATCTGGATCAAGGAGAAGGACAAGTTCTCTGACTTTATGGACTTCCTTGATGAATTCCATGATTTCACGTCGGATGTATTTTCCACCGGTCTTGATGACAAATAGGCAACCTAATTTCTTCAATTTGTCTTCGTCCATCATGCCCTCTACGACATAAGCATATCTTCTATTGCTGTCTCTTCCATTCTCTTTTGCTTCAATCTCTGTTTCAGTCAATTCCATAAAATCTTTTTCCATTTCTATATAGTATTTCAGACATCTCTTCTACGTCGATTCCTTTTAGAGATGCTATCTTTTCGATGATGATGGGAAGATAGGAAGGCTCGTTTATTTCTCCACGATGGGGAACAGGGGCAAGGTAAGGACAGTCCGTTTCAGTTAGGAAGATATTCTCATCATTTTCGATGATGATGTTTTGAATTGTCTTCGCATTTTTGAAAGTGGAGACACCGCCGATGCCGATATGAACTTCGATAGGAAGTTTCAGATATTCTCTTAATATCTCTTCACTTCCACTATAGCAATGAAGATCAATTTTAGGAGGTAGTTCTTTTTTGATGATATTCAATGTGTCAAAGTCAGCGTCACGTGTATGGATGACAATCGGAAGAGATAGCTCTTTTGCTAAATTGATCTGTTCGATGAATCTCTTTTTCTGATTTTGTTTTGTCTCTTCGCTTTTGTCGTAATGATAGTCTAATCCGATTTCTCCTATTGCATATATTCTATTTTGATTGCTTCGTATGAGCTGATATGCCTTTTGAAAATATTCCTCGTTTTCATTTGCGAATTCAGGATGAATTCCTAAAACGCATTTGCAGGAAGAGAATTCATCAGAAAGAGATAAAATTTTTTCTAAAGAAGGAAGAGAATCCCCATTGTTGAAGAAATATTCAACTCCGTTTGCTTTACTTCTTTTTACGACCTCATCCCGGATAGGATAGAGTTTTTCATCATTCAGATGACAATGTGTATCGATGATTCTCATGTTATTTACCTAAACAGAATTTGCTGAACAATGTCTGATAGATATCTTCCATTGTCTGCGTCTCATGTTTTCCCATCATATCATTGATTAAGGAAATGATGACTCTCATTGTATCCGATGCGATATCAACTTGCATCGTATCTAAAATGCAGTCTCTAGCCAATATTGCCTGTTCTCTGATCTTGGAAAGATAGTCTTCCTCTCTTTGACCTAAGAAAGAACTCTCTTCTTTCTTATTCAGATCCAACAAGGAGAATATCTTTTCAATAAGTGGATGGATGTCATCGGATAAAGAACAGATGGAAATATCTGCGTCTTCATTATCGTTTCCGAGATCTTTCTTTGTTGCGATTCGGATGACTTTCTTGTCTTTCAATAATGCGGTAATCTTTTCATCCTGATCAATCTCTGTAAAACCGGTATCGCTGCATAAAAGGATAAGATCACTATTTACCATGGTCTTATAGGAACGCTGGATTCCAAGATTTTCGACGATGTCATCTGTCTCTCTTAAGCCGGCAGTATCTTTGAATTTGAATAAGATACCATTGATTTCCTTTTCACCTTCAACGACATCTCTAGTTGTTCCAGGAATTGGAGAAACAATTGCCCTGTCTTCTCCTAGGATTGCATTGAGCAAGGTAGACTTTCCAACGTTAGGTTCTCCAGCGATACAAACTTGGAATCCGTGATATTCCTTGTTTGCCTTTTTTGTCTTTTCTAAGATATCGTTGATATGAAGGATGTCGCCGTTGAGTTTCTCAGCGATAGAGGAAAGGACAACATCATAATCATCATTCTCTGTTTCACTGTACTGGTTTTCGACAAAGTATTCTAACTGAGCCAAATAACCTAAGAAGGTATTCTTCAGTTCTTCGATGATCTTCGTATTGTTTCCGCTCAGCGTCTTTGCTGCTATCTCTTTTGCTCTTTTGCTACTGCTATTGATGAGATCGTTGATGCCTTCCGCTTTGAGAAGATCCATCTTCCCGTTGTAATAGGCCTGAGCAGAGAACTCCCCTTTTTCAGCTCTTCTTGCACCATAATGGACAAGAGTCTCTAATAATTCATCTACGACAAACATGGATCCGTGGACGGAGAAGTCGACGGAATCAAATCCAGTATAGGATTTAGGACCCTTGTAGAATGTCATGACGCATTCATCAATTGGAGTCTCATTTTTGTCTTTGTCATGATATAGTTTGATGAAATAGGAATGATTTGGAATGAGGCTACTTACATCTTTCTTGATGATGTGAGAAAGTATC
Organism: bacterium; assembly: GCA_963643715.1. GTDB lineage: Bacteria > Bacillota_I > Bacilli_A > RFN20 > CAG-288 > Enterosoma. The sequence continues at coordinate 4,689 of CAVILQ010000022.1, read as the reverse complement.
TCTAATGATTTATCTCCAGATAGTCTAACGATGGCAAGTGCACTCTTATATGGCGCTGTGGATAATGCGCAAATGGTATCAAAAATTAACATATGAAAATTATAACACGAAAACGCAATCCGTTTCTTCTATAGGATAGTGCTTTCTTTTTGTTTCTATAGTTTACGTTCTACTATTGATATAGATGCAATGATGCATTGTGATATTTATCGACTGATTTTTTCGAGAATGATGACTCTGTCTAATTCTTTGATATAGCCTACCCGGACTAATGTATTGTCCAATTCATCATTGCCTAGATCAGAAGAGATAATATCAAGTTTTTGTCGTTCATATTCAAAGGATATTTTATATTTGTTATCGATTGATTTTTTTAGCCTATATTCGAAAATGTACAGATTGTCTAGGTAATCATATATAGGTGAAAATCTGCTATGTAAGACAAATAGGCCGCAAATTGGAACGATAGATACAAATAATCCTAGCCCAATTAAGGAACATAACACGGAGACTGCTACCGATTTGTATGTATTGATATAGAAATATATAAATGCGACAACCCCAATCATCCAATCTAAAGCGTTAACAACAATGGTAGCTGTTGCTATATATTTTATTTGTGTTTTGTATGTTTTGTATTCTATTGTTTCCTTGAATTCTTGCTTGCTCATATGTGTCTTATTATGAAAAACATATTCCCTTTCCTATTACGCTAACGAAGCAAATGTAACACTGTAAGAGCAAAGATTTTTATTGTTAAACGCATTTTTATTGAACTGACTTCGGTATTGATTCAGAGTGAAAACATTGCCCTTTTTAAAGAGTGAAGAATTCGATGCAGGATTGGATTTGGAACAGGAAGTTCCGTTTGCAGAGATGAGTCGGATCTCATCATAGGCATCACATTCATTTGGAAGCCCATAATAGCTTTCAGAACGAGAACCAGATTCTGTATTGGAGATGACACGGTAGATAAGGTCATCGTTTCCATCCTCAAAAGGAGTATAGGGATCATCATAGATAGAGTATTCATAGCTGTTCTCCGTCGGTGTGACTTTGATCATTCTTCCATCGACATGGTAGACTCTAGCACCACTTCCCTGAATATGATTGACACTATAGCAGTCATAATCGTATTGATTCATATTCTTGTCTGTGTAGTAGTCGATGACAAGATACTCATCCATGGTGTTAAATAGAATTTTACCATTGGAATCCTTCTTGAATTCTTTATTGTCATCAGGGATTACAATAACAGCATCTTTCTTCTGTGAAGATGGAATGGTTATGGTGCAGTCTCCATATACGATATATGGAGTTGTCCAACCTAAGAATAACTTGGAATAAGGATTTTGGTCTCCGACATTGTTATCCATCATATCCGCCTGACCTAAAGGAGCGTAATTGTTGCTCGTTCCGCTGCTATTGTAGGAATAATAGTCTTTTAAGCCTAACATATGACCAGTCTCGTGGATTAAGACGTGAGCATCGCAGTCTTCGTTTTTAAAGACACCGCCTGAATATTCTTTGAAGTAGGCGTCATTGATAAAGTCGATGCTTGTCCATCCGAAGCAGTTGGCAATCGGCTTTTCTTTTGTTGTGTTTTCTGAGTTGTTGGATGAAGTGAATGCCCAGGTCATTGTATTGTTTGCACTTGCTTTGTGAAGATAGACAAACCAAATGCCATCCACATACCCGTCATCGTTGCTATCATAATCATTCAAATTGAGATGATATTCTTTTTCAGCCCAATCTAGAGCAAGCTGAGGGAGTTCAAATACATTGTCTTCGGTATAACCGGTGAACTTGCTGTAACGGGAATCAATGCTGGCAGGATTGAAATATCCTGTCGTTCCTCCTGTAAAATCCAATTGTCCGAAGGAAGACTTGTAGTAATAGGAATGTACAGATTCAAAATATAAGTCATCGGAATTTCCAAAGAAGGCTTTATTGATCATGTTCCAGTTTTCAGCTGTTGCCAGTTTCTCATCACCAGGTGTGATGACAGGAATGACAAGAAGTGGAACTTTTCCCTTTGATGGTGTGTATTTCCAATTGGCAATATTCCTCTTTGAATAATCATCAACGTTGTATTCGTTGATGACCTCATCAGGAGAATAGTATCCTTTACCTTCTGTTTTTCCTTGGGTGGTATTGGTGATTGTCACCGTCATATCTTCGTCATCTGTTTCCCAAGTTATGGTGTTATCTTTGTACTCCTTTGGCTTAGAAAGAGTGTCCTCAGGAATACAGGTGACCATATAGGATGTTTTCAATTCTTTTTCATCCCAACCGGTATAGACAAGATAGACATTGTAGACACCGACATCGGAAAAATGATAGGAGTCTGTGACTTCTTCATCATTGATCAGTATTCGGTAATCGGTGACAACATCAGTATAGGTTCTTGTATATTTTCCACTTGTCTTTGTCTTCAAAGTAAGTTCGAGACCAGTAGAATCAAAGGAATCACCGATAAGGTAGGATGTTTTATCTGCTCCTTTTGTAATGCTGATAGACTGAGATAAAGCACGTGCCTGGCTAACATGAATTTCAAAAGAGGAGGAGACCCAACCATCTTTTGTGACGTTGATTTTCAAGTCGCCGACTTCCATTAAATAATCATCCTCTTTGACTACCTGTCCGTTAAAGGCATAGATCAAAGTGTAATCCGTTATCTCTTCTTCATTTATTTGTTCATTGGAATCAGAATAGGTGGACTGATAGACGGAAAGACCAGCAAAAGATACTTTTTCATACTGGTAGTAATCTACTTTTGTTGGTTCGCTTTTTATTATCAGTCTCTGGTTGGTGTTGGTAGAACTTTCTTTGCTTTCGGTTTCTTCTTTATCGGATGTAGGAGCATTGATTCCACAGGCAGTCATCGAAAGAGCAAAGAGTGCAATTAAAGGCAATATAAGTTTTTTTGTTTTCATATCAGGATTTCTTTCATTTTACTGTTCAACATTATATATCAGTTAGAACAATAATATTAAAATAACCTTAAAAATCTATTCTTAGCAATGAATTTCCACGGACCAGATGATTCTTTCAAAAACATCGGCTTTCTTATATCTTTTTTATATTTTCCACCAAAAAGGATAAAATTGTTTGAACAGCTTTTTCTCTTTTGTTTTAATCTTGTTAGTCTTCAACTGGTGTGAAGTCTTTCATAAACCTTTTTATCAAGAATGTGCAAAAGTATGGAAACGTATATATCTTTTCACTATATCCAATATTATTCGCTGATAGTTTGAATCCATAAGCAATATCAGGATATTTATCTGATGAAATCAATGTTCTTAAAGATTTAGAGTGGCCATTGTTTTATTTCACATTTATCGGTATTAGGTTACTTTGAGAACGGATAAAGAAATCTTCCTCAAGTGAGGAATTATCTTTTTTGTAGTAATAAAGTTTATACCCCTCCTTAACTAATGCCTCACTGACAATGTTTTCATATAGAGCGCCTTTGTATACTCCTAGGTTTTTATTCGCACGTAAGTCTTCCTGTGATTCATCATCTAAGAGAGAAACAAGTAAACCAGTGTCACAAAAATATAACTTGAATTTATCGATATCACAGTTTCCTGACAGTGGTAGTTCGACATCGTTTAAGCAATGACAGATGTTGACAATGCTTGCATCGTCAAGCCATTCGGCACATCCTCGATAATCACGGAACCTAGCACCTTTTTCGACTTTTGAAATCTGAAACTTTTTATTTTCTTTGGCAAGTTGAGAAGGGATACTGTTGAAGACATTCAGTATTCTTGTTTGGTTGATTCCTTCAGCATATTTTCTAATATCCTCTTTGTAATCAGCTATAAGCTGATGCTGCGTATCAAGCGAGCCTTCAAATGTTCCTTTCTCGATATAGTCTTTCACAACGGCTGGCATACCACCAAGAATAATATAATCTAAAAAGATACTATGAAAAACAGACATCTCAATATTACTGAATGCAGTCATTGTTTTCATATGCGATAGCATATCGTCGATTACAGCATCATGATAACCTTTTGCCCATAGGAATTCTTCGAAATCTATTGAATGCATTTCATAATCTGTTTTGTTGCCGACATTGTTGCTTTCAATCTTTTTGTAATTGACTCCAAGCATAGAACCACTGCATATCACATCAAAACGTCCGTCTTCATTAAAGAACTTCAAAGACGTTGTTATGTCTGAAAATTCAGTGATTTCATCAAAAAATATCAGTGTCTTGCCTGCTATGAATTTTTTTGATGGGTCTAGCAAAGAAATGTTTTTTATTATAGATGCCACAGTGTATCCGTCTTCAGTTATTTTCTTGTATTTCTGATCCTTTACAAAATTGATTTCTATGAAGCTTTCATATCCTGCTATTTTTGCGAAATGTCGAATGGACTCCGTTTTTCCGATTTGTCTAGAACCTTTTACTATTAGAGGCATCCTGTCCGTATCTGTTTTCCAATCTATAAGAAATTCATCTATTTTACGTCTTAAATAGGTCATTTGCTAAAAAAACTCCATAATTTGTACTATTGTTATACGAAAAATAGAATTGGTCAACAATAACAAAACACATTTTCATAGCGAAAATATACTGCGCCATGACACTTTCAATAGCGAAAAGTATAGGTCAGTAACACTGTACTGAACCCCTAATGTTGGACTTTAAATAGAACTATAGCACAACATGGGGAT
>CAVILQ010000021.1:0-33975 GCA_963643715.1 bacterium | reverse complement strand
TGGCGGAGCAGAAGAGATTTGAACTCTTGCTAGGTTATACGCCTACTGACGGTTTTCAAGACCGTTCCCTTCAGCCGCTTGGGTACTGCTCCAGCGATAATAATTGAAAAAAGCCAACCTGCTTAGGCTGGCTTGCTTTGTTGAACATGGTGGGCACTACAGGGCTCGAACCTGTGACCTTCCGCACGTCAAGCGGATGCTCTCCCAGCTGAGCTAAATGCCCAAAGCGTGGTTAATTATAAAGGTAAATCGGTAGCATGTCAATAACTTTCGAAAAAAGTTTTTGTCTATTGTCTTGATCTACGGAATATATGGATGTTTTTTGCCTTCAAATCAGATTTCTAAATTTGAACAGAAAAGCCGTTTATGTCATGAAACGAGGACTGAAAATGTAAACGCTTTACTATTTATCATGAATAGTAAGAAAAAATCCTTTTTCTTGATAGTCAAAAGTTGAAAATTATGCTATATTTTTAAGTATGAAAAAACACTTATCTAAATCTTTGATTTGCTATATCGCTTTAACCGCTATCACCCTGATTACAGGAATTATTCTTTTATGCTTAGGAAGATGGAAAGAATCAATTTTTGCTTTCCTTCCTTTTCCTTTCTGCACATGGACGTTCTGGTCATTCTATTATCCAAAGGATATCCAGAAGAGGGTTGCTGTATTGATTCTGACAATCGTATCCCGTTTCACATGCAATGTCATATCCTTAGTCATTCCAGCAGTCTTATGGCGTTTTGTCCCCTCCTTCCATGATTCTGTCTCTTATTTTTGGATTTTAATGCCATTTATTGAGGTTATGATTACCTATGCCTTATATGTCGTTGCGAATATTACGGAAAAGAAAGAAAACGAGAAATGAAGGTCTTAAGTGGAATCAATTTTGAAAATCTTCTGAATCCCGCTTTTCCGAAGATGATATCAGCGGAATTCATCACTAGCATGATTGTCATGCTTCTGATCATCATCTTTTCCTTTGTCGTTTACTTCAAAATGAAAAAGAGTGATCCTCTTGAAAAACCAAAAGGAATCGTCAACATCGCTGAAATCATCGTCAACTTCGGAGACCAGAAAGTCAATGAATTGATGGGTTGCCCAAAATACTTCTCTAACTTCGCAGGATACATCATTCCATTAAGCGCCTATATCTTCTTAGGATTCTTCATCGGTATGATGGGTATACCGAATTTCATCGTATTAGGTAAGAAATCGGATGGCTATATCTTGAATGAGACGAAGCTCTTCTCCACTCTTCCTTCTCCGTTTACGAATCTTACCTTTACCTTACTGATAGGTCTTATCACAGTTGTCCTGATTGAAGTCACGAAGATGAGAACAGATAAATGGAAATATGTGAATCAATTCATATTCACATTCCCTCCGCTTCTTCCACTAGCCACAAACTTTGTCCCGATGCTCTCTCTCGGTATCCGTTTATTCGGAAATGCTTTTGCAGGATTCTGTATTACGACATTGCTTTATCAGACGTTCTACGCACTCTTCTCTCACTTTGGATTGCTTCTTGCACCGGTGATCATGCCCTTCCTTCATGCTTACTTCGATTTGTTCAGCGGTTTCATACAGACGATTGTCTTCGTTATGATCACCATGATGGACATCATGCAAGGTGCCCCTCAGGATGAGGCGAACGAAAGCATATCCAAAGCTGTTGATATGAGAAATTCCGTTGCAAGAAAAGCCGAACAAGATTGAATTTAAAGGAGGCAGGCTTTATGAATTTATTACCGTCGTTACTCACTTTGGCAGAGACAGTTGAAGGAAATGTCTATTCCGCAGCATCTAGTCTCTACATCGGCATTGGCATCATCATGATTGCTATGTCTATGTCCTCTATTGCAGAAGGCATCGTCTGCGCCTCTGCATTAAAGGGTATGGCCAGAAACCCGGAAGCAGCCAAGAACTTAAGATCCAGTATGATTCTTGCCGTTTCCCTTTGCGAAACTGTCGCTATTTACGGCCTTGTTCTCGCCATTCTTCTCATCTTCGTCAAGAGTCCTTCCTCCTTCTAAGATAGGAAAAGCAAAATGAAGAATAAGAAGCTCCGTCTGGCTTCTTTCTCTGCCTTGCTAACCCTATTGCTCACCTCATGTGACACACAGGGAGCCGCTGATAATATCTCCGGTTCAGTGGAAGAGACAATTGAAAATGTCCTTCCTAACCTCTATGTCGCCTTAGCACAGTTAGGTGCGTTCTTAGTCATGGTCTTTGTCTTCTTCAAGTTCTGCTATAAGCCGATCAAGAAGAGATTACAGATGCGTGCTGATAACGTGAAACAGAATGTTGATGAGGCAAGAGAAAAGAATCAGGAAGCAGAAAGAAACAAAGAAGTCTCTGAAATGACAATCAAAGACAGTCATGTCCAAGCGGACAAGATTGTTTCAGATGCCAAGAAGACTGCTGAGAAAGCTAGCCAGGAAATCATCGAAAAAGCAAATGAGAGAGCCGATGAGATTCGTCTTCAGGGCGAAAAGGATGCTCTTGAGAAGCAAAAAGAGGTCGAAAGAAAAGCGCATGATCAGATTGTCACCACCGCTATTGCTGCCTCTAAGGGTATCTTAGGAAGAGAACTCACTCAGGAAGACAATGAGAAAGTCATTGATGACTTTATCGATAAGATGAAGGATAACAAACAGAAATGATGGACAAAGGTCTTCTGAAAAGCTATGCATTGGCTCTTTACTCTATCGCAAAAAGAGATGGTCAGATTGAGAAATACTCCTCTGACTTGGATTTCCTATGCGAACTATTTGATAAAAACGAGAAATTAGCCAAGTTCCTTTCCTCTCCGATGATTGAGAAGAAAGAGAAAGAAAGACTTTTAGAAGAGAATGTGAAAGATAAGATTTCTCTTCCTGTCTTTGCATTCCTTACTGTGTTGATCAAACGAAAGGCAATCAAATACCTACCTGATATCAAGACTGAATATCAGCATCACTACAATAAGGAACACGGAATACTGGAAGGAAGGATCTATACCCCCTTCGAACTCAGCGACAAGACATTAGAGAAAGTCACGGAAGTCTTTTCAGAAAAATACCAGAAGAAAGTCATATTCCATGTGATACTCGATGAGAGAGTCATCGCAGGTATGCGAATCTATGTGGACGATACACTATACGATTACTCTATCGATACGAAACTCAATCAGGTCAGAGATGCTCTTCTGATTGAGAAGGACAGATAAGAAAGGAGACAATATGGCAGATATTGATTCAATCAGTAATCTCATTCAGAAAGAGATTGATAACTACGAAAACAAGATCGAGACCAGCAATGTAGGTACTGTTGTCAGTGTCGGAGACGGCATCGCAACAATATACGGCTTAGACAAGGCAATGTATGGAGAACTCTTAGAGTTCCCTAACAATGTTTTTGGCATGGTCATGAACTTGAATGAAGATTCTGTCGGATGTGTCCTTTTAGGAAAAGATACCTCTATCTATGAGGGAGACCCTGTCAAACTCACAGGAAGAGTCGTCTCTGTCCCTGTCGGAGATGCTCTTTTAGGAAGAGTCGTCTCCTCATTAGGTCAACCAATCGATGGAAACGGAGAAATCGCTACAACGGAAGAAGCGCCGATTGAATCCCCCGCTCCTTCTATCATGTCTCGTCAAAGCGTCTGTGAACCACTAGAGACCGGTATCAAAGCCTTGGATTCCATGATTCCGATTGGCAAAGGACAACGTGAACTTATCATCGGTGATAGACAGACTGGTAAAACAGCTATTGCCATCGATACAATCATCAACCAAAAAGGTAAAGATGTTATCTGTGTCTATTGTGCTATTGGCCAGAAGAATTCGACCATTGCACAGATTGTCAGCAAGCTCAAAGACCATGGTGCCATGGACTATACTGTCATCGTCAATGCTTCCGCTAGTGAAGCAGCACCGATGCTCTATATCGCTCCTTATAGCGCTACAACAATGGCTGAATATTGGGCAAAGCAAGGCAAGGATGTCCTTATTGTCTATGATGATTTGTCTAAGCATGCTGTCAGCTATCGTGCCTTGTCACTCCTTTTGAAACGCTCCCCGGGAAGAGAAGCATATCCAGGTGATATCTTCTATCTCCATTCTAGACTTCTAGAAAGAGCATGCCGACTCAGCGACAAATTAGGCGGCGGCTCTATCACTGCTCTTCCGATTGTTGAAACACAGGCCGGCGATATCTCCGCCTATATTCCGACTAACGTCATCTCCATCACAGATGGTCAGATCTTCTTGACCACGGATTTATTCAACTCCGGTCAAAGACCGGCTGTCGATAGCGGACTTTCTGTCTCCCGTGTCGGTTCCTCCGCACAGATCAAGGCTATGAAGAAGGTTTCCTCCTCCTTGAAGATTGAACTTGCCAACTACAATGAAATGTTAGACTTTTCTCGTTTTGGTTCCGACTTGGATCAGACAACCAAGAACATTCTTGCTCATGGTGCTGTCTTGATGGAAGTTTTGAAACAGAAGCAGTATTCGACACTCAGCATGGGTGATGAAATCGTCGATATCTATGTCGCACAGTCGAAGAAACTGGATGATGTTCCGATCGATAAGATTCAGGATGTCTTAGTCAAGATCCGTGATAACTTGCATGCAAACCATCCTGAGGTTTTTGATGAGATCAAGAATACAAAGCTGCTCTCCGATGAGAAGAAGGCTACGATCGATTCTGTTACGGATGCTGTCAAACAAGGATTGTAAAGTAAAAGATGCCGGAATCTTTGATCAACACCAAGCGAAGAATCAACACCATCAAATCCACGGAAAAGATTACTAAGGCGATGAAGCTTGTCGCCTCCGTGAAATATCAAAGATGGAAAAAGTATTATGAGGACAATAAGTCTTATCGAGATGGGTTACAATCTCTTCTCGACACTGTCTTATCTCATACTTCTTTGGAGTCCTTAGAAAAGTCTACCTATTTCAAAGGACAGAATGGAAGCAAGAATTTATATATTGTCTTCACTTCCAGTTTAGGATTATGCGGTGCGTATAACTATTCACTATATAAGGCTTTAGACCCGCTTTTGAAAAAAGGTGATGAACTTCTCTTCATCGGTCAAAAAGGTCTCGTGCATTATAAAAATAAAGGATATGTCTTGACCGATGACTTTGTATCTTTGATGGATAACTTCTCCTATTCAAAGGTGAGAAGGCTTCGCCATGTTCTATTCCAGAAATATAGAACTGGTGAATATTCATCGATGTATCTTGTCTATACTCACTATAAGAATTCAATGACATTCCTTCCAATGATTGAAAAGATTGCTCCTCTTGATTCCTCTCTTGCAAAATCGGATGAGGATACGGGTTCAGGCTTTGAACCGATATACGAGAAGGATAAGGCAAGCGTCATTGAAAATCTCATTCCACACTATCTTGACTCCTTATTGTATAGCCGTTTCATCGAATCGGAACTCAGCGAGTTGGCAAGCCGTAGAAATGCGATGGAAGCCGCTACCGATTCAGCGGATAAGATCGTCTCTCAGCTTACCATTCAATACAATAAGTCCAGACAGAATGCGATCACGCAGGAAATTACGGAAGTCGTCGGTGGTGCAAACGCCGGAAAGAAAAAATAGGAGGTGCTTCTATGAATACGAAAGATGGAATCCTTGTTCAGGCCATTGGTCCTGTTATCGATGTCAGATTTGACGAAAACAATATCCCTCCGCTTTTGATGGCTTTGAAAGTCACCACTGCTCAGGGGAAGACATTGACTTTGGAAGTCGTGCAGCATATCGGTGATGATACCGTCCGTTGTATCGCTATGGGCGCAACGGAAGGAATTCAGAGAGGATTGACTGTAACCAATACTGGCGAATCCATTCATGTTCCTGTCGGTAAGGAAGTCTTGGGCCGTATGTTTAATGTCCTTGGTGAACCGATTGATGATGCTGGTGAATTCAAAGCGAGTCAGACTCACTCAATCTATAACAATCCTCCTCGCTTCCAGGATCAGTCTACTCATGCTGAAATCTTTGAGACAGGGATCAAGGTCATCGATCTTCTTTGTCCTTATATCAAAGGCGGCAAAGTCGGTCTCTTCGGTGGTGCCGGTGTCGGAAAGACCGTTTTGATTCAGGAGTTGATGAACAATATCGCCATGCAGAAACATGGTATTTCCGTCTTTGCTGGTGTTGGAGAACGTTCCCGTGAAGGTAATGACCTCTATTATGAGATGAAGGAGTCCGGTGTTTTACCGAATACTGCGTTGGTCTTCGGTCAGATGAATGAGACACCTGGTGTCCGTATGAGAGTTGCACTCTCCGGACTTACTATGGCTGAATATTTCCGTGATGTCGCTCATCAGGATGTTTTGCTCTTCATCGATAACATTTACCGTTTCACCCAGGCAGGAAGTGAAGTCTCCGCTCTATTAGGTCGTATGCCTTCCGCTGTCGGTTATCAGCCGACCCTTGCTACAGAAATGGGTCAGCTTCAGGAAAGAATCGCATCCACAAAAGATGGATCCATCACTTCCATTCAGGCCGTCTATGTCCCTGCTGATGACCTTACTGATCCAGCCCCTGCTACAACATTCTCTCATCTTGATGCTAAGACCGTTCTTGATAGAGGCATCGCTGCCTTAGGTCTTTATCCTGCTGTTGATCCTCTTGCCTCTTCCTCTAACTTCCTGGATCCGAATGTTGTCGGACAGAGACATTACACGATTGCTAGACAGGTTCAGACCATCCTTCAGAGATATAAGGATTTACAGGATATCATCGCTATCTTAGGTATCGATGAACTTTCCGAAGAGGATAAGGTCATTGTCAACCGCGCTAGAAGAATCCGTAACTTCCTCTCTCAGCCGTTCTCCGTTGCAGAAAGATTCAGCGGTATCCCTGGAAAGTTTGTCAAGATTGAAGATACACTCACCTCATTTGAAAGAATTCTTGCAGGAGAAGGTGACTCGTTGCCTGAAGCAGCGTTCATCTATGCTGGAACTTTTGATGATGTGTTAGAAAAAGCAAAGAGCATGAATGCTGCTCAGTAACGGATATGGATTCTACATTCACTTTGGAAATCATCACACCAGAGCATCTTTATCTCACGCAACAGGCAGATGAGATTGCTTTGATGAGCAGTTCTGGACAATTAGCTATACAGGCTCACCATCTTGATCTCATAGCGGATATTGTCATTTGTCCTCTTATCATCACAGTCCATTCCCATCGTTATCGTTATGCTATCTCGGGCGGAACACTGCAGTTTTTGCATAACGAGAATAAGGCACGACTCTTTGTCTATGCGATTGAGTCGGTTGATGATATCGATATCGATAGAGCGATGAAGGCAAAAACAAACGCAGAAGAACTCCTTTCTACTGCTCAGTCGAGAGTGGATACGGCAAGAGCGGAAGTCAAATTAAAACGAGCCTTGAATCGAATCAATGTCAAAAACACACATAATGATTAGTTTTTAAAGTGTGATAAGATATAATGATTCCGTTTTGGAGGTGGACTATGGTTTTTGATAATATTTCCTGGGATGAATATTTTATGTCGATTGCTTTGCTTTCTTCCATGAGAAGCAAAGACGGCAATACAAAAGTAGGTGCCTGTATCGTTTCTGATGAACATAAGGTTCTTTCTTTAGGATATAATGGCATGCCGATCGGTGTTGATGACAATGTCATACCTTGGAAAGGTAGCAAGGATGAAGTTCCTTATCTGGAAACAAAATATCCGTATGTCTGCCATGCAGAGCTCAATGCTATCCTCAATTCCAATCATAATTTAAAAGGAAGCACAGTCTATGTGACTCTTTTCCCATGCAATGAGTGCACGAAAGCAATCATTCAGTCCGGAATCAAAAAAATCGTCTATCTCTCTGACAAGTATCATAACACCGATGCAGAAGTGGCTGCTAGAAGGATGTTGGATATGGCTGGAATCGAATATGTCCACTATGAAGGACGTGTTCCGGAGATCACATTCGAAAAATGAGTGAGGAAGGATTGAGAAGAAAATTCCCTGTTAAGAAATGCCTTATAGCCACACTTGTCATCATTCTTTGCGCGTTCATCGTTTTGACACTCTTATATAGCATTGTTCAGGTTGAGAAACAGAATGACAAGTATTGGATTTTTCTATTAGTATGGGGTGTTGTCTTTGGTGGATTGATTGTATTTTATTGGTGTTTTCAGATTATCAAATATTTAAAAAACAGAAAAGATGAGAAGTAAGAAAAAAGAAATGCAGCTCTTGGAAAGAGATTCCAAGATACCATCGGATAGTGCGATTTATTTAGAAAACATTGCTTTTGGATATTCGGATGACAGACTGAATTTCAAAGATATCAATCTGGATATCAAGAAAGGACAGTCCGTGTCTATCATTGGACATAACGGCTCTGGTAAATCGACTCTTGCAAAGCTTATCGACGGCATTCTAGTACAGAATGCTGGCGATATCTATATTTTTGGTGTCAGAATGACAGATGATAACGCTTTGCTTTTACGTAAAGACATCGCGCTCGTCTTTCAAAATCCGGATTCTCAATTCATCGGTGCCACTGTTCAGGATGATATCGCTTTTGGATTAGAGAACAAATGCGTAGACCCAAAAGAGATGCCACAAATCATTTTAGATTGTGCAAAGAAAGTTGGAATGGAGTCTTACCTTGCTAGTGAACCATCGAATCTCTCGGGCGGACAAAAGCAGAGAGTTGCAATCGCTGGTGCTATTGCAAGAAGTTGCTCGATTTTGATTTTGGATGAGGCTGGTGCAATGCTTGATCCAAAAGGAAAAAGAGAAATCAGAAACATCATCAAAGAGACAAGAGAGGAGAATCCGTCACTTACTGTTCTCAATGTCACTCATGAATTAGAAGAAGCCTATGACTCGGATCGAGTCATTGTCATGAATGATGGAAAGATAGTCTATGATGATGTGCCAGAGGTTGTCTTCTCTCATGATGATGAATTGAGAAGTATGAATCTTGATATTCCTTTTGCTCATAAATTAGTCAAAGAACTAAGAAGCAAAGGAATGGATATCAAAGATGTGAAGAATGATGAGGAGTTACTTTCTTTACTATGCCATTGAATTTAAAGAATCTCTCATATACTTATGCCATCAAGACTCCTCAGGAGAAGAAAGCGTTAGATGATGTTACGCTATCTTTTGAAGACCATTGTTTCACGGCATTGATTGGAAAGACAGGAAGTGGAAAGTCGACATTGATTCAGCATCTGAATGCACTTCTCTTACCGACTTCCGGCATTGTCGAATTGGATGATCATATCATCGATATGTCTTTGGTTTATCGTAAGAATGGAAAGATCAATCAAAGAGCGATGAAGAAAAAGCATAAGAAAAAAATCAAAGACATCAAGGAAATCAGAAGAAAAGTCGGACTTGTCTTCCAGTTTCCAGAATACCAGCTCTTTGAAGAGACAGTCATCAAGGATGTTTCCTATGGACCTAAGAACTTCGGAATGAAGGAAGAGGAAGCAAAGGAGATGGCGATGGAGTCTCTTTCGTTAGTCGGCTTAGATGAATCTTTCTATGAAAGATCACCTTTTGAATTGTCTGGCGGTGAAAAGAGAAGAGTTGCTATTGCCGGCATTCTTGCTATGAAACCGGATATTCTTGTCTTGGATGAACCGACGGTTGGCTTGGATGCAAAAAGCGAAGAGACTTTGATGAACTTATTAGTCTCTCTTTATGAAAAAGGAACCTCTATCATCATTGCCACTCATAACATGGATGTCGTCTTACAGTATGCAAAGAGAGCAATCGTCTTAGATAACGGAAAAGTGGTCAAGGATACAACACCGCTAGACCTCTTCCACGACGAGGATTTCTTAAAAACATCTTCTATTGAACCGCCAAAAGTATTTTCTTTTGCCCTTGCTTTACAAAAGAATGGAATGGATATTGATATCTCAAGAGTCAAGGATGCAACATCTCTTGCTGATGAGATAGTCAGAATCAAGAAGGAGTCTCTATGACTACGCTAGGAAAATACACAGGCCATAATACTGTTTTCCATCGTATGGATAGTAGAATCAAGCTGATTGGTTTGATTCTCTTTATGGTGTCCGTATTTTTATCTTATGGAACTCCATATATGGATTTAGTCGTATTTGGCGGACTATTCATCATTCTATTTGTCATATCTCTTTTTGCGAAAGCGAGTTTTCTGACTCTCTTTAAGTCATTGAAAGCCTTATGGGTGATGATTGTCTTCCTTCTTATCATCAATATCTTCCTATCCAATGATAAGGAATCTCTGATTCTCTTTACGATACCGATTGGAAATGGAGTAGACATCCGTTTACAGGCTGTCATCAATGTCAGTTATATCTTTATCCGTTTAGTTTTAGTCATGATGATGACGAATATCTTAACAGCTACAACGAAGCCGATGGATCTTACAAATGCTTTGGAATGGATATTTTTCCCTCTCTCGTTGATCAAGATACCGATTCATAAGTTTGCAATGGCTATATCATTAGCGCTTCGCTTTGTTCCTACCTTACAGGAAGAGACTTCACGTATTATGAATGCTCAGGCTAGCCGTGGCGTTGATTTCCGACATGGAAAGATCAAGGAAAAACTAAAATCTTTGATTTCTCTTATCATTCCTTTGTTTATGTCTGCTTTCTTGACAAGTGGTGAATTGGCAGATGCCATGGAGGCAAGAGGATATGATCCCGATGCAAAGAGAACCAAATTCAAAACGAATCATTGGGGAGTCATAGATACACTCGGTGTCATCTTCTTGATGGCTTTCCTCTCTGGCATGGTTGTCCTTGCCTATTATAAGTTTGATCTGTTTGACTATCTCGGTGTGGAGCTACCGAAACTAAAATGAGAATCCTGATTCGTATTGCTTTTCTGGGAAATGCATTCTATGGAACCCAGAAACAGAAGAATGAACGTACGATTCAAGGTGAGTTTGAAAAGAGACTCTCTCAGGTTTACGATGAACCAATCAAGGTGACTATCTCATCCCGTCTAGATAGAAATGTGAACGCACTGGATTTTGCCTTGACGTTCGATACGGAGAAAAACACACTGACACTCAGTCATCTGAAATATTACCTCCAGAGATCTTTCTCAGATGAAGTCTATATCAAGGATGTGAAAGAGGTTCCTACCTCATTTTCTCCTCGTTATGACTGTAAGGATAAGACATACTGTTATCTAGTACAGAATACAGAAAAAAAGAATCCGTTGCTCTCCTCTATCACCTATACTCCTATTTATCCTCTCGATATCATCAAGGTGAAAGAGGCTTTGTCCTTATTTGTCGGAGAACACGACTTTGCTCAGTTTGCAACTCCGGAAGGAAATGAGAACACCATTCTGATCCTTGATGAGGCAACAGCAATCGAAAAGGATGGACTCTTACAGATAAGATTCCGAAGCAAAGCCTTTTTACGTTACCAGGTAAGATTCATGGTAGGTGCTATCTTATCGTACTGTGAGAATAAACTTACCTTGGATGATATCAAGACTCTTTTGACGGGGGAAGAATTGAAAAGGCAAAAACTGAAAGCAGAGGCCAAAGGTCTCTATTTGGAACGCATCTGTTACCCACAGATTGACAAAGAAGAGACAATTGATGAGAAATCTGGTATTTTATTCACATTATAGGTGAAAAAAGGTTATAATTTAATGCTATGAACACAAACGAAAACACGGAGAAGAAGAACTTCAAACAGGTCTTCAAGAAATATTTCAACAAGAAGGAGGCACTCTTGCTTCCCAATATTCTTTGCTATTTCCGTATTTTGCTTGTCATTGCTTTCTTAGTCGTCTATTTAGTTGATTTCACTGTCGCCTATAATCCTAATGCCAACGTCTATTTTGCAACAGCCATCATGGTTGTAGCCGCCTATACGGACTTCGTCGATGGCTATATCGCAAGAACATTCGATATGAAATCGAATCTTGGAAAAGTATTAGATCCTATTGCGGATAAGCTGTTGCAGCTCGCTATTGCCTTAGCGTTAGTCATCCGATTCTATATGTTCTATTCCCTCGATTTGATGTTTATCATCTTTGTTCTCAAGGAAGCAACACTGATGCTTCAGGATGTAAGGCTTGCGAAGAAGAAAAAATCCATCGATGGAGCAAAGTGGTACGGAAAGGTTTCCTCTTTCCTCTTCTATGTCATCTGTGGCGTTATCCTCTTCTTTGGTCCGATTATCCTTCGTACCTATCCTTTGGATACAGAGAGTGGATTCTATTATGCACATATCATCATTGATTCCCTCTGCTCTTTGGTTCTTTTCTTCTTATTATTGGCATGGCTATTCTATACGATATATGTCGAGAAACTTCTTCGTAGCAAACAGGAAATTGTCATAACTACGAAAAAGGAGGAAGAGAAAAATGATTAAAATCTATTTATCCCCCAGCTGCTTAAGCTGCAGAAAAGTGAAAGCTTGGTTTGTCCAACAGGAAATCCCATTTAAGGAAATCAATATCATGAAGACTCCTCTTACTGAGGCAGAGCTCAAAGAGATGCTGATGAAGTCTCTTGATGGTGCAGATGAGATCATCTCCACCAGAAGCAAAGTCTTCAAGGAACAGAATTTAAATGTTGATACGATGTCTGTTTCAGAACTGGTTCACTTCATCCAGAAGAATCCAACTGTATTGAAAAGACCAATCATTGTGGATGAGAAGTTCATCCAGGTTGGATATAATGCAGATGAAATTGAAATCTTTGAAAAGAACAAAAAGCAGATAACTGCTGCAAAGGATGTCGCCTCTCATGTCTGCACAAAAGAAGCCTGTCCCAACTACGATTCCTGTCTCCATCATTTCAACGACCATATTCCGACCAAAGCAATTGTAAAGTAATCTGACTGAAAACGCCTCTTAGTCTATAGACTAGGAGGCAATTTTTGACTACGAACTTCTCTCAAACTCTTCCGTCTACCTGATCTTCGGGAACAGAGTCTAAAATCTCTGATACTTTAAGGTCACAATATTCAGAGGCCCAGAGTTCATCTACATCTTTGACCTTGAGATTTATATCATCATGATAGTCTTCACAGAAGAAAATATCATTGATAGCATGAGTCTTACTATCCTAAGGAGAGTACAAGTTTGTGCTTTTTATGCCTGACGAAAAGATCTATCCTAGGATTGATCACGTATTCGAAGAATTGAGGTGTAGCGAGAATATCAGTCAGTTTGCTCACTGGATCTCAGTGTGAGTAAGAAGAGGACACGGAAATTGCAAAACTTCAATATGTTGTTGAATGCTTTGTATACTGCGGTGTTGGCATACTCTGGCATTAAAATTCTGCCTTCTTTACGATGTGGTGATGAGAAGACAATAAAGTTGCTTTATCCATATATGAAAACCTCAATGTGGATTCTTGGAATTCATGGATGTTCGAAATATAAGGATTTGGCATGGTATGATGAATATGTGTTTCGTTCTGAAACCATTATCCTTAGGCCTCAAAGGCTTCTTTTGTATGGTACTCCTAGTAAAGATGAGAAATCTGTTTTGGACGATATTGGTATCCCTTATCGATCTTATTTGGATTTTCGGAAACTGTATAAAAAAGGAGGAAAACTTTGATGTTTGGAGGAAAAGGAAATTACTCAAGGAGTGTGTATATCGCCAAGAAGGTTAAAGAGAAAAATAAGCACTTGGCGAAAAAGATCAAAAACGCAGAATCACGATATAAGAAGCACAAAGAAGAGATGAGGGAAGTTGATTTAGCTGATATTCTGAAAAGATATGCCCCTAATGCTAAGCAGTACCAAGATGACTATAAAATCAAATACTCTGATGAAAATTCCGATTATGTAGTAGTAGCTGATCCATCTGGTTATCTTCGGGTACTCGACACTAGAACAAACACATTTGTTGATGTTGTTTCCGGAGTTACTATGAAGAAATCTGATAAGGACTATAACAAAAAGACACATTTTAAAATTAAAAGGAGAAAAGAATGAGAAGAAAAAAAGAAGATATGCCTGATTCCACAGCCTTCATTATCGTTCCAAACACTTTGGAAAATAGGCCGTATGGTTGGAATGAAACCGATCCAAACATCAATTGCACAGTCATTACCAGCAGAGAACGAAGGCTGATGGTAGAAAGAACAATGATTTTTGAAGATATCAACGAGGCGACCGATCTTCTTATTGGTGCATATGAAGAAGAGGAGATTCCATATGAGAAGTTAGATGCTGCTATTAAGATTGTTGAGAAAAAACTTAAGAAATTTAAAATGCCGGAGTTGATTGTTGCAACAAGAAAACTCTTGGATGCCCTCTATCTTGCTAAAGAGAAGAAGACACTTGTTGCTTTGTATCTATGAAAACAATGGTAAAAGAAAACAGCTAGCGCAGAAATTGCGTTAGCTGTCTTTGTTTACTTGCTTAATGCTGCGTTGATGGCTCTGGATTCTTTGGAGACTGTATTGATTTTGTATTCGATACGGTACTGTTGGCAAAGATCCTTCAATGCGTTCTGAGAGTTTGTGACGGAATCGGAGTCGCACTCTAATTCATAGTCGACGGTGTCGCTATAGGTGTTCTTGGAAATGTTGATATCGAGACCCTCATAGGTTCCTTCTTTTCTCTCTGTAGTTAACTGAGCTAAGATGAGAAGCTTATTGACATCGATATTGAGAATATCGAGGAAGTCAGAGATATCACCTCTCGGGAAAAGATTGTTGTTGATGAGTGCATTTGCTTCATCATCGCTGAGATCCTGGTTTTTGGTGAGGAGACCTTCAGCCAATGGAGCCTTCAATGTCAACTTGTTCTTTCCTTCTCTTTGTCTTAAGCGGATAGCCATTCCATATTTCTTCAAGACTCTGTCTTGGCTGTCAAGATAATAGTTCTTCTGAATCTTGACCTGATCATTGAAAGTCATGTTTTCAAGAAGTTTCAGATAGTCTCTCTTGCTCAACAAGACCTTCGCTTCAATTTCAATATTGTTACTTGCCATACTCACACCTCTTTATTTGACCGCTATTATGATACAATAACAAGGTAGAAATAGAAAGAGAACAGAAAATGAAAAGTTCAACCTTTGCCATTGAATCGAAAAAAAGAGAGAACAACGACCTTCTAGTTTCTAGATTGACAAGTTCTCTTCTCGAGCATGGTTTTGTCTATGAGAAAGAGAATCCGGAATTGATCTTTGTCTTCGGTGGGGATGGCTCCTTGATGAGAGCTGTTCACCTATACGGCAAGAAAGGCAAGTTCATTCTCATCAATACCGGTCATTTAGGATTTTATTCCGATTATGACCATGAGGAGATGGATCAGTTCCTGTTGGATTTCTATAAGAATGAACCGATTGAAGAGAAGATTCCTTTCTATCAGATTGAGGTAGATGGAAAAAGACATGAGTTCATTAATGATGTTGCTCTTCAGTCTGGTGAAACCGTCTTTATCGATGTTCTCATCGATGATGAGTTGCTGACCACTGTCCGTGCTAATGGAATTGTCATCTCTTCTCCGATAGGAACAACCGGATATCTGACTTCCTTAGCTTCTCCAATCGTTATCGGAAAGCCAAAGATCTATCAATATTCGACAATTGCACCTTGCTATAACAGACTCTCAATCAATCCGATCAATAAAGCAATCATTGATAATGATAAGAAACTGACTGTTGTCGTCAAAGAAGGATTCATCGAAACCTATTTGGATGGAATTTATCGTGAAGACTTAAAGGGAAGAACATTCTCTTTCAAAGGAAACGATGAACATACTGTTACCTTGCTTCACTATAGAGATATCTCACAAGTGAAGAGACTAAGAAAGAATATTTCTGGAATGGAGGACTGAATTATGGAACCATGGATGATTTATACGATTGTTTCTGCTTGTGTTGTTATCTTGCTTGTTGTTCTTCTGTTTGTTGTTCTAAAGGTCAGAAAGAACATCCGAATCAAAGAATCCAATAGGAAAGCAGATGAAAAGATAGAAGAGTCTGCAAGTCATCTTTCTCTTCTCTTCGGTGGAAAAGAAAACATCAAAGGAATCTCATCAAAAGGATCGAGAGTATCAGTTGAAGTTCTTGATCCATCTAAGTTAGAAAAAGATGCAATCACAAAAGAACTTGATTCCGTAATGTTCATGGGAAATAAGATTGTTTTCATCATCGGAAGCAAGAGTGAAGAATTCGAGAAACTACTCAACGAAAACGTAGAAAAAATCTAAACACAAAAAAGAGGTTTGCAACGATATGCAGACCTCTTTTTTTCTATTCGATGATTCCTAAATCAATAAGGTCGTCTTCCAAGTCATCGCGAGGAAGTCCCATGATGGTGTAATAGTCACCTTCAACGACTTTTCCTTCTATGAAGTCGCTGTCCTGGATTCCATAAGCTCCCGCTTTATCAAAGGGAGAACCAGAGTCGATGTAGATGCTGATTTCAGCATCGGCCATCTTTTCAAGATAGACTTTGGCAACAGAGACTCTATGACGAAGTTCCTGAGCACCTTTCATGATGGTATAAGCGGTGACGACTTCATGGACATGGCCGGTGAGAAGACGGAGCATACGATAGACATCCTCTTCATCTTTCGGCTTTCCTAATTGCTGACCTTGATAGACGACCATCGTATCGCTTGCGATAACGATGTCGCTAGGATGGGTAAGAGCAATCTCTTTTCCCTTTCCCTGAGCTTCATGAAGGCAGAGCTTCTTGCAGTCTTTATCGTGAAGAGCTCTTTCATCAAAGGAAGAGGGAATGGTTTCAAATGGAGTATCGCCTAAGATGTCCTTGAGTATCTCGACTCTTCTTGGCGATTTGCTAGCGAGTATGATCATATCATTCCTCAGGAGTATAGTTCAGAATGACAGGGATGACCATCGGTGTACGATGGCTTTCACGATATAGGAAGTGAGAAGTGACACTCTTGACTGTGTTCTTGATATCGGAGTAGGTGACCTTAGTTCCGTTATTCATCATTCTCATGATTTCGATTCCGATGATTTCACTTGCTTTCTTCTGTAGCCCCTTCTTGTTTGCGGAGATGAATCCCTTTGATTCAACAACCGGAGCAGAGACTAACGTATTGTCCTTTGGATTGATGACTAGGAAGACGCCGACCATGCCTTCGTTGATCAATGTGGAACGATCCTTGATGACGGAGTTGGAGATGCCGACCGGATTCTTTCCGTCGATATAGATGCTATCAGCAGGAAGTGTTCCGCCTCTTGTGACCTTATGATTGATGAGGGTAAGAACATCTCCGTTTTCACAGACAAAAGTGTGATCTTTTGCTAATCCGCATTCTACACCGATTCTAGCATGAAGCTTAAGCATTCTATATTCGCCGTGGATCGGCATGAAGTAATGAGGACGGGCTAATTTCTGCATCAATCTCATCTCCTGTTTTGAAGCGTGACCGGATGCATGGAGATTGTAGAGAACGGAGTTTGTGACAACCGAGGCTCCTAAACGGCTGAGCTGGTTGATCAATTTGTTGATAGCTGCTGTATTTCCAGGAATGACGGAAGAGGAGAAGACGATGGTGTCACCAGGGATGACATGGATGAAGCGGTGATCGCCACGTGCGATTCTTGATAAGACAGCCATCGGTTCACCCTGTGTACCGGTGCAGAGAATGGTGACTTGATCCGGAGGTAGAGTCTTAAGTTCTTCGGGGGAAGCTAAGTATTCATCCGGAACTTTGATGTATCCGAATTCACGGGCGGCTTCGATATTGCTTTCCATGCTTCTTCCGAAGACGATGATTTTTCTTCGGAATTTCATGCTGGTCTCAATGATCTGCTGAATACGGGAGATGTTGGAAGAGAAGGTAGAGATCAACAGACGTCCAGAGGCTTCTGAGAAGACATCCTGAATGCCGCGAATAACCGTTCTTTCACTCTTGGTGTATCCTTCTTTTTCAGCGTTGGTGGAGTCAGCCATCAATAAGTCGATTCCCTTATCTCCAAAGCGTGTCAGTTTTGAGATGTTGAAGTCTCCATCGACAGGGGTCAAGTCGATTTTGAAGTCACCGGTCTCAACAATGGTACCCTGTGGAGTAGTGATATAGAGACCGAAGGAATCCGGAATGGAGTGAGTGACATGGAAGAATTCAACGATGAATTCACCGAACTTAAGGATATCACTCTCTTTGTATTCTAAGATTCTTGTCTTGGTTCTGATCTTTCCGTCTTCAATCTTGTGACGGATGAGTGCACATGCGATTTTTGGAGCATAGATGACAGGAATATCGATCTCTCTTAAAAGGAAAGGAATGCCGCCGATATGGTCTTCATGACCATGCGTGATGACTAAACCCTTGATCTTGTGCTGGTTTTCAATCAGGTGAGTGAAATCCGGAATCACGTAATCGACTCCAGGCATGCTCGCATCCGGGAACATGACACCGCAGTCAATGATGAGAATCGTGGATTCGTTTTCGATGCAGTAAAGGTTTTTTCCAACCTCGCCAAGACCGCCGAGAGCGTAAATCTCAACAGGCGACGACAAAATTTGTTTCAAATCAGCCATATAAAGTACCTCATATTATTTTAAGTATTGATTATAAATAAACAAATCAACAAAAAGGTTTTGTAATGATATTACAAATGTCGACTATATTTTACAAAGATATCACGACAATCACAAGCAAAAAAAGTTATTCGATGACAATAGCGTTTTCATCGACATAGAAGGGATTCTTCTTATCTATTTTTTCATAATAAAGAATGCCGTCTAAATGGTCATATTCATGCTGGAAGACAATGGCAGGGTAACCAGTGAGTTTCAGTGTGACATCCTTTTCTGATACGACATCATATGCTTTCAGTGTGATTTTGTAATAGCGATAGACGTATCCTTTTACATCGACAGGAACAGAAAGGCAGCCTTCACCAGAATGAAGGTATGCTTTCTTTACCGATGTGGATACAATCTTTGGATTCACAAGACCATATTCATATGTCTTTCCATTCTCATCCTCGAAGTAAATGGCAAAGAATCTTTCACTGATTCCAATCTGCGGTGCTGCAATACCAACACCGGAACGGATTTTGTACTTCTCCGCTAGTTCTTGATCTTGGCTATCTTTCAGATACTGAACCATATCAAGAATGGTTTCCTTTGTTTCTTCCTTCAAAGGGAAAGATACTTCTTTTGCTTTTTCGTGTAGGACAGAATCGTCCTTGGTGTAAATTTTAAATAGTTTCATAATAGTGTGATTATATCACATTTCAGCGGTACTATCTTTTCTCAATGAATGAAAATGAAAATCATGCTATAATTTTCCTGTTATGACAGAAACAGAATTCATTGAAAAAGAGATAAAACTGATTGAAGACATCAAATCATCTGATGTCTACCTTCGCTATAAAGAACTATCTAAAATGGTAGAGAACGATTCCACTCTTCTTTCTCTTTCCAAAGAGAGAGATGAAATCCTTCTGAAGATGGATTCTAGCAAGGATAAGGAAGAAAAAGAGAAACTCATTCTTCTCTATCATAAGAAGGAAAAAGAGATTGAGTCAGTAGACCTGATGAAGCAATACAAACTTTATTATGAAAAGATAAAGAAAATCATCAACCATCTCAGCGATGGATTGAATAAGGAGATATTATGATACGAATCATTGCAGGATTATATAAAGGCAGATTTCTGAAGGTGCCGGATTCCAAAGTCACAAGACCAACAATGGATAAAGTAAGACAGGCCATCTTCAATGCTATGAAGGACAAAGCTCAGGATAGTATTTGTCTTGACCTGTTTGCGGGAAGCGGAGCAATGGGATTAGAAGCTCTCTCAAGAGGAGCAAAGAGGGTCTATTTCAACGATAAAGACAGAAAAACCTTTATGACTATGAAAGAGAATATCCTCTCTTTGGAATCCAATCCGGATAAGTATGTCATGGCTAATAGCGACTATAGATTGTTCTTAAAGAAGTATTCGGATGTGAAGTTTGATGTAGTCTTTTTGGATCCTCCGTACCGTTTCAACATCAATGACGATATTATTCATGAGATGATTGAAAGGAATATGCTTTCTGAAAATGCCTTAATCGTATCTGAACAGGAGAATGCGAATAAGGAAATAGATGGATTTATCATGAAGGAATATCGATACGGTCAGAAGCATGTTGCCATCTATAGAAGAGGAGAACAAGAATGAAAATTGCAGTATATCCAGGATCCTTTGATCCTCTTACCAACGGGCATGTCGATGTCGCTTTGCGTGCGAGAAAAGTATTCGACAAGGTCATAATCATGATTGCCAATAATGAAAGCAAAAAAGGTCATTATCTATTTACTGCGGAAGAAAGAGCGAAAATGGCAGAAGAAACCTTTGCTGGATTAGATGGGTTTGAGGTTGTTGTCACCGATAAGCTTGTTGTCAGAGAGGCCAAGAAATTAGGAGCGCAGGCTTTGATCAGAGGTCTTAGGGCAGTCACCGATTATGAAGCGGAATTCCAACTTCATGAGGTCAATGAGTTCCTAGAACCGGATATTGATATGGTATATCTGATGGCAAGGAAAGATCAGGCTTTTGTCTCATCTAGCACCATAAAAGAACTCTACTCTCAAGGAGTGGATATCACATCTTTGGTTCCTTCTCCTGTTCTTAAGATGATGGAAAAGAAGTTCAGCAAGTGAACTTCTTCGCTTTTTCAATCAGTTTCGAGTAGATATGTTCGACAAACCAAGGCTCAGTAGAAGCCTTTAAGGCTTCATCAAAAGTGAACCATTTCACACCAGAATTCTCATCTGCTTTGATTTCTATCTTATCGTGGATGTCGGCAGTGAGAAGATAGGTGACATTCAGATG
The DNA here is from genome assembly GCA_963643715.1 of bacterium. Taxonomy (GTDB): domain Bacteria; phylum Bacillota_I; class Bacilli_A; order RFN20; family CAG-288; genus Enterosoma. Next base: position 13,189 of record CAVILQ010000021.1, on the reverse strand, counting down.
AAGATGGGAGGAGACATATTCTCCTCTTTTTTGATGTCCGTCTACCGTCAATACTTCCAAAGAGAGAATCTCATCGGTTATAGGTGTCACATTCGTCAAAGAACTTTCTTCTTCCGCCTCTTTGATGCTGACAGCGAGAAGATTTTCTTCCCCGTCTGCATGTCCGCCTAGCCAGCTCCAAGACTGATAGATGTTGTGATAGCACATCAGTACATGCTTTCTCTCTTTGTCGAGAATCCAAGAAGAAGCTGTCATATGGGCAACCTTGTTCTCTCTAGTAAAGATATCCGGATAATTTCTAAGGCAAGATAAGATGATGGCCTTATCCTTTTCTTCCTGTTCATTATAGGGAGTATAGGCTTCAATGTCTTTGATCAGTTTTTCTCTTTTATTCATGGTCTTTGATCCTTAAGTAGAAACAGTATTCATCTTTCATCTCGTCGATGCTTTTGAAGAAGACATCTTTGATAATTCGATAATGCCGGAAACCGCATTTTTCTAAGACGTGCATAGAACTGGAGTTGTCGGAGAAGACAAGTGCTGTTAGCACATCAATCTTTCCTTCCTCTTTCCATTTCTTTATGGAAGCGGATAAGATCTCAGTCATGATTCCTTTTCCCCAGTAGTCTTTGGATAGGACATAACCAAGCTCTTTTGCATTCTCTAACGGAAAATCCGAAGATAATCTAGATGAGGTATGAAGACCAAAGGAACCGATGACTTTGTTCGTTTCTTTGTCGATGATGGCATAGTCATTCTCATTGGTTAAGAAGACATTATATAAAACAGCCTTTGTCTCTTCGATGTTCTGATGGTGTTTCCATCCGGCAGATTCTCCTACTCCTTCAACAGAGGCATAGGAAAAGATATCATTCAGGTCTTTTTCTTGGAAGCGGCGCAATAGGATACGCTCTGTTTCTAAATAGATAATCATGTGAGTATTATAGCATGAACTATAGTCCGGATTTATATGTTCTAAAATACTCTTCTTATTAGATAACATAAAAAGTCGCCTTTGAAACACGTTCGAATTAAGACACCTATACGCATTTCTATTTGCCTGTTTTACAACCTCTGAGATTTATAGCGGAGATATCACAATGAAAAAACAGCTCTTTCGAGCTGTTTATTTCGATACTTTGTATTCCTGGAAGTTGTAGATGTCGATCATCATGGTAGCGACGTTAGCAGCGGTTGTGTAGGATAATCCGCTAGGAGCGTCACAGATGACCTTATTCGGCTTGCAGTACTGTAGGACATTTGTCTTAGCGCTGTCAGCATTGTAACCATCTAAATCGGTGATGTAGTTAGCAGCGGTTTTATCCTTGATGTAGGTGACGATAGTAGGAGTCGGCATGGTTCCGCCATCCTTATCGGCTGTAAAGTCTTTGCTGAAGTTTTCAATGACAGATTTCTTTGTGCTTTCGCTTCCAGAATGTGTCTCATCCTGACTTTCATAAGTGGAGATGAAGGAGCGGGAAGCGTCCATCTGCTGCTGAAGGGTGATGAACTTGTTATCGTATAAGCTGGCGATGCCCTCATTGTTTACGGCATCAGTAGAATCATCAACATCCCAGCTGACATCGATTGTGTAGAACTTAAGTTTGCCGTCTGCGTAATCCTTATTGAAGTTCTTATACCAAGTTTCGAGATTGCTCTGGAGATTTGAACAGTTATCGCAATTGCTCTTATAGAACATTACGACAAAACCTTCTTTGCCATTATCCAAATCGAATTTACCATCTTCTTTGAATTTCTGATCGCCAACAGAACCATTGCAGTTCTTATCTTCGCCAGTGAGGTACATTCCGAGTTTCTTATAATCGATACGATGTTCTTTATAGAAACTGGAATTATCGCTATTGATAGCATTGGTGATGCCTTTGACAACGAAAGGAATGGCGACAACGATGCCGACAACAACGCCGACAATGAGTAAAACCTGAAGCCAGGCGGCTTCCTTGAACCACTCCCACGCTGCTACAGCATGAGCACGTCCTTTTTTGGCTTTAGTTTCATTAGAAGACATTGGGTTTCCTCCATTTTTAGCACACAACTATATAAATCGCAGTTTTTGTTTAACATGGTGCCCCGAGCCAGAATCGGACTAGCAATTGGTCCTTACCAAGGACCCGTTATACCATTTAACTAAGGGGGCAGAAAATCACCGCGTGAAATACTATAACTAATTCTTAGAATAATGTCAACAAACGACTAATCCTTTTTCAGTTCTTTTTTGAAAATTTCCATTGATTCAGGTCTGATGTATTTGACTACAGCCGTTTCATAATGAAGGATATTGACTAATCCGACTTTATTTGGATTCTTCTTAACGTCCTTCTTTTTCGCAATCATGACCGTTCCATTATCGAGATGAGAAAGGAAAAGAGCAAGCTCACAGGCTGTATCGATGACATCCTTGTCATCTTTTCCTTCTAATACAACGACATGAGATCCAGGGAAGTCTTTTACATGTAAGAAAATATCCTCCTTCTTAGCGATGTTGAAAGTGAGTTCCTCGTTTTGAAGTCCGTTCATGCCAAAACCGATCTTACCACCATTCAAAATGATATAGTGAGGATCATAGCGATGCTTCTTGGATACTTTATATATCGTATTTCTTCCCTGCTTCTCTTTGATATATCCTTCCTGAAGCAGTTCGCTCTTCAGTTCCATGACATCTCTAGGAGTGCCATCCTTTGCTTCAACAAGCTTTTTCTCTAAATATTCGATCTCATCCTGAGTCTTGATAATCAATTCATCGAGAATCTTGAGAGCAGTCTTTGCTTTCTGATACTTCTTAAAATAGGTGTTGGCGTTTTTCGGAGCGTCAAATAAGGGATTGAGAGGAATCTCATATCCATCCCTTTTCAGAACCTTGTCTCCTTTTTGAATCTCTCCTTGGTAAAGATAGATCATCTGACCATATTCCAAGAATTTCATCCTGTCATGGGCTGTTTCCATATCATTATTTAGATTGGTGAGCTTCTTTTTGGCGACTTTTACAGCTTTTTCAATCAAAGCCAGCAATTCTTTGACTTTGTTGAGTTTAGCAAACTCTTTCTGATTCTTGACAAAGTGGGTATAGATTTCACTGACTTTCGTCTTCTCCGCTTCCTTTTTTCCAAAAGGATAAGAGATGATATCTTTCTTGATAATATAGATATCGGTTGAATCATTCATCTCTTTTAAGGTGGCATCCAGATCATGCTTTTCCTCATTGACATATTGCTTCAGATAACGAAGAGTCGCATTTGGTAGGTATGGACGGGCCTCTTCCGCATCGGAAAGATGATAAGGAAGAGATGCTCTTTCCTCAGGATACTGATAGATAGCGTTACGAGTGACAAAGATACCTTTCTCAATATCAGTATGCTCATGATATAGAGAGACAATCTTTCCATATGGATAGGCGATGATATAGCAGTTGGGCCTATTCGGAAATAGTTCAAGAATGAAGTCATAGGAATCGTTTGTCTCGGTGATATCCTCTTTGTTTGCATCGATATGAATGGTAAGTATTCTTTCACCCTGATGTTTCTTGATAGACAATACTCTGCCGCCTGCCAATTTTCTCAATGAATTGAAAAACGGAGTGTTTTCCGCAATCTTCTCGAATCTTTCTTTTGAATAGCATGCGAAAGGATTGGTCGGTTCCATTGTGAAGATGAATGATCCGTGTCGGATGTTGTTTTCATCCAATACTTCTGAATAGGGAATCGCATAGGCTCCATTGCCCAAGGAAAAAGGACGCCCTAAAGTGGACGGAACCATCTGTTCGGCCAATTCATTTGCGATGATTGTCAATGATAGATTATCTACTGCCATAGTATTTATGATATCACAAAAAGAACTTAGAAAATGAAAACAACCGCCGAAGCGGTTGCTGATTGGTCAGTTGAGATTGGTAGAGAAGATATATCCGTTGGCGAGGGATTCATAGAAATTCTCGCGTCTTGCCTTCTTGTAGCTGCGTGTCTTCTTCTCGTTCTTCTTACCGAATAAATTAACATCTTTCATCTTGTAGTACCTCCGTGTAGATGTGCCATTCGTATGTCGTAGTCTGGAGTGTAAAAGTGGGTCTTCTTTCGTCTCTTCTCGTCTAGTCAAAATCGAATGGATAGGTAATTTATCAAAACAAAAACATGAATGCAAGTTTAAAATCATGAAAGCGTTTAACACCAAATTATTTTTTTGTTGATATGATATATTCGCTATCAAAAAATATTTTATTTATAGTAAACCGGAGAATCACAAATATGAGATGGAAGCGCAAAATATCAGAATCCTATGAAAAGAGCATGAACTTCAAATATGATCTTGCTAAAGCAAAAGAAGGACTTTCCTTTGCTGTCAAAGAAAAGAAACCGAATCATATGCTAAGAAAGGTGTTGGTTCCTGTCCTTTGCTCAGTATCGGGTGTCGGAATCATTTTGACATCCTATTTTGTGATTCAGAATGCCAACTCAAACAATGACATGGCTCAGGAAAAGTCATATAACACTCTATCTAGATTTGATCGGAACGATGAATATTTCTACGGATTCACCATTGAAGGCAATACGTTAGCATTCCAGTATTATCCAAAGAGAAGTTTCCTTGCTGTTGAGTTTGCTCCTACTTTAGATGCAACTAATCTGACAGTCAAAGATAATGGAGAAGAGACGGTATATGATTCCGTTGAGTGCGGATATAACCTCAGTTTGAATACTACACATAGCATCACTTGGAATTATGCTAGCGATAAGCTGAACGGTGAAGGAACATTTGAAATCACGTCTGGTAAGTCAACTGCAGTTGAAAAAGATCGTAACATATAGAAAACAGAAAGCGGCAAATAAAGATATTCGGTTATCAAAGGCCGCTTTTTCTATTGTTTAACGGATTTTATCGATAATGGTCATAGGTTTTGAAAAAATGTGCTTTATGGTAAAATATCTTCCGTGAGGTTTGACTTGATCATGAATAAAGATTCCGGATTAGTCAGAAGGATGAAAGAACATGATGAAGAGGCTTTTGATGAAATCTATCAAAAGTATTTTCGATTGGTCAAACACGTCGCCTATCAGATTCTGCCAAGTGATATGGTTGCGGATGACATCGTCCAGGAAACTTTCCTTAAGATGTATGAGAACATCGATAGCTATCAAAGCGATATCTCCTTCAGTGCATGGCTTTGCACGATAGCAAAGAACCTTGCCTTGAATGAAAAGAAGAAGAGAAGCCGTCTCACCTCGATGCCTGAATATGAGACGGAAAAGTATTCAGTCAGTCAGGAGAACAATGTCGATCGGGAAAATTTGATTGAACAAATCAAGCAATTGCTCGGAGAAAGAGATTATAATCTATTCATTCTTCGTATGTACCATGGATTGTCCTATCAAGAGATTTCGGATATGACGGGTGAGACAATTGCAGCGTTGACAAACCGCTATCATCGTGCAGAAAAGAAGGTGAAGAAGAATATTAAGTTATGAGTCGGACAGAATGAAAGAAGGACACAAAAATGTACGCAAAAAATGTTTGGAAAGACGCTGACGAGAAGAAGAGAGAGGAAATCTTTTCCTTTTCTAAGGAATATATGGATTTCCTGACGCTCTCTAAGACTGAGAGAATGGCAACAAAAGAAGCGATTGCCATTGCAAAGAAAAATGGATACAAGGATATCAGAGAATTCACTGAGCTTCATCCTGGTGATAAGGTTTATGCGACAAACAAAGGAAAGAATTTCCTTGCTGCTGTCATCGGTGAGAAATCCATCGAGGAAGGTATGAGAGTCTTAGGCGCTCATATCGATTCGCCTCGTCTTGACATTAAACAGAATCCTCTTTATGAAAAAGGCGGCTTTGCGCTTTTTGAAACACACTATTATGGTGGAATCAAAAAGTATCAGTATGTGACGATTCCTCTTGCTATCCATGGCATCGTCTACAAGAAGGATGGAACATCCTTTGAAGTCTCTATCGGTGAAGATCCCTCTGATCCTGTTTTAGGCATCACGGACCTTCTGATCCATCTTTCTCAGAATCAGTTGGGAAAGAAAGCAGGAGACGTCATTGATGGAGAAGATTTGGATATCACAGTCGGCAATATCCCGGATAAGGACGGAAAGGTCAAAGACTACATTCTTGAATTACTCAAGGATAAGTATGGAATGGAAGAAGAGGATTTCCTCTCTTCTGAACTCCACGCTGTTCCAGCTGGTCCTGCCCGTGATTATGGCTTAGACAGAAGCATGATTGCTGGTTACGGACATGATGATAAAGTTTGTGCCTACACCTCTTTAAGAGCTGTCTTGGATTCTGGAAAACAGGAATATACGACAGTTGCCGTTTTAGTTGACAAAGAGGAAGTCGGCTCAATTGGAGCCACGGGTGCTCAGTCTAAATGGTTTGAGGATACTGTCGCAGAACTTCTCTATCGCGAAGGAAAGGATTCCTCTCTTGCCGTCCGTCATGCGATGTCTAACTCAAAGATGCTCTCTAGCGATGTCTCTTGTGCTGTTGATCCGATTTATCCTAGTGTCAATGAACCGAAGAACTCCTGCTATTTTGGAAAAGGTGTCGTGTTCAACAAGTATACTGGCGCTAGAGGAAAGAGCGGATGCAATGACGCCATGCCGGAATACTTATCCTTCATCCGTACTGCAATGGATAAAAACAATATTCACTATCAGACATCCGAGATTGGAAAGGTTGATCAGGGTGGCGGTGGAACAATCGCATATATCTTAGGAAACTACAATATGTATGTCCTTGATGCAGGTATCCCTGTACTTTCCATGCATGCTCCGATGGAAATTGTCTCCAAGGCTGATGTTTACGAAGCTTATCTAGCTTACAAAGCGTTCTTAGCCGCTTAATCATAAAAAAGACTGCGAAAAAACGCAGTCTTTTTTATGGTCTAGAACTCCTAGAATCTTGATACATATAGACAAATAATGATATAGTGTTGAAGATATGAAACACAAATGGAAGAAAGTCATCGTTTCGCTGACCACTGCTATTTTTGCCTTGCTCAGTATTTTCATTTCCTGTTTTTGTTTGGTTAGAAGCGATATCAATATGAATAGCAAACAGGGACTCCCTGATTTAAAGAATGGTCTGATTGACTTCACTGGCTATGATATCAGTGAAACCTATGTCAAACAGCATATGAAAGGGGAATACGAATTCTTCTATAACAGATGGATTGTAGAAGAAAATGACACTTCCGAATGTGATGCGAAAGTCAGTGTTCCACATCACTACAAAGATACAGTCATAGATGGGAAGAGATTGTCAAATGAAGGATATTCTTCGTATCGAGTCTATGTAAAGGGATTGCCAGTCGGAACAAAAATCTGGTTCATCAACAACAACTTTGTCGGTGGATTCTACGCATATATCAACAAAGAGCTTGTCCTTAAATATGGAACAAGAGCAAAGACTGGAAACTGTAAGAGCAATGGCGGAGATGATATGACGATGGAATATGTTGTAGAAGACACAAATCCGCTTGAAGTAGTCTTTGAGGTATCCTCCTCTTATCAAGGGGGACTTACTTCTCCTTGTCGGCTTGTCATCAATACTTTAGGACGAAATCCAACCTCTCAGTATTTGACAAACAACATCGGATTCTTAGTCTTCGGTATTGTCATTTCTCTTCTTATCGTTTCCTTTGTCATCAACATCAATGTGACAAAGAGAGACTTCTCCTTTTCCGTCTTTATGATCATGCTGACTGTTATGACATTCTTCTCGATTGATGTCTACTGGAGAATCTTATCCATCGTAAAGACTAATACATACAACCCAATTATATTCATAAACTTGCTAATATCTATAATGCTTTCATTTTCGCTATATTATCATCTTGTACAATCAAAGAAGATTAACGGAAATAAGTGGTATTTGATATCGATGTCCATGGTATCTGTAATCTCGATTGTTCTTTATTTCGCCCTGATGGGAACCTTCTATCAGGTGATTCCCTTAATGATTTCTTTGGTCAATTACCTGATTCTGTTACCACCATTATCGTGTTCAGTTGTCGAAGGGAAAAAGGTATGCCTATCATTCATTCTCATCATCCTTTCCTTGATGATTTACTTCTCTTTGACCTTCTTTGATTTAGAGAACATCATGATTGCAGGATTAGAGCAATCCATATCCTATATCATGCTTCCTTTAATCGTCATCGTCATTATCCTCTATCGTATCTCGACCGTATCGAATACGAAGAGATACATTCAAGTTCTAGAGGAAGAGAAGAAACTGGAAAGCATCAAAATCGATGTTTTGAAAGAACAGATACAGCCTCATTTCATCTTCAATTGTCTGACTTCCATTCAGGGCGCATACCAGGAAGACAAGAAGAAGGGAGAAGAGATGATAACGATGTTCTCAAAACATCTAAGGAACAACTTAGAGGCTTCTTCCTCTGACTTGGTTCCGTTCGAAGTGGAATTGAATAACATCCTCAATTATGTTTCATTGGAAAACATGAGGAAGACTGAAGGATGTGATCTTCTGCTTGATTTGGAAACAGTGGATTTCACACTTCCTCCTCTAACATTGGAACCATTTGTTGAGAACGCGATTCAATATTCAAAAGTAGAAGAGAAAGAGGATGGATTCATTTCACTCTCCACAAGAAAAGAGAAGGATACAATCATCGTTGAAATAGAGGACAATGGTGTTGGTTTTGATACAGATAAAGTAAAGGATTCCTCAATCGGTTTAAGAAATGCAAAAGAAAGACTCTCTCTTACCTTACATGCAACGACACAGATTACATCGAAGATCTCTGAAGGAACAAAAGTAAGCATCAGAATACCCGTATCTACAAAGGAGGAAAGTCTATGAATGCAATCGTTTTAGATGATGAGAAGGAATCAATACTCTTATTCACTTCCCATGTCATCGATATACAAGGAATCAGCATCAATGCCTTTTCCAAGAAGTGGGAAGATGCTTTAGAGTTTGTGAAGAACAATCCTGTCGATATTGCTTTCTTGGATATTGTCATGCCTGAAGTCAATGGTGTTGATTTAGCTGAGAGAATGATTGCACTGAGACCAAGAATCAAGATTGTCTTTATTACTGGCTTTAGTCAGGATGTTGAAAAGATCAAAGAAAAGATAGGCGAAAATTTCTTTGCGTTCTGCTATAAGCCGTATGATGAGGAAACAATCAAAGGAATCATAGTACGGGCCATGAATGATTCCAAAAAGAAGGTTGTCTTTAAAACATTCTCTCACTTTGATATGTATGTCAATGATGTGCTTGTGGATTTTAAAAGAGCAAAAGCAAAAGAACTATTAGCTCTATTGGTTGACCGGCGTGGTGGAGAAGTGACAATGGATGAAGCAATCACAAAACTTTGGATCGATAAGGATGTTGATTTATCAAAAAGACTATATCGAGATGCAGTATGCCGTCTCAGGATGAAAATGAAACAGTATGGAATTGAGAATATCATCAATTTCAATCGAGCTAGAATGTCTTTGAATGTCGATGATATTGAATGCGACAGCTGGAATTATCTTGATAAGAAAGAGTCTATGTTCTATGGGGAATACATGAGACCCTATGAGTGGGCAGCTGAAAAAGAAAACTATTTTTCAAACCGTGGAATAAAAAAATCTTGATTTTTTCTATTATAGGTTGAAAATTTTCACGTCATTTCCTAGGGCCGATATAAAAAAGCACAAGGAAGATGATAGAATCCTTTGGCATTTACCCATTTCAGCTGACTATCAAGATGGAGAGGTGGGTTATTTCTTATACTTATTTCTACAAATACTGATTGAAAAAACAAGAAAACAGCCTTATTCCACCCAATATAAGACGAAAATCCGGATTGATATGTTATAGTTATATGACTTTAGTTGTTTGGAGGTCATGAATGGAAGACAATACATCGATAAACCTGCTAGTGTGCTTGGATAGGAAATGTTTTGATGGTTTGTTGATAACTCTGTTATCGGCTAGCAAAAACACAACCCATCCACTTAACGTATACATCGGAACAGGACATTTTAAAACCAAGAAGAAGGAATTCTTCCCGTTTGAACAGAAACAAACTGAATTCTTAGAAACCGTAATCAAGAAATATAATCTGAATAGTCAGATTCATCTTTTGGATATGACTGATGAAGTGAATGAAAAGTTAGGAAAGAGTGTCAATCTGAACGGAAAGTTCTCTCCTCTTTCCATGGTTCGTCTCCTTTCTGATCAACATGAAGAATTCGGAGATAAACTTCTCTATATCGATATCGATGTTGTCGTGACAGGCGACCTCTATGAAATCTACTCCCTTGATCTGACTGATAAGGATGTCGGCATGGTCATTGATGAAGTGGGTTCTCATTGGTTAGGAAAAAGATACTGTAATTCCGGTGTTGTCCTGATGAACTTAAAGAGACTAAGAGAAAATAAACACTTCGAAATCGTCAGAGAAAAAGTGATTAAGAATCGATACTTTATGCCGGATCAGACCGCATTGAATCGTGGGTTAAAGTCCAATATCAAATTCATGTCACCTAGGTTCAATGATCAACATTATCTTTATGAGAACACTGTCGTCAGACATTACTGCCAGTGGATCAAAGTCCATAAGAAAGGCATCGGAAATGTCGCTGAGAAACCGTGGAACATTGAGAAGTTCAAAGAGAAATATGGTCAAGACACTCATAAAGAGATACTTGACGAATATTTGAAACTAAAAGAAGAATACAAGAAAACAATCTAATAATAACTATATTGAAATGTATGATTGTAGGGCAGGCAAGACCGCAGCAAGAACGTCTTCTCCTGCCCTTTTCTATTGCAACTAAAACATAAAAAATAAACCCGATTAAAAGGATATCGGTAGGCATTCGAATGACATTTTTGTGCTTTGAATAGCTATTAGTACTTAAGAAAGAGACTTAACTAAATCGATTAGTCCAACGCTTCCTTTTTCTTTGTTTTGAGGTAATGGTATTTCTTGTTCTTTCCGAATAGGAAGCTTATGCTGACAAGAAGAGCAAAGAATTCAGAGAACAATACGGATATCCATAAACCATCTACACCAAGGATGAGTGGTAAAACATAGATACAGATGATTTGGAATAGGAATGTTCTAGCTAAAGACAAGAATCCGGAGACAAATCCATCATTGAGATCAGTGAAGAAGGATGAGGCGAAGATGTTGAATCCCGAAATATAATAGGAAATGGAATATAAGCGAATAGCATGCCCGCAGAGTTTCTGAAGTTCAACATTGTTATGAATGAACGCTTTGGATAAAGGATCAGCTAAGAGGATTGAGGCACTGGCAAGAACAAGAGCAAAGGCAGAGTAAATGATTAGACAATTCTTCAATAGACTCTTTAACTCATCTTCGTTTTTAGCACCATAATGATAGGAGATAATCGGAGCGACACCGATCGCATATCCGAAATAAACACCTGTGAAGATAAAACCAACGTACATGATGATACCGAAAGCGGTAACTCCATCCTGTCCGATGTACTTCATCAATTGCGCATTGAATAGCATGTTGATGATAGACATGGATACATTGGATACCATCTCAGATAGACCGTTTCCAGCAGCCTTCAACACTGGTAAGAATTCAAAGCAAGGGGTTGTGAAATTCAGTGGTGTTTTATCTTTTCTGAAGATGATGTAGAGAATAGGAAGAATGGCACCTATTACCTGGGAAACGCCAGTAGCGATAGCAGCACCACGTATACCAAAATGGAATACTGCGATAAGAAGATAATCTCCAACAATGTTTACAAGACCAGCAATGACACAGATGATAAATCCGAGCATCGGCTTTTCAGCGACTGCCATAAAAGACTGGAACGCATTCTGAATCATGAAGAAACCAATGAAACAAACTAGAATTCGTCCATACTCCTCACAATAGGGAAGCATCTCCTCATTTGCGCCTAATAAAGCGGCAACAGGTCTTACTGTGAAGAAACCGACAATGGTGGAAATGATACCAATGAAAATGAGTGTCTCAAAAATCATCGTAAAGTATTGGTTGCCTTTATGTCGATTCCCTTCTCCATATGTTTTTGCAATCAATGCGCTTCCGCCTGTACCGAACATGTAACCAAATGTTCCAAGCAGCATGATATAAGGTAGGATGAAATTAACAGCGGAGAAGGCGGTGTCACCTTCGATATTGCTGACGAATAATCCATCGAAAACGCCATAGATGCTTGTGAATATCATCATAATGATAGATGGGAATGTGTATTTTAACAATCCTTTGACTGTGAAATGTGATTCAACTTTGAACATACTTACCTCCAAAAACGACTTTATTATGTTAAACTATCCTCTAAGGGGAGAGTCAACGCATGAATAAAGAATATTTGTCTATTGGGGAATTCTCGAAATTATCAGGCTTAAGCATCAAAGCTCTGCGTTACTATGACCGTATCGGAATCTTGAAACCTGAGTACATTTCAAAAGACAGTTCCTATCGATACTATATGAGAAAACAATTGCGATTATCAGAACTGATCATGATATCCGTCGTATTGAATATTCCTCTTTCTTATGTGAAGGAACACTATATCAAAGATGATAAAATTCAATATGAATCCTATCTTTCCTATGCGGATGATATGCTGAAAAAAAGAATACAACGACTCAATGATGATCTTGAGTATGTTGAAAATATGTCTGATAGTCTATCTAGACAGAAGAAGGAAAATTATGAATCCTATCTTCCTTTTCAGATGCGAAAGAGAAAATATCTTTTGGTTTCTTTTTCACATGATATCAATTCGATGGAATTTGATAAAAGGATTGCAGATCTCTATTTGGAATATTCGGAGAACTATAGAGACTTTGATTACACGTACGGAATCATGCTGTATGAAGGAAATAAATATATCTTTCTTGAAATCAGAAACATGAAATTTGTCAACAAGAAAGATAATCATATTCTTGTAACATTGGATAACGGCGAATACAAAGGAAAACTATCGAAAGACATTTCAAAAGAGGAACTGCCGAAAGATTTCTATATGATTCTAGAAAGCTTGTTATCTGGTAAAGAAGTGTTCTATGAAGTTATTAAAAAGTGAAAGAAGTTCAAAATAATTAGCCAATACTTAGAGTAGACATCTTGTTTTCGATAACTAAGAACGTTGAAAAACTGAATTTGTGATCACGTGTTCTTATAGTTTTTGCTATGC
>CAVILQ010000020.1:0-36070 GCA_963643715.1 bacterium | reverse complement strand
AATCGGTCAACGATGGAACGGTTTTCTTTGCTTAGTATTGCGACAATTAAGTCGATCAGAGGAATGATTCCTAAGGATAAGATACCAAGCAGTACATCAATGACAATATAGACGATACCTCTTAGTAACACGAAATAGATAGGCAATGTTTTCTTTTCTTTTCCTTTGATCAGTGTAAGCTTCATGCAGAGCCTTCCTAATGTCTTGGTTCTTAAACAGATAGGAAGAAGTATGAAAGCGATAAAGGAAGAACATAATAGAGCATATAGGCATCCTAGCATCGTGTATTGGAAGACATACATCGCTTCATTCTGGATAGTCTTTGTCAACTCGATGACTCTGCTATCGTTTAGAAATGCGTTCTTGATATCATCTGTAACAGTGTTGTAGACAATGTCGGAAGCAGAATCATAGGATATGATTCCATAATCTACTCTTATTGAATTGTATTCATTCATACACTGTGTATAGTTGTCTTTGTGTGAAGATATATTGTAGATGTTATTCATGACAGGTTTGAACAAGACAAAATAGAAGAAGAAAAATAGCATCAGCAAAAGCAGGATATCGACAAGATTTGCCAATAGTCGTCTACCGATCATAGATGAGTTTTGTTTCTGTGTGTTCATAATAGAAATAATCAATGAGCCTTTCGGCTCATTGATTATACTTTCATTTCCTTAAATTGTGAAATAATTCGACTGAATAGCAGTGTCACCGACCGCAACGTTATTGTTGTAATGAGTGTTGCCGTTGACGATTGCACCGTTCTTGAACTCCCATGCCATACCCTTTAAGGCAGTGGTAGAGGTATAGTCTTCGACTCCGGTTTCAGAACCATCAATCTGGAAAGTCAGTGTCCAGTATTTCTCGGTCTTTGTGTAAACGGGTTCGTTGAGTGTTTCAGTATCCGCACCGAATCGATTGGTATCCGTTTCATTATCCCAGAATGAAGCTTTTCCGGTGGTGAGTTTAGCACCATTGTTCTTGATAATGAATGTGACATCGGTTGCATTGAGATTCCAGCCACCACTGGCATCTTCTCCAGAGTGCACGATGAAACGGAGGAAGTCATTATCGCCAAATCCGGAACTATCGCTGATGAAGGAAAGGAGAATGCCATCTTCATTTCTCTCCGTCTTCATGAAGATGTTGCTGTTGTTTCTAGAAATTTCATACGGATATCCAGTGGTATCCATGTCATGAACCTTTTCCTGAATGATATAGTAGCATCCCTGGTTAGCCGGATCACCTAATGCTTTTCCGTTGACTCTCATTCCGTTTTCTGCCAATTTAGCATCATAGATATCTCCTTTATCGAATTCCATACAATAGAGAGATACTTTTCCAGAAGTAGAGTAATTTGGAATCTCAGTGAAGTCGATGGACCAGTCTAATGCATAATATCCAGATTCATCTTCACGATAGGTAGGAGTGTTATTGGTTGCAGTTTCATTTTCATCATTGCTGAATGTGCTATAGCTCCAGAAGTCAGTAAGGCCTGTTCTCTTTCTGGCTTTTGTAGTATCGAGCTGGACGAATAGATCACTCTCACATGTTTTCCAACCTGTCTTATTGTCATCATCAGTATGGAAGATAAGTTTCAGATGCTCGTTTCCTTCCATCTTTCCGAACAAGAGGAAACTGAAATCAAATCCAGTCTCAGTCTTGGTATACTTCATATAGATGTCATCAGCGACATCACCTTTATTCGTGTATTCAGGCGTTGCTGTCTGGAACGGATATCCTTTTGTCAAAGTATCCTTGTCATAGGTCGGTGCGACATAGTATTCGTTCTTTGTGTTGAGGAAGATGAGATTCTTTTTGTCTGCACGTACATAAGAGGTAGGATTCTCAACAGCATGTTCATTTCCTTTTGTGAGATCCTTCATCGGTGCCCAGTCGCTATCGACTTCGCTCCAAAGTCCTAAGTCAAGGCCTAAGATATCATTGGCGGTGATACCTAACATGCTGAAAGGAACAGTGAACTCGATTGAGGTAGAGGTATCGTCGTGACTCTCTTCATAGCTAGGTGTATCAGTGATTGCCTTACCGCCATAGTTCTGATACGATAGTTCTTTTCCGGAATTCAATACCACCTGATAGACATTAGCGTCTCTAGTGGCACTGACTTCACCGACGGAGATGTAGGCTTCTAGTTTAGAGTTTCTGCCAGTGGAGAAGAAGACGCCGTTATCGGCATCGGCTTTGATGTAGAGATTATCTTTGTCACGTGTTGTGCTGAATTCAAAGGCTTCATAATTCGTCCAGGTCTTATCGGTCAGCTTTCCGAATGCGACATAGTCGGAAGCTAATTCGATTGTTCCTAGATTGACAGACTCAGTCAGTTCTTCTTTGCTAGGAAGGACGACATACTTATCGACGTAACCGTCTTTTTCAATCTTAAGAGTCATCGTATCGGAAACTGTGACTTTTTCAATTGTGAAAGTGCCGTCATCTCCTGTTGTTACTTCCTTACCATCGATAGAGACAAACGCATCTTTGATAAGTCCGTCGATGAAGTGGGAGACTGTGCCAGTGACCGTGATTTCAGTAAGAGCAGGAGCTGTGCTTTCACTCTTTTCACTGTCGGATTTTTTGGATGTGTCTTCAGTAGAGATAGGGGATTCTTTTGATGTGTCAGATGTTGAGACTTTACCTGTGTCAGTGCTTTTTGCACTTTCAGTCTGCTTCTGGGTGTTTGGGTCTGTTGAGTCTGTCGTAGTCTTGCCACAGCTGAATAAGGTGATTGCGGAGAGGAATGTGATTGCTAACTTTGTCTTCTTTTTCATAAGTTGTTTATCCTCCTTTTATTTGAAACCTTATGATAACTTTAAATTTCTATAGATACAGCTTGCACCATTGGTATAGAGACCGAAATATCCATGTGTGAAACCGATGGAGTCAAAGTAGGTGAGAGTGTTTTCACTCTTTCCATCGGATAAGGATAAATCAATCTTGTTTCCTTTGATGGTTGCTTTCAGATGATAGGAAACGGAAGAGGATATAGAGATAGCATCGGCGGCGATATCAGTGAAAGAGTTGTTGTAGTCGCATTTGCTGATGAAGAATTTGGAGTTGTTGAATCCGACATAATAGCCTTGGATAGAGTTGACATCATCATTGGAAGCGAAGGCAGGATTGTTTCCTCTTAAGAGCAAACCGACTGTATTGGCCTGTGTCTCTCCAACAAGTTCGATATCACATTCAGCGGTATAGTCACTTAATGTGTCATCGCCGAAGTAGACTAAGTTTCTGCTTCCGCTCAATGCGTAATGACCATCTTCCTTCAATTTCCAGGTTGTCTTGTAGGTAGCGCCTTTCATAACGTATTCCTTTAAGTCTGCTTCAAAGGAAGGAGAAGTCTTGCTAGAGAGATAGAAATCACCTTTATGGAAACTGATATCATCATTTGAAGAATAGATAGTAAGGTTATGGACACCTTTTGTGATATCGAGTTCGACAATCTGTGTCTTCTGGTACTGACTTAATTCATCGCTATCAGAAGCAAAGTGACTTCGATAGATTGTTCCATCATCGATTTGGAAGAGGATTTCCTTGGATAAGTTCTCATTGTCATAGGTGAGATCAATAGCGTAATATCCGTCCTTATCGACAACAATCGGATAAGTGACATAGCTGTTCTTCTTCAGTTCGACATCATAGCTATTCTCTTTTCCATTGAAAGTTGTGTCTTCTTTTTCTTCTTGCTTCTTGATGCTGACACCGGTGTCGGAAGAATAGAGATAGTTAGCTGCTAAGAAGGATTCCTGATTGATTTCACTCTTGTCGCTAGAACCATTTGCCTGATGAGAGAAGGAAGTATAGTGGATTGTGGAATTATCATTCTTCAGATAACCTATCTTTCCTTTTTCAAACCCATTCTCTAATGTGATCTTCTGCATGCCATCGAAATAGAGGGAGAATTTATCAGAACTATTGGCAATACGGATGGTATGTAACTTGCTGAAGTCATAGGTCTTTGTTAAGGTGCCTTCCTTGATGACAGTTGTTGTTCCATTCTTGTTTTCGGATAAAACGATGCTGTTATCTTTGAATGAGATCTCATAATGGCAGTCATCCTGATAGGAGAAGACTAATACGGTGTCTTTTCCCTGGAAGTTGTATTCCGCTGAGAAGGTAGTACCTGTTTCCTTATCCGTGAGAAGATAGTTGCTGATTTCAGTGAATCCGGTCTTATCCTCAGTTTCAAAGTCGGGTCCTTCCGGTACATAGGAGCCATGTAACTGTGGATGGACAGCCTGCATCGTCGTTCCGGAGAAAGTGAGTCTAGAGAGATTAAAGGAACGGTTCGGACCACCAGAAGAGTTCAAATTGTGATAGGCGATATAGTATGAATCTAAGTTAGGACCTAAGACAGTGGATGAATGACCAAGTCCTTTGAACTCGTCGCTGGTATTGAGGATGATGGTTTCACCTTGTTGGAATGCGGAACGGGAGAAGAGTTCACCAGTCGCATAGGAATATCCGATGCGATATCCTTCACTTGTGACCGCATTTCCGGTATAAGTGAGGAAATAGGTGCCATCTTTCTTGATGAGATAAGGGCCTTCTGTCCAGGAGCCGATTTGAGTGTTGTCTAAGGTCTTGGATGATCCTAAGGTCATGTCGTCGTTGAATTTGACAAGTCGGATACCATTGCTGGAGGCACGAAGGAAATAGAGCTGTTCATCGTCATCGAGGAAGAAGGAGCCATCAATACTTTCACCGAAGTTTCCGGTGATGGCTTTGAATGGACCTTCTGGCTTTTCAGAGCGAAGGAGATAATGACCACTTCCAGCCTGAGATTCACAGAGATAGAAGTATCCGTTGTAGTAGATGACTTCCGGAGCATAAGCAGTCTCCGTGCAGCTTTCCATGGTGACATATCCATTTTCCATGCCTTCACCTGTCATCTGCGTCCAATTCATCATGTCATCGCTGACCCAGCCACGGATACCGACCTCGGTATCCTTTGTCGAAGCATAGAGATAGTATTTTCCGTTGTAACGCATGACGAATGGATCACCGACACCATAGTTTGCCCATTGACCAGGTATTCTATCTTCACCGAATTTGTTGTCGTAAGTCTCTCTTTCTTTGAGAAGTTCATGAGTCTCTTTCTTATCGTCTGTTGAACTGCTTTCCTTATCACCTGTGTTCCCACCGCAGGAGCAGAGAAGGGAAAGGGTGAGGAAGGATAGAATCAGATTACGTTTGTTTGTTTTCATATGTTTCGTTCCTCGTTATGCTTTTTTCATCACAGCATCATAGGAGTAGCTTTCTCCTTTTTCGGCTTTCTGCTTCAAGACAAGTGTGGAAACCTTCTTAGTAACGGTTTCATATCCGTCTTTTGTGAAGGTGATGGTGATATTGCTTCCGGTTGAGATTTCATCGAAAGAGTAGGATCCACTTGTATCTGTTACAGTTGTCTTATCATCAGGTTGGATAGAGACATTGACATCCGATAAGAGATTTCCGCTTTCATCTTTGACAAGTCCTTCCACTTTGACGACGGATTTAGAAAGGATGATATTTCCAAGTGAATAGGATGTTCCGGATAAATCATCTTCGCTGAGGGATATTGTCTTATCGCTGTAACCGGCACATTTTACGGTTATCGTAGTGGCAGACTTGAGCAAGACGAGTGAGAAGCTTCCATCACTATTGACTTTGCTGTTGTTGACTGTGGCGGAGGAAAGAGGAGCAAGAGAACTATCGACAACAACACCTGTTACTTTGCAGGCACTGACTTCATTGCTAGAGGCACGATAGAGGTTATTATCCATATCGAGTCTTAGATACTGGTCTGTGTATTCAGGAGCAACGTATGGGGCAAAGCCGTTTCCTTCATAGTTGAAGCCGTCCCAATCGCTCAAGGACTGAGACCAGACGCCTAAGCTGAATCCGATGATTTCATTGCTATCGATAGAGAGGAAAGAGTAAGGAATCATCGTATCCATATGATAGGTAGCCTTTTCTAAATACGTGTTATTCTTGATTCCAGATGTGGAAACAATATTATTGGAACCATCGCCGAAATTGACAATGGCAATTCCGTTATCAGCCTTGAAATCGATTCGATAGTCTGTCGTATCTCTTCCATGGAAACTTGTCTTGGTGTCTAAGAAGAGCTCAACATGATCTCCATTTGCCATATTCTGACTAGAGGTGAAATCGAAATGGATGCCATCAAATCCGCGATAGACATCAGCTTCCACCTTCGCGATGCCTCTTGATCCACCAAAACTGACATGGCTTGGATAGGAATAGAGTGCGACTTCATTTAAATCGACAATGTCTTTCGAAATGAGGTCCAAGATATCTAGTTCAGTCGTGCTATCTTTGAATCCATCCTTGGTGACAACAAGATTCATCTCTCTCTTTAGTTCAGTTTTGATGGAGAAGGAACCGTCATCTAAAGAATGAGTGGTCGAATCATTGATGCTGATATCAGCAGAAGAGACTGCTCCACGGCTTGGATTCTTGATTGTTCCTTTCAAAGTGACTTCTATTGTCTTGGAATGATCGAACAGTACTAAGTTCTTTTCTAGTTTTCCGTTTCTGACTGAACGGATTTCAGAAGTGGAGATGGTTTCTGTATAGTTTTCATATCCTGTTTTTTCAACATTGATGATGATTTCGTTTTCACTGTTGACATCGGATAAGGAGTACTTTCCATTTTCATCCGTTGTCACTTCAGTATCATTGATCTTGATTGTAGTGTTAGGAAGAATGATACCAGCCTGATCTGTCAATGTTCCATATAGCTGTAGATTGTCGATAGGAACCGCATCATGGCTATAGAATTTATTTCCCTTATAGGTGACATAAAGAGACGGATTCTGAGGGTCGATGAAGTTGCCTTCATAGGTGAGGCCTCCCCATGTGTAAGGAAGGGTATCATGAGTGGAATCTTTTCCTCTTGCGACACATCCTAAGGAGACACCAAAGGTTGAGTCCTTATCAATGCCAACTTGAGAATACGGAATCATCAACTCGATTGTATATCCGTTATCAACATCCTTGTCATTGTTTAAAGTGCCGTCTAATTTGACTTCATAATCGAGAAGTCCATTCCAGTTTCCCCAGCTTCCTGAGGAGCCGACAAAGATTCTTGTCTTTCCATGTGCACCGATATTGATCTGAATATCATCAGACTGAGGCTTGCTTGCTCCATCATTCTTGAAGTCAAAGTAGATTTCGACAGAATCTCCTTTGGTGACATCATCACCATTGTTGTTTCCGACCGTCTCTAAGTCCTCATCTGTGACTTTGAAGAAACAGAACAAGGCTTCGTTACCACGGTATAGTTTGACGGTGGCCTGATTTTTAGAACCGAAGGTAAGCTCTGGTGATGCGCTTTGATATTGAGCATCATCGTCCACACCATCGATATTCAGTTCTGGAGGAGTATAGTTTCCGTCAAAATTAAAGGCATCACCAGAAGGTGTTTTGTTTTTATTGTAGTCAACAATTCCATCTTCCTTCTTCGTAGAGTCCTTGTCCTCACTTGTACTTCCAGAACAGGAAACGATAAGTGGGAGAAGAGACAGCAACCAGATTTTCTTTTTAGTCATGTTGTTACCTCACTTGATTGTCACGTCACTATGAGAGGAGATATATCGTCCGTTATATCCTTCTTTCTCTTCGAATGGAAGATAGATAGATATCATCTCCTTTGAGTCGAAATAGACGGTTAGATGGTTATCTTTCTTTGTATAGGAGAGAGTATGTTCTTCTCCTTCCTTGACACTTACCGGAACATCGTAGATCCTTTCTGTTTCGTATTGCAGATGCTCTACGACAAGAAGATCATTTCTCATTCCGATTAGATAACCACAACATTTTGGATGATGAACACTAGAATGAGAGCAGTAGTCTTTTGCATCTAGTAACATTCCGAAGAGAGAATCTTCTTCGAAATGATGAATGGTGAAATGGATTTCATCTTCATCTTTTCTAGGATAGAAAGAATAATTGTTTTCATAAGAGGAAGGCAGTGTTACAGGTTTACTGATTTCAAGGAGTGAGAAAGAAAACTCACCGGATAAAACTTCTATCGACAATTCGTCATTTTCATCGATGAGAATATCGGTAAGAAGGAGGAATCTTGAATCGTAGTCGCTATCAGATGGTTCAATGGTGACTGTTTTATTTTCTGATTTTGTCGATATCGATAAGGTTGCTGAAGAATCGACGAGACAGGATGCATAAATCTGATATTTTCCTTTTTCACCATGAACCTTGATTGTTTCTTTCGGTGGCAAAGATAGATAGTAGGATTGATCATGTCTTACCAAGTCCGAATGATTTAAGGATGTGGATTCGATGATATTAGGAATGAAGAAAGAATCATTCTTCTTTATCTTCGATGCAGCAACATAATCGACAATGCTGTTTTTCTGAAGAGTTATAGTGATTGTATTTGTAGTCTTGATGGATGATAAGAAAGGAACCTCATCGATTCGTATTTCAAAATAGTTTTCATTCTGAACCCTCTTCTTAATGAGGAGAATAGTATGAATCTTTTTTGTGTCGATAGGGAGCAAATAGATTTTGTCATCATTTAAGATAAGGCGATTATCTTTGAATTTGAGTTCCTTATTTTGATTTGTGCCATCTTGAATTTTGATATTCAATGTTTCACGGAATGTGAATTCCGCAACAAATTCGCCGCCATCTATTATCTTTACATTCTCATCAATCCTTTTGAAATCGTAACGATGTTCAAAATCAGGAGTTGAAGGAAAATCATTGAATAAGACAGAAGCAGAGCTTCCATTGAACTGAAGTGTGTCAAGATAGAGATGACGGTTACAGTCATCTTTATCTCTTCCATGATAGGCAATCACTCTTTTTGTTAAGTCATAAGATCTTGTGATGCTATTATGACCAAGGGAATGGAATCCATCCATTGTGGAGAGAAGAAGAGGTCTAGAATCTGTTACATATCCAGATATCGGGCTTTTTGAGGAAGCAGAGAGTATGCGGTAGTTTCTGCTCCAGACGAAGTTTCCACAGTAAGTTGCACGATAGTAATCATCTTCATAGAAGATTGTCGGACCTTCTGTCCAGGCTTTTGAAATCTGCGGAAGGATGTTATGGTGATTGGAGAATTTATCGTATTCATACTTCAGCATTGCGATTCCGTTGTGGTCAGCTCTTGCAAAATAGATGTTGAAATCCTTATCGTGAACGAAGGTGCCGTCAATCATCTGTTTCATATTTTCTGTGATGAAATGGAATGGGCCAAGAGGAGAATCGGATTTCAGAAAGTAATGACCATTTCCATTTGGCGAGGTGCACATGAGGAAATATCCATCATGATAGATTACCTCTGGTGCATAGGCGTTAAGCAATCTTTCGTCCTCTACGACATATCCGTATTCTTCAAACACTTTCAAATCTGTGCTAGTGAAGCAACGGATACCAGTTTCATCGCACTCTGCTGAGGGATATAGGTAATAGACACCATCAAAACGCAAGATGAAGGGATCGCCGATGCTGTAATGTTTGTTGTCTTTGGTTTTAATGGTAACGCTAGTTTTCATGTTTACTCCTTCATGCCGGATAACGCAATGGAATTGATAAAGAAATTCTGGAAACAGAAGAATATGATAATCATTGGAAGAGAGGCTAAGACCGATCCTGCCATCATGACGGGAAGATCAACACCGCTCTTAGTGGAGTCAATCAACGAATTAAGATAGACCTGAAGTGTCTTTACATCTCCGGTGAGGTAGATGGATGGGCCAAAGAAGTCATTCCAGATACCGACAAACCAGAAGATGGCTTGAGCTGCGATAGCAGGTTTGCTGAGAGGAAGAGCGAGTTTGAAGAACATCTGAATGTAGGAGGAACCATCAATCTTTGCTTGTTCAATCAAGGCGTTCGGTATACCCTGCTTCATATAAGTGAAAAGGAAGAAAATCATCGAGACATTTCCGAATAAGCCAGGAAGGATCAAAGGCCAAAGGGTTTCAACCATTCCTAAGTCTCGGAAGACTCGGTATTGAGGAAGCATGACAGCCGCATAAGGGACCATCATGGAAGACATAAGGACAAGAAGAAGTGTCTTTCTGAATCTCATCTTCAGTTTGCTGAAGGCAAAGGCGGCTAGTGTGGATACGAATGTTCCGACTAAGATGACAGAGACTTCCAAGATGAGAGTGTAGACGACAGACATATAGAAATTTGGATCGATGATGATGTCGCTATAGGCATCAATCAGCCATTTGCTTGGGAAGAATACCGGAGGATCCGACCAGGCTTCTGCATTGCTCTTAAAGGATGTAAGAACCATCCAGATATACGGAAAGAGCATCGTAACAGCACCGAATAGGACAATGATGGTAGCGATGATGAATCCGATATTGATTCTCTTATGCTTTCTTGAGTAGGTGACTTTTGTAAGAGTTAATGATCTGTTTTCCATAAAGCCTCCTAATCGATATCAAACATTTTTGTCTTCTTGAACTGGATGAAGGTGATTGTCATGATGACAATGGCAAGAAGAGTACTAGCAGCAGAGGCAAGGCCGTATTTGGACTTGTCGATACCGTACTGCCAAATGTAATAGACAACGGTTCTTGCACCTTTGTTACCTTGTGCGAAGACCTGGGCGTCAGTATAGGACTGAAGTCCACCGATGATTCCGGTGATAAGGAGATAGAAGGAAGTCGGGTGAATCAAAGGGACTGTGATTTTGAAGAACTGCTTGAATTCACTTGCGCCATCAATCTTAGCTGCTTCGTAGTAACTATCCGGGATGGAGTTCAATCCGGCTAGATACAAAAGCATCGTTCCACCGATTGCACCCCAGATATTCTTGATGATGATTGCGATTCGAATAAGCCAGGGATTTGAAACGCCAAGCCAAGGAATCTTCTGACCTAAGATGCTATTGATGAGACCATGCTCCATATCGAAGAGATAACGAAAGATGATGTTGATGGCAACGGCAGAGCTGACAGCCGGTAGATAGTAGACGAGTCTTAAGAATTTCGATCCGTGTGAAATCTTCTTCAAGTAGGTGGCTAGGAGCAAACCTATGAACATACCAATCGGGATGGTAACAAGGAAAATCAAAGTGTTCAGGCAAGCAGAACCGAAGTTTTCATCTGTTAAAAGTTTCTGGTAATTTTGAAACCAAACCCATTTTGTCTGCTCTTTGACCGGGTTGAAATCGGTGAATGAGTAGTAGATACTCATGATCATAGAAAAGACGGTAAAAAGAGTGAATCCGATGAATGGGATGAGGATAAAGAGATGAGCGACTCTCCTCTCTTTCTTTCCTAGATCATTTTTTCTGTATTGAATCCTAGTCATATCAATTCATGTTCTCGTTTGATTCGTCTAAACCTTTTTGATATTTTGATGCGTATCCCTTCAAGAATGCTTCAGCAGTCTGGTTTCCCTGATAGACGTCAGAAAGATTGTCTTCTAAGTCATCGAGGAAGGTGTTGTCATAGGCGTAGTATTTGACTCTATTATGACCTTGGACTTTGTCGGTTCCTTTGACGATGTCGACAAAGAGTTTTCTGTTTTCAGGAAGGAGCTGTCTGTCTGTCAATCCGACACCATTGATGTAGTCGCCTTCTGCCATCGATTTGATGTTAGGGATGGCCTGGCCGAGCTGATAGTTCATCTGATTGGACTTTTCAGAAAGGGCAAGATATTTTGCTAAGCGGATAGCGGCTTCCTTCTTCTTGGACTTGCTGGAAACGCAGTATGCGACAGATCCTACCCAAGCAGTGGATTTGCTTCCCTCTGCTTCTCCGACAGGAACTGGAACAATATCGAATTCGAAATTGATGTCTTCCCAGAACTGCTTGCAGTCCCATGGACCCATGAATGTGAAGACACAGCCCTGGTTGAGGAATCTCTGGAAGGAGTTCTGTGAACTCTGCTCATTGGCGGTCGGTGCTGTTTTGTCCTTGACGGAAAGATCAGCAACAAACTGAACGGCATCAATGAAGTTCTGACTGGAGATGGTTTCCTTTGTTCTTGTAGAATCAAAGTAATCTGCATTGTTGGAATAGACAGCAGCCATCAGTTCATAGTATCCGATTCCATAGACATGCTTGCTGTTGTACTCGCCAGTGATTGCTTTAAGATATTCTCTGAACTGTGTGAATGTCATCGGGTTCTCTTTATCTGGCAAGGAGATGTCAAGATTCTTTTCTTTGATGATATTGGATAATAAAGTTTTGTTGTAGACGAGTGGATAAGGACCTAAATCCTTTGGAAGTCCATAAAGTGCACCTTTTCCAAGAGTATAGGTATCTTTGTCGTAACGATACATAGAGGTGGATAAATCCCAGGCGGAGTTGATCTCTTCTTCTGTGACATAGGAAGAGATATCGAGAAGCTTTCCGCTATCAACCCACTGAAGGAACTCATAATCCGGCATATAGAAAACGTCAGGAAGACTGTTTCCTTTGTTCTTCAAGGTTGTCATATAGCTTCCGGAGTCTGTGGCGGAATAGGCGACTTTGATGTCAGGGTTGTCAACCATGAACTGATCGATGAGTGCCTGGAAGTTTGACTGCTCCTGTGCGCTGCCCCATCCGAAGAAGGAAATTGTAGTGCTTCCGGAACCTCCGGAGCCGTTATTGTCTTCGTCTTCGCTTGCAGTTGTTGAACCACATCCTACTAACAATGAAAGCAAGGAAAGGGATAAAATGATCGATTTAGATTTTTTGAACATAAGACACCTCCTGTGTGTTTGATTTGATTTTATGTTGAACCGGTCGGATACACAATATCTTATATGCAATCTTGTATGACTTTTTTTAATAACTTTGTAATCGCTTACACCTATGCTATACTAAAAATGTATCGAAATTACCGAAAAAGTAGATATGACTAAAAATTATTTTTGTAGTATTATTTCAATATTTTTATGAAAAAGAGCGACACATAATTAGCTTTGGCAAAAGATATAATCAAAGCGGAAAGAGAGAAAACATGATATTCAAGATCGAATATGTTGTACCGAGTGCTTTAGAAAACGCTCCCTTCAGTATCGATAGACCAGAGGGTTCTTATCGTTATCTTTTCTTTCATTTTTCCTCTTCTGTGACGATTGAAATCAACGGGGAGAAAATCATCGCTGATCCTGGAACCTGTATCCTATATACACCGAATGTGAAGCAGTTATTCTATGTTAAGGTCAACCGTCTCAATCACGACTATATCGACTTCAACTGTAATGTGTCTGAATTCTTCTCTGATATTCATTTTCCTTTGAATACTCCTTTTAATCCGAAATGCTCTCTTTGGATTTCAGAAAAAATCAAAGAGATTCAAGAAGAGAAGAAAAGCGATGAGATTGGAATCGAATACAAAGAGGATGCTTTGATGATTGATCTCTTTCTGACACTGAGCAGAAAGCTGCATCGTAGAAACAGCCGTTACTCAGAAAAGTATGCGGATGAGATCAAAGGCAAGTTTGAACAAATTCGACTTGAGATGTATCAGACACCGGATCATTTCTCTGTTTCTGACTTAGCAAACCGATTAGGTTTCTCCCTTCCTCGATTCAATGAGCTTTACAAGAATTACTTCGGCACGACTCCGATAAAAGACTTGACTAAAGCGAGAGTCAGTAGGGTAGAGGACTTGTTAAGAGATGGTGATAGCACGAAAGAGATCATCAAGAAAATCGGCTTTGCAAGCGAAGAGTATTTCTACCGTTGGTTCAAAAAGCATTTCCATATGACGAAAGAAGAATATCTGAAAAAGGAGAACATCGATTATGATCACGCACACAAAATCTTATAGAAAGAATCATCCGAATCCTCAGTTCTTACGTGAACCCTTTGTTTCTTTGAACGGAGAATGGGATTTTATCTTTGATGATAAGGATATCGGAAGAAAAGAAAACTATCCTATCGTTTTTCCGAAAGAGAGCATGACAATCGTTGTCCCCTACTCTTTTGAATATCCCTCATCAAAAGTGAATGATGACGGAATCCATCAGATTGTCTGGTACCATAAAGTTCTGAACTTAGTGAAAGGAAAAAGATATCTTCTTCATTTTGACGGAGTGGATTATTCTGCTGAAGTCTATCTGAATGGCAAGATGATCAAGATCCATGAGGGCGGTTATAGCGGGTTTGCAATTGAACTTAAGGATGGCATTTTAGATGGTGAGAATCATCTAGTAGTAAGAGTAGAGGATGATTATTCTTGTCTCCATAGCCGCGGAAAACAAAGATGGCAGGATCATAACTATGAATGTTTCTATCGTGAAACGACAGGCATCTATAAGGATGTCTATCTAGAAGAGGTGAAGGAATCCTATCTTTCTTCTTTGCGTATGGATCCGTCCTATTACGAAAGAAACATCAAAATTGAATTTGAACTTTCTCATTATATGGAAGGATTGGAGATTGAAACGGAAATCTCTTATCATGGAAAGAAAATCGTGAAATCAAGAGAGGAAGCATGCCGTAATATTTTCTCAGTCACTTATGACATCACGGATGATACCGATACGATGAAGGTTCATGGTTGGGATGCCTCTTATCCAAATCTCTATGATATTGTTTTCCGTCTATACCATAATGGAGAAAAGATAGATGAAGTCTTTTCCTATTTCGGTGTATGCAACTGGAAGGCGAGCGGAAAATCAATCTACAGCAATGGCGATAGAAGATTCATGAAATTGATACTAGATCAAGGATATAGCAAGAAAGGCGGACTCACCCTTACTGAAGATGAGATGATATCTGACATTATGATGATGAAAGATATCGGTTTTAACGGATGCAGAAAGCATGAGAAGATTGAATCTTCCCTGTTCTACTATTACGCTGACATTTTAGGATACTATCTATGGCAGGAATTGCCTTCCGCATACGAATATAGGGAAAAGACAATCTCAAATCTTACAAAAGAGTGGTTAGATGTTCTGCAAGAACATCACAATCATCCATCCATCGCTGCGCTTGTCGTCTTCAATGAGTCTTGGGGACTTCGTTCTGTCAAGGAGAACAAAGAGATGCAGGAAGGAATGCAGGGTCTCTATCATCTTACGAAGTGCATGGAGAAAAATCGTTTTGTCATTTCAAATGATGGCTGGGAACATACCGATAGTGACTTACTTACCCTTCATAATTATGGCTCTACTTATCAGGCATTGATGAAAGAATACGGAAGGAAGGAAACAGACAATCATAAGGACTTCTATTCACGTGAAGTGATCGCCCATCCCAATGGAAGAGAATATACGATTAAAGGATACGATAACAGCGATAAACCAGTTCTTCTCACTGAATTCGGTGGAATCGCATTTGAAAAGGATAAGGATGTTGGCTGGGGATATGGAAAAGCTGCCAAGGGGGAAGAGGAATTCCTCTCCCGTCTAAAAGGACTTGTCGATGCAATCTTTGATTCTGGTTTCTTCTGCGGATATTGCCTGACCCAGTTAAGCGATGTTCAACAGGAAGTGAATGGATTGCTATCGGAAGATAGAGAATATAAAGCGGATAAATTGAAGTTGCAGGAAATCTTTTCTCGAAATGATTGATAGGGGGATAGAATCATGTCAGATTTGAAATTATCACATGTCTACAAGGTGTATCCGAATGGAGCAAAAGCAGTCAGCGACTTTTCCTTGGATATCAAGGATGGCGAATTCATTGTCTTTGTCGGTCCTTCCGGATGCGGAAAATCAACGACATTAAGAATGATTGCAGGCTTAGAGGAAATCACAGCCGGTGATCTTTTCATCGGTGACAAACTGATGAATTATGAAGAACCAAAAGACAGAGATATCGCCTTTGTCTTCCAAAACTATGCTTTATATCCTCATATGACGATTTACGAAAACATGGCCTTCGGTCTGAAAAATCAGAAAATCACGGATACGAAGAAGGACAAAAACGGCAATGAAATCATCGGAATCGATAAGAGAAAAATATCAAGGCTGAAAAGACAACTGTTACTTGCCAAAGTCAAGAAAGATGAACAAGATGTTTTACGTCTTGAAATGTTGATTGATGATGCAAAGAAGAATGCTGGACCGATTGAAATCAAAAGGCATTATACAAAAACTGAAATCGATGAGAAGATTAAAAACAGTTCTCATATCTTAGGAATCACCGACTATCTTGCAAGAAAGCCAAAAGAGATGTCAGGCGGTCAAAGACAAAGAGTCGCTTTGGGTAGAGCCTTAGTCCGTGATCCAAAGGCGTTCCTTTTAGATGAGCCTCTTTCTAACCTCGATGCTAAGTTAAGAGGACAGATGAGAACAGAAATCACAAAACTTCATCAAGAGGTGAAGAAGACTTTTATCTATGTCACGCATGATCAAGTAGAGGCGATGACGATGGGTGACCGCATTGTTGTTATGAAGGATGGCTTCATTCAGCAGATCGATACTCCGATGAATCTCTATGATCATCCGAAGAATAAGTTTGTCGCAGGCTTTATCGGAACACCTCAGATGAACTTCTTCCCTGTCACTTTAAAGAAAGATGGTGAAGAGATTGAGATTCATATCAATGAAGCCTCTTTCCGTGTTTCATATTCCTTGTTGGATTCTATTCCTGCTTCTTATCTGAATGGTGATAAGGAAATCACTCTTGGTATTCGTGGTGAACATATCGACGTTGCTTCTGATGGTATACCGTTTAAAGTCTCTGTTGTTGAGAAGTTAGGAGATGAGACTTTAGTCTATGGTGATATTGTGTTAAAGGATACGACTTATCCTTGCACAATCAAAACAACAGGCAATCGCAATTATCAAATTGGTCAGATAATCCATGTTCAGTTCAAAGGCGAGAAGATTCATCTCTTTGATGAAAAAGAGGAATCTTTGCTTCCTTCTGTCCGTGACACTTATGAAATCAGGGCTAAAGTGGAACAAGGTGAACTTGTTTTACTCCAAAACAGAGTGAAACTGCCTTCTTCTTTGTCTGATTTAGATAAGGTATCTGACGTTGTTGTCATGATTCCAAATGATGCCTTTGTCAAAGGTGATTCATTTACCTTGAATAAAAAGGAAGGAAAAACAGTAGACGGAGTTGAATACTTTAGAATCGATGATGATGGATATCATTACTATTTCAAAGAAGATGAAAATGCTCAATCTTACGATTTAGATTTTACAAAGCTAACCTTCATTCATGATGGAAAAGAATTGATTCAGCCTATTTCTTCTTCCTTGACAATGACTGGAAAGATCATCAAAGGAAAGAAGAATGAATATTTCTTCTCGTTCCATTCGAAAGAAGTGCCGGCTATGATGGATGCTGTCAGAAAAGCAGCCTTAGTTGATGGATATGACTGTCATAAGAAAGAATATGATTTCATTGTTCCTATCGATGATATCAAAATAGATGATAAAGGTATTTTCCAAGGTGAAATCATCGATATTCTTGATTATGGAAAAAATAAGTACATCAAGGTCAAGTGGGAAGAGAACGTAGTCTACATCCCATATATTAATAAGGATGGGAAAATCGGAGATGCAATCTCTTTCGATATCGATTTTGCTAGGATGTCTCTTTATCGCAAAGAGGACCAAGTCAGAATCTTCTAAAACTCTGAAACGGATATCATAACTTCCCAGAACCAAATCAAAATTTACAAGAATGTAAAGTTCTTGTAAATTTTTTGTATTGATGAATATTGTAAAAAAATAGAAGAAAAATGAAAAAAATAATCATTTTCCTACAAAAATATGAGCTTTGTTTTTATATTTATTTGCTTTGTTTTTTCTAAAAAATACTTTATATTGACTTGAAAGCGCTTAAAAACTATAATTAATCAACGTAGAGAGACTTCTGTCCTCTATGTAAAGAAACTATTTAAAGGAGAAATCGAAATGAAAAACAAATTTTTAGTTTCTACGTTAGCAGTGCTTGCATTGTGCGGGACTACTTTTTCTATGACTTCCTGCGGTAAGACCAATCGTGATACCGTTGAAGCTGCTGTTAAGGATGCTATGACCCTTGATCGTGATGCCCTTCTTCAGAAGGCAGCCGATGAACTTGTCAATTCCAGCGACAAGAACTTCAGATGGGTTGGTTGCTCTTCCAGAGCTAAGAAAGCCGCTGACTATTTCAGAAAGCTTTTGGCAGAAAAGAATGCTGATATTGCTGATGATAAGAAGTATGTCTTCACTTGGGATGTCTTGGATGATGGACACATCTACACCAAATTGGTTGGCGACATCAAGGCCAATGCAAAGACTGGTTATGATGGTGCGCTTGTTCAGGATGGTTATCAGCTTTCCCAGTTCGGAAGTCAGTTCGTCAACTATGTTCCGAAGGAATGGACAGGCGAAGCTTCCAACAAGGAACCTTTCTCTCTTCAGTACAACTTCAAGACTTGGTTAGTCAACAATTCTGACGGTAACCAGGAAATTCCGGATAATGTCTGGGACTTCACCGATACTGGCAAGCACATCCAGACCATGGATCCGAACAATGAGAACGTCAACCGTGACTGGCTCATCATGCTCACCAAGACTGAATACAACACCATGCTTAAGGAAGCTTGGGATGATCTTAGTGATGAAGAGAAGTCAGCCAAGGGTGTCAATCCGGAATCGGATGAATTCTCTTCCTATGGCGACAAGAAGTATGCTTATGCTTTCATCGCTGGCTACATCAAGAACGCTATCTTCCAGAAGGATGATGGTGCTGCTGTCAATGCATTCGCCGTCAATTCCGCCACTGGTTCCTATGGCTGGATCGTCTATTCTAAGATGATGAACCTTGCTGAGACTGATACTGTCTCCAAGAAGTGGATCGTCTCCCCTGCACTTGGTGCTGACAATACCGATGGTAACAATGCTACCATGAAGATGAAGGGTTTCGGTGGCTTTATGTATAAGCATTACCTCCAGGTCATGCCGAATTCCACACATCCTTACACCACATGTGCTTTGATCAACATTCTTTCTACCACTGCTGATGGTTATAAGGGTTGGGCTGCTGATATCGGTGACTATCCTTCTATGTCTTCCATCAACATCGATAGAACCAAATATGGACATGGTACCCTTGCCACTGAAAAGGATGCTAATGGTGCTTATGCCTATACTCAGAGCAATGATGGCGAAAACGTCTTCTCCGTCATGAACGATCCGAAGAGTGAATGGTGGACTTCCAAGACTGGCGGAAACGCTGTCATTGAAGAGCCTAGCTACATCGGTGAAAACTATGATGCAGTCAACAAGTTCATCGTTGCTCAGACTGCTGCTAAGAAGTAAACTTCAACTTCATCTCTAACCTATTTTGGAATTTCATAGGCCGTTGCTCCTTTGGGGGAACGGCCTATTCTCATGTATAAAGAAAGGATCAATGATATGGATCAACCAGTATCGAATGGATCTGCATCTTCTTTACGT
The DNA here is from genome assembly GCA_963643715.1 of bacterium. Lineage (GTDB taxonomy): Bacteria > Bacillota_I > Bacilli_A > RFN20 > CAG-288 > Enterosoma. The sequence goes on along the minus strand of CAVILQ010000020.1, from coordinate 16,701 downwards.
CGTAACCTGAATAAGACCAAGACTTTCTTTTCCTATCCGCCGAATACGATTCTAGTCACTTTAGGATTTGTTCTTCTTATCCTTACCATCACGCCTTTGGTTTCATTAGTCTTATCCACTTTCTCAAATACCAATCCGATTACTTCAATAACCAATGGATATGGTTTTGATAACTGGAAGAACACATTGGCCGGTGAATTTGCTGTTTCGTATTTTTGGCAGCCGATGGGACACTCCTTATTGATTGCTGTCATCGCCTGTATTTTCTCTATTGTCTTTGGCGGTGGCGTGGCCTATTTGATTACCCGTACGAATATGCGGTTCAAGAAGTTTATCTCCGCTATTTTTATTTTCCCATATGTTATGCCACAGTGGACACTTGCCCTCTTCTGGCAAAACCTCTTTATCTCCACGGGATGCCGTGGTGGACATGTCGGTGAAATGCAGGCTTTGACAGGCTGGGTCGTTCCGGAATGGTTCTGCTATGGGCCTTTCCCGATTGCCTTTGTCTTAGGCCTTCACTACGCCCCATTTGCCTATATCCTTATCGGTGGCATTTTGAGAAACATGGATGCTAATTTGGAAGAGGCAGCTACGATTCTTAACATTCCTCGTTGGAAGATTTTCACTAGAGTCACGGTTCCGATTCTGAAACCTGCCCTCTTATCCACAATTCTATTAGTCTTCTCTAGTGCAATCTCTTCCTATTCTGTCGCTGTTACATTAGGCAATCCTGTCAACTACAAGGTTCTTGCTACACAGATGGAAACCTTGCTCAACTCTAAGACGGAATGGCAATATGGTATCGGTAATGTCATCTCTCTTGTCATGATTGCAATGGGACTTATCGTCCTTTACATTAACCAGAAGTCCACAGGAAGCAGAAAGTCTTTCACAACTGTTTCCGGAAAATCTGGCCAAATCACTAAGATCAATCTCGGAAAGATCGGCAAATGGGTTGTTGCTGTTATCCTTTCCATCCTCACTGTCTTCTTCTGCATTGGTCCGATGGTTTCCTTCGCTTTGGAATCTGTCCTTCCGAACCCTGGAACCGGTGACTTCTCTGGATTTACACTCAAATATTGGATTAGCGATAATCATGATATTGGGTCTGCCGGTTATAATGGCATCTTCCATAACTCTGAGTTTTGGTCATCTATCAAGGGTTCCTTGTTGTTATCTGTTGTCTGTGCCCTTATCGCTGGTACTGTTGGTCTATTGATCGGTTATGCAGTTGCCAGAAAGCGTAAGTCCAAACTCGCAAGTGGTGTCAATGCTCTTGCCTTCTTGCCTTACTTGCTTCCTTCCATTACTCTTTCCGCCGTTTACTTTGTCATGGCTTCGAACCTTTCTAGCGTTGGAATCACCTTCCTATACACTTCACCGATGCTCCTCGCTATCATCTTAGGTTCTATCAAATACATTCCGTTTGCATCCCGTTCCGCTACAAATGCTATGTTACAGCTCTCTGGAGAAATCGAGGAATCTGCTTTGATTCAGAATGTCCCCTGGTGGAAACGTATGCTTCGAGTCATCTTCCCGATTCAAAAGGCAAGTTTCCTCTCTGGATACCTCCTTCCTTTCATCTCCTGTATGCGTGAATACGATTTGTTCGTCTTCATCGGCGGAAATCAGATGCTCCTTACAAAGGAAATGTTCGTCTGGCACGCAGATGGTGTCTTCGGACTTGAAAATGCTGCAAATTTATTGCTTGTCGTTGTAATTCTGTTAATCAACTGGCTGGTCAACCTTATTACAGGAGCTAGCTTAGACAAAGGTATCGGAGGATAAACAGTATGCCTAGGATATTACTTGAAGACGTTACGAAAAGATGGAATGACTTCTATGGAGCCGACCATCTTGATATGGAAATCGAAGATCAGGCTTTCATCACATTGTTAGGTCCTTCCGGTTGCGGTAAGACAACTACTCTTCGTATGATTGCTGGCCTTGAGACACCGACATCTGGAAGAATCACAATCGGTGATGAGGTTGTCTTCGATTCCGAAAAGGGAATCAACATCCCTGCCAATAAGAGACATGTCGGTTTCTTGTTCCAGAACTATGCTCTTTGGCCGCACATGACAGTCTATAAGAACATTCTCTTCGGACTTCAGAACGTGAAACAGGAAATGCCTGTTCACGCTAGTGAATATGAAAGACTTCTTGATATGTCTAAGAAGGTCCTTCAGCTTGATGTCATCAAAGATGCCATCAAGAACAGCATCAACAAAGATGGAAAGAAAGATGCTGATAAGGAAATGCTTTTCTTGATTGATGGACTGACTATCTCTCAGTATTCCGCTAAGGAAATCATGAATCTCAAATTAGATGAGATGGATGATGCCTCCGCTAAAGAAACTGTCGAAAAAGCAAGTGCTGACTACATCGCCAAAGCAGAAGCGGAAAAGGCAAAGATCGAACAAAAAGGCTTCACAATTGATGAGAACACGTTCAACCTTCTCAAAGACGGCGTAGTCTTTGAAAAGAAGAGAAGACTCGATAAGGAAGAGATGGATCTCAAACTCAGACATGTTGCCCGTGTCGTCAAGATTGGTGAATTCATGGATCGTTATCCTGCTGAACTCTCCGGTGGTCAGCAACAGCGTGTCGCTATCGCAAGAACTCTTGCTCCTGGACCGAAGGTTCTTTTCATGGATGAACCTCTTTCTAACCTCGATGCTAAGCTTAGACTTGAGATGAGAGCAGAACTGAAGAGACTTCATAGAGAAACAGGTGCTACCTTCGTCTATGTCACCCATGATCAGTTGGAGGCTATGACACTTGCCACTAGAATCTGTCTTATCAGAAACGGTGTCATTCAGCAGTATGATCCGCCGCTTACAGTCTATTCCAGACCGAACAACCTCTTCGTTGCTGACTTCGTCGGCAATCCGGCTATGAACTTCGTTCCTGTCAGTGCCACGAACATTGATGGAAAGATTGAACTCACTGGTCTTAATGGTGCTTTGAATGGAACGTTCATTCCGAATGAAGCTGATTTCTCACTTGAAAAAGAAGAAGCCGAATATCTCACTCTTAAAGAAGAGAGAGACAGAATCAAGGAAGAAAGATCCACTCAGAAAGGCTATGTCGAGAAGAGAAATGCCGATACTACCTTCCTTCCCAATGTCATCACTGCAGATGGTGCTGACGTAAGTGACGATGGAAGATTCTATCTTGGTATCCGTCCGGAGGCCTTAAGAGTCTGTGCCGGAAAAGGAATTGAAGCAGAAGTCTATGCTGCCCTTCCTTCAGGTATGGAGACAACAGTCAAACTCAAGGTCAATGACTATATCTTGACCTCTGTCGTATTCGGTGGAGTCGACTATCCTGTCGGAAGCAAAATCATCATCGATGCTGAAGGCGATAACATCCTTCTCTTTGATAAGCTTGATGGAAGATTAGTTGCCTCAGGCAAACTCGAAATCAAGTAAACATCTGAAAATCAGTGCCATAGATCAGAGATGGTCTATGGCTTTTTGAATGGTTAATTTTTCGTAATTGGACACAAAAGAATAGAAAGACAAAAGGATTGTATGTATATTTTTTTGAGTGTCACATTTCATAGTGAGAGTGCTTGAGAAATGAAAAAATAATTGTCGTTAGGAGTTTTAGATAAGGGATTTGTTCGCATATTGACTAACACTACGACAACTATATTTACCGATTTATCATTTGCTAGAGTGATGACGCCCTAAGTAGAATTAAAAATGTGTCTAGTTGGACATATAAAATGTGTGTTGACAATAAAGAAACCCAATACTATAATTGTCGTGAAAACTAGGAGGAATAAAATTATGTTTTCAAAATTTATTTTGTTACCTTCATTGCTTTCTATACTCTCTGTCGTTACGACGATTGGCGAAACCACAAATACTGTAAAAGTTTCAAGAACTTTTAAAGAAGTGGCTAAGGAGTTGGTTAAATCCGAAGAATCCGATTATTCCTATGTGAATGATTTCTATTTTTCCGGAAATCAGTATTTTGTTTATCAGCTCACGGATGGAGATGGTAATTACTCCGGATATTTCGTTGCTGATTCAGAACAAAAAGTTCTGTCTGCATATAAGGGAAGTGAATATCCTGATGTAGATGATTTAGAAAGTTTGTCTCCAATATTTGCAACCGGAACCGATGCTATCGGAATTGATGACTCTTATGTGAGCATCAATGCAGTATCTGATACTAGTTCATCTACTATTCATGAAACGCCAGGTTTGAATGTCGATTTATACACTAGTCATTATGACAGCTTCTCATCTGCTCAATATTTGACAAATTGTCCGACATATTACAATTATTCCTATGGACCAGTAGATAATGGCTGTGCACCAACATCCGCAACTATGCTTGTATCTTTCTATGATCGTTATTCCAATATGACAAATCTTATTGATGGATTGTTGCCTCTTGAACATTCCGATAATAAAAAGGCAGTCGATAAGGTCATTGTAGAAATGGCTAAGTATATGAAAACAAATACAAAATCAGGAACCACTCGTGCGAATCAGGTTTCAGGATTGACAAACTATCTTGCAGACAAGGGATATTCAAACTATCGTGCGTATTATTTGACCACATTTAATGAGTACGCTGAGGTTATAAATTCAAAACATAATCCTGCAATGTTAAGCATAAAATGTATCGAAGATGATGGTACCGATGCGGGTGGACATTCTGTTCTTGGAATTGGTGTTGCTAATGTCCGCTATTCTGGTAATTTTATGATTACTCATTATGATTGGTATTATCGTAGAAGAGGAGATTATTATGTCGCTAGCCAGTATTTCGAGGCTTCGATTTATATAGGGAGGAAGTAAAATGAAGAAACGTGCAATTTTAATGGCTATCTTATCTGTCTTCCTTGTAGCCTGTGGGCAGGAAAAGAAGGATGATAGTTATACAGTGACATTAGTCGAGCTTGCTGAAGTTGAAGGACATCGATATAAACATACGAAAGCATATTTAAACGATAAACTGATTGAACAGTCGAAGGCTGCATATGATTATCTTGTTTCGTGTGATGTTGAAAAACAAAGCATGGATGATGTCGATGGTTGGGAAAAGACAAATGAATATCATTGCAAACTGGATAATACCTTCCTTTATATTCCTACAGACAGCAATGATGCAGGAGTTTTCTATGCTTCAATGTCAAATGAAAAAGACTATAAAACATATCATGCTTGGTATATAAGAGAAGTTCCGGATGAGAAATTAGAAGAAATACAGTCTCTTCGTAAAGAGTACAAGAAACTTGTTACATCTAAAAATGCAGAAGTAAAGCTTTTCTAAAGATATCATATGCGTGTTAGAAAAGGGTTGCCAAAACATCCCACTGATTCTTAACTTTCACAAGGAAACGATTGGATGGAATGCAACCCTTTTTGCTTTGTCTATACTTTGTAACTCTCCGAAAAAAGTGTTCGAAATCCAGGAAACAATTTAAAGCGGTCTATCGATAAATGTCTTTTAGAGTAAATAAGAGATAAGCATCCTTGTCTGTCATATCAAAACCGGATTTAGAGAAGAAACCATACTTGACGGGTTTTAGATTTGTCATAGAAACCTGTCGGATTTCCTCCTGAACAATTTTATCTGTGATTGGGTTTTCTGTAAATTTGCATTCAAAGAAGACATATCCATCTATGCTTTTTCCAACAACATCGAACCGCCAATTCTTCTTTTCTTTTGGATTGTCGTACCAGTAGGTTCCGATATCGATGAGCAAGGGTGATATTTTTCCTTTCTTGTTTTCACGAATCAAGAACTGCTTTGCTATGGTTTCAAAGCAAAGCGGAACAGTATTCTTCTTAAAGTCTTCTTCAATAAACGTGTCATAGAATAAACTGTCACTCAAAATATTATGGGCTGTTTCGTTTCTGTATATATAGTTGTAATAGAATCGTACACAAAAATCACTGATAATATATCCACCCTTTGTTTTCTTCTTGTCGTTGATTGGAGTTACATATTCAATTAAATCCATGGAAATAAGCTTCTGTAGGATATTAGAAAGGGCGGCTGAAGTTTCAATATGAGATTTTGCGAGAATGTCAGAAAAGTGGAATGCATTGAGCGCAATGCATTCGAATACACATTAGCGTTGTTGATTTTTCTCAATTCACTCTTCAAATAGATTTCCAAAAAGTCCTTCAAATTAGAGAATTGACCGCTGATGATTCGAATGATGTTTTCTTTAACTGGTAACGAATCATCAATCTGTGCATTGTAATATGGTACGCCACCGAAAGCAGCATAGACACGTACTTTATCTTCCTCAGAATAAGATGGATAGAATTTAGAAGAATCATAATAGTCCATTTGTCTGAGCAATATGGAAGAATGGAATCTCATGTACAATGGATTCTCATGTTCTTGAATTTTCACCATTGTGGAGATACTGCTACCTAAAAGGAAAAATTTTATATTGGAATCGATAGCATGAGAATCGATGATCTCCTGTAATTTTGAATCACAGCACTCTATGAATTCTCTGATATAGGGATATTCATCGAGGACAAAATAGATTTCTTTTTCTCTTGCTATGTCAAAAAGAAAAAGAATGGCATCTGTGAAATGCTCAAAGGAAAGGTATGAGATTCCTAGAATTTTTTTGATAAGTTCCGTCAGTTGAGAAGTGTTATCTTGCTCACTGGATTCTTTGCACTGATACATAATGACAGGCCTATCTTTATTCATGAGGCAGTGTTTGATAAGCTCTGTTTTTCCCATACGCCTACGCCCATATATTAGACAACCTTGATACCCGTTTTTTTGTAATATATTGTAGATCTTATTTTGTTTTTCTTCTCTTCCAATAAAGTTCATATAGGTCTCCAATCTAGTAATTTATGAATTACTAATTTATGATTTACTAAATTGCAATATCATGATATGAATATGTCAATACTGATAATCTGTGATTTAATTGAAACGAAAACATATTTATCCAAATACAAGAGTTAAACTTTTGTGAATCTCAAATTGCTTTGAATACTAAAAACGCTCTTAGTTGTCTAAGAGCATTTTTAGTATATTGTATTAAGGTTGTTTACTCACTTCTTAATGAGTTAACAGGATTCACTTTACTTGCCTTAAAGGCAGGAATCAAAGCGGAAACAATTCCAATGACAAGCGATACTGCAATGACGATAAGAGCGTGCGGGAAAGTGAAGTTGCAGATCTTTTCAATGTGATAGTAGGATAAGTAGGAATCGAGAAGATGATTGATCGGTATCGCTAGTATGACAGTGGTTATTGAACCGACTATGCCACCTAGGAAGCCGATGAAGAGGGATTCTAGTTCGAATAGAAGGATGACATCAACCTTCTTCGTTCCGAAGGATCTGAGTAATCCGATCTCTTTTCTTCTTTCTAAGACTGTATTGGATATCATAAGGGAAGTCATTGCAGAGGATGCCACTAGGGAGATAACTGCAAATATGATAAGAATGACAGAGACAAGTTGAATCATCTCAGATACATCATCAATCATAGAAGAGTCTTCGCTTGATACATAATAGATCTGCTCTTCTTCACAGCTTGCATGGTTAGAGTCATCCTGAATGTTGTTGAATTCGTCTAGCTTCTCCATGACTGTCTTCCTTGCTTCCAATGTGCTAGGGAAGATGACAAGACATTGGATGGTTGAATAGGCATTGCAGTATGCTATCAATGAAATGATGTCATCATAAGCTTGATCTGCATTCAGAAGGAAATCTTTCTTTATCTTATCCATCTGTTCATCGATTTCATCTTTTGTGGATAAGTCTTTTCCTTTCAGATCATCCGTGATAAGCTCAGCACCTAATTTCTTCGCAGTATTCAGGAAAGTGGAGAAGCCTTCATAATAATATTCTTTATCATCAAAGGGATAATAGTTGAAATATCGTTTGAAGACAGCATTAAGATTCGAAGTTGGTAGGACTGATGATTCGCTGGCATAATAGTCATCTAGCACTGTCTGAAGCTCCGAAGTGAATGCACTGATTGCACTTCCTGTCACATCATCTGGTTTTGTGAAGACAATGTTATTTTTAATCTCTGTGGATACTTCACTAGAGGTGTTCTCAGGCATTAATTCATTCTGAAGCGCCTGACTGTAGCAAAGAGAGGGAGAAAGAATAGAGAAGGCAGTGGATTGTTTTGGTCTAAGAATGCCAGTGATTTTTAAGGTTCGACCATTGCTATTGTAGAAAGTCTCATTCAGTTTCTGCTTGTTGTAGTAGTGGATGGTTCTATTATGTCCGATAGCGTCGGTGACAGTTATCTCCGAGTCAGAGGAATAGACTTCGTTATTGTTGAATATCTTATATTCCTTTCCGATGACATCGTTGAAGGAAATCGGTTTGACATTAGTGGATAAACTTGTGTCTTTGACATCCGCTTCTGTGTCTTTTGTGTTATAGAATCCTAAGGCACGCAATATTCTGAAACTTACTGCATTGTATTTGTTTACGACTAGAACGAGATCGTTTTCACTTGTTGGAAGACTACCGGCGAGAAGGTCATATTGTTCTAAATCGCCATATAAGACATGGAAGATGTTGTAAGGAAGTGAAGCGTTGTTTGCGTAATAGTTATAGTTTGTAAGGGTTGTATTGACGTATTGGATAGAAGAGGAATACTGTTTGTTAATAGACTCAGGAAATACTGTGGAAAGATTGAAGGAGTAGGAGGAGGAATATCCGATTACATATTGATTGATGAGATTATCTTCTTTCATCGATTCTAGGTAATTGAGATATTTCTGTGTGATATTGGTATATTTATAGGCGCTATTGGAAGATTGTGAGACGTTTGGATAAATTTCCTGTGAATCTGGATATGCAATAGACTGATTGGTCTTATTGAAGGATTCTTTGTCGGTCTTTTCTGTGTAATTTGAAATGACAATCGGTAAAGATGTTGCAGAAGCACTAGAAATCGTATAGGAGTATTTATCGAAACCGTTATTGATAGCAAGCAAAAAAGCGATTCCAATCATACCAAAAGAATTGGCGATTGTGGAAAGGATTGTTTTTCCTTTTCTTGCCTTCAGGTTCTTGAAAGCTAAACGCAGTGCCATCGTAAATGGCAGATGGGATGCATGCTCTTCTTGCTTTTCTTCTAACTGCTCACTTCTCTCATGAAGCTTTTCATCGCTTACGATTCCGCCATCCTTCATCTTGATGATTCGATCAGAGTACTTAGAAGCAATCTCCTCGTTATGAGTTACCATGATGACAAGCTTTGTCTTGGATACTTCTTTTAATAAATCCATGACTTCCTTGCTTGATGCGCTATCTAAAGCACCGGTCGGTTCATCTGCTAGGATATAGGAAGGAGAGGTGATCAAGGCTCGTGCGATTGCGACCTTCTGCTGTTGTCCACCGGAAAGCTGGCTTGGCTTCTTGTTCTTCATCTTCTCCATGTGAACAAGTTTTAATGCTTCTAGAGCTTTTTCTTCGCATTCTTTCTTTGTCTGATTTCTTACGCTTAGCGCGATTTTGACATTGTCTAGAATTGATAATTGTGGAATCAGATAACAGTTCTGAAAGACAAAACCTATTTTGTTGTTTCTATACGAGTTCTTCTCTTTCTCAGAAAGGGTGCTTAAATCCTTGTCATTAGAAACAATCTGGCCAGAGGTTGGAGTATCAAGGCAGCCAATGACATTCAAAAGAGTCGTTTTTCCACATCCAGAAGGACCTAGAATGGAAACGAACTGAACTTCAGGAAACGAAAGGTTGACGTCTTTCAATGCATAAAATTCCGTGCCGTCGACTTTATAGGTCTTGTCAATGTGAGAAAGTGTAAGCATAGTTATCTTCAATAAGCCTCGATTCTTTGAGAAACTTCATAACCGCAATCATTGCTGATTTTTATTATAAGGCATAGGATGTGAAAGAGTGCATAATTGTCTTCGTTGACGTCTAATTGCTGATGCATGTTATTCTTGATTCTTTGATTCAGATAGGGAATATCTAATAAGCCGGTCTTTGAGAAGAAAAGGCATGTTGTGTTGAAGAACATGTTTGGAAGAGCGTATTCCAAACGGAATGAGTTCAAAAATTCGAATGTCTTCTTATCATCCTTTTCCGGGCATTTTTCCTGGATTTCCTTTTGGAAATCTTCTAATGATTTATATTTGGATAACATTTTAGCGGTAAGAAAGACGGTCTGTGTCAGTTTCTTATATGGTGATATATTTTCAGGAAGAAAGTATTCTAAAACATAATTGAGCTGAGAAAGGTATTGACCATGTCGTAGAATTTTTTTCGGGTCGAAACCTTCAAAGACTTCCTGAAACCTCTTCCTATCTTGGAAGGAAACCTCACGGATGATGTCTTCAGGCAGTTGAATCAAGGATAGGTAGTAGCATAAAGAGGATAGATTATCGACTTCCCACATCGGTGAAAAGGAAATATCATCTGTTTTTCCTTTTACTTCGGTATAGAATTCACGTAATGTCATTATGCTTCAATCCTCAATATATGCAGAGTGTCGAAGACATAGAAACCGATTTTGTCTTTATCTAAGACACAGAGGTCGCTTGCTTTGATTCCGATTTTGAATTCTCCATCGATGTTTCCGTTTCTGACATCGATGACAAGGATCCTGGAATAGGTTCCACCGGCATCAAGAACAAGGGCACAGACCTGGTTCTCATTCAACAGTCTTAAATCCGTGATGTTTTCTGCTGACTGAAGAGTCGGCTTATTGTTGAAACGATCCTTGAACATCTCTTTGCTGACATAAAAGAATAAAGGAGATGTGACTTCCTTCTTTGCGTCACTGATGAAATCAAACTTGTTGCATTCAAGAAGATTCTTGTCATAGACACGGAGACCATATTCGGAGGTGATATAGATTTCACCTCTTTCCTCATTGAAGACAGGCGCTACATCATTGTACTGGATTTCAGGATGCTTTGTGATGTTCTCTTCTTCATCCATGAAGTCGATCTCTCCATTGGAATTGATCAAAAGGTATCCGTTGATCATCTTCGAAGAGTAGGCGTCACAATATGTTTCTGGCAGGTTGATTTCCTTTTCCTCTTTCAGTTCAGGATAGGAGTATTGGAAGATTTTGACGCTTTCTGGTTTGTCTCCATTCTTCGCAAAAGCATATTCCGGATCGGAATAAAACACAAAATAAGATTTTCCATCTAGACTTTCTGTCATACTGAAGACTGTCATGTTATCGACAGTCTTCAATTGCGAGTCAAAGATGGATTCTCTTTTCTCTAAATCGTAGATACGATATTCGCAAGAGATATTTCCTAACATATAATATCTTTTTTCTCGACTTAGATAGTCCGTTATCCCATTGAAGAAATCGTTGATTTTATATTTGGGTTCAAGTGTCTCTTTATCGAGATAGGAGATACCCACATAATCGACTACGATATAAAAGTCTTTTGTCTTTTGAATGGAATATTTACCATTGAAAGATTTGATCAAATTGAATTTCATTCGTTTACCTCATTTTCGTTCAAGAATGTGATGAGCTTCTCAACATACTTGTTATGTTCTTCGATATAACTTTGATGATGACTGCTTTCAAATAGATACCATTCCTTTTTACAGGTCAGATTTTCATACATGATTTTATTCTGTAACGGAGTGGATTCATCGTCAGCGCCAGAGAAAAGGAGAACCGGGCAAGTTATGTTTTTTAACTTATCGGTATACTCGTAGTCCTTAAGTGTTCCACTAGGCGTGAATTCACTCTCTCCCCAAGCAATCAGATAGGACTCTGTTCCGCTTTTTTTCTTTCTAGTCACACATTCAGGAAGATTATCTCTTTTGCTTCCTGTTATGAATTTTTCCATGTAATTGTCATTAGCAATTTTAAATTCAAGGAAAGAGTAGTTTCCTGTTCTCTCGGCCTCTTCGATTGCTTTCTGATCTTCGATAGATAGATATTTTACAAGACGGTGAGTCTCTTTGCTCCACAGCTTGACGCTAGATAGAGTGGAGGAAAGGGTAGAAGTGACAATGCCTTTCGGATGATAGTCTGTCATATAGATGATGGATAGCATACCACCCCAGGAATGTCCGAGAAGATGAATCTTCTTCAGGTTCAGTTTCTCACGAAGATTGATGAGTTCATCGACCCAGGTCTCCTTGACCCAGAGAGAAGGATGGCTATCATCCAAAGAGGATAAACCACATCCTAATTGATCATAGGTAATGACCGGTCTATCATCCTTTTTAGCTAAATCATCCAGGATTTCAAGGTAATTATGAGTGGATCCAGGACCACCATGCAACAATAAAAGAGGAATCTTTTTCCCGTCTGGATTCGCAATTCGATAGTATGTCTTATAGCCCCGGAAAGATAGATAACCATCTTTGATATTCATACCGATACCTTCTCTTACTGTTGCTCTTTTTTCTTCTTGTTTTTCTTATTGATGGAAAGCATGACAATCAAAACGATAATGGCGGCAACGACGGGAGCGGCAACAGAGCAGATCATGAATGTTAAAACGATAGTTGTCACGGATGAACCAGGATTATAGTCATTTGTTCCAATGCAAGCCTTGATGCTAAGAGTATAAGGCTTATCTAAATCGAGTGTCTCTTTGGAATTGAAATAGTAGCAGGATTGTAATGCATTCTCTTCATAGGAACGTGAATTTTCAGAAAGTATGAATTCCTTTCCATCCATATGGAGAATGACCTGAGGATAATAAAACCATATTGTTTTATTGTTCTTGTTATTGAGTATGTAAGACATCTTATAGTCGACACGATATAGATTTGTTCCGCTTAAGTCATTGACATAGCGGACAAGAAGATTGGTTACGGTGATATATTTGTCATTCGAAGGATCTAGTTCAGTTGAATAGATTGCATTGGATGAATAGGCAGGTGTTTTTGTTACCTTGAAATCCGTTATTTTGTATGTTTCAAGTGTTGTGAATTGATAGGTATCCAATGGAGTCACTGTCTTTTTGATGGTGGAAGAATCACCAGGATAAAGGATCAACATTCCGGAATATTCACTGATTGGAGTGAGCAAGACATTTTTACCAGTGGAATCGGCAATATTAAAATCATAGCAAAGGCTTGTGGTAATGCATGGACTATCATTCTTGACAGTGAAATGGAATGTAAGAGATGAATCATTGCCGCTTGTGGTGTTGCTTACTCCACCCTCTTTCGGATTATAGACACTATCAACAGTAAGATTGCTTATTGTCATCTTTTCGGAACAATCTTCTTTTGATTCCAAAATGGTCGGTGTGGATGATCCACAGGAAGCAAGAGAAAAGAAAAGGACAAGGCTAGCTAATATTGATGCGATTTTCTTGTTCATAATAGACTCCTCTCAATATTCATATAATAATAAAACAAAACGAGTAAAAGAGAAATATCAACTGAAGCATAAATGTTGATATTTTAGAAAAAACAACCAGATTGCAAAAGCAAAATCAGTGTTTATGGATGCCAGGAAGACTATCTATAACAAGAAGACTGTGTTCTTTTGCAAACTGAGCTGCAGTGAAGTTTGCACTGTCATCAGAAAGTTGTTCCGGAGCATGGGCGTCGATTCCGAAAATGCATTTAGCATGATATTTCCCAACTAAATCAAAGAAGTCATCGGTAGGATAACGCCATCTTCTTTCATTTCCAATCTCTTTCTTTCCGTTTCTGATGCCAGCAACATTGATCTCAAGAGGAATATCGTAAGCCATGCAGGCTTCTATAAGAGATTTGGATACCTTTTTGCAATCGGAATCAAAGTCAGAAATGTTTGACATGAAATAATCAGGGTGAGCAAAGACTTTATACATTCCGGTTTGTAAGGCCTGAAGCGCAAGGTCACGATAAAGATAGAGTTGGCTAGCGGATGTGATATTGGAAAAACGACAATAAATCTGTTTGCTTTCATCCATTGCGGAGTGATTGCCTAAAATCAGATAATCCAAAATTCCGTTTTCAATAAGCTCACGGAAGAACGGGAAATAGGAAGGAAAAGATTCTGCTTCGAAACCTAAGAAGATATCAATCTGATTTTCGTATTTTTTAGATAACGAACGGATGGAATCACAGTAGTTTTGGAACTGAGAAAAATCAGCTCTTGTATAGGGCTCGGAAAAATCAGGAAGCATTGCATGATCAGAAAAACCAAGGCTTCGATATCCATATCCGATAGCTTCTAGGACATAGTCTTCGTCTTCGCCAGTGGCATGGCCACAGCGCTTTGTGTGAGTGTGATAATTTGCGATGAACATATGGAATATTTTAGAATAACAAGACACATTTTACAACTTGACGAAACGAGAAACAGAGGTACGGTTATCTCCGTTGTTCTACAGTTTTGATTAAGCGAAGCACGTTCAGCGCAGTCAGATAGTAGTACTCATCTGCATTCTTTTTGATATCAGTTATAGATATCGGTTCTCGATTGATTGGAAAAATCGAGGATATTCCGCGTTGAATCATGACTTCACTATCTAAGTCAGCGCCACCGACAATAGCGATGACTGGAATATTGTGCCTTTTAGCGACTTTGCATATTCCATCGATGACTTTTCCTTTTGAAGTCTGAGAATCGATATGTCCTTCTCCGGTGAATATCATATCAACATCTTTTAGATAATCTTCAAAGTGTATCATATTCAAGTAGGCGTCTATTCCACTCTCGATATTAGATGATAGGAATGTTATAAGACCACATCCAATACCACCGGCAGCCCCTGCCCCTTCTATATTGGAACAGTCTTGATAACCTTGTGAAAGAAGAAATTCATGATATGCTTTCATCTGGTGTTCTAATTCGATCACATCACTATCCGTTGCTCCTTTTTGCTTTGCGAAGACATAGGAACAACCGTTTTCTCCTAATAGTGGATTTTTTACGTCGCTTAATAAGGTGATAGTGATGCCATCTGTTAACTTCTTGAATTCAGTAGTATCGATTCTTTTGATTGCTTTAAGAGTTGAACCTACAGGTATGAAAAGTTGATTATCTTCATCGTAAAAGTGAACACCCAAAGCAGATAGGATTCCTGTTCCACAGTCATTTGTTGATGTTCCTCCTAATGAGAGGAAAACTTTCTTGATTCCTTTTTCTATTGCGTCTCGCAATAGGATTCCTACACCATATGAACTCGTTAAACATGGATTCTTAATCTTTGTCTTTGGAAGTGAGATACAGGATGCACATTCGATGTAGGCGTTATTATCTGAATCGATGAAATAGTCTGCTGATATCTTATTCTGATTGGAATCAAAAGATTCTATTTGGATTCTTTTTCCTTTTAAAATTGTAGATATGGCATCAATGAATCCTTCTCCTCCATCTGAGACTGGAAAAGATAGGAGTGTACTGTCTGGAAACACTTCCGAATATGCTTTTTGGAAAAGAGAGACGATATCAAATGTGGATAGAGTTCCTTTAAAGGAATCGGAAATGATGATTGCTTTATTCATTGCTTTCAATTTTATGAACGAAATTCTCGAGAATCTGTTTGTATTGTTCTCTGTTGCTTAGTAAGGATTCGGCGTGTTCTGCACCAGGGAAGATATGCTTTTCCTTGTATCCGCTGAATGCCTGGTAGATATCTTCAGAATGATCGTTCGGGATAAAGGTATCCTTTTCACCGTGAATGACTAATAAAGGTATGGTACATCCTTTGATATATTCGATTGGAGAAGCATCTTTCATATGATATCTATGGAATAGCTTCATATAGACGTCACACATAGGAATGAAGAACGGAGAAAGATGAGTCATATGTCTTACAAGATAAATGAATAATTTCTTTAAATCGCTGTATCCGCAGTCCTCACAGATAAAATCGATTTTGTCATTGAACTTTACTGCCTGAAGGATAGTTGCAGAACCCATGCTTTCACCATGCAGGCCTAAGAGAATATCATCTCCGTATTTTGCTTTTAACCAAAGAATGATTTCGTGAAGATCTTTTGATTCCTTATATCCCATTGTGACATCTTTATGGACATTATCACCATGACTTCTATGGTCATATACGACAACAGAGTAACCCAAGGAATAGAATAAGACCGCATATTTGATAGCACTCTCTCTGTTAACGGAATATCCGTGACAGAGGATGACGAATTTCTTTTCATCACCTTGAAGAGAGATATCACCATGGATGAGATATCCGTCACTCATCTTGACTTTGAAAGGCTCACGCTTTAACTTTTCCTCACCTATCAGTAAGTCTTTTTTCTCATCTTCCAGATGGCTTTCCTTTCTGTTCCACCTCTTTGGATAGGACATGTACTGTACAAGTCCAAAGGGGATGGCAAAGAAAAAAATAAGAAAGAAAAAGACAAGAAGTGCAGCGGCTACAATAATCAGAATAAAGTACCATTCCATAATGAATTCTCCGTTTTGAATAGTTTATAACTGAAAGGGACAAAATTCCATAATGAATCGGTTTTTGCCAGTAAAACTGTCTAAAGGAAAAATACATCACTAAAAATGAACAAACGCATATTAGTTGTCGAACATTTATATTATTTTAACAAAAGGTGTAAATAACACTTGAAATATATGTTTCGTCATATTAGTGTAATGGTACCAACGGAATTCTCTAAAACAAAAGATAAAAAGGAGGTCAAATCAAATGTCTTTTGAAAACGTGGTTCTGACTACTGCTCTTCTTTTGTCCTCGGGTATTTACATTAGTGAAGGGGAATCATTATGAACAAAAAACTAATACTGTTA
>CAVILQ010000019.1:18586-36861 GCA_963643715.1 bacterium | reverse complement strand
TGGTGTTGTCGATGGTGACTTTGCCAAGGCCCAAGCAATAATCGAACATCGAAAAGCCATTGCCTTTATCGCCGCCATTGAGATGGACGGTGAGCAATCTGTCTTTGTTATAGGGAATTTTAGCATTCGCTGAACCCGCAATTCCATAATATTGTGCAGAACTAGCGGGCCTAGTGGACCATGGTTCTACTTTCGATTCTAGTTCTGCCGTAGGGATGTTTCGCACTGGCATCGTAAGCTCCAACAGGCTTGAGCAATTGTAGAAAGCGTAATACCCAATATTCATAATTTCAGGAGCAAGGACGATTTCCTCCACATAAGCAAGGTTTGCGAAGGCATATTCAGCAACGTCTCCGCCGTTAACTGTCACTTTCTTAAGATTGGAAGGAACTTTATCATTAGAAGTAACGCCGAAGAAATAGGCCAGATTATAATTTTTTGATACTTCTTTGTCATAGCCGATGTACTGGACAGTCAGTTCTTTCAAACTGGTGAGATCTGATAAAGCGCCTGGCTTTACTGCATTGAACACCTCCGGAATCTCAAGGCTAGTGGTTGTCTTATCCTTGACTCCAAGGAGCATACAGATATTTCTGTCTTCATCAACGATGTAATCAAAAGCGCTGAAATCTACCTTCAGTTCCCAAGTAGCGTATAAGGTGATGTCATCGCCACACGACGTATCGATTTCAGTCACCCTGGTTCCGAGTTCATCCACCCATCCTGCAAAACTATAGTCCGTCGTATCCTCAAGAGGAAGAAGCTCAATCGGATCCATTGTTGCATTGAAAATCTCCGGATTGGAATCATTCTTCTTTCCGAATTTAGAATCGACATATCTGATTGTGAAAGTATCATCAAACTTTCCTTGCAATACGAGATCTCCAACAGAGCCTGTCGGGATGTAGTTCATCACTAGGCCTTCCTTCTCCCAGCATTTAAATCGGTATCCCTTTAAGGTATAGGCGACCAAAGGCAGGTTCTCATCCTCAATTGTATAGGAAGAGGGAAGTTCTGTCCCATCTATATTCAGGTCCTCATCGTTCGGTCCCTTATATGTTATCGAATAGGAAACCAAGGACCATTTGGCATAAACATTCATATCCTGTCTGACGACTGTGTCAGTGTCAAAAGGAATCTTCCATGTGTTCTCATCCATGTACCAGCCATCGAAGGAATATCCCTTCTTCTCTGGAGTCTCTGTTTCAGATATTCTGTCGCCTTCCTTCACTTCCAGAATATCATAGGTCCTGCCATCACTTATGAAGGTCACCTTGTAGGTGCGAGTGATTGCGCTGTAACTAGTGGCGCTACCTGAATCAGAAACAGCATTTGATTCTGTATTTTCCTTGCTTCCAGAACATGAAACAAGAACGGAGCCAAAAAGAAGGCCTACCGTCGCTAATAAAGATAATCTCGGTAATGTCTTTTTCATACTTTCCTCCTGTTGAACAAACGAGCGAGAAGTCCATTCTTCATGCAAGACGAATGCTCATGTTTGTTAATACATTGTATTTGATAAATCAGCTCAGTGTCAAGATTCCGGTATTTCTCCTCAGACGGATGAATCAGTCTTTGAAAACAAAAAAGTCCTGAAACCCTTATAAAACAAAGGGTCAGGACTTTTCAGATTGCTATTTTTCAATATAGAACTTTCAAAGAAAGCCTTACTCTTTCTCGTCCATTTCTTTGATGGGAGTAAGTCCGACTGTATCGGTGATAGGAAGAGAGATAATGATACCTTGGCCTTTGGTTCCAATACCAGCATCATCGTAAATTTTCTTCATGACAGCATCCTTGATGCTTTTTTCGACAACGATGAAGACGATTTCCTTTTCAGGCTGAATGACAACACCATAAAACTTGGCAAGTTCCGGATTTCCAGTACCTCTAGCAACAGAAATCGTTCCGCCTTTCCCACCAGCAGCATTCGCGGCATTCATGACCAAGTCGGTCGAACCCTTGTTGACGATGGCAAGGATCAATTCATATTTCTGATTATTTTCTGTCATTTTCGGATTTCCTCACTTTCTTGTTCTGATCGGCTAAGAACTTATAGGCAGCGATTCCGCTGACGGAATCAATCGGGCAGCTGAATGCGATGCCCTTAGCTGCTCTTGATATCGCAAATTTTTCCTTTGCAATATTGAGAATCTCTTTTACCTGCTCTTCTCTGCATACGGTAAGCATGATTTCCTTCTTTGTGGAATCAATACCTAAGATGTTGCGATACTGTTCCGGCGGCATAGAATAAGAGTAGAGGACCATCGACATACTTGCACCGACTTCGTTGTAAGCATCGACATAGTAAGCTGCTTGGCCACGGTTTACGATAGTGAACACAACGGACAACGAATGAATCTCTTCTCTCTTTTCAAAGGGTTCCGCATTGATGTTCTTATTCGTTTCCTTATCAACTGTCTTAATCTTTTTGAACAATTTCATACTAGGCACCTACGCTTTCTTCTAACTGATCCGGCAAATGAATGATCTGACTATCATCAGGCTCGACAACCTGTGCAAGTGCTTTACGATATGCCATTCTCGTCTTAAGTATAGCGATAAGACCGACGACTTCAACAGCGATGATCGGCATGACTGACATCAATCCAACAACACCGAATCCATTTTTCATAATTGAGGAACCTAAGGACTTATTTCCCTGAAGATTGTTGGCATAGAGGATACTTGCATATCCGATGAACATAGGAAGGAAGAAGCAGCTAGCCATTGTGCCTGTCGCAACACCAGCGGCATCGATAGCAATACCAACATAGATGTCAGGAGACAAAAAGGCTAAAACTAAGGCAAGCAAGAAGAGCGGAACAATGAAGTAATAGAAATCAATGTTGTATGTGACACGGAAGACATTCATCAATAACGCCAAAGAGGTTGCAATACCTAATGCGATATAGATAGTCTTCTTTGAGATGACACCACGAGAGACTTCAGAGACGTTGACGGCAAGAACTCTGACACTCGGTTCAGCAAGCATAGAGATAAAGCCTAAGACAACGCAAATGAGGACAAATAGCCACAAAACATTTTCTCCGGCTACCATTGTCTGTGAGACCCACTTACCCAATGCAGAGGCAACCGGGATAAATCCGCTTTCTGCACCGAGGAAGAAGAAGACCATACCAAAGAATGTATAGACAAATCCGATAACGATAGAGCCTAATGCCTTGCCTTTGATCTTGGCAAAGAAGTTGAAAATAATGAAGAAACAAACAATAGGAGTGATAGAAAGGGTGACATCCTTTAAAGATGAAAGACCATTGGAAAGATAAAGTTTTCCAAGTTGTCCGTAATTCTCAAGAGGAATCATCATGGAGTCAGTGGAGCTAGTGATATTATTGATGTCGAACTTTTCCTCAATAACCTTTTGAATTCCGTCTAAGGCACCGGTTCTTTTAATGACAACAGAGAATAACATAGCGGCTAAAACAGTACCCAATGAGCAAAGACCGGAATAACCGAACGAATCATCTTCAGCATTCTCGCCACCTAAGACACGGGCAACACCCATGCCCAAAGCGATGATGAACGGAACCGTGATGACACCGGTCGTGACGCCACCGGAATCAAAAATAACGGAGAAGAAGTCAGGATCAGCAAAGAGTCCTAAGGTAAAGACTAATCCGTATCCCATTGCTAACCAATATTTCAATGACTTGTTATAGACAACACGAAGAATTGCAACGACTAAGAATATACCGACACCGATTGCAGCAATGACGATCAAAGACCAGTTCGGTCCGCTTTCCGAGATACGAGAAGCAAGAACTGTAAGATCCGGTTCTGCAATCGTTGCAAGGATACCTAATAACAAAGAGATGATAAGAAGCATAACAAGCGATTTACGCTTTGTCAGTGTCGTACCAACGACTTCACCAATCTTTGCAACGGATTTTTCAGCCCCGATCGAGAACAATGCTGTTCCGACAATCAAGGGAATGACCGATATCAATAGAGAGACGATGACAGGTCCGAATTTCGATCCATCCGATTCCAAAGTGATTCCGGGCACAGCGAAATTGAATATCAATACCACAATGACAACAGGAAGAATGGAAAAGGATGCTTCTTTTAAGCGTGATAAGGTTTCTTTAAGCATAGATGCCCTCCTTTTTTGACTTTAATATTTTATACAATTTTTTTCGATATTCCTACACAAAATTCAACATAAAAAACAATATAAGACAAAAGAAGATAATCTATTCAAAATTGAAGCAATCATTTGATGAATAATATGGAAAAATGTCTCATCTTAAAGCATTCAGACAAAGAAAAAGGAATGCTTGCCTTTTGATCGCAAAGCATTCCTAAAAATTGATTTTATCGATTAAAGATTCTTTCCCATCTCTTCTAACTGGAGAATGAAATCATAGTAGTCTTCGCTTAACTTTTTGTTAAAAATCTTTTCTTCATCGCTGATAGCAGTGGATAAGACACTCTTTGCCTTTGTGATAGCATTGTTGTATGCGGTTCTATTTGTATCCGTCGCATCATTGTTCAAGGCAGAATAGGCGCTAATCGCATCATCTGTCAGTGCTTGGAAATAAGTTTTGACAGCAGTCGCATAAGCATCGATAAAATCTGCACTCTTTCCATACACATAGGATACAGAGTTGTCTTCTCCTGTGAATGCAGAAGTGACAACCGAAGAGTAATACGTATTCACAAAGCTATGGAAGCTCTCTTCTATCTCTTGGCTCGATTTTGTGGTATCAGAGACAATAGAATTCAAGTGATTGATGAAATAATCCTGATTGGCGCGATCAATCGTATAGAATTTGCTTCCTTCTGATTCATCAAGAAGAGTATTCTTCTTTTCTTTCAGTTCATCCGTGAGGAATAGCTTATCCTGATATTTCGCGGCAGTCGGAATACCAAAGACAGTGCTAGGCTTATAATCCTTCACTTCATTTCTAAGCGAGGTCAATGAAGTGGATAATACCTTCTTGATTTCACTATCTGTCGCATCGCTCTTCAATGAATTGATAGCATCTGCATACGATTGAATCGAATCGGATAATGAATTCAATGTATCTGTTTCAACCTTCAAAACATTGTTATAAGTAGAAGAATCCAGTTCTACAAACGCCTGATTCCAGTTCTTGTAATCCGAAACCGAGGAGAATGCAGTAGAAACAGAACTTAGAGAATGAGAACCCTTGATTGTCTCTGCCTTATAGAGCAATCCATAAGCGGTGATTGCTTTCTGAAGTTTTTCTCTGGCCTCATTGTATTTTGTCTTGATCTCATCCTTCTTAATAGCGTCTGTCATCATGAATTTGCAGTCATCACTCAAAGTATCGTAAAGGACAACGGCAGCGTCAAGATTCTTACCATTTTCTTCAGAGATATCCAGACTGGAAGCTGTGAAATCACCATCATAATAGGATACTGCCTTCCCTATCTTTTCATAATATGATTTGAACTCTTCCTTCACTTGCTGATAGTGTTCGTTCTTTGTCTCCAAGGCATTGAAATAGTCGGAAGCAATGCTTTCACCGCTATCACGATTCATCTTGAGATCCAAAGTGATATTATTCTTTTTTCCACCATCTTCTGTATCACCCATATCAAAGGCAAAGTTGAGATAGATTCCACCGAAGTGGGTATACTGATCACTACCCTTATAAAATTCCAGACCAAAGGTGAAATCCGTAAACTTGATCTGAGAAATCATAGAACTGAGGATGGAGGATTTGCTAGCAATATCACTAAGAGAATCCTGGAATGCCTTATCCAACTGACCTAATCCGTATTCATTCAGATAGAGTTTGAATCCAGCGTCTGCAGTTCCATCATCATAGGTTGTACCATACTTTTCGATATTGGCACCGCCGACAAGGATATCAGCATATTTCTTGATCAAAGCGTATTTTTCCTTGATGGTTTCATTTGTCTCATCCGAGATAATGTCTCCGTTTGCAATCTGAGTCAGCAAAGACATGTAATCTAACTTCTGAAGTTCAGAGATTTCTAATTCCTGAAGGATAGAGATGATTTCTGTAATCTCCTTAATTTTTGAACTTTCACCGGTATCGGTAAACTCATACTCTTTATAAGTTCTGACCTTGGCATCATCACCTGTCCCGTGAGTTTCTGAACCGCTGACTCCAGACTGGTTGAGATAGAAAGAGAAGTTCTCACTTCCTAATGCTTTCAAAGCGTTTGCTCTAGCTGTCTCATTGGAATCCGTCTTTTCCGGAATGGTTTCCATCATCTCCGTAAAAGCATATCCTAATGCCTTGTACTGAGCAGGGATAACATCCGAAAGCGGAACGGATAACAAGGAAGTGATTGTACTAAAAGACTGTGGAACAGTGAGCAAAGCTTTGACACCTTCCATATTATTGATGGCAGCATCAGTAGAAGACACTGTGTTTCCATCACTATCCTGATAAGCGTTGGCTTTTGTCACATCCGCTTTAAACTCAACAGCCGTATTTCCACCCTCAAGGTTCAACAATCCATCGCTGTTGACAGCATAATTTACATCAACAGGTAAATCTTTGATAGTAGAATTCAAGTCAGCGACCAAGAACGAGAGATTGATATCCGAGTTGAAGGTTGCACCTTTACTCTTGTTCTTAACCGTTTCCGGTTTTGGGGTTTCAGTTGTCTTAGACGATGAACTTTCCGTCTTTTTCTCCGTGCTAGGTTTATCAGTAGATGTACTCTCACTGTTCTTTCCACAGCCGGCAAGAACAAGGAACATTAGATTAGTCAAAACAAATACTTTCTTTTTCATATTTTCGGCTCCTTTCATAAGAAAACGAACACGCTTTCATTATACCTATATAACAAGAAAATGGCGTGAGAATATCGTTTTTTTTCATAGAAATGATCAATGAAAAACACTCGTTGAAATTTGTAAAAACCATAAAAAGAGGATAGGTAATTACCTATCCTCCAATTTGATTTCTAACGATTAGTAATCCATGCCGTCATTGGCGTTAGCGGCAGGAGCAGCAGTCGGCTTCGGAAGCTCTGTGACAACAGCTTCGGTTGTGATGAACAATGCAGAGATAGAAGCGGCGTTGATGACAGCGGTTCTTGTGACCTTAGTCGGATCGATGATACCAGATTCAACCATATCAACCCACTTGCCAGTCTTGGAGTCAAAGCCAAGAGAATCACTTCTCATCTTGGATTCGTCGATGACATCATCGCCATCGAATCCAGCATTGACAGACATCTGGTAAAGCGGAGCAGTAAGAGAATTGAGAACAACATCGATACCCTTCTGAACATCCGGATTCTCATCCTTAAGGTTGCCCTTTAAGGCCTTGTAAACATTCATAAGAGCAATACCGCCACCAGCGACAACACCTTCCTGGACTGCAGCAGAAGTTGCATTGATAGCATCTTCAAGACGGAGTTTCTTATCCTTCATCTCAGTCTCGGTCAAAGCACCGACACGGATGACAGCGACACCAGCAGAGAGCTTTGCAATTCTCTTCTGGAGATTCTTCTTATCATAATCAGACTTGGTCTGTTCAGCCTGTGCCTTCAATTCATTGACACGGTCTGTGACAGAAGCAGCATCACCGGCACCGTCGACAATTGTTGTATTGTCCTTGGTAACCTTGACCTTCTTAGCAGAACCTAAATCATTGATAGAAATATCCTTGAGATTCATGCTGAGATCCTTGGAATAGAAGTTAGCACCAGTCATGATAGCAATATCCTGGAGGATGTTCTTCTGGTTGTCACCGAATTCAGGAGCCTTGACAGCAACAACATTGAAGGTTCCTCTAAGTTTGTTAATGATCAAAGTGGAAGAGACTTCATTGTCGATATCATCAGCGATGATAAGCAACGGTCTGTGGCTTTCAACAACAGCCTGAAGCATAGGAAGGATATCCTGAATATTGCTGACCTTCTGATCTGTAACCATGATGAATGCATTGTCGAGTTCAGCAACCATCTTCTCATTATCCGTTACCATATAAGGGGAAACATATCCCTTATCGAACTGCATACCCTGAACAACATCCAAAGTGGTATCGAAGCCTTTACCTTCTTCAACAGTGATGACACCATCTTTTCCGACCTTATCCATAGCCTCTGCAATTGTGTTACCGATTTCGGCATCACCAGCAGAGATGGATGCTACAGAAGCGATGTCTGCGCTAGTTGTGATCTTCTTGGATGTATCAAGAAGCATATTGGAAACTGCCTTAGCTGCCTTATCGATGCCAGAGCGGACAAGGACAGGATTGGCTCCCTTATCAACTGCATTGAAACCGTTGTGGATCATTGCCTGAGCAAGAACGGTAGCAGTGGTTGTACCATCGCCAGCGACATCATTGGTCTTGTTAGCGACTTCATAGACAAGCTTAGCGCCTGCATTCTGTTCCTTATCAGCAAGTTCGATTTCACGAGCGATGGAAACACCATCATTGACAATGATAGGTGAACCATAACCTTTATCCAAGGCGACATTTCTACCCTTAGGTCCTAATGTGAGTTTGACAGTATCGGCAAGGGTATCAACACCCTTGAGCATATTGTCTCTTGCTTCTTTTCCGTATGTGATTTTCTTTGCCATAATTCAAATTTCTCCTATTGATTAGTCAACAACAGCAAGGATATCCTGATCCTTGATCAACATCATCTTCTTACCATTCTCTTCATAGTCAGTTGTGGAATACTTCTTATAGATGACCTTGTCTCCAACATGAGCTTCAACCTTGACTTCGTGACCATCTTTGTCAACATAGCCAGGACCGACTGCAACGACAACGGCAAGAGCAGATTCATTTTCATGAGTTGTAGCAATGATGATGCTACCAACTTTCTTCTCTTCTGGAATCTTCTCTAATACGACATAATCTCTCAATGGTTTAATCATTTTTATGACCTCCGATATTTATTTTATTTCTGTCGACACGATTATTATAAGTCCAATTTTAGCAATTTCAAGTGGTAAGTGCTAAATTTTATTTTTCTTTGTTTTTGAGTCACTGAAAAACTGTCAAAATTAGTAATTTTCATCTAATTTTCATGAATTTATTGACACATTCCCTTAATTTTCACTATTTCTTGACATTCCGTCTCATCAACTCATTCCGATTGATATTTATCGTATAAGCGCTGATTGATGGCTCTCATCTCCTCTTTATCGACTTTACAGTGTTCTCTAGTCAGATCATATAATCCGTTATATTCTGTCTCAACATCTGCAAACTGAGTGTAGATGATGCCGGATAATCCCCATTTGGAAATCTGAGGGAGCAGTTTCTTATCATATAATTTCGTTATCTTCTTCATCAGTTGTTTCTGTGTCTTCGCTTTTCCATGTCCTGTGAATTTACGATAGGGACTATTTCCGAACTTCAAAGACACACCGCCTGCTTCCGAGATAATAAAGCATCGATTGAAGCGATTCTTTCTCTTCATCTTCGGGAATGAGTAAGTATGAACAGAGAAGAAATCGGATTTATCTGCTTCATACCAGCCAGAGGCTGTATCGAACAGTACATTAGATTCCTTTTCTTTTAATTTATCGTAAATCATAGATGGGTCAAATTCTCCCCATCCTTCATTGAATATTGTATGAATCAAAACAGATGGATGATTATGGAAGTGTTCTAGATAATAGAGGCATTCTTTTTCAAATTCTTTCCTTCCTTCTTCATTTTCTCTTCCTAACCATTTATAGGTAACATGCTTTTCCTTATTCATAAAGGAAAGAATGCGAGGTGCACCAACATGAATAAGCTTGTATCTTTCACCACCGCATGGATAATCCTGTATCAGATAGATACCAAGTTTATCCGCTAAATAATAGAACATATCCGATTCAACCTTGATATGGACACGAAGGCAGTTAAATCCAAGTTCCTTTGTAAGCAGAATATCTTTCTCTAATTCCTGATACGTCCTTGGAGTAAGGTTATCGTACCCATAATATCCTTGATCAAGAAGTCCGGATAAGAACAAAGGCTTATCATTCAAATACAGTTTCTTTCTTCCTTTGTCCTCTTTGATTTCAACTTTTCGTATTGCAAAATAAGTTCGGACAAAGTCAGAATCATTTTCTAAAATCACGTCATATAGATATGGATCATCCATGGACCAATATCTGAGATTTCCAAAATGGAACAGCTTCTCTTCACCTGAATTCAGTTGATAAATCTTGTCTTTCCATTTCATCGTGATAAGGGAAGGATTTTTTGAAAACACCTTGACTCTGACACCCTTATTATCAAAATCAGGAGTAAACACTGCATTGGTGATTGGATTAGAATTCACTGATTCCATCCATACTGTTTTATAGATTCCTGTTGTCGTAGTATAGGACCAATAGATTGGTCTTAAAGCCTGTTTTCCTCTAGAATGATACGTCTCATCACTATAGTCTTTCACTTTGACAACAAGATCAAATCTTTTTGGAGTAGTAGAAGGAAGTTCGATATGAAAGGCTTCCGTCATACCGATATGATGATAGACTTCCTTATTGTCTACATAGATAGTGGCATCCTGGTCAACGCCATCGAAATGAAGAATGATAGTATCCTTTACAAAATCATCATCCAATATGATGACTTTGTGGTAATAAAGAATATCATCCGGTTCTGGTAAGATGTTCACTCTGCTATCATAGGCTTCCACAGGAAAAGGAACCATGATCTTCTTATCATAAGAAGCAGGCAATGAATCTTTCTTGGAGACAGTAAAGTCCCATAATCCATTCAGGCACTGATAGGAGTCTCTTTTCCATTGTGGTCGAGGATACTCGGCTAATGGAATATCATCTAAGTATTTTTGTTCCCCTTTGAACAGATAGCCCCTATTTTTTCCACTTTGTTTTTTAATTGCCTTCATGTTCAAGTTTCTCCTTTTTCATATAGAAATAGATAGGAATCAGACTTAGAAGCAAAATACCTAATCCAACAAGATAGCCGTATTCACTAGGAACCGTATCCATGACACCATCAAATGTAGAGGAAGGAACTTCGCTTCCTAAATTACGATTCAATGCATCACCGATGAATGGACCAATACACATAGGAAGAGCTACGACAAAGAGCATACGGACACCCATGAAGATTCCTTCTTCTCCTTTTGGAATATAATTACGGACAAGAGCATTGAGTATCGTAGGGACAGAGACATATCCTAAGATCATGATAAGGCCGCTGAAAGCAGCATAAACAGTCTTAGAACCTGATACTTTCGGAATGAAAAACATCAATAGCATACCGATAGCAAAGACAATAAAAGAAGGAAGGATCATTTTATCCTTACCAAACTTATCAGCCATAAAGCCGAATATCACAGATAACAATGAACCCACCAATAGACTAACAGCCATAACGATAGCAAAAGGAGTCAAGAAACCATCTCCCGTATTTGCAATTCCACAAGTCTTCTCCATATAGACCATCAGATAAGGAAAGAAGACCTGACAAGCTGTAGCATAGACAAAATAGATTAATAGAATGAGATATAGTTTTGAATTGTTCTTGATGGTTTCCTTCTTGAATCCAACAATCAGCAACTTAACATAACCACTGCTATTTTTCTCTTCTGTTTCCTTTGGAATCAAAAAGAAAGAAACGATACCCATAAAGATAACAACTCCACCAACAAGATAGAAGAACAAATCCCATCTTGCATCGTTTGCACCTTTTGTGGAATCCGTTGTCAATCCATTCAAAAGAACAAATATAATCAGCATTGCAATTAAAGGAAGAACAGATAATACACCTTCTGTTTTTCCTTTATTTTCATCTTTGATATTCTTCGTGATATAGGAATTGAATGATGCATCATTAGCAGTAGAACCGAAGAATGTCATGACACAGTCAATGACAATCACCATGATAGCTGCAACCGATGAAACCATGGCAACAGGTATCATTTCATTTTTCGAATTCACGTTGAAGAGACCAAATGAGGCCGTTGCAATACCCCAGAGAACATATCCGATTGAGATGAAATATTTCTTATGTCCTATCTTATCTGTCAGTGCCCCCATGAATATCGTTGTCAATGTTGCGACAACTGCACTAGCCGCTGTCGTAACAGCAATATAGAGTGAATAATCAAATCTCTCATTAAGTGGAGCAGAGAAGTTGATGTAGGTAATATAGGTATTGAGATACATGTTCTCAATCGCCCATGCTAATTGTCCTACTAACCCAACTAGAATGATAAACATCCACATCCTGACACCGATTCTATTCGTTTTCCCATCTTTCATAACGTTTTCCTCGCCTTCGAATATTATTCTATCCGATTGACAGGCAATAGGAAACACAAAAGACAGAAACGAATAGCAAAATATCAAGTATTTCTTTAATCATGAAAACTAACCTACTATAATAGTTAGGCGAAAAACAGAAAGATAATCATGAACACTATCATTGTTAGGGCGTTAGCCAAAATCAATCTAGCCATAGACGTCAAAGAGAAAAGAGATGATCAGTATCACACCATCGATATGGTCACCATTCCTCTTAAGTTGCATGACTCCATCGAAATTGCACCAATCTCTACAAATGGAGCAAATGACACCTACTTATACTGTGACGATCCTACCATCATCTGTGATGAATCCAACCTTGCCTACAAAGCACTCAACCTGATGAAGGAGAATAAGAGAATCAGCGGCGCTTTCCAAATTCTCATTCATAAAAGAATACCAGTCGAAGCTGGACTTGGCGGAGGCAGTGCTGATGCTGCCGCTGTCATTCGAGCTCTCGATAATTACAACAAAGAAAAAGAAAACGACATCACTACCATTGAAGACCATATCTCCTTACAGGTCGGCAGTGACGTTCCCTTCTGTATCCACAACAAGCCTTGCCGTGTAGAAGGAATCGGTGAAAAACTCACTCCAATCACCATCAAAGACCATTACTATGTCTTAGTCGTCAAACCCGACGTCGGCTTATCAACAAAGTCTGTCTATGAAGCCTATGACTTATATGACCAGAATGAGATTCAGCATCCAAATATTGATGAACTGATTCTCGGATTAAAAGAAGGAAACGAAGACCTGATAGAGAAGAATATGATCAACGTCTTGTCCTACCCAGCCATCAAAGCTCTTCCACAGATTCAAGACCTTCTCAACGAGATGAAAGATTTGAAACTCCGACTTTGCGGAATGTCAGGAACAGGTTCTGCCTGCTTTGCACTCAGCAAAGACAAGAGATATCTAGAGCACTGTCTTAACATCTTTGAAAGAAAAGGATATTCCTGCTATTTCACAGATTTCGCAATCTAAATAAATCATCCAGCATCATGCAGTAGAAATACTGTCATATGCTGGATTTTTTATTCCTAGTAACAAGAGTGGTTCCATAATTTTCCGAATCATACGGGTTGAAAACGCCGAATCATACGGGTTGCAATTGACAAATCTCACGGGTTGTCATGAAATCAAAGCAGGAGATTTGCCATGAAAATAAAGGGATATAAGCCAAGAATCATCGATTCCAAATTAGATTTGTACCTAAAACTATTCGGTTCCGTTTTGATAGAAGGACCGAAATGGTGTGGGAAAACTTGGTGTGGGAAAAATAAGGCTAACAGTGAATTTTTGCTTGCCGCTTCAGACGGAAACTTCAACAACAAAAATATTGCATTGATGAATCCTGAATTGGCATTATCAGGAGAATTCCCTCATCTCATTGACGAATGGCAAGAAGTGCCATCTATTTGGGATGCAGTCAGAAACGACGTCGACAAAGACAACGTAAAAGGAAAGTATATCCTCACTGGTTCAGCTACCATCAAACGAAGTGAATATATACATTCCGGATGTGGAAGAATTGCAAAACTTAGAATGCGCCCAATGTCTTTATATGAAATGGGGCATTCTGACGGAAGAATCTCCTTAAAAGACATCTGCAACAACACCGCACCAAATATAATGACCGGAGAAGTAAAATTAGAAGATATTCTTCAATATATTTTGACTGGCGGATGGCCTAGTCTTTACGGCTCCAATTTACCCGAAAACTACATCATAGCAAGAGAATATATCAACACCGTTCTCTCTGAAGACATCGATAAGACTGACGAGATTAAAAGAGACAGACACAAAATGGAACTATTGTTGCGTTCTTTAGCCAGAAACGAAGCAACAACCTGTACTAACAAAAAGTTAAAGGATGACATCAAATCATTAGATATGGATGATATCAATGTCGATACGATTGCTGATTATCTAAGCATTTTGAATAGACTATATTTAATTGAAAACATTCCGCCTTTTGCTTCGAATTTGCATTCATCACTTAGAGTTAAACAAAATGAGAAAAAACATTTTGTAGACCCATCTTTAGTTTGCGCAATTTTGAGTCTGACAAAAGAAAAACTAATCAATAATTTGGAATTTGCAGGTTTTCTTTTTGAATCCTTGGTTGAAAGAGATCTTCTGACCTATGTTGATTCTTTCAACGGAAAGCTATACCACTACCAAGATTACGAAAATAATGAAATTGATTCCGTCATCGAACTAGAGGATGGTTCTTGGTGTGGAGTCGAAATCAAGCTTGGTGCCCATCAGATAGAAAACGCTGCTATAAATTTAATCAAGATTAATAATAAGATTATCAAAAAGGTGGTAATGGAGAACAGAAACTGATTGTCATATGTGGCTTATCCAATGCCGCCTACGAAAGAAAAGACGGCGTATATGTCGTTCCCCTTACCTCGTTGAAAAACTAATTTTATCCAGTCTCATCCCCTTTGAGTTTCATCTTGCCGTTTTCAACTTCAATCGTCTTATCGAATCCAAGCTGATCAGATAGACGATGAGAGATAGATATGACTGTCCTAGACGCACTTGCTGAGGATAAGGCTTCTAGTATTTTATGTTCGGTCTCGGCATCAAGATTCGCGCTGATTTCATCTAAAAGAAGGATTTCAGGATTATTGACTAACGCTCTAGCCAAGGATAAAAGCTGAAGTTGCCCTCTTGAGAAGAGACTCTCTTTGAATTTTGCCTGATAACCGCCTTTGATCTCTTTCTCGACATAATCATCAAGAAAGACTGATTTCATGCTCTTTTTCACTTGTTCCAATGTGATAGATGTGTCTTTTAATGTAATCTGTTCCAGGATGGTTCCATCGATGGAAGAGAAACTTTGCTCCACGTATCCAAACACTTTTCTTTTCTCTTTGTCAGGAATCTGATAGGAATCTTTATTTCCAATCAGAATATGTCCATCTGTCGGAACGACAATTCCCATCAAAAGTCGGAATAAGGTTGTCTTTCCAGCACCTGTTCTACCAACTATAGTCACCTTGTCATTTTTCCTCAGAACAAGATTTGAGGAAGAAAAAATCTCTTCTTCCCCATCATCATAGCGATAGGTCATATTCTCAATTCGGATGATGTCATCATTAGAAAGAAGCGAGGAAGCTAAGATGTTCTCATCTTTTTCTGGTATTTCTTCTTCCGACATATATTCTTCCACTCTCTTAACACCGGATATGCCCTCCTGCATTTCCTGAAGCTGTAATCCAATCTTTTCAATCGGATCAAAGACATCGCTGATCAAGGATAAAGAGGCTGCAAAAGTACCTACTGTAATGCCTAATGCCATGACATTGTTCTTTCCTTCCTGATAGAAGACAAGCAAAGAAATGCCTACAATCAGAACAGCTTTGATCATCTGTACAATCGGTGAGAAGGTAGAATCAAAGATAGCAGATTTGTTCCTGCAATCAAAACTATCCTTTAACAAGGATGTAAATCCGTTTTCTCTGTATTTTTCACCATCTAGGTTATGAATGGTCAGCATATTTTCTGCGCTCTCAGAAAGATGATTGTTGAGTTTATTGATTGCTTTTCTGTTACGGATCTGATTTTTCAGCATTTGTTTCTGAAAGGTACGTATCACAATGTAAATAAGAGGAATCACAGCTGTAAGAATCAATCCAAGCATCCAGGAAAATACATAGACAGAAACTAAAATGCCAATGACCTGGAAGAAAGAAACAATCAATGTTACAAGTCCACTGGCAAACAGAGTTTCAATCGCATTGACATCGTCTGTGATTTTGCTTGTCATTTCTCCTTTTCCATGATGAGTGAAATAGGAATACTTCATCCTCGTGGACTTTTCAATCATCTCATAGCGGAGTGAATGAATCAGTTTCTGACCGAAGGAATCGATGACAAGGTTTTCTAATATCGTAAAGACTCGGATAGAAAGATAAGAAAGAACAAAGAAGCTGACAGCAAATATGAAGGTAAAATCATTCACCTCTTCCCCACTCAGTTTCTTCGTTATGACAGCATCGATAAGATATTTCAAGGCATAGGAAGGAAGAAGAGCACTGATAGAGCATAATGCCATCAAAAGGCAAAGAACAAACACCATCAGCCAGTGTTCTTTGACAAATGGAATCAGAAAATCTTTCATTCTGTATTTCATTTTGATTCCTTCTCCTGAAGAAGATAAAGATGCTGATATGTCTTGTCCTCTTTCATCAAAACTTCATGAGAATTCAATGAATAGGTTCCATCCCCATGAAGAACAAGAACATGATCCAATTCTGGAAATATGGAAAGTCGATGCGAAATGAGTATGACAATGCTATCCTTGAATAGTTCTTTGATATGAGAGATGATTTCCTTTTCTGTCATTTTATCGACAGAGGCAAAAGGATCATCTAACACGATTAATGGTTTCTTATGCGCCAATGTTCTCGCTAAAGCGATTCTCTCCTGCTGACCACCGGAAAGAATAACTCCTTCATTTCCGATGATAGTGTTTTCTTTCTCATTCATGCTTTCTAAATCTTTATCGAAGGATACCTCAGTCAGATACTTTCTTATATCATCTTCTTTTCCATATAGAACATTATCCTTGATCGACATCGTTAAAAGCTGACTTCTGTGTCCCATATAGACCACCGTTCCTTTGATTTCCTCTTTTGTGTAATCTCTCATCTCTTTATCGAAAAGAATCACTTCTCCGGAATATGGAATATGAGAGAGGAATATTTTTCCAAAAGCAGACTTACCGCTAGCTATCTCTCCAGTGACACCCAATATCTCTC
The DNA here is from genome assembly GCA_963643715.1 of bacterium. Taxonomy (GTDB): domain Bacteria; phylum Bacillota_I; class Bacilli_A; order RFN20; family CAG-288; genus Enterosoma. The sequence goes on along the minus strand of CAVILQ010000019.1, from coordinate 19,815 downwards.
CTTTGTGAAGAGACAAAGACAGATCATCAATCAATGTTCTTGTATCTGTCTTCAAAACAAGATGAGAGATATCAAGACTATAACCTTTCACTTCCTCTTTTTCTTTGAAATCCGAGATAGGTTCTATGACAGTCGATATTCTCTTCCAACTAGCCAATCCTTTTTCAATAGAAGAGAAGAGTTTTGCTATATGACTTGCCTTTGTCGAAAGAAGGACAAAGGTTGTAATATAAGTCGTAAGAGCACCGATAGTCCAAGTTTGCTGCATAAAAGGAAGAGGAGCAAAAAGAGAGTCCTGATTGATGACATAACCACTTCCGAAATGGATGACAAAGACAAGACCGAACAAAGCAATCATGTCACAGATAGGAATCATTGTATCCGATAAAGCCAATGTTCTGTAGTTGTCTTTCTGATATTCAGCAAGAGACTTATCATAGTCTTTCAGAAAGTCATCATTTCTCGAATACGTTCGATAGAGAAGAGCATTATCAAACATATCGTAAGTCTTACCAACCATCTTCGCATTGCTCTTTCTGCTCTCCTGAGAATAGGTGAAGATCTTCTTCTTGAAAAGAAAGGCAAATGCAATGCTCAATACGATGGGAATAAGAGCATAGAATGTCATCTTATAATCGAAAAGGAAAAGATAAACAATGTAGACCAAAAACAGAACACCAGTATCAAAGATTTCTGTCGTCAGTTTTCGCATTCCTTCCACACACTGGTCACAGTCAGAGAAGCATCGTGTCAAAAGGGAAGATACAGCAACATTCTCTAATTCTTTTTCATCTTTGTGAAGAAGGTTATCATAGATGTTGAATCTCATGAGTGAAGAGATGCGATTGGCAAAAAGTCTCACTGTATATCTTTTGACACTTCTTACACTCTGAACAAAGAGGACTGTCGCAACATAAAGAAGAGAGGTGCGAAGAATATTTTCTTCGTTCTTCGAGGTTATGCCATCAATCAATACACCTTGAAAAAACGGAAAGGCAAGCATTCCACAGTTATAGAGAATTCCCGAAATCGTAATAGCAATACATAAAGGCCATTCAGCTAGCCAATAAGATCCTAATCGATTTGGTTTATCAAGGATTGGTTTAACTTTGTTTTTCATACCTCAATATCATACCTTGTTAAAATCAAAAGTATAGACATTGAAACCCGTCCTATTGCCTACTCAAAACCTGATGAATCAAATCAACCTCATCAATCAGAAAAGAGAG
>CAVILQ010000019.1:0-18448 GCA_963643715.1 bacterium | reverse complement strand
ATTCATTTTTTCATTGTGGCTAAAGAAATTCAATCCACATGGATAAATTTTGTTATCCACATAGTTATCCACCGATTTATCCACTGAAATAAGGCTTATCAACCCTATGTGGATAATGGCTATTTACTATGTTGATAAGTCTATATTTTCCCTTAACTCTCGATAAATTCAATTGTGGATAGTTTCTATTATCCACTGAAGTTATCCACATATCCACATTTTTAGTTATCCACCATAGAGTTATCAACAAGTTATCAACAATCCACAATGGTGGATAAGTGTTTTGTGCTTATCTAATCTATTTGTATTTATCGATATAAAGAATGTGGATAACTTTTTTCATCGTAAAATTTCTCTTTCTAATCGTAGAAAAATAGCCTATAATCATACCGCTTTATAAAGGAGCCCAACATGCCCGAAACAAACAAAGAACGCCAACTAAATGAAATCAACGATAAACTCATGGCTAACCTTAGCAATACACTTGATCCGAAATTATTTGATACTCTTTTTTCTGATGGCTCCTTCCAACTGAAGGCGATACAAGGAGACAAGGCTACTTTCCTATGTGAAGATTCCACTACTGCCACCATCATCAAATCGACCTGTCTTACCTCTCTTCAGAGCATCTTATCTTCCCTTCTTGAGAACGATAATATTCAACTAGAAATCTTAGACAAAAGAAGCTATGCAAGAAGACAGGAAAGCATCGAAAAGACAACATCCTCCTTCTTCAAGAATGCATGCCTTCTTCCTCAATTCTCTATCGATACTTTTGTCGTAGGACCGAATAACAGAAGTGCCTATGCAGCTGCTTTATATGCGATCAATAGTCCCTGTACAAGCAACCCTATTTTCCTCTATTCCAAATCTGGACTTGGTAAGACTCATTTGATTCAAGCTATCGGAAACGAGTACAAAAACCGTCATCCTGAAGCAAAAGTCCTCTATATCACAAGCGATGACTTCCTCAATGAATATGTCAAATATATACGTGGTGAAAGAGCGGATGAGTTAAGAGACTTCTTCACGACTGTTGACATGCTGCTAATCGACGATATTCAGTTTTTAGCCGGTAAAAAGGAAACTCAGACGATGTTTTTCAACATCTTCAACTTCCTCATTTCCCATAATAGACAGATCATCATCACATCGGACTGTTCTCCTAGCGAGCTGAAGAACCTTCCAGACCGTCTTGTCACTCGTTTTGCAGGAGGCTTAACCGTCTCTATCACACCGCCAAACAAAGATACTCTTGTCGACATTTTAAAGATGAAAATCAAGGTTAGAGGACTCGATGAAAAGATGTTTGATCCTGAAGTATTAGATTATCTGTCTCAGAACTATTCGAAAAACGTCAGAGAATTAGAAGGAGCCTTCACTACACTCCTCTTTGCTATCACGACCTGCAAGCATCCAGATGTCATCGATATGGCATTCACAAAGACAGTTTTCCAAGTCGATGAGAAGAGAAAAGAAAACAGTGGTAAGATCACCATCGATACCATCATCAGTGAGGTTGGAGACTACTATTCCATCACAGAAAGCCAATTGAAAAGCAAATCCAGAATCGGTCAGATAGCCTTAGCTAGACAGATTGCGATGTACTTAGCAAGAACACTATTGAATATGACCTATCAGGGAATCGGTAAATCATTTGGAAAAGACCATACTACCGTCATGGCAAATGTCCAAAAAATACAGGAAAGCGTCAAAAACGACGCTCAGATGAAATTGACGATGGATAAACTAAGCAAGAAAATACTTGCTCAGGAATGAAAATCATAAGGCTAGAAGAAAAAGACTGTCCAAGTCGATTCCTTCTAGCCTTTTCCTTATCCACAACAAGAGACAGTTATCCCAAATCCATTCACAGACTATCCACGGGCAATCTTATCAACGTTGATAACATAGTTCACTGTTCAAATTAATCAAAAACATCGATAATCATCGATAAATTCGGATAAAATAAAATAAAAAGGCAATCAAAAACAGAGACTTATCCACCTTAATAACACCCACTATTATTAGTATTATTATTTGTAAGAATAATTATCATTATCAAAAACGAAGAAAAGACAAAATCTAAACGGATTTCTCTTCCTATAAACATATATATATTTTATAATATACATATATTTAGAAAGGACTCAGCTATTATGAAACTTACCATAAAAAGAGTAGAACTTCTCAAGCTATTGACCTATGCTTCTCAGGCAATTCCTTCCCGTTCTGCTGAGAATCAATATTTGAATTATCTTATCGATGTCAACGATGATGGTGTCTCTATCATCGCCAGTGATGGTTCCATTTCCACCAAAGTATCACAAGGACTCAAAGATGAGAAAGGCAATGATGTCATCCTCTCTTTGGAAAAGGGATTGATTCAGACTCCTGCTAAAATGCTTTTAGACATCATCAGCAAGTTAGGCGGAGAAATCGTCACTCTCGATATGGTCGATACTGGCTTACTAAACATCTCTGATGATATTTCTACCTTCAACCTTGTCACAAAGGATGGAGAAGAATATCCGAATGTCAATCTCAACATTCCGGAAGGCAAAGTCGGATTCACTGTTCCTTTGAAGGATCTTAAGACACTCTTCGATACAACATCCTATGCTGTATCGACAAAAGGCAATGAGCTTTATACTGGAATCAATGTCAAAGCATTGATGGGTAAGCTCTCCTTCATCGCAACTGATGGCTTCCGTCTTGCTTCACTCACTCTTCCGGAACAAAATCAGGAAGTCAACTTCACCTTCACTTGCCCTGTCAAATCTTTGGATATGGCAACTAGAATCTCAGAGTCCGGTGAATGCACCATCTATCTTGATGAGCAAAGAGCACTCTTTGTCTCTTCCAATGTCATGATTTCGACTCGTCTTCTTCATGGAGACTTCCTCTCTACTGCAAACCTCATTCCTCCTTCTTATCCTTATTGCATCAAGATGTCGACAACCGACTTCCTCTCCTCTGCTGACCGTGTCAAAATCATCTCCTCTGCTGATAACAGCAGAAATTCTCAGGTCAAGCTCACTCTTTCCAAGGAAGGCGGTGCCACATTGACGGCAAAGAGTTCCAACTACGGTAACTCTGAAGAGAAACTTCGCATCAGTTCCATCGTCATGGAAGACAATGTTGAAGTCTTCGAAATCTACTTCAATGTCGATTACGCCATCGATGCTGTCAAAGCCTTGAGAAGCGATACCATCACATTCGCGTTGAATGGTCCGACACGCTCTGTATTCGTCAAGAATGAGAATCCGGACAACATCCAGCTCTTCCAGCCGATCACAGCCAACTAATTGAACGTTGAGGCTGAAATCAGACGATTTCAGCCTTTTTCTTTGTTTCTCTTTTTTTATTCATGTTATGATAAAGCCATGGAAAAGAAACTGACGAGAGATGAACTTCTCATTGAACTTATCGAAAGAGCAAATGATATCTTTACGACTGCTGAACAAAAGTATGATATCGGTCAGATTTTAGAGAACAGTTCCTCCTTCAAAGGAAAGAATCATCTCTTTTTGGTTCAGTGCTATTTCAATGAGACAGAGACACTGTTCTCACTTACTGAAAAAGATGCAATCAGGCAAGCCCTTTTAGCCGTAAAGGAAGGAAGTGATTATGGTTGCTTCTATCTTTATCAGTTATGGAAAGAGAATAAACCAGTCGAAGCTAGAAACGCTCTCCGTATTTGCTGTGACTATGGTTATCCGGAAGCGTATCTTGAAATGGCTAAGTGCAAACATTACGGTATCCTCTTCGATAAGGATATCGATGGTGCGATTCAGTATTACAAAAAGGCAGCCATGTCCGGACGAAAAGAAGGATATGAAGGAGAGATGAAAATCTATTTGGAACTTAACAAAATAGACAAAGAGAAAGAAGTCTATGAGGAAGCGATGAAAAACGGAATCGTTCTTTCTGGGGTGATAGAATGAAAAAGGCAGTCATAGTCGGTGCACTAAAATTGAATGACTACTCCTTTCTAAACGAAAGAGAAGCGGATTGCTATGTAGCATGTGATGGCGGGTATACCGGATTTCTGAAGATGGGAAAAGAGCCGGATCTCTTTGTCGGCGATTTTGACACATTGGATAAAGAAACTATCTCTCATCCAAAGAAGATGATTGTCTTACCGGTCATGAAAGATGATACGGATGTCCTATATGCGGTCAAGGAACTGCTCGCTCTTGGATATGATACATTCGAATTTTACGGATGCTTAGGTGGAAAGATAGACCATACCATTGCCAATGTCCAGGTACTTGCATATCTTGTGAAAAACAATGCAAAAGGCTATTTATTTTCAGAAAACAATCAAATTGTCGTTCATATGATACACAATTCATGTATCCGCTTTAAGCCGTTAAAGAGTGGATTCTTATCTGTTTTTAGCTATAATGGCTTAAGCAAAGGAGTCGATATTGAGAATTTCATGTATACATTGAAAGATGCAGAATTATCTTCTGATGTTCCACTTGGAATCTCAAATCAGTTCATATCCAAAGAGGGTAGAATCTCCGTTCGGGATGGAACTCTTCTCCTTGTTGTACCAAAGGATAGTTACTATGAATGAAGAAAGAAAAGCAGGCATTGAAGAAAAAGAAAAGGAACCCGTCCGCATTGCGACCATCATTGGTATCATATCGGTCATATTGAATCTGTTATTAGGTGTCACCAAGATTGTAGTAGGAAGACTTGTCTCCTCTTCCGCTGTCTTTTCGGATGGCGTTCATGGAACCGGAGACGTATTAACGACCATTATTGCTGTCATCTCAGTCTGGATTGCAGCAAGAAAGAGAAACAACAAATACAATTACGGATATGAAAGATGGGCAAGCATCGCATCCTTGATCCTATCTGTCATTCTCTTTGTCACAGCTGGCGAAATCATCGTCGAATCCTCTCACTCTCTGATTGAAATCATCAAGGGAAGTGAAACGGAAGAGACCATTGCCTTCACTTCGATGTGGTATGTTTCCCTCTCTCTTGCCATCGCTAGCATTGTCATAAAAGGAATCATGTTCTTTATTACGATGTATGGTGCAAAGAAAGCTCACTCCAAAGCAATGAAAGCAGATGCCTGGCATCAGATTGTGGACGCTTTCTCATCCATCGCTGCAATCTTTGCCTTGTTTGGCTATGTCTGGCTTCCGAAGAACAATTTCCTAGATTCTCTATTCACATATCCAATCGCTATCATGGTCATCGTAATCGGCATTGAGACTTTCACGACAGCCGCTAAGGAACTCACAGATCATGCTATCTCGAATGAGAAAATGGAAGAGGTGAAGAAGGTCCTTTATTCTGTCGTAAAAAAAGAAGACGTGAAGCTGATTCATTCCCGCATCTTCTCTGAGAAATTCTATCTTGATATCTATTTACTACAGGATAAGAACATGACATTAGAAGAGAGCGATGATGTTGCAGACAAAGTGAAAAACGCAATCTTTGCTTCCTTTGATGACTGTAAGAATGTGTATGTAATCGTCGAACCGAACGATGAAACGCATCGAAAACAGGAAGAAAATGTAAGGTAATAGAAGCATTTTCATATTTTCATCATAATCAATCTTAATAATTTTGTTCAATTGTTGTAAACTAGTAGACGTGCTTTGGGAGGATCAACATGAAGCTCGATAAGAATGCAGTTGTCTATGCTTTGAGTGCCAATACGGAACTTGCCGAAAACGTTGCTAAGAAGCTTGATACTAAACTTGCTGCCGTACATCTTGCCACATTCCCGTCTAATGAAGTCCTTGCCTGTCCAATCGATACGGTCAGAGGAAAACAGGTATTCATCATTCAGTCCACTTGCCCGCCGGTCAATGATAAATTGATGGAATTGCTCATCTTCATCGATGCCTTAAGAAGAGCATCCGCTGGAGAAATCAATGTCATCATTCCTTACTTCGGTTATGCAAGACAGGATAGAAAATCCAAACCAAGAGAACCGATTTCTTCTAAATTAGTTGCTGACCTTCTCGTCACTGCTGGTGCCAATAGAGTCATCACATTCGATTTGCATGCTGCTCAGATTCAGGGATTCTTCTCTTGCTTGGAAGACGATATCTCTGCTATCCCTCTAATCGGTCATGTTTTATTCAACGATCATGATATCGATAAGAGCAATACTGTAGTTGTCTCTCCGGATCATGGCGGAGTCAATCGTGCCAGAAAAATCGCAGAGAAGCTCAATGCTCCTCTTGCTATCATCGATAAGAGAAGAAACAACAAATATCAGCCTGAAGTCATGAACATCATCGGAAGTGTTGACGGAAAAGACTGTGTCATCATCGATGATATGATCGATACGGCAGGTAGTGCAATTGCTGCTGCAACAGCTTTGAAAAATGCTGGTGCTCGAAAGATTTTCATGGCAGTCACACATCCAGTCCTTTCTGATCCAGCCTTTGATAGACTGACAACAGCCAAAGTCTTTGAAAAACTTTATGTCACTGATTCCATCCCTCTTGCTCCGAAATTCGTTGATAACAAGGATGTACCGATCACAGTCATCTCATTGGCGGATATCATCTGCAACGCAATCTTAGCTATCAATCACGATTGTTCTGTCTCTGACATCTATGCTCAGTACGTTGATTAATAATGATAAGGCACCCGTAAAAAGGTGCTTTTTTGGTCTGAAAAAATACCTCTGCTTTCACATGAATACTATATCAGTGCCATAGATGCTGTATGTTTGAATGAGTCTTCAAATTGTAAGCTGAATAAATACGTACATAATGAAAATAATCAAGAAAGCAACACAGGGAACCAATCTAAAAAAAGTTCTGCGGTATGAGACGATAAAGATATGAACTTGTCAATCAAATACGTTCTGCATTGCCTTTTTGAGTGAAATATAGATATGTTGTCGTATAATTGAAGCATGAAGAAAACAGATAGAAATCTCCTTTTAACCGTTCTTTATCTATTATGTTTATATTTAGCGTGTCAATTTGTTCCTTATTTTAAAATAACGACAATTCCAATGTATCAAGTGCTCATTAAGACTGGACTGACATCCGTTGTTCTTTTCCTTTGTCTAATCGAAACAAAAAAGAATCAGACAAGTCATTTGAAGAATATGAAAGCAATTGATATTGTTCTCATTATTCCTTTGATTCTACCTTGCTTTAGCAATCTAATTTATGCGAATGTTTACCAAGTTCCCAAAGTGACAAATCTTAATATAGGTTTGTTATTCGCGGCAATCTTCATGTCATTAGTCTCTGTCATTGTCGAAGAGATGATATTCCGTTACTTCCTTATCTTCTTTTTCTTTTCCTTGTTTGAAAAGAAAAAATATAAGACATATCTTACGATATTCTTCAGTGCGTTAACATTTTCCTTGATGCATGTAATCAATTTCACATCAGGAAACTACTTAGGAACAGGACTTCAAATTGTTTATACATTCTTCTTTGGTATCATCTTAGGATATTTCGCATGTAAACTAGAAAACATCTATCTTCCAATTATAGGACATTTCCTTTTCAATCTATTCAATCAAATTCTATTTACGAACCTATATTCTATGACTGAATATTCTCTAACCTACATATGCCTTAGTGTTGCTTTCGGTGTGCTTGCAGCTGCTTACTTTATTTTGTATGTTTATTTTAGAACAAGGAGAGAAAAAGATGCTTCCTGATATTGGTTTTGACATATATCCTATTTTAATCGTATTAGGCTTTTTGCTCGACTTCGTTTTTCTTGAACTCTATTTTAAGAGAATCGGAATGAAGAAAGGAGTTTCTACCAATTTGGAGATTGCACTGACAATCAGTGGCATCGTCGGCATCATATGTGCTGTTCTTTTCCAAAATCTATATGATCTGATTGAAAAAGGAAAAGATTACAAATGGACTTGGGCGATGACATTCTTCGGTGGACTCATCGGTGGAACAACAATGTTTTTCCTTCTTTATTTTGTTGTCTTGAAAAAGAAGAATCCTCCTTTCCTTACCCCTTTGATGACAATTGCAGGACCCTGTGTACCTTTTGCTCATGGCTTAGGAAGAATCGGATGTTTCTTAGATGGCTGCTGTTATGGGAAAGAGACAGATTCCATCTTTGGTATCAAATTCACGACGACAACGACAAAAGTTTGGCCTACTAATCTATTTGAAGCTATCTTTCTTCTTTTGTTGTCAGGCATATTATTCTACCTAGCCTATCGACATCGTTCTCGTTATACATTCCCTATCTATATGATGTCGTATGGAGTTTTCCGTTTCCTGATTGAATTCTTAAGAGGTGACCATAGAGGAAACTTTATTCCTGGGATATCACCATCTCAGTTCTGGTCTCTTCTTCTACTTATAGGCGGTATCATCTATTTGGTCTATATCCTATTGGATGAAAAGAAAAACAGGTCCAAGACAGAGTCTTGAACCTGAGCATCTAGTCAGATGATTTTGTGTCTTTAGTCTGATACAGGCCTTTTTTCATTTTATTGATGTAATAGAAGGAAGGAATGATGACGACTAATGCAGATAGAATCCAGGTGATTGGATCAGCAAAACAGACACTGATGTAACTTGCTAATGAAGCAGAGAAATCGATTGCACCATGATTGACAAGAGCGGGTAGGAAAGTACAGATAAGGGTTCTCGATAATAGTTCAATAAATCCGCTCAATAGAGGGAATACAGGCTTTTCTAAGGCTTGTACTGTATTTCTGCCTATATAGATGAATCCTAATGGTATATAGAATGGCAATGCGATATACAGGTAGGTGTTTCCGAATTGGATAGACTTGTCTGAAATTGTATTTTTGGATAGGAAGATGTATTGATAAGCACCGTTTATGGTAAGCAGTAGACCAACTGCCATAGCAAATAAAGCAAGGACAATGCTAAGCTTACAAGCAAAGAAGAATCCTTTTCGTATTCTCTCATATTGCTTAGCACCTTTGTTTTGAGATATGAAGGAGAGAAGAGCAGTACCGACAGCAGATAAAAGACCCATCAGTATTCCGGATAATTTGTTAGCGACACCATATCCAACCTGAGCCGGATTGCCAGCTACCATGCTGTTATTGTTGATCATATCGAATGGAATGACTGAAGCCGACATAATGACGACACCGACATAGATGACAGACCACTGGAATCCTAACGGTATTCCTAAACGGATATGTTCATATACAAATGACCAACTGACCTTTAAATCCTCTTTCTTCAATCGAAGTTCCTTATAACGGATAAAGGCGTAAACAAAGGCACCGATAGCTGCTAATGACTGAGAAAGAACGGTTGCCCATGCGCTTCCGCTGACACCCATATTGAGTGGAACAATGAAGAGGATATCCAATCCAATATTCAGAATGCAGGATAAGACAAGGAACAGAAATGGTGTAAAGCTATCTCCTAAAGCACGTAAAACAGCGCCGACCATGTTGTATAGCATCTGTGACAGAATGCCGCCGATGAAGATAATTGTCAGATAATCTTTTGCGGATTCATAAATCTGCTGCATGCTTTCGTTTGTCTCGCTTGGCGTGATTTTCACCCATGCCAGCAATAAATCTAGAATGAGGTAAGCGATGATAGTAAGAATGATAGAAAATAGGACAGCCAATATGAGTTGGACGAAAACACTTTTTCTAGCCTTTTCTAGATTTTTCTCACCAATTGACCTTGATAACACAAGAGAAAATCCGGCAGTACAACCAATGCTGAAGTTCAACACTAATGAAGCGATTGGAACAGCATCATTGACACCGGCTATCTCATTGACACTGAGGTTTTGTCCTACGATAATCGTATCGGTAAGAGAATAGACTTGCTGGAAGATGAGACTTAGAATGATTGGAATCAAAAACAGAGTGAACGATTTACCGATGTGTCCAGTCGTCAGATCAATCGGATCAAACAATTTTTTGAATTTTCTTAATATATTCATAATTTAAAACCAAGGTATTATAAAGAATGGTTAGAAGAAAAGACAATCGAAAAGCGCATTCAATGAATACTGGAAAGAAAAAGACTGCACCGGGTGACCGGTGCAGTCTTTCGATCAGATATTACTTGATGATGTCACAGCCCATGTAAGGACGGAGAACTTCAGGAACGGTGATGGATCCATCTGCGTTCTGATAGTTTTCGATGATGGCAGCGACAGTTCTACCAACAGCAAGACCAGAACCGTTCAAGGTGTGAACATATTCAGTCTTAGCATCTTTGCTTCTCTTGAAACGGATATTCATACGTCTTGCCTGATAGTCGGTATCGTTGGAACAAGAGGAAATTTCCTTGTATGTGTTCGTCTTGGAAGTCCAGAGACCATCTGTTTCTTCATAGTCGTTATAGGAAGGCATCCAAACTTCGACATCGAAGCATTTTGCGGCAGAGAATCCGACATCTCCTGTGGAAAGGCAGACTCTTCTATAAGGAAGCTTGAGAAGTTCGAGAATTCTTTCGGCTTCTTCGACCATGCTCTCAAGCTCTTCGAAGGAGTGTTCTGGCAAAGAGAACTTAACCATTTCAACCTTCTGGAACTGATGCTGACGGATGATGCCTCTTGTGTCTCTGCCTGCGGCTCCGGCTTCAGCACGGAAGCAAGAGGAGTAGGCGCAGAATCTCTTTGGAAGATCATCAGCGGATAAGATTTCATCTCTATAGAGGTTGGTGACAGGGACTTCAGCAGTAGGAATCAACCAATATTCTTCACCGGTGTTGTTGGTCATATAGGCCTGATCAGCAAACTTCGGAAGCTGACCGGTTCCTGTTAAGGAAGCGGTGTTGACCAAATAGGGAGGGAGAACCTCAGTGAATCCATTTTTCACATGAGTGTCAAGCATGAAGGCGGCAACGCATCTCTCCAATTTAGCAAAGGCACCCATATAGAATGTGAAACGGGATCCTGTTACCTTAGCGGCTCTATCGACATCAAAGCCGCCTAAGGACTGACCAAGTTCCCAGTGGGCCTTCGGCTTGAAGCTGAACTTAGTAGGTTCAGACCAGTATTTCTCAACTCTGTTGAAACTGTCATCGGTTCCGATAGGAAGGGACTTGTCCGGAATGTTCGGAGTCTTGAGCATCATCTCTTTGATCTCAAGTTCAATCTCTTCTCTTTCCTTGTCTAAACGAGCCATCTCTTCCTTATCGAAAGAAATCTTGTCGAGTAAGGCTTTGGCTTCTTCATCTTTATGCTGGGCTTTGAGTTTGCCAATCTCTTTTGATTGAGCATTTCTTTCAGCCTTTAAAGATTCTGTCTTAACAATGGTATCTCTTCTCTTCTGATCCAATTTAGGAAGTTCTCTTAAGTAAGAGAAATCTCCTGTTCTTGTAGAAAGTCTTTCAATTACTTCATCTAAATGATCAATTACGTATTTAACATCAAGCATGTTTTATATCTCCTTGATACTTTAAAATCTTAGACCTTTTATATTAGGTATGCAAGTGCAATGAATATCACTCTTCATCGCCGGAATCATCATCACCTTGCTTTTCAGCTCTCTTGAGCAGCTCCTTCAAGGCATCATCTTCCGTGTTTGTGGTAGTAGTATTCTCTTCAACTTCCTCGTCTTTTGCTTCGAATTCATCATCGGAAGGAAGGACAGAGATGGAAGAAAGCTTTTCGTTGTTTCTGAGAGTGATGATCTTGACACCAACAGTGTTACGACCGGTTTCATTGACTTGACTTAAAGAGGTACGGATAGTGGTTCCATGATCGGTGATAATGATGACATCCTCTCCGCCTTTAACGTTCTTGATGACAAAGAGACCGCCGTTCTTGTCTGTCTCACGGATGGTTCTGACACCCTTGCTGCCACGGGAAGTGATACGATATTCCTCACCGGCAGTAATCTTACCGTAACCGTTGTTGGACAAGGAGAAAATCTTGTTTCCATCGATGGACGTGACAAGGCCGACAACTTTGCAGCCATCAGCAAGCTCAATGCCTTTGACACCAGTTGCAGTTCTACCCATGCAGCGAACATCGCTTTCATGGAAGGTACAGACCTTGCCTTCACTGGAACCTAAGGAGATGAGAGCATTACCATCTGTGACTCTGACATCCAATAGTTCATCGCCTTCTCTTAAACTGATAGCGATCTTACCATTGACATTGATATTCTCAAAGTCTTTGGCTTCGGAACGCTTTACAATACCATCTTTTGTTGCAAAGAATAAGTAGCTATTTTCACTGTAATCATTCATGGAAATGATTGCAGTAACTTCTTCTTTATCCATTAAGCGAAGCAAGTTGACAATCGGGATACCCTTGCTTGTTCTATTTCCTTCCTGAATCTGATAACCACGGCAGTGATAGACACGTCCGAAGTTCGTGAAGAAGAGGACGTCTGTCTTCGTTCTGGAATGACGGAGAATCTTGATGTCATCATCGGCTTTGGTCTTCATACCCTGAACACCGACACCGCCTCTGTTCTGAGTGCGGAATTCACTAGGATCGACTCTCTTGATGTAGCCACCCTTTGTAAGGAAGATGAGAATCTCTTTGTTCGGAATGAGGTCTTCATCGCTTTCATCATAATCGTAATCGGAGATTTCAGTTCTTCTTGCATCTCCGTATTTGTTCTTAATGACTTCCAATTCCTCAATGAGAACATTTTCTAAAGTGCTCTTATTAGCAAGGATGTCATTGTAATGATTGGTGTCAGCGACAAGCGCACTCTTCTCATCGAGATATTTCTGCTGTTCCAATCCGGTAAGTCTTCTTAACGGCATATCAAGAATGGCTTTGCACTGAACTTCATCAAAGTTGAATCTGTCAGTAAGTCTCTGTGTTGCCTCTTCACTCGTCTTGGAAGAACGGATGATATGAACTGTCTCATCGATTGCATCAGCGACAGCTAAGATAGCATCGATGATGTGAATTCTTGCAAGTGCTTTAGCAAGATTGTACTGAGTTCTTCTTGTGATGATGGTTTCCTGATGATCGATGTAGATTTTCATGGCCTGCTTCATGTTCAGAACACGAGGCGTACCATTATCAAGAGCGAGCATATTGACGGCAAAAGAAGACTGTAGTGCAGTGTAACGGAAAAGGTGATTCAAGACTAATTCCGGAATTGCACCTTTCTTTAAGATTACGACAAAGTGAGTGCCCATCTTATCGGAAGTGTAATCGGCAACACTTGCGATACCTTCAATAGTCTTGTTGTCAGCAAGATCTGCAATTTTCTTTGCGAGTTCTCTCTTGTTGACCATGTAAGGAAGTTCAGTAAAGACAATCTCGACATGACCAGCTTTTTCTTCAGTATAGTATTTGGAACGGACTTTGACAGAACCGCGTCCTGTCTCAAAGTAATCGCGGATGCCTTTTCTTCCCAAGATGATACCACCGCCAGGAAAATCAGGGCCTTTGATGATCTCCATCAGTCCTGCCGTATCCATTTCAGGCTCTTTGATCAAAGCCTGGATGGCACTGATTGTCTCAGTGAGATTGTGAGGAGGAATGGAGGTGGCCATACCGACAGCAATACCGGAGGATTCATTGCAGAGGAGGTTTGGGAAACGAGAAGGAAGAACGACCGGTTCTTTTCCGTCTGCGTCGTAAGTATCGATGAACGGAACTGTATCCTTATCGATATCACGTGTCATCTCCAAAGCGATTTTGGAAAGTCTGGCTTCTGTATAACGGGATGCAGCTGGTTCATCGCCATCCGGTGAACCGAAGTTACCATGACCTTGGACCAAGGTATATCGCATAGCGAAATCCTGGGCAAGACGGCACATAGCCATATAGATGGAGGAGTCACCATGAGGATGATATTTACCCATGACGTCACCGACGACACGAGCGGATTTCTTAAAAGGCTTATCTGGTGTAACGCCCATTTCCCACATATCGTAAATGATTCTTCTCTGAACTGGCTTCATACCATCTCGCGCATCCGGAATGGCACGGCTAGTCAGTGTAGAGACAGCGTAATCAAGGAAGGATGATTTGATTTCGGGACCGAATTCATCTGGAGTGACACCAGGAGTGATGCCTTCCTGAAGTCCGACAATGCCAGCTCCCTTCTTTTCAGCAGCTTCCTTATCGGAAATTTCTTCGGTATCTACGGAAGAATCCGTGGAGGTATTTTCCGTTTCTTCGTCAATTTTCTTTTCTTCGTCTTCAATCATTGTGTCTACCTCCTTTAGATATCAAGGTTCTTGACGAACTTCGCATTGGCAGAAATATATTCCTTACGAGGTTCGACATTTTCACCCATTAAGTCGATCAAAGCGTCATTGGCATCCTGAAGATCTTCGATGGTGACCTGAAGCATACGGCGGTGATTCTTATCCATAGTCGTCTCATTGAGCTGACTAGGATCCATTTCGCCTAAACCTTTGTAACGCTGCAATGCATATCTAGCATTCATCGGAAGATGAGATTTGATGCCTTCTAATTCTTCATCGTTGAAAGCATAGTAATGATGTCCCTGATAAGTGAGACGATAGAGAGGTGGCTGAGCGATGTAAAGATGTCCGGTCTCGACCAAGGGTCTCATGAAACGATAGAAGAATGTCATAAGGAGAATACGGATGTGACTTCCGTCGACATCAGCATCGGTCATGATGACGACCTTGTCATATTTGATTTTGCTGACATCGAATTGCTCACCCTGGCCTGCACCGATAGCAGTGACCATGTTGTAGATTTCAGCATTCTTCTCAATTCTCTGGGCCTGAGCCTTCTCAACGTTAAGAATTTTACCTCTTAAAGGCAAAATGGCCTGTGTTCTTGCGTCTCTTCCACGGACAGCGGAACCACCTGCGGAATTACCCTCGACGATGAAGAGCTCTCTTTCGCTAGGATCTTTTGAGATGCAGTCGACCAATTTGTCAGGAAGACTTCCACCAACACCGAGTTTTCCTTGAGCGGCAGCTCTTGCTCTTTCGGCAGCTTTTCTTCCCTTATAAGCAGATTCAACTCTGCTAAACCAGGCTTTTCCTTCATTCGGATGTTCCATCAAGTACTCTTTGAGATAGTCACCGACAATGGATGAGGTGATCTTACGGACTTCATCGTTTCCGAGCTTGTCCTTGACCTGACCTTCATACTGTGGATTGGTGTGCTTGACGCTTAAGATGACAGAAAGTCCTTCTAAGCAGTCATCACTTCTGAAGTTTTCATCGTTATCTTTTAAGAAACCCTTTGTTCTGAAATAGTTGTTGAGTTCTCTTCCGACAGCAAGACGGAAGCCTTCCTCATGAGTTCCACCACCGTTGGTACGGATGTTGTTGCAATAGGAATTCATGTTGAAGATACCGGACTTTGTTGGCTGGAAAGCGGCTTCGACGATGACGGTTGTCGGTTTGACATCCAATCCACCGGTCTGAACCGTGGAAGCGCCGTTGCAATAGGGGATATCTTCAAAGACTCTGTCTTTTGATTCATTGATAAAGCGGATGTATTCTGTGATACCGTCATTGAAGCAATAATGAGCGGACTGAACATTCTCAGGATCTCTGACATCCTCGATTGTGATATCGATTCCACGGGTGAGGTATGCGGTCTGTCTGAGGTAGTTGGAAATAGTAGAGAAGTCGAATGTTGTCGTCTCTTTGAAAATCAACGGGTCGGGTGTGAATTCAACAGTGGTTCCAGTCTTAGTGGCAGGACAATCACCAATGACTTCAAGTCCAGGAGCGATGGTGTGACCACCATTCTCGAAGCGAATTCTATGAATCTTGCTGTCACGATAGACAGTGACTTCGACGTAGGTAGATAAAGCGTTGACAGCTTTGACACCGATACCATGAAGACCACCGGAAATCTTGTATCCGGTCTTGTCATTGAATTTGCCGCCGGCGTGAAGGATGGTGTAAACCGTTTCGACAGTTGAAATCTTCGAAGTAGGATTGATATCACAAGGGATACCACGTCCATCATCTTCGATACGGACTCTGTTGATTGGATTTTTATCCGTTCCAGGAAGGATGGTGACCTTGATGTGCTTACAGTATCCGGCCATTGCCTCATCGATACCGTTATCAACGGCTTCTCTGACAAGGTGATGAAGACCGCGGCTAGAGGTTGTACCGATGTACATGCCAGGACGCTGACGAACAGCTTCCAAGCCTTGAAGAATCTCGATGTCAGCACCGGTGTAGTCGTCTTTTGCCTTCATCTTAGCTTCTTCCTGGGCGGTATTCATGTCGATATGCTCGACATGCTGCTCTTCGAAGTTCTCTTCCTTTGGTTTCTCTTCCTGAGTTTTTTCTGCTGGCTTTCTGTCACCGCCGAGTTTTTCATCGCTAGCGACCTGAGCTACCTTTTTCATCTGCTTTTCCAATTCTTTTTGGCGTTGCAGTTCTTTTTCATTGACTGCTTCATTGTTTTCATCATTCATTTGTCTTTACCTCCTGAATCTGTTGGTTGTGGTTTGTCTTGAATATCGAATAATCATGGAATCCATCTCGGATTGTCGTACCGGTGACGAAGACCTGCTGGCCTTCTTTGTTGATGAGGGAAAGCAGGCTTTTGCATCTCTTATCATCTAAGTCAGACGTCACATCATCCAATAAGAGGATGGGAATATCCCCTAACACTTTGGAATATTCATCTAGGACAGCTAATTTTAGGCTTAAGGAAGCGAGTCTGTTCTCTCCTTGGCTTCCATATCCGGCTAAGCTGTTCTTGTTCAATAGACCTAATAAATCGTCTCTATGAGGGCCAATGGCAGTGCTTTTGCGGAGAACCTCATTGGACTTTGTCTCTTCAAATTTCTTCAAGGACAATTCTTGATATTGTTTTTGATTGGGTTCTAAAGGGCAGTTTGTCTTGTATTCGAGTGAGAAATCACATTTCCCGTCATCGAATAGCAGTGAATAATATTGATTTGCACTCTTAGACAATCGATTGATCAAATCATTTCTGTCTTTCACGATCCGATAGGACAAGTTGATCAATTCATTTCGTAGAACATCGATGACATCGTTGTCGTAATTCTGTAAAAGAGCTGTATTCCTCTCTTTCAATAGTTTCTTGTATCTTCCGATAGCGAAGAGATATTGAGGGGAAAGCTGACTTAATGTCTCATCTAGGAACTTTCTTCTTGTTTCAGGATCGTCTTTGAAAAAGAATACAAGAGAAGGTTCGTAATATACAGCCAGAAGCTTTCTCAGCATTTTGGATAAGGAGTTGATCTTTTCACCATCGATTGCAAACACTTTATAGTTTTTGCCGATGAGGCAGGATAGAGAGTGATCTAAGTTATCATTAGTGGAATGATACTCTAGATAAATGGATGCAGACTCCTCGCCTTTCTTGATCAGATCCTCGTTGCCTGATTTTCGGAAACTTCTTCCGATAGTGAGGAAATAGATAGCTTCGATGACATTTGTCTTTCCTGTTCCATTATCACCGGTCAGATAAATCCTATCCTTCGGGAAAGAACAATCTAGGTCAGTGTAGCAACGAAAGTTATGAAGCACTATTCTTTTGACAAACATATCTCATACTTCTTTTCGTTGATGGTGATGGTGTCGCCAGGTCTGATTTTTTTGCCTCTTCTATTCTCCTTTTCTCCGTTGAATGTGATATTGTTCTCAGCGAGGAAAATTTTCTCTTCTCCACCTGTCTGAACAAGATCAAGGAATTTGAGGATTTGACCAAGAGTGACATATTCGCCCTTGATGAAAATTGTTGAGTCATTCTTTGTCATAATACATCCTCCTAAAAATATTGTATTTATACAAACATATATATTATATATAATATATATAGTAATTTAAAGATATTATTTCGCGCAAAATTTCGGAAAATGAACAATGTTTGGTTTGAGAATGGTATAATAAGTCAATATGGATAACACACAGAACAAAAAAGAACTCGAGCAGATTAAAGAAAACAGCCTTTCTGACATGACACTTGATAAGTTGTCATCGTTTTATTCGTTGTTTGCAGATAAAACACGCCTGACATTAATCTGTCTTTTGAGCAACAACAAACTTTGTGTAAATGATATCGCTGAGATTATGCAGATGTCCCAATCTCGCGTATCACATCAGTTGGCAGTGCTTCGAAAGCATGATATCGTCACCTACTATAGACAAGGAAAACAGGTCTTATATACTTTGACAGACAATCACATCAAAGATTTGTTCAATACAGGACTTGAACATATCTCTGAAAAAGATGAGCAAGTTTATAACGATAAGAAAAAACGTGAAAGATAAATAAAAAATAAATAGGCAACCTTATTCAATTGAAACGGGTTGTCTATTTTTTTGTAAAGAAAAAATCCTTGGTTTCCCAAGGATTTGATGTTGCACGATGGTGGATCTTAAGAGACTCGAACTCTTGGCCCACTGATTAAGAGTCAGTTGCTCTACCAACTGAGCTAAAGATCCATTAATTTTCGGTGCTTGTAAATTATAATACTTGAGTTGGAACAATGCAAGAAAAAAATGAAAAAGACAAAATGACAATACCTATTATCCCACTAGAAAAAAAGGACCCTCATTCT
>CAVILQ010000018.1:0-37171 GCA_963643715.1 bacterium | reverse complement strand
GCTTTTTTTCGGCGCATGTAAGATAATATCATCCCACCTATTGCCGTGTCAACAACTTTTTTTAGAAGTTTCACTAAAATTATCATTTCCTGTTTAAAATTTAAAAAAACAGCATAGCCAATAAGCCATGCTGTTCGATATAAAACCAGTTATTTTTCAAAATTTTCGAATTTTTCGATCATTTCAACACGAATATCGTGTCTTCCATGTTCGTTTTCCGCCTTTAGGAAGATTCGGATTCTTCTCAGAATATCTTCCTCACTCATGAACTTGGCACCAAAGGCAATCATGTTGGCATGGTTATGTTCTACTATAAGATGACTGACTTCATCATTATAGCCGATTCCACAGCGGATGCCTTTGACTTTGTTTGCAACCATCATAACACCTTCTCCTGAACTGCAGACAAGAATTCCTTTATCCACTTGCTTATTTTTTACCTTTTCAGCACACGCATGTGCAAACTCTGGATAGTTACAGGAATCTAATGAGTAGGTTCCACAGTCAATGACTTCATGTCCTTCTTCTTTCAACATCTTGATTATGGCTTCCTTGACTGGATATCCGCCATGATCACAAGCAAATGCAATTTTCATTTTTTCTTTTCCTTATTAAATATTATAGAAAACTTTTTCGATCTCTTCTTTTGTAATCTCTCCCTGTCTGATGATGATAGGAGAATTTTTTGTCAGATCCACTACTGTTGTCGGAACACCGCTTTGGCACTCACCTTTGATGATGCCTTTCACCTCTTCTATATTATGAAAGGTATTATATGTTTCTGAAAACTCTGCAGTAGCCGGTTCACCAGACAAGTTCGCGCTAGTCACCTGCATTGCAAACGGAAGAGAAGACAAAAACGATAGAAGGTCTTTCTTTGCTGGGATACGAATTCCAGCAATACCTGTTCCGAGATGTGTCTGATAAGGAGCTTTATCCTTAACTTTCACAAGACATGTCAGTGGCCCAGGGAGAAAATGATCCATCACCCTTTTTGCACCATCTGATATTTCAAAATACTCATCCAATGGGAAGGAAGGAGAACACATGACTGCAATTGCCTTGTCTGGCCTCCTATTCTTTGACTTGCAGAGTTTTTCATAAGCTGTTTCATCATCGAATCTGACACCGACTCCATAGACAGTCTCGGTCGGAAGAGCCAACACATATCCTTCTTCCACGATTCTTTTTGCCTCTTGGTCCTCAAATGACAATATTTTCATATTTCCTCCAAAAATGGCAGCTGTTACACTGCCATTGTGAAATCGATTTTGATTATTCGGATTAGAAAGCCATCTTGACGTCTTCACGCTTTGCTTCATCAGCTTTGAAGAACTCAGCAGCGGTGGCGTGGATGCTATTGGCAACAATAGAGCCAGGGAAAGAGACAATAGCCTGATTGTATTCAGAGACATCGGCATTGTAGAGTCTTCTGCTGGCCTGTAAATGTTCTTCGATGTCCTGGCAGCTGTTGGAAAGAGAGACGAACATCTTATCGGCTTTGAGTTCAGGATAACGTTCAATGACAATATTGATGTTCTTGGAAATCTGATCCATCTGAGCATTGAAATCATTCATTGCCTTGACATCACCGGTTCCTTCATGATAGTTGGAACGCATCTTTGTGACATCGACAAGGGTTTCATTCTCATGCTTGGCATATCCTTTGCAGATATCCAACTGCTTTGTGAGCAAATCAAATCTCTTTGTCAAAGCGACATCAATGCCGGAAGCAGCTTCTTTGATCTTGACCTGCTGTGTGCGGAAATAGTTCATCTTTTTGATCCACCATGCAATGATGGAGACGATAAGAAGAACGACAACGGCAGCAACTGCAATGCCAACGATAGCGCCGACGCTGATCAATACATTATTTGTGGTATTCATTTGTTTTTCCTTTCAATATGGATAATTATTATTTGTTTTTGTTGTGAGGATTGAGGATGTTGACGAAGGTATCCTTTGGTTTCAAGGATTCCAGATAGGCATAGTACTTCATATAGGAGTAGCCATAGTGTTCAATGACATCCTTGACGATGACCTTAGTCTTGGAATCATACACCTTCTTGATAGCAGCAAAATGAACGAGTTCATCCGATGCACCTTCAGGAAGCTCTAAAGAAGAAGGATCCTGAACAAGTTTCTCTATTTCAGCGATAGCGATTTCGAGATTCTTCTGTCTTCTCTCCTTGGCCGTCTCAACATGAGCGGCAGGCTCCTTGACAACACGTCTTCTCGGAAGGTCTTCTAGCTCATATTTGGATTTCCACAAGCCAATAATTCCATTGACACGTGACTTTCCAAGAATGCGAAGGGACATTCCATTGTCTTCGAAGACCTTGTAAGGATCTTCGCCTGCCTTTAAGGCATCGACGACTTTGAGAGCGAATTCTTCTGTGAATGAGATTTTGCTCTCGGTACACTTCACGACATTCGGATTATGGTTGAGAACTCTTTGGGCGTGCTTTGTAAATTTTTTCGTAGCCATGTTTTCCTCCTTTACTCATTATCTTTTGGCTTATCGTTATCATCAATCTTATTGGTATGGATGATTTCGTTGACAACACCTTTTCTAGGCTGTGGCTGAGCAGGCTGATATTTGTCTTTCAGCATGTGAACCGTCGCATCATCCGTCTTAATAAGTGCAACATTGACACCAGCATAGCTTTCGATATGCTCGGCAAACGACTCAATTGTCATGGAAATATTCATGGAAGCAGCATATTCTAAGAACAGAAGTCCAATGCGAGATGAATCACCTTGTGCCTTCGAACAGGCTTCACGGAACTGTTCATCGGTGATAGCCACTCCTGAACCAGTTGCGATAACTAACATGATTTTCGAAGGATTCTGTTCAAGAATCTTATCTACTTCGCCATAGAAGTATCCAAATCCAGGATAGAGAACAATATTGTTAGGGTTCTTTGCTTCATGTTCCTGATTCATTTTGTGTTCATCAACATCAGGAAGTTTTCTATTCTTGAGAAGGTAATCGATCTGATCAGCAGTGATGGTTTCATTTTTGATCAAGGTCTCGGCAATGAGCGTGACATCGTCACGATGCTCTTCAAGAAGTTTTCTTGCATTGACATGGCATTCCTCAACGATGGAGCGAATTGCTTTATCAATTTCAAAGGCAATCTGCGTGGAATAGTTAGCCTGTGTGGAATTGTAGTCTCTTCCTAAGAATACGCTTCCTCCAGGTTTTTCATACTGGATAGGTCCTAAATCTGACATACCATATTCTGTAACCATGCTTCTAGCGATATTCGTAGCGACCTCAATATCGTTACTAGCACCTGTTGAGACATCTCCAAAGAAGATTTCTTCGCTTGTTCTTCCGCCTAAGTAGCCAGTGATTCTAGCGAGAAGCTGATTCTTCGTCATAAGGAAACGGTCTTTTTCTGGAGTCATAAGAACATGACCACCCGTTCTTCCGCGAGGGACGATAGTGATTTTCTGGACCTTATCAGAATAGGGCAAGAAGATGCCGATGACAGCATGTCCTGCCTCATGATAAGCGACCTGTTTTCTCTCATTCGGTTCGAGATGCGATTTCTTGGCCGGTCCTGAGATAGCACGGTCAATAGCCTCATCGATATCCGAAGTTGTAATCGCAGTACGATTGGCACGAACAGCTAGAATAGCGGCATCATTCATGATGTTGGCAAGATCAGCACCGGAGAAACCAACAGTTCTAGTAGCGATGTTATCAAAGCTGACATCATTTGCAACTTTCTTATTTCTGGCATGAACCTTCAAGATTGCGCATCTACCCGCCTTGTCAGGCAAGTCAACGGTGATGCTGCGGTCAAATCTTCCTGGACGTGTCAATGCAGGATCAAGAACATCACTTCTATTTGTAGCAGCCATTACGATGACGCCATTGTTGTCTTCAAAGCCATCCATTTCGACGAGAAGTTCGTTCAACGTCTGTTCACGTTCATCATTTCCGCCACCGATACCGCTGCCTCTTTGACGGCCTACTGCATCGATTTCATCTATGAAGATCAAGCAAGGAGCATTCTGCTTTGCCGTTTTGAACAAGGAACGGACTCTAGAAGCACCGACACCGACATACATCTCAACAAAGTCAGAACCGGATATCGAATAGAACGGAACATTCGCTTCACCGGCAACAGCCTTAGCTAACAATGTCTTACCAGTTCCAGGCGGCCCGACTAAGAGAACGCCATGAGGAAGCTTGGCTCCTAATCTTGTGTATTTATCTGTGGCATGGAAATAATCAACCATTTCCACAAGTTCTGCTTTTGCTTCATCGCATCCAGCAACATCGGAGAAACGGGTTTTGCTTCCGTTCTGCTTTCTTGCTACATTGTTGACGAAGCCAGCCATCGGATTAGCACCGCTGCCTCCGGCCCCCTTTGACATTCTAGAATAGAAGAAGTACATAACAACAATGACGACGACAAGAAGAATAACAGGGACTAGCCATGAGGACATGGTGGAAGTGCTTTCAACACCGATGTTGTAATGGCCATCTTTTCCACTGTAGTAAAGGGCAAGTTCGCCTTTGTTGTTCAATACTTTGACATATCTGACAATCGGCAAGACATACGTTTTGTAATCATCTTCCGAGAGAGAAGCCTGATACGTGTATTTCTTTGCAGACTGAGCGTTTGCGGAATCCACGTATGTGTAGCTTCCAGTGAGGTAATACTGTTTCTCAGACTGGTTAGAAACGATGACCGTCATAGTGAGATTGGCATAAGGAGAGTTCGTATCTTGGGCACCATAGGAAGGATGTAAGAGAATGCTTGCAAGGGCTCCCTCTTCCTTTGTGAAGTCACCTAAGGACTTACCCTTAGTTTCCTCTCTTGTCTCAAAGTCGGAAAGATTGTCGTAATTGCCATCGTTATCGTAATCCACCTTGTAGACAATGTCTGATCCACTGTATGTCACAGTGCTAGACGAAGAGCGGAAAACGAAGAAGTAAAGCATGACAGAAACAAGAGCAATAAAGCAGCAGACAATGAGGATGAGTCTCACATAACCTTTGTTGCCAGGCTGCTGAGAATTGCTATTATTTCTGTGATTTCCCCTATTTCCATTGTCACCATTTGAGAAATTCATCTCATATGGAGCGGAAAAATCAGGAGTGTTTTTCATTTCATTGTTTTTCATTGAATGAACCTCCAAATAAGCAGATTGAATAGCCGATATAAATATACATAAAATATAGATATATTTCAAGAAAAAATATTTAAAGAAAGCAAAGCCAAATTTTACATTTCTTTATCGTAGTATCCGTGATTTTCAACGAAAATTTATCGCGTGTGACTTTTTAAAATTTCAAACTTTTGTCTTAGAGGATGTCACAAGTATCCTTTTCAGTCTTTCTCTACCGGTTCCATATCATTAAAAGCAACGAAAAATCGCCTTGAAATAGATGTGGACACTTGTTCCATTTCTACTTCAAAGCGATAAACATTACTACAAAATGCAAAAAGGAAAAAATCAGGGATTATTCCTGGTCAGACTTTTTGTCAGTCTTTTTCTGAACGCCAGTATGGAATTTTCCTTTGTGTGCGCCTTTGGAAGCACGGACCAAAACAGCTCTGTCGTTGTTCTCAGCTCT
This sequence comes from bacterium, assembly GCA_963643715.1. Taxonomy (GTDB): domain Bacteria; phylum Bacillota_I; class Bacilli_A; order RFN20; family CAG-288; genus Enterosoma. The sequence goes on along the minus strand of CAVILQ010000018.1, from coordinate 31,572 downwards.
CTCTTTTGTGTAGTCAAGAGCTTCTTTCTGAGTTTTGAAAAGCTTGATGACCTTTTCTCCGCCACTATATTTCAGTGCCCACATTCCATCCTCTTTTCTCTTGGTCAGAATATAGGTCTTTGCATTAGTGGTAACCTTCTTAGGTTCCTCAACGACCACTTTTTTCTCTTCTGCTTTTTCTTCTTTCTTAACGGTTGTTTCCTTCTTTGTAGCCATAACATTTTCCTCCTAACCTTACAAGGTAATAATATCTTAAACTTTTACTTAAAAAGATTGCAATAAAAACAAGTATTGATGCGATATTTTTTTGGTTTTTGTTCATTTTGGGATACCATGGCAAAAACATTTCATCAAAAATCTAACACTTTCAATCGAGATAATGTATACTAGTTGTATCAATATGTAAGCGATTACATCGAAAGGAACCAATCATGACTTATTCACCAGACAAGATTCGAAACATTGCCGTTGTCGGTCATCAGGGAAGCGGTAAGACCACTCTCATTGAATCCATTGCTTTCAAAAGCGGTCTGACTAATAAGAAGGGAACAGTAGAAGACGGAAATACTCTTTCCGACTACCTCACAGATGAAAAGAAGAAACTCAGTTCTCTTTCCAGTTCTGTCATCCCGGTCACCTACAAGGATTACAAATTCAATTTGATCGATCTTCCAGGAAACGATGACTTCATCTATGAGACATTGAGTGTCACTCGCCTTATCAAAGGCGCTGTCCTTGTTATCGATGCCTCAAAAGGCGTTCAGATTGGAACAATCAAAAACTTCCAGACCTTAAAGAAGAGAAATATTCCGATATTCATCTTCGTCAACAAGATGGATAAAGAGAACATCAATTTCACTGCACTTTATGAAGATATCAAGGAGAAACTAAGCAAGAACTGTGTTCCGTTCTCCTATCCGATTGGTAAAGTCGATTCATTCGATGGCTTCATCAACATCCCTGAGATGAAAGCAAGAAAATACAATGGAAAAGATTGTGTTGATGATGTCATCTATGTCGAAAAGAGACAGACAGTCTTTGAACTGCACAATCGTCTTGCGGAAGTCGTTGCAACGACAAGCGATGAACTGCTTGAAAAATTCTTCTCAGGCGAGCCTTTAAGCAACGAAGAAATCAAAGCCGGCTTGAGACATGGCGTCTTAAACGGTGAACTATTCCCGATTCTTGTCGGCTCTTCTACCAAGGATATCGGCATCAACACAATGATGGATATGTTCATCGATTATCTGCCTAGCCCTAGTGATCTTCATCCAATCCCTGCAACCGATAAGGACGGAAACGAACTCCATATCAAAACAGAGACCGACGCAAAGGTTTCCCTTTGTGTCTTCAAAAACAGCTACAATCCTTATCAAGGTTTGATTTCCATCTTCAAAGTGAATTCTGGCACATTGCGTCTTGGTCAGGAACTCTACTGTCCAAACAATGACAAGAAGTATAAAGTCAGCGCACTATTCTCTGTCTGCGGTGAAAAACTGACTCCAGTAGATGCTATCGGTGCGGGTGATATCGGCGCATTCACAAAGATGGAAGATATCCGTTTGTCCTATAGTCTTTGCGATTCTTCCACATACATCATGTTCAAGCCGATTCACTATCCTAGTGCAACCTATTTCCGCGCCATCAACCCGGATACCAAAGCAGATTCCGATAAATTATTCCCGGCTGTTGAGAAGCTTCAAGCTGAAGATCCTACGATTGTCTTCGAGAAAAACAATATTACGAATCAAATTATCATCGGTTCCTTGTCCTCCTCTCATTTGACATACATCTTAGATAAAGTGAAAGAAAGCAACAAAATCAAATTCACTACCGAAAAGCCTAAGATTGTATATAAAGAAACCATCACATGCAAAGCAGAAAGCGAAGGTCGTTATATTAAGCAATCCGGTGGCAGCGGATATTATGGTGTCGTCAATATGTCCTTCGAGCCAAGTGAAGAAACTTCATTTGAGTCAACTGTCTTCGGCGGTCATATCGACAAGGGATATTTCCCTGCAGTTGAAAAAGGTTTCTTAGAAGCCCTTGAACACGGCGGTCTGATTCAGGCACCTGTCATCCATGTCAAAGCAACCTTGCTCGACGGCAAACAGCACAGCGTCGACTCAAATGAAATGGCGTTCAAGAACGCAGCCATCCTTGCCTTCCGCGAAGCATACAAAAACTGCAAACCGATTCTATTAGAACCCTATGACAGAATGGTTATCAATGTCACTTCCGAATACTTAGGCTCTGTTTTATCCGATTTAAGCAAGAGAAGAGGTAAGATTTTGTCCACGGAAGAGAATCAAAACGGCAACCTCGAAATCACTGCTGTCGTTCCGGAAGCCGAAATCCAGGAATATGCAAACGAACTCAAGTCCATTACCAAAGGAACCGGCTTCTTCAACATCACCTTTGAAGATTACGAAAAGGTTCCCGACAACTTAGTCGATGGCATCATGAAAACATACAACCAGAAGTAATCCGGCAAAATAAAACAGGGGCGTGTCATAGCCAAGCTATGATGCGCCCCTTTCTACTTTCAGTTGATTTTCTTAGTTGCCTTTTTTGCAGCAGCAGTCATCATCTTCACAGCATTCGCCTTCATGTTCATGATGATGGCAGTCACAGTCTTCATCATGGCATCCACAGTGTTCCAATTCGATGACGACACCATCATCGTTGGCGTTGAAGACAGCTCCATCAAGAGCTTCCAACACTTCATCATCGGCAAGGACCTTCATTCCGTCGATCTCTTTGATTCCATCCGTGACCTCCTTTGTAGAAAGGAGTCCGAGATTGATGGAAATATCATGATTCTCTTCCTCTTCCAATGTAATCTGAATGCAGTCGGCATCATTTTCTTCAAAAACTTTGTTGATGAGTTTCTTAAATTCTTCAGTAAATTTCATTGTGTTCTCCTTGAATTTCATCATACAATACCATTTTTCATGGGCGTATGCTAGATTTTTAAACTATTTTGAATATCTATCGATAAAATAACCGCAAACATAGAAAATATTGATGATCAATGAAGAGATAGAAGAAACAATTGTGCTGACGTTATCTACGACAAATGAGAGTGCGGTGCTCATGACCATCAAAACACAGATGATGATAGCAATCGGCCCAACAGAACGGGATAGCCAATTATTCTTACCACTGTATTTCATAAATCCACCAAGTCCAGCAATCAGATGGAAGACGATGGTGATGAATGCAAATATCAAGACAACAACAATATTTTCAGGAGTCAGTTCTTTCATTTCAGGAATAGATGAAAGCATATTGAAGATTGCGAAGAAAGCCAAAGCGACAAAGGCGGCGCTAGAGCCTAATAAAAGGACACGACCAACATTCTTGATCTTACCTTCATCGCGCCAGTTTTCAAAGATGCTCTCTTCATCTTCTCTCAGTTCTTCACCCGATTCAGTGTTGAAAGAGATAAAAGCAATCTTTTCTCTCATCTTCAATGTGAATGTAGCCTGTTCTGTAGGTTCCAAGAACATCAATGATACCGCCTCCCAGACAAAGACCCATCCAGTGATATCGATGATTTCGGTGATGATCTCAGAATTGATTCCTTGACCAAACCATCCGTTTACTTTGCCCGTCGCAAGGAGGAAAAGGCAGACAATTCCAATCAGAACCAATATTGTTGAGATGAGCCACCTATTCTTTCTTCCTCTTCTTGCAGAATACTGTCTGAGTTCCAAAGCTTCATTGAATGATAACATGATATTTTTCGGATCATAGCCCTCATAGTCTGAAATTTCAAAATGAACTTCTGCCCTGTAATTCAATGGTATATTTTCGACAAGCTTATTGATGTTATCAATAACATCCGGATTGAATTGCGGACTATCCTTTTTGCCAACATTCGTCAGCAAGACATCACTTGCCTTCTCATAGCGAAGGGCGACTCGGACTAGTCTTTTATTTTCATCGACATCATATCTTTTTTTCAAAAGCTCAAGCTGTCTTTTTGAGACACTTGTCTCTGGAATTTTCTTGATGACTTTTTCTTTTGCTTCTTCTAATTTGATTTTATTCTCATCCATATAGAAAAACTCCCTCGATTGAAAATAGCGTCGTTATAAGGCGCTATTTTCACATCTATTCATATTATTATTTATTCTGATAAGCTTTCAACATCAACTCGTTCAAATTCTTGACAAATGCACTCTTGTCTTCAATTTCAAATCCTTCCAAAATCATAGCCTCATCATAAAACACAGTAGAGAGTTTCTTGATTTCGTTTTCATCCGTGATGGATTTAATCGCTTCAAATAACGGATGGTCCGGATTGATTTCCAAGACTTTCTCAGCTTTCACTTTCTCATCTTCACGTCCTTGTCTAGAAGGATCACTGTTTAAGACCTTCTCCATGTTCAAAGACAATCCTTGCTTTGTAGTTAAAGATACAGGTGCGTCACCAAGGTTAAGAGCGAATGTGACTTCATCGACTTTATCCTGAAGAGAAGACTTCATGTCATCGAGGAAACGTCTGTTCTCTGTTTCCAAATCCGTGATTTTTTTCTTGTCCTCTTCACTGATATCATCTTTATCCTGACTGGTTATGTTCTTGAATTCAACTTTATCATAATCATGCATCATCATGAGAGTGAACTCATCGATGTTCTCATTCATTAAAAGGACATCGTAACCGAGTTTGTGATACTTCTGAATTTCAGGAAGAAGCTTGATGCTGTCGATAGTCTTTCCCGTGGCATAGTAGATATATTTCTGGCCTTCCTTCATCGCATCTTTATATTCTTTCAAAGATATCTTCTTATCTTGCTCAGAAGAGGTGTAAATCAAGAGTTCAGACAATAAATCCTTCTTCTCACCATAGGAAGTGTAGATTCCGTATTTGATGAAAGTACCATAGTTTTCAAAGAATTTCTGATATTTATCATAATCTTCATTCTTTAACTGTTTCAAACGATCGATCACCTTCTTTTCGATATTTTTCTGAATCTTTCCTAAAAGAGGTGATTTCTGAAGCATCTCACGAGAGATATTCAAGGAAAGGTCTTCGCTATCTACAACACCTTTGACAAATTTCAGATAGTCAGGAATGAGTTCTTTGTTCTTCTCGGTGATGAAGATGCCCTTGGCATAAAGAGCCAATCCTTTCTCATAATCCTGGGAATAAAGATCATATGGTGCATGGCTGGGAATATAAACCAACGAATCGTATTCAAAAGTGCCTTCCGCATGAATGCTGATGGACAAAAGGGGCTTTTCATAATCATTGAATCTAGATTCATAGAAACTATCCAGTTCCTCTTCGGTCACATCCTTCTTGTTCTTCTTCCAAAGAGGAATCATGGAATTGAGTGTTTCCACACTCTTTTCCTCATGTGTCTTGCCTTCGATTGCTTTACCATTTTCGTCAAGATCAGGAACAGTCTTTGTGACTTCCATCTCTATCGGATAACGGATGAAGTCTGAATATTTCTTGATGAGGCTTCTCAATTCATAATCCTCAAGATATTCAGAATACTTCTCTTCTTCTGTATCATCCTTTAGATAAATGCGCACTGCGCTTCCGGAAGTCTCAAGTTCATCAATCTTATCAACCTCTTCTATCGTATAGGTCTCAACACCATCCGATGAGAAGACATAATAATGGTCAGTCAATGAATGAGTGTAGACCTCAATCTTCTTTGCGACCATGAATGCGCTGTAGAAACCAACACCGAACTGTCCGATCAGATCGACATCCTCTTTCTTTTCCTTTTGTTCCTTGCATTTTTCAAGGAATTCTTTCGTCCCAGAACGAGCGATGGTTCCAAGGTTCTTTTCTAAGTCCTCTTTCTCCATTCCGATGCCATTGTCGACAATCTCAAGCCAGCGTTCATCTTTGTTTCTGACAAGCTTGATCTTATAGTCTTTCGCCTGATACTTTCCTTCAGACTGAAGCATCAGAAGCTTGTACTTATCCAAAGCATCCGATGCATTGGATACGAGTTCACGCAAAAAAACTTCCTTATTGGAATAAATAGAATTAATCATTAAATTGAGCAGTTCTTTGCTCTCTGTTTGAAACTTTTTTTCTTCTTTCATTTTTGTATACCTCCATTGGGTTAATCTATTTTAGCACTAATTAGTAAAGAGTGCTAAAAATTTTAAATTTTTCTCTAGATGTATATTTTTCCTCTTTCACAAATGCCAATTAGACACCCACTATAAAAAAGATTTCTTGTTATTTTCTATATCTATATTTATAATATAGAGGCTTGTGAAAAGCATTTATTTTGAATTGAGGACCTATAATGACTACAGCTGCACAAATCGCTTTATTAGTATTATCGTTCATTATGATAATTATCGTATTGCTTCAGTCCGGTAAATCACAGGGCGCATCCAGTGCCGTCATGGGCGGTAGCAAGATGAACATCTTTACCAGAACCAAAGAGAGAGGCGCCGATAAGATCATGACGATCATCACCGCCATCCTTGTGGTTGCATTCTTTATCACCGCCATCTTGGCAAACTATTTGTAAACTATTGGTTAACCTGGGGCCAAGAAAAGGCCCCTTTAATTTTGAAAAAAGAGAGATAGAACATGAAAGAAATTGAAATCGAAAAACTGCTCAAAGGCAAACAGCTAAGCTTAAAAGCACTTCAGGAAAAGGCGGAGTGCTACACCTCTCACGACAAGGAAGAACTAGATGAGATTCTTGTGCATCTTATGGATAGAGGTATTGTCGGAAAAAGAAATGAGATTTATTTCCGACTCGAAGATGAAGACCTCTTTTTAGCACAGGTCATCGTCAAAAACAGAAATTTTGTCATTTTAAAAGAAATCCCGTCCGGAATCGAACACCGTATTTCAGGTGATGAATCCGATCAGTTGCTTTTAAATGACTTGGTATATGCAAGAGAATTCCAAACCGGCGTTTATCATTGCACTGAATATTACAAACCGACAACCTCTTTAAAGGGTTACTATACACTCAATCGAGATGGAAAAGAAAAACTTTCTGTCAGCTATTTGGATAGCTGTGGAAAACAGGTGCTCATCACTTCCATCGATGATAGCATCAAAGGAACAATCAATCAGGGTGACTTTGTCGAAGGAGAGATTGTATCCTTTAAAGGAAACACCATCACTGTCAAAGTGACAGACCTTCTAGTCAAAGGAAACGAAGTCGGCGCTGACATTTCCATGATCATCGCTGAACAAGGTGCTCCATTGAGTTTCCCACAGGGCGTTCTCGATGAAGCTAAATCCATTCCTACCTCTGTTTCAGAAGAAGACAAAGAAGGAAGAACCGATTTCACAAATGATTGCGTCATCACAATCGATGGCGATGACGCGCATGATTTTGACGATGCCGTCTCCATCAAGCGCTTTGGTATCGGATATGAAGTCACAGTTCATATCGCCGATGTCACCGCTTATGTCAAACCTGGACACCCTCTCGACAACGAAGCCGTCTCAAGAGGAACATCCATCTATGTTGCAGACAGAGTCGTTCCAATGCTTCCATTTGAGCTTTCTAACGGCATCTGCTCCTTGAATCCAAATGTGGAAAGACTTGTTCTCTCCGTGACGATGTCAGTTGATGGACAAGGAAACGTCTTTGAAACCAAGATTGAAAAAGGTGTCATCCGTTCACACGGAAGACTTACCTACAATCAAGTGAACGACTTCTTCGAAGGCAAGGAAGTTGATTTATCAAAAGAAATCAAGGATACCCTTCTTCTCCTCCATGAAGCAAGCAAAGCAATTAGAAGAAGACGTCATTTGCAGGGTTCTTTAAGCCTTGAAACGACTGAATTGAAATTTCATCTTGGCGAAGATGGAATGCCGAATGATGTCATTAAGATGAAGCAAGGTGAAAGTGAAAAGATGATTGAAGATTTCATGGTCATCGCCAACTGCTCCGTAGCCAAAGAACTTAAGAAAAATGGAATCCCTGTCCTTTATAGAGTTCACGAATTCCCGCCGTCTGACAAGTTGTCCACCTTCCGCGACTTTCTCAAAAGATTGAGACTCCTCAAAGCCTTTCCGAAGACTGAGAACCTCTCTGGTGCGAGAATCAACGACTTTTTGGAGAGCATCCAGGATGATGGAGTCCGTTCTTCCATCTCCATGATGTTGCTCCGCGCTTTAGCAAAAGCCAGATACACCCCAGAAGAATTAGGCCACTTCGGTTTGGCTGAATTGGATTACTGCCACTTCACTTCTCCTATCCGTAGATATCCGGATGATATCATCCACAGACTTGTCAAAGACTATCTCATAGATAAAAAGCCTGTCGATTATGATGAAATCTACAACCATTTGGATAATATGGGAGTCATCATGTCCAGAGAAGAAGTGAGAGCAGATAAAATCCAGCGTGAAAGCGATGATTTGGAATCTGCCAAATACATGTCGATGCATATCGGTGAAACCTTCCACGGCAAAGTCGTTGGCATGGTGCAAAGAGGCATGTTCATCGAGACCGATTTAGGAATCGAAGGCTTCTTAGCCTACCACTGCATGCATGGCGATATGTTCCACTACAGTGAAAAGGATTTCGCTGTCCTTGGAAGAGACACTGATATCTCCTTTGCCTTAGGAACACCGATTGACATCAAAGTCCTTGCCAGCAATCCAGATAAGAGAGAGATTGACTTTGCGACTCCTGAGTTCTATGACCAGTATGCTCTTGACCTTTCCGAGAAAGAAAGAGAAGATCTATCCCTCAACGGCATCAAGGTATATGTCGATGATGAATATCCGATGATGACTGGTAAACCAAGATTCTACGACCACATAAAAGAAAGAGATAATAATGATATGAATGATGAAAACAATGAAATGACAAGCGAAGAGAATCTCGATATCGCTTTGTCCAATATGGATGATAAGGAAGAGTACATCGCCAAGAAGAGAGCCGAGAAAGCCGATGATGATTTCCGTCCAAGCCCTGAGCAGTGGAAGGAAGTCGATATCATCCGCGCCATCGCTGCAAAGTATCCGGATGATGAAGCCAAGGTCATCGAAGTTCTTGCCTTGATGGATGTTTCCGAAGAAGAATACCGTAAGCTTCTCCGCTTTACCAAACCGAGAGAAGATCGTGGTTCTAGAAGAGGTTCCGATAGAAGAGGTGGAAAGTCCTCTTTCCGCGGTGGACATTCTGACCGTGGTGGAAAGCGTTCTTTCTCTTCTAGAGGAAGAGATGGCGAAGGACGTTCCTCTCGTTCTGACAGAGGTTCAAGAGGACATTCCTCTTTCGATAAGGGCGAAAGACGTTCTTTCCATTCTGATGACAGAAAATCAGAAAGACGTTCATCCACTCGCGGCAGTTTCGGTTCTGGTAGAGGAAATGGTTATTCCCGTTCCTCCGACAAAAAATTCTCTGGTGACAGAAAAGGAAGAGATTTCTCTAGAAGAGATTCTCGTTCATCCTTTGATAAGAAGCCTGCAAGACGTAGCAACTCTCATACCGGATACGGAACCGCAAGAAATAACTCTGAGGATTAATCATGGCGAAAAGCAAAGATTCTTTTCCGGACGAAATTCTTCTTTGCACCAATAAGAAAGCTTCCTTCAACTATTTTCTGTCCGAATTCACAGAATGCGGAATCGAACTGAAGGGTTCCGAAATCAAAGCGCTCCGCTTAGGCCACTGTTCTCTTGATGACAGTTATGTCATCATCAAGAACAGAGAAGCTTTTCTGTTGAACATGAATATTCCTTTGTACCAGAATAACGGTGTCTTTTCTCATGAGCCGACTCGAACAAGGAAACTGCTTTTACACAAAAAACAGATTGATGAGTTCGATGGTCTTGTCCAAAGAGAAGGCTACTCCATTCTTCCTGTGCGTGTCTACATCAGAAAAGGCAAATGCAAGGTTCAGATTGCTTTAGGAAAAGGTAAAAAGAACTACGATAAAAGAGAGACCATCAAAGAAAGAGAAGACTCTCGCTTTATGGCTAAAGCCTTAAAGGCGAAGAACAACTACTGATTCTTACTTCTTCGCTTTCTTGTCATAAATAAATCATTTTTGGTAAAATCAATCCGTTATCTTCTACTTAATCATTTTAATCTATACTCAAGGAAAGAGGGTATTTATGAAAAAGGCAACAATCAAACCACGTAAAAAGTCTATGACTGTGGTCATAGGTTCTTCCCGATTAGGAGCCTCAATTGCTTCCGATGCTTCTCAAAACGGAATCTACACCTCCATCATTGATCTAACCGCTGAATCCTTCAGAAAACTTGATATCGGCTATAGCGGATATACCGTTGTTGGAGACGCCACAGATCAAAGTGTCTTGAAAAAAGCGAAAATTGATGATGCTAAGGAAGTTGTCATTGCAACAGGCGATGATAACACCAACATCTTTTTGGCATGCATGATTGCTGAATATTATGATGTCCCCTATATCATCGTCAGAATCCGTGATGAAAAGAAAGCCGAGATCATTACCGATGAGAATATCAACATCATCTCCACATCCACACTCTCACTTCAAGCCTATAAAGCTATCCGTTCACAGGAGGAAGATGAATAATGAATATTGTAGTATGCGGTGGAAGGCAGCAGGCCGACTACCTTCTTTCTGTCTTCGCCAACAAAAGAGGCAATAACATCGTTGTCATCAACGATGATGAGAAGATTGCCGATACGATATCCGAGCATTACGGATTAGAGGTCATCAAATCTGATCCGACAAAGCACTACTCTTTCGAGATTGCAAACGTCAATAACTTCGATTTGGTCATCTCCCTTCAGAGCAATGACGTAGATAACTTTGTCACTTGCAGAATGGCAAAGCAGTTTTTCCACATCAAGAAGTCGATCTGCACCGTCTCCAATCCGAACAACGTTGATATCTTCACTCATTTGGGAATCGATGTTGCTATTTCTGACTCTTACTTGTTGACCCAGAAAATCAAAGGTGAGAGCGATATTGAATCCGTTTTCAAGACTTCCTCCTTGGAAGGAGAGAAGATTGTCATCACGGAAATCAAGATCAGGGACTCTTTCTGGTGTGTTGGAAAAGACCTGAAAAGCTTGGGACTTCCAAAGACGGGAAACATCACTTGCATCTTCCGTGATCCGGAAGTCATCATTCCTAGAGGTGACACGACTATCAATGTGAATGACACCCTTGTCATCGCAAGCGCACCGAAGAACCAAGAAGAGCTGATTGAATTCATCAAAGGCGAGGATAAAAATGCCTAAAAAACTCAAACCAAAGAAGCCGATCATTTTCACCGGTCCGACAATCGATGACCATGAAGATGAAATAACCGGGCCTCTTCTCATATTAGGTTACTTCGGAATCTTCTTACTCTTTACCGGTGTCCTCGTCCTTCTTCCTCTTCTTATGCTCATCTTCTATCCCGAAGAAAGAGAAATGTACAGGGCTTTCCTCATACCAGGAGCTTCCGCTTTTGGATTGGGTGCATTGCTATCTTTGATTATCTTTAGAAGAAAGCAAGGAAAACTGACTGCCATCCAGGATCTTGTCCTACTGATCGGTGTCTGGATTCTTGTCATTTTCTTTTCTTCCCTCCCCTATTTATTCTACGGATACACATTCTCACAGGCTTTCTTTGAATCCACATCGGGTTATACTTCCACCGGTCTTTCCATCATCAACTGGAATAAAGAAATTGTCAATTTAGGAAATGGCACAACAGACGTCTCTTCTCATATGCTATTCTTCCACCGTGCTCTTACTGAACTAGTCGGTGGTATCGGATTAGTCCTTGTTGTCTCATCTGCGGTCAGTGAAAAATCCGGTCTTAACATCTACTTGCTCGAAGGCCATAACGATAAGTTGCTTCCTAACCTTGCTAAATCCGCTCGACTTATCTTCTCTTTATATTTAGGATACATTGTCTTAGGTGGTGTTCTCTATATTGCAGTCGGTGTCGCTCCATATGACGCATTCATGCACGCTATGACAGCAGTTGCAACTGGCGGATTCTCCACCAAGAGCAACAACATCAATACGCTTGTACAGGAAGTCAGCATCAACGGTGCATGGAGAGGTGTCTCAGTTGAAATCATTTCTGAGATCTTAATGCTATTAGGCGGTACAAACTTCTTCATCCACTATTCTCTTCTCCGTGGAAAGTTCAAAGTGCTTCGCCACTTTGAATTCATTGTCTTCTTCGCTATTTTAGTCTTCATCTGGCCATTTATGATTGTCGGTATGACACAATACTATGGCGGAAATATCGCTGCCGGTTTCCGATACGGAACATTCGAGCTCATCTCTGGCTTATCCACTTGCGGTTTCCAGGCAGTCGACTCCTATCAGGCACATATCATCGGTGATGGAATATATGGATATACGACACTTCCTTCCACTTTGACACCGGTACAGGCCACACAGAATTATGTCAGTGGAACCATGGTTGCATTTCCAAGCTACCTTCTCATTCTGATCGGTATCTGCATGAGCATCGGTATGCAGAACGGTTCTACCTCTGGTGCTATCAAACAGAACAGAATCGCATTGGCTGGCATTGACGTAATCTCAAGAATCAGAACAGGCATTGTAGGACCGGAAAGAAGAAAGGTTCAGACGATTTACCGTTTTGGAACGAAGTCTCGCGTCGAGAAAGAGGAAATAACAGAAGCAGAAAGCTTCATCGGTCTTTATCTCTTCTTCTTATTATTAGGAACCACCTTGTTATCCTGTGTCACAACTTCCCTCAATATTCCTCGTGGAGATGGAACAGGCGCTTCATTCACATGGATGGACTGCTTCTTCGAATTCTCATCCTGTCTTGGCACCGTCGGCTTAGGTTGCGGAATCACAAACAATTCAACGATTGCCTCTATTTTATGGATTGAGATCATCGGTATGATATTAGGCCGTCTTGAGATCTTTGTCTACTTCACTCTGTTTGGAAAGATCATCCGTCATATCCGAAACAGAAAATACATCTTCCGCAAAAAGGCGTAATCATACAAATATTAGGAAGCGGTAAAACGCTTCCTTTTTCGTTTGTTTTAAAATTTTAAAAAAATTATCTTTCATTGTGAGATAAATGTAATATAATATCTCACGGTGTGAGGTGAAACGTGAAAAGAGAAGACTATTACAAACAGATATTCAATATGACAAGGCAGATCAATATGTATATTGAAAGAGATACACATTTTGCTTTATCAAGGGGAGAAGGCGGCATTCTTTGCGCTTTAAAACAGCATCCAGAAGGACTCACTCCTGGTGAATTATCCAAGAAAATGGACGTCGGAACCGGAAGAATCGGAAATGCCTTGAAGAACATGGAAAACAAAGGAATCATCCTGAGAAAGGATGATGACACAGACCGACGAAAGACTGTTGTCACATTGACAGAAAAGGGATATACCCTTGTCAGCGATCTACAACTCAATTTCGAAAACAGGATCGGATACGTCATCGATACAATGGGAAAAGAGAAGTTTGAAGAATATCTTTCTCTTTCCAAAGAATTTATTGAGACTTTCATTGAATATTCAGATAAGGAGGACAACAACAATGATTAAACTACTACGCTATTTGAAGAAGAGAGACTGGTTTCTCATCGTTGTCATACTTGGACTTGCTGTACTTCAAGTCTATTGTATGATGACTTTGACAGACTACATCAAAGGAATCACGCAGGCTATCACTTACCTAAACTACCACAATATGCAGCCAGTTGGTTTCTTTACTAGTTTTGCAAATGGAGACCCGACAAAAATCGCACTCATCGAGGCATCAATCGGAAACTTAAGTTGGGAACAGATCACAGATCAATTCATCAATGGTCTCACTAGTTCACTGACCTTAGATGGTCAAAGCGCATCTTCTGTTGCGACAATGATCATGTCAGTCCGTGATGCATCTGTCGGAGACATCTGGTGGAATGCGGGCATGATGATACTCTCCGCAACCGGAATGATTGCCGTGCAGACTGTCATCTCTGTCATCTCTGCCTATATCGCATCCAGACTTGCCACATCCGTGAGAAGTGCATTGAACACACAGATTTCTTCTTTCTCTTTAGCAGAGATCAACAAGTTTTCAACTGCCAGTCTTGTCACAAGAGCCACAAACGATGTTCAGCAAGTTCAGTTTGCTATCCTGCTTTCCTTCCGTATGTTCTTCCAAGCACCGATTACTGCAATCTGGGCCATTTTGAAGATCAATGCTGTTTCCTGGAAACTGATGCTCCCTACGATTGCAGGCGTTGTTCTTTTAGTCCTCGGTATGATTCTTCTTCTCGTATTCGTCATGCCGAAATTCAAATCGATGCAGAAACTCATCGATAAGCTAAACGGAATCACAAGAGAGAATCTCTCCGGTATCCGTGTCGTTCATGCCTATAACGCTGAGGAATATCAGGAAAAAAAGTTTGAAAAAGCGAACAACACTTTGACAAAGACACAATTATTCACTGGTAATGCAATGGCTATTATGAGTCCATACATCACCATTATCATGAATGGCATTTCAGTTGCTGTCTATTGGATTGGCGCCTATCTCATCAATGAGCCCGCTGAAACACTAACCTATTCTGAACTCTTATCATTCATGATGTTATCCACTCAGATCGTCATGTCCTTTATGATGCTTCTCATGATGTTCTATATGCTTCCTAGAGCAAGCGTCTGTGCTAAACGTATCATTGAAGTCCTTAATACCAAGCCTTCTATCATCGATCCCGAAACAGAAGAGGAGAGAAAAGAGGAAGGAACGGTCACTTTCAACGACGTCAGTTTCTGTTATCCTGGTGCCGAAAGCAATGTCATTGAGCACATTTCCTTCTCCGCAAAGAAAGGTGAAACAATTGCTTTTATCGGTGCAACCGGAAGCGGAAAGACTACTATTGTCAATCTAGTGGATCGACTCTATGATGTCAACTCCGGTGAAGTCCTTATCGATGGAGTCAATATCAAAAACCTTAAGCAAAGCACACTACATTCTCTTATCTCCTACGTTCCTCAGAAGGGTCTTCTCTTCAAAGGAACAGTGAAGAGCAATATCTCCTTTGGCAATGTTGATCTAAGCGACGATGAAATCAAAAATGCGGCTAAGATCGCAGAGGCTGATGCCTTCATTCAACAGATGGAGAAAGGCTATGATTCCCCAATCGCACAAGGAGGAAGCAATGTATCCGGTGGTCAGAAGCAAAGATTATGTATCGCTAGAGCTGTTGCGATGAAGCCTGAAATCATGATCTTCGATGATTCTTTCTCCGCTCTTGACTTCAAGACAGATAGACAGGTAAGAGATAATTTAAAAGAAAAAGAGAAGAATGTCACGAAACTCATCGTTGCTCAGAGAATCGGCACCATCATGGATGCCGATCATATCGTAGTATTAAGCGATGGCAAGATGGTCGGATATGGAACCCATCAAGAACTGTTATCCACTTGCCCCACTTATCGTGAAATCGCACTTTCACAGTTATCCAAGGAGGAACTCGGCTTATGAGAAGAGGACCCGCAAAAATGGAAAAAATCGATAAAAAGGATCTCAAGCCTATCATGAAGAATATTTCTACATCTATGAAGAAATATTTTCCGCTTCTGATCATTGCTTCCATCCTTCTTATCGGCTCTGTCGTCATCTCTGTTTTATCACCTGATCAGTTGAAGAAGTTGACCGATGTCATCAATCAAGGCGCCGCCTCCAAGTCAATTGATCTAAATGAAGTCACTAAGATTGGAATCATATTAGTCTCTATGTACGTTATCTCAGCTGTCAGTTCCTTTGTATCTGGACTTGTCATGAACATTGTCTCCATGCGATACACGGAACAGCTTAGGAAACAAATCATTGGAAAGATCAACCGCGTCCCATTACGTTACTTCGATTCCAGCAGCATCGGTGATGTCATGTCCAGACTCACCAATGATGTCGACCAGATTGGTCAGTCCATGCAGCAATCAGTCTCGATGCTCTTCCAATCCATCTTCATGCTCATCGGTGTTCTGATTGCTATGTTCGTATCAAGCTGGCAGTTGAGTCTGGTCTGTGTTGCAACTTTGCCTCTCATGCTGATCGTCATCCTCTTCATCTTGAAGATTGCAGGTCCCTGGTTCCAGAAGAGACAGGATATGATTGGAGATGTTGAGAGTGTTGTCGAGGAAAACTACAACGGACAGCTAATCATCAAAGTATTCAACTCTGCTGATCGCATCAACTCTGAATTCGAAGAACACAACAAAGAATTAGGTTCCACCCTATTCAAATCCGAAATCTTCGGTGGATTGATGCAGCCGATCATGAACTTTGTCTCCTATCTTGCTTATGCTGCTGTCTGTTTAACTGGCGGATTATTGATTAATAGCAGTGCAAAAGGCATCACATTAGGTACCATCACTGCCTTCTTATCCTATGTCAATCTCTTCCAGTCTCCTCTCACTCAGATTGCACAGGCACTGAACTCCTTGCAGAGCGGTGCTGCTGCAGCAAAGAGAGTCTTCGAATTCTTAGGAGAAAAGGAATTAGAAGATGAGACAGGAAAAGAAAATAAACTCTTGACCAATGGAAACGAGAATGTGAAAGGTGAAGTCATCTTCGACCATGTCAGTTTCGGATATGATGAAACGAGAGAAATCATTCATGACTTCTCTGCTGAAATCAAACCTGGCATGAAGGTTGCCATAGTCGGACCAACAGGTGCTGGAAAGACAACAATGGTCAATCTTCTTATGCGCTTCTATGATGTAGGAAAAGGAAGAATCCTTATCGATGGCATCGATATCAAGTCCATGCCAAGAAGTGAAATCCACAGTCTCTTCGCTATGGTTCTACAGGATACCTGGGTCTTCGAAGGAACATTAAGAGAAAACTTAGAATACAACACTAAAGGTCTGACAGATGAGGATTTCAAGAATGCTATTCATGACGCACACCTTGTCCACTTTGTCCGTTCACTTCCAGGTGGTCTTGATTACCAGATAGAAGAAGACAACTCTATCTCCGGCGGTCAGAAACAGCTTATCACCATCGCAAGAGCAATGTTGAAGAAGGCACCTCTTCTCATTCTGGATGAGGCGACTAGCAACGTCGATACAAGAACAGAAGAAAAGATTCAGGAAGCGATGGATCGTCTTACCAAGGGAAAGACATCATTCGTCATCGCACATCGTCTTTCCACTATCAAGAACTCCGATATGATTCTTGTCATGAAGGACGGAAACATTGTCGAACATGGTAATCATGATGAATTGATGGAAAAGAAAGGATTCTACTACTCGCTGTATAGTTCTCAGTTCGATTTAAATGCTGAAAACACAATAGACTAAATCAAAAGGCTGTGAATCTCTTTATCCTATTACGGATATAGATGACTCACAGCCTTTTACTTTGCAACCAACTACAACTTCAATTAAGTAACTAGCAAAACAATCACATTGACTAGTTAGCATATACTAACTATAATACACATAGGAGGATTTCTTCTATGTACATATTCTTATCCATTCTATTAGCAGTTGGAATCTTTTTTGTCCTCAACTCTATACACAACAAATTATTGAATATAACTGAAAAGAGAAGCTCTCTTATCGAGTGCTTCTCTGGTGTAATCTTATCTGTTGTTTCTTTGTGCTTATTTATTCTTCTCTGATTGACGCTGCATCTCATAGGATTTTTTCAGGGCAGCAAATGTTTCATCACTGAGGTCGTGTTCGATTTTACATGCATCCTTATAGGCGATTTCCTCATCGACTCCCAAAGAAATAAAGAAATGACCGATTACTTCATGTCTTTCATAGATTTTCTTTGCGATTTCTTCTCCTGCCGGTGTTAAGGAAAGTGCTTGTTTCTGTCCGACTATGACATATCCTTTATCTTCCAACTTTTTTAAAGCGATAGAAACGCTTGCCTTAGAAAAACCCATTGATGAAGCAATATCGATGGCACGGACAAAATTCTTTCCATTATTAGAAAGCATCAATATTCTTTCAAGATAGTCTTCCGATGATTCATTTGTATTTTCCATGATATCATTCCTCCGTAGGATAAAATCATTGTAACATAGTCGAAACTATAAAACAAACTTTGAGCATTCTGAAATTCTTCTTTTCTATTCATAGAAAAGGCTGTTTATTGTTTGTTTTCTTTTCAGTCTTCCTCATGCATCAATTTATAAAACAAGGACGATCAAAGATTGATGATAGTTAAAGTCTACACAAGTTAGTTGACAATAACCAAAAACATTCTATAATATCTACAGTTAGCCGCTACTAACATTGAAGGAGAACATGCTATGCCATTATTAGTTGCGCCGATGGGCATTGGACTGAAAGTCCTTCGCATCAAAGGCGATGATAAAACCAGAAAACACCTGGAGACTCTTGGTCTTACAAAGGATATGGAACTTCAGCTTCTTTCAACAGATGCTGGTGCTGCAATCATCAAGATTCATGATTCTAGAATATCATTGGATCATCAAACAGCTTTATCCATCATTGTCGAACCAGTCGCATAAAAAGGAGGCACTTATGACATTAGAAGAAGTAGCTATCGGACAGACTTGTACCGTCGTCAAAGTCAACGGAGAAGGAAAAATCCGCAGAAGATTATTCGATATGGGTGTTACCGAAGGAACTGAAATATTCGTAAGAAAAAGAGCTCCTTTAGGCGATCCTATCGAGATTACATTAAGAGGCTATGAACTCTCTTTGAGAAAAGATGAAGCTGGCCTTGTTGAAGTCAAATAACAGAAAGGAAACAGGGAGATGTCAGAGAACGATGCAAATCTGAATCAGCAGGATAGTCCTGTCAAAGATGATTCTCAAATCAAAGAACAAAAGAAGTTAACATTCGCATTAGCAGGTAACCCGAACTGTGGTAAGACAACTTTATTCAATTCTCTTACCGGTTCAACTGCTTATGTCGGAAACTGGCCAGGTGTCACAGTCGAGAAAAGATCTGGTATCTATAAGAACAAGAATGTAGGTCAGGCTGATATTGTCGACTTGCCTGGTATCTATTCCCTCTCTCCGTATTCACCAGAAGAGGTTGTAGCAAGAAACTTCATTCTTGATTCCAAGCCGGATTGTGTCATCAACGTCATCGATGGAACAAATTTAGAGCGTAACCTCTATATGACAACCCAGATTCTTGAAATGGATGTTCCGGTTGTCTTAGCCATCAACATGATCGATGCTGTCAAAAAGAATGGCATGGACATCGATTGTGCCAAATTAGAGGAGAAATTAGGTGTTCCGGTTGTCGCCGTCTCCGCCTTAAAGAGAGATAACCTCGATGAGCTTATGAGTAGGGCTATCAAAGCCAGCTCAAACACTAGAAAAGGAACCTCTATCCTCTATAGTGGAGAATATGGCGATGTCGTCAAGGAAGCCGAAAAGATTTATGCCGATGCTGGAATCGAAAATCCGCTCTTCCATGCCATCAAAGGCTTAGAGAATGATGAGATCGAAGTCTCTCTTCATAAGGAAGAGGCTGATAAAGCCAAAGGACTCTATAAAGGCAATGAAGACTTCGAATCGATGTCTGCCGACAAGAGATACAAGTATATCACCAGTGAACTTTCCAGTTGCAAGATTGGTGTTGAAAAAGAAATCGAAACTGCTGAAAAGGATAAATTATCCATTTCCGATAAAATTGATAAGGTGTTAACGAATAAGTGGGCAGGTATTCCGATATTCCTTCTTATTCTCTTCTTCACATTCGAACTTACCTTCTCAGAAGACTTGTTCTTCCTCAATGCTGCCGGTGTCTTCGGCGAAGAAGGATTCAACTCTCCAATGGGTTGGATCGGCGCAGGAAACGGCATCGAGTCACCTGGATTCATCTTTGCTAACTTCACCAATTGGGTAACCGATAAGATCACAACACTCTTCTCCGATTATATTCTTAAAAACGCATCCGCTTGGGTATCGGGCATGATCTGTGATGGTATCCTTGGCGGTATCTTCGCTGTCATCGGCTTCCTACCACAGATTCTTCTCTTATTCTTCTTCTTCTCTTTGATGGAAGACAGCGGTTATATGGCTCGTGTTGCCTTTATTCTTGACCGTTTATTCAGAAAATTCGGACTTTCCGGAAGAGCCTTCTTACCGATGATCATGGGATTCGGATGCGGTGTACCTGCTATGATGAACACCCGTACCCTCACCACAGATAAAGAGAGAACTCAGACAATCCGTGTCATTCCTTTCTTCACTTGCTCCGCCAAGCTTCCTATCATCACCGCAATCGCAGGTGTCTTGCTCTCTAGTTTCGGTGTCAAAGGCGCAAGTTATATCACATTCAGTGTCTATGTAGCCGGTATGGCAATTGCTATCATCTCTGTTCTCATCATGCATTCAACAACACAGAGAGAAAAAATTCCTCCGTTCATCATGGAATTGCCTGCATATCATCTTCCTCAGCCTCGTGCACTTGCCATCCACATCTGGGATAAAGCAAAGCACTTCTTCAAAAAGACATTCACCATCATTCTCTCCTCTACTATCTTAGTCTGGCTCTTCTCTCGAATCAGTTGGGACTGGAGTTATCTAGGACAGGAAGGCATCCTCTTTGCCTACAACGATGAAAATGTCTTATGGGCTATGTTAGACGGTCTCAATACAGCATTCGATGCTGGTAAGCTAAGTGCTGATGCTGAGAATGCCATCCAAAATCTCATCTCCAATGGCTTGATGAACAAAGATATGACATTAGTCGATTACAATGCTGTCATGAGCGATGCCGTCTTAAAAGATGTCATTGGTGACTACTTCTCCACAACTGAAGTCATTCCGAATATGAATCAGTCCATCTTAGGATCCTTAGGTTCCTTCTTCGCTCCTTTATTCACACCGATGGGTTGGGGTGTCAGCTGTGCATATGCTCCTCATGTCGTCAGTGCCAATAGCGGTTCTTGGGCTTTCTCTGTCTCTGCCATCACTGGACTTGTCGCTAAGGAAAACGCAATCGGTACCTTCGGTACGCTCGCTTCTTCCTTCAATGGCTTAGGACTTCCTGAAGGTGTCTTAGGTGCCATTGATACAGAAGGCGATGCCGGTATCGGTGCCGTCACTGCTATTGTAAAAGCCACCTTCCAAACCAATGCAGATGGTACCTTAGTCGATGAGCTTAAGACAACCGCTTCCCTTGTTTCCTTCGTCATGTTCAATGTCACTACAATTCCTTGTTTTGCTTCCGTCGCTACTGCTAAATCTGAGTTGATGAATCGCAAAGCCTTCTTAGGCACACTTGCCTTCTGGCTTGCTGGTTCCTATATTGTCGGATGCCTCACCTATATGGTCATCGCCTATTGGTGGACATCATTCATTGTTGTTGCTCTTCTTGCTGGTTTGTTTGTTTCTCTCTACTTCTACAACAAGAAGATGAACAAGAAAGAGGCTTTAGCCGCCTAATGTTCATCTTAGCTAACACAACTGATATCATTGCCATTACTGTCGTAGTCTTAATCTGTGTCTTACTCATCGCCTTCTTCATCATTAAGAAGGCAAAAGGTGAGAAGATTGAAGACTGTGACTGCAAAGGTAAAGGCAAAGAGATGAAAGCCTACTATATGGCTCAAAAGAAGAAAGAAGAGAAGCAAAAAAAGAAAGAGGCGAAGAATAATCATTGCTGTTGTTGTGACAATGATTCTCATCACTCTTGCTGTGATTAAGGCGATAATGACTCTATAGGAGTCATGCGCATACCTCCAATCGAAATCCCGAGGATGACAGAACCTCGGGATTTTATTTTTATTTGTTTCTTCTCTTCATCAGTATATTTCTATAATATGAAAATACGGATGGTATCGCATAATTGGAAAGAGAGGATATCGGGACGAACATTCCTTCCGTTTTCTCCTTCAATCTGACTAAATATCCATCCATACTCCATATACGATGGGTAAACACAAAAGACTGTTGTTCAAGTTTTTCTATCTTGGAAACCGATATGTTTTCATTCTTACAGTATTTATCGACATCATCCAGATTCATTCGTATATCGATGGTACAGAATTCATATAAACCTGCTAACATTCCTTTTTCTGACCTTTTGTTTATCATCACTTCATCTTGATAAACAAAGAGAAGAATGGTTTTCATTTCTTCTATTCGTTTTGGCTTATTTACTGAAGCCGGAAAACTTAGTTCCTTCTTCTCATTATGAGCAAGACATATCAGGGATAAGGGACATTTTTCACAGAGTGGTCTTCCATTTGGAAGGCAGACTGTTTCACCTAGTTCCATCAACGCCTGAAGATAATCGCTAGCATTATCAGGTATATCCTCTAAAAAGTACGATTCAGCTTTTCCCTTCGTCTTCTTATCTTTGATGTTATCATTCGACATGACAAGGCGTGAATAGAGGCGTAAAAGATTTCCGTCGACAGCAATGTATTTCTTGTTGTATGCGATAGCTAATATTGCTTTCGCAGTATAATCCCCAATACCAGGAAGAGATAATAGTCTGTCTAAATCATCTGGAATCTTTCCATCGTATCTTTCTCTCATTTCACAGCATGCAGCATGAATGTTTACAATTCTTGAATAATACCCAAGTCCTTGCCATAGTCTTTTCAAATCATCGATATCAGCTTTTGCAACACTGTTCACATCCGGATAAGAAGAAATGAAGCGAAGATAATAGTCTTTCACTGTCTCGATTCTTGTCTGTTGCAACATGATTTCACTGATATAAGTATGATACGGATTTTGTTCATTTCTCCAGGGCAAAAGGCGTTTATTGTTTTGATAATACGATAATAGCGCATGAATCGATTCTTTATTCATAACCCCATTGTATCAATTGCAATCGATCATTTCACTTCATTTGCTCTGATTGAAAAATATAGGCAAAAGAAAACTCCTGGCCGGATAAACCAGTCAGGAGTTTTGAGAAATCAAAGATTAATACTTGTAGCCTTCTTCTCTGATCTTAGCCTGAGCGGCAGCAAGTCTGGCGCCAGGGACACGGAACGGAGAGCAGGAAACATAGTCAACCTTGCAAGCCTGGAAGATAGCGATGGATTCAGGATCGCCACCTGCTTCACCACAGATACCACAGTGGAGATCCGGATTAGAAGCCTTACCTTCGCTGACAGAGAGAGCAATCAATCTCTTGACAGCTTCAGAGTCGATGGTCTTGAAAGGATCAAAGTCAATGAGGTTGTTATTGAGATACTGGTTGATGAAGGCAGAATAATCGTTTCTGGAGAAACCATAGGTGAACTGAGTAAGATCGTTTGTACCATAGGAGAAGTAAGCGGCTTCCTTACCGATTTCACCAGCAGTGAGAGCGGATCTAGGAGTCTCAATCATAGTGCCGACGATGTACTTCATCTTCTTGTCATAATTGGATTCAGCGATAAGCTTATCGGCAACTTCGCTGACCAACTTCTTGACGAAGACGAATTCCTTGGCTGCGATGACCTGAGGAACCATCATGGAAGCAACGATCTTGACCTTCTTGCCGGTCTTCTTGGAAAGATCTTCTTCGGCTCTTAAAGCAGCCTTAATGACAGCTTCGGCCTGCATCTTACCGATTTCAGGATAGACAACATCCAAACGGCAGCCACGGAGACCCATCATCGGGTTAGTCATATGGAGCTGCTGGATTCTAGCCTTGACAGTTTCGACGGACTTACCAGACTTCTTGGCAAGATCAGCGATATCTTCTTCCTTGATAGGGAGATATTCATCAAGCGGCGGATCAAGTAATCTGACGTTGATGTTGACACCGCCTAAAGCGATGTACATGTTGTAGAAATCTTCTTCCTGGAACTTTTCGAGCTGTTCAAGGTACTTGACTCTTTCTTCAGTTGTGTCGGAAAGAATCATCTGCTGCATGATGAAGAGTCTGTCTTTACCACGGAACATATGTTCAGTTCTGCAAAGACCGATGCCTCTTGCACCAAAGCGGACAGCGTTAAGAGCTTCTTCCGGAGTATCAGCATTGGCGAAGACCTTGATGTCGGCATACTTATCTGCCCACTTCAAGACCTTGACGAAGTTGGCGTTGTCGCCGCCTTCCTTGGTTTCGATAGCGCCATCATAGATGGTACCGGTGGAACCGTTGATGGAGATGATATCTCCTTCCTTGTATGTATGTCCGCCTAAGCTCATGGTCTTTCCTTCTTCATCGACCTTGAGTTCAGAGCAGCCGGTGATGCAAGTCTTACCGATCTGTCTAGCAACGACAGCAGCGTGAGAGGTCATACCACCACGCATGGTGAGGATACCCTGAGCAACGACCATACCGCCTAAATCTTCCGGAGAGGTTTCGGCTCTGACTAAGATAAGCTGAGCCTTCTTGTCCTTAGCGGCAATCTTAGCAGCATCTTCAGCAGAGAAGACGATGTGACCGACAGCGGCGCCCGGGCCAGCGGCATTACCATGACCGATGACAACAGCCTTCTTTTCGGCTGCATCGACAAAGGTAGGATGTAAGAGCTGATCGAGGGAACGAGGATCGACTCTCAAGAGAGCGTCCTTCTCATCGATGAGTCCTTCTTTGACCATATCAGTGGCAACCTGGAGACCGGCAACACCGGTTCTCTTACCATTACGGGTCTGGAGGAAGTAGAGCTTTCCGTCTTCGACGGTGAACTCGAAGTCCTGCATATCCTTGTAATGCTTTTCAAGTTTCTTAGCGGACTTGACAAGCTGATCATAGATGGCAGGCTGCTGTTCCTTCAATGCATCGATGTGCAAAGGAGTACGGATACCAGCAACGACGTCTTCACCCTGAGCTTCGATGAGGTATTCAGCGAAGATCTGGTTCTTACCATCGGTAGGCTGACGAGTGAAACCGACACCTGTGCCGGAGTTCTGGTTCATGTTACCGAAGGCCATCATCTGAACGTTGACAGCAGTACCCCAGGAATAAGGGATGTTGTTCATCTTTCTGTAAAGGTTAGCTCTGTCATTGTCCCAAGAGTGGAAGATTGCCTTGACAGCAGTCATCAACTGATCGACAGGATCAGACGGGAACTCTTCACCGAAGGTCTTCTTGTAGTAGGCCTTGTACTTCTTGATGAGGGCCTTGAGGTCAGCAACGCCGACTTCAAAGTCGTTCTTAAGACCCTTAGCGGTCTTGATGTCATCAAGCATCTTGTCCATTTCATCTCTCGGATGTCCCTTAGCGATGTTAGTGAACATAAGGATGAAACGTCTATAGCAGTCATAAGCGAATCTTTCCTTGCCGGACTGTTTGGCTAAAGCTTCAACAGTGTCATCATTCAAACCAAGGTTAAGAATGGTATCCATCATACCAGGCATAGAGACTCTGGCACCGGAACGGACAGAGACAAGAAGTGGCTTCGGACCTTTGCCGAAAGACTTTCCGGTTCTGTGTTCAAGGGCTTTGATTCCTTCCTTAATCTGCTTTTCGAGCTTGGCAGGAATCTTTCTTCCAGAATCATAATAGAGTGTGCAGGCTTCAGTAGAGATAGTGAAACCATCCGGAATTGTGATTCCGATATGAGCCATTTCAGCCAAACCGGCACCTTTGCCACCGAGAAGCGGCTTTCCTAATCCGTAAGCATCACCAAAGGCATAAACATACTGTCCAGGAACATACTTTGTTCTGGGCTTTCTGCTGGTCTTTGCAGCAGAAACTTTCTTCACAACTTTCTTCTGTGCAGGCATTTTTTCCTCCTAAAAAATATATAGGTTTTGCACCTTCGATTATTTTAGCATACTGAAAATGATAATAAAATATACAAAAGCAATCTATTATTTGTTTTTTTGCGTTTTTTCCTTTCGTAAGAGTGGAAATTCATCAGTTACCATCAATTGAAAAATGGAATGAGACAATCCGCTTGAATCAAAACCGCCAAAGGAAAACAGAGGACGAATGTAATCCCTTTTTACGATGTATTATGTGAACGTGATGTGTTTCTATTTGATTTTTCGATATCCGTTCACTAAAATATGCACAAGTAGCCATTCAGGCACGAGGAACTGTTATGAAAGATGATATGCCGAAAATGACGAAAACACAGCTGAACCTATAGAAAGGAGATTGTAGTCTATGAATCAGAAAAAAACAGACTTTGCAAATTCCTTATACAAGGTAATGCAGACGAAACCATTTCCGGAGATATCTGTCTCCGATCTTTGTGTTGGCATCAACTGTACAAGACAGAATTTCTATTACTATTTCAAAACGATTAAAGAATGCCTTGCTTTCTATATCAAAGAATCCATTAAAAGCAGAATAAAAGACGGTCATTTGATCACAAGCACTTTCAATCTGATAGAATCCGATAAGGATTTCATAGCTCTCTGTAATCAATACGAAGAGATCAAGGATGTATATTGGGAAGCTTTAACCCTCCAATTGAAGAAGCAGATGGATATTATATTGACGAAGAAGCTTGTGGATTATCTCTCACTATATCCAGAACAAAAAGAAATCGTCTTAACCTTCTTTGTCCATGGAATATTAGAAGAGGGTAGACTATACGTTTCCAATCATTCCACCCAATCAAAGGAAAAGTATATTGAATATTGTAAGGCTCTATTAGGAACCTATGATGAATTAAGAAATAAGGTAAAGAAAATTATCTATATCTAAATGCGATATAATGAGTTATGAATGAAACGAGGCATGATATGAAAAATACTGATTTTGATTTTTGCTGTCCGACCAAAATCTATTTTCGTAATGAAGGTGTATCCGAAATAGGTAAAATCATCAAAGAGGATTATTCCTTCAAGAAAGTGTTTTTTGTTTATGGAGAACACTCCTGTAAGAGAAATGGACTTTACAAGAAGATAGTTGAATCCTTCAAGGAAAACGATATTCGATTTGAAGAATATTCTGGAATCAGCGCTAACCCCGACGTTGAGGATGTCATAAAGATGAGAGAAAAGGCTCGTCTTTTTCATCCAGACCTCATTTTAGCTTGTGGCGGTGGCAGTGTATTGGATGCATCCAAATCTCTTGCACACGCATATTATTATGATGGTAACCCTCTCGACTTCAACAAGCACATTATCGAACCACTTCATGCTCTACCGATTGCGACAGTCATAACACTTTCCGCATCTGGGAGTGAAATGTCGGACTCTTGTGTCATATCCGACCGCAAGCATAATTTCAAAGCAGGATTCAATTGTCCTACGAATTATCCGTTGTTCTCATTGCTGGATCCTTCCTTGACTTTGTCGGTTTCTCCTTATCAGATTGGTGTAGGATTAGCCGATATGTTCTCTCATAGCATGGAAAGATACTTCTCCCCATCAAGGGAGCTAGAGCCCTCGGACGATTTGGCTCTCGGCATCATGAAAAGCATCGTCAGAACAAGTTATTCTGTGTTGAAGGACCCTCAGGATATCAACGCTAGACGAGCCATGATGATCGATGGTGCTTTAGCACATGATGGCTTTACAAGCTTTGGAAAGAGCAAGAGATTCATTGTGCATAAAGCAGAACATCGTTTAAGCGGACATTACCCGGAACTTGCTCACGGACAAGGCATTGCACTCCTCTTGGTCCCTTACTTAACAATCAACAAAGACCTTTTCAAAGATAAACTGATCCGTTTTGGAAAAGCAATATTCGATTTAGAAGGAGATAGCAGTGAAGAGGATAGTATTCATGCTTTGGACAATTGGATTCATACTCTTCCAATCTCCCAGTCCTTTGACTCTTTGCCATTTGTCATAGCAAAGGAAGATATCGACAAAGCGCTTGAGACTCTCAAATTGACAAATATTTAGAGGCAAAACGCGTTGCGATATCATATAATACTTGTATTCGTGTGCTAAACAATAAACGGAGGCTTTATTCAATGGAAGAAAAAAAGAAAAAAGAATGCCCAAGAAACTCAATACTGGATTACAACCTTTCTTGGGGATTGATGTTAATCTACTTAGGTTATCTTCTCGGCATTTGGTTTGCTCAGCAGGCTTCAAAAGAATATATCCCAAATGGATATAGCGGCATTCCCTACTTCCTCACTTCTATTCTCTTAGGCGTTGTCCTCACTTTCCTCATCTACAATCTTGGTAAGATCATCTTTGCAAAGATTGCAGGATATTATGTGAGCTATGTCAAGATTCTTGGCTTGCTCATCGATAAGTCCACCGGCAAGACCAAAGTGAAATACGACATTCTCTCCTTCTTCGATATTTCTCTTCAGTTCGCTCCGAAAGATGACGATGTCAAAAAGAATCCAAAGCTTATTTTCTTAGGCGGCTTCATCGCTGAATTCATCCTTGTTGTCCTCGCCATCGTTCTCTTCTTCGTCTTAAGCTTCAATCAGGTCAAGACTGGAAAATCTGCTGTCGGATGGACTGCTCTATTCATCATGTCATATGGCTTCCTTACTCCTTTATACGAAATTCTTCCTTTCCGTCAGGATTATCCAACCGATATGTTCAACCTTCTTGTCACTTCGAAAACGGATGATAAGATCGCATTCAATGTCTACTCCATCAACAGAAAAAATGAACACTCCGGTCAGGACTTCCTCACTTATGAATTCGAGAATTACGATTCTTTCTATAAGTGCCGTGTTCTCCACGCCAACTATTTAGATCATCTCTATGCCTCCAGACTTGAAAAAGCATTCAATGTCTTAGAGGAAATGCGTTATTACAATAAGTATCTCAATGATTCTGACCGTTATCTTCCCTATAGTGAAATGATCTATCTCCACTTCTCCATCGATGATGACAAAGGTGCAGATAGCACATATCTCAGCATGAAGAAAGATGACAAAAAGATCGTCTCCACTCCTGAAATATTATCCGATTACAGAACTTCCTTATTGATTGCTGGCCTCATCTCTTCCGATATGGAAAAGGTCAAGGAAATCAATACCAAGTTCAATACTGTCATCAAGGACTATGGTGAGAATCCTTCTAAGAGAATCACGAAGGAAGTCGAACTCTTCAATTCCTCACTCAACAAGATCAAAGCCGCTAAACCAGGCGCTCAATTATAACTATCAGCCAAGGTAATCCCTTGGCTTTTTTGATATTTTCATTTGTTTTCCCTTGAAAAATCAAAAACTTACACTATACTAGTTTCGCATGGGGATGTTCCGGTTTCGACAGGCGGGAACGACTTCTGAGGGCAGTGGGATGGTCTCCTTATCGACCGACACAATTACAAGTGCCAATAAACCTGTTATGTTCCGTGCTCCGGCCATGATGGCCTGCGCTGCCTAATTCGTTAGGTTTTAGCGCCTTTCACAGATCTGCGGATCTGTTGCACACCCCGACTTCATCTTTTCATTTCATGATATCGGGAATTTAGAAATGAGCTCAGGAAGAAGCTTCCTTTCCTTCTTCCTGCGACATAAGGAAGGATCGGGGATAAAAAGTCTGCCAATGAACTTTGACTCCCTTAACCGATCATTGGATAAACTGTAGTCCTCGCTAGAGATTCTCGTTTGGACGCGGGTTCAACTCCCGTCATCTCCACCATTTAAGAAGCATAGGTTTGATACAATATGTGTCAGACCTTTTTTCTTTGCAGATAGGGGAATTTTTCCTTTCCGCCAATTACATGAGACCTAGATTGGGTGACTTCGGTCGCTTGATCTAGGCCTTTTTTCTTTTCTTCAAATCAACAATTTAGCAAAAGGTCTGTTTTACACCTACAATCTAGCGAAAGCCCTACAATTTAGCGAAAGGTCTTGAAGATAAAAAATTATCCCTTGCCAATGTCCAATATGGCCAAATAGGTAGACAAAACCGCAAAAAAGTGATATAATTGCATCATATATACTAGAGTGGGGATGATCAAACATATGACATATGATGTTGCTATTGAGAAATTGAGAAAAAAGATGCTACTAACGCAAACCGAACTAGCGAATTTACTGGGAGTTTCCTTTGGCACGGTAAATCGTTGGGAAAGCGGCAAATATGAACCAACAATGAAAATGAAGAGAAAACTTAAGCCATTGTTTGAAAAATACGAAATAGAAGTGGGGGAATAATCATGGATCAAATATTCAGTAATACTAATCTTACCGTTAATCAGTTAATTGAAAAAATAGATTCTGGCGAACTGGGACTACCTGAATTGCAAAGGCCTTTTATTTGGAAAGATTCAAAGGTAAGGGACTTGTTTGATTCAATGATGCGTGGGTACCCGATAGGATACCTAATGCTGTGGGAATGTCCAGCGCTTGAAAAGAAAAAATCAATAGGAGTAGAAAGTCATAGTTATGCAACTCCAAAGGAAGTAATAATAGATGGTCAACAAAGATTGACTTCTCTTTATGCTGTTATGAAAGGCAAAAAGGTAGTTAATTCAAATTATCAAGAAAAATCAATTATCATTTCTTATAATCCTTTAGAAAATAAGTTTGAAGTTGGGTATCAAGCAACAAAAAATGACAGGGAATGGATTTATAACATTAGTGATATTTATACAAGCAGTACATATCAATTTATAACTAAGTACATCCAAACCTTAACAGAATATCGCCAGACAAAAGGACTTGAGGTTACCGATAAAGAGAAGGCTACAATAGCTGACAATATAAATGCTGTTTATAATCTGAAGAATCATACTTTACCAGTATTTGATATCAAAGCTAATGCAGAGGAAGAGGATGTTTCTGATGTATTTGTCAGAGTTAATTCTGGCGGTGTTTCCTTAAAACAAAACGATTTTATTTTAACATTACTTTCATTGTACTGGGCTGAAGGCAGACAACTCATAGAAAAGTTCAGTGAAGAGTCAAGGTATCCTACTAAAGGTGTTGTTACTTCATATAATCAGATTGCAGAAGTTTCTGCACAAGACATAATCAGGGTTGTCATGGCTTATGCATTTGATAGAGCGAGATTGCAATACGGATATAAACTTTTACGTGGAGCAGACTTTGAGAAAAAAGGCATAGTTGATGAAGATTTAAGGGACCAAAGATTTGATTTACTAAAAGCAAAACTTCCTGATGTTTTAGATGTTCACAGCTGGCATGAATTTCTTAAATCGATTTTGAATGCAGGATATTTATCGAGCGATTTGATTCTTTCTCAAACTGCAGTATTTTACGCATACGCTTTTTATCTAATTGCAAAACACAGATTTAATGCAAGTGATAACGATAATATGCATCTTACTTCATTATGGTTCTTTTACTCTTCATTGATTTCTCTTTATACTGGTTCCTTTGAATCAACTATGGAATCTCATTTGAACGCAATTAAGGAATTAAAATCAATAGATGAATACAAAGCGTTCATAATAGAAAGAGTCAATGAAAAAATGACAAATGACTACTTTGATATCACTTTGATCGGGTCTGAGGGATTAGCAGTTTCTGGCCGCGGTAATAACGCATGGAATGCTTATATTGCGTCTCTAAATATTTTGAATGCAAAAATTCTATTTTCAAAGAGCAATATTTTACTCTCTAAGTTCTTTGAGCCTGGCACTGATGGTAATAGAAAATCGCTCGAAAAGCATCATCTATTTCCTAAGGCTTATTTAAAATCATTAGGTTTAACAGACACCAAGATAAACCAAATGGCAAACTATGCTTTTATTGACTGGAAAGACAATATGGAAATTTTAGATGAAGCTCCATCCATATATTATCCAAATGTATGTCAAGGAATGAGCGAAGACGAAATATTAAAAATGGAAGAAGAAAACGCGCTACCACATGG
>CAVILQ010000017.1:0-37251 GCA_963643715.1 bacterium | reverse complement strand
TCTGAATTCCGGAATTCAGACACAGAAGCCATTACACATAAATTAGTCTACTCTCGTTTTATCTATACTAATAGGATAAAAGATTACTTTATCACCATAGTTGATGTTTCTGCCTTATTGAGTAATTCAAGCTTTCGGTCACTTTCTAATGCACTGTTCCCTATAACATTCATAAAAATCTATTGCCTTTATCCTTGTTTCATTCTATAATTTTTTAAGTCACTTAATTAATTGAATAAAGCGATGAGGAAGGATGTCCATATGAACAAAGAAGAAATGTATCAGTACTTCTTAAACCAACTGACGAACGGAGATTGTTATCTCACAATCGGCAAAGGTAAAGCAAAGTACAAGATGAAGCGTGGTTCTTTCACTACAAAGGATCATATTGTCGATAGAAGAAAGCTGGCCTTCTCTTTTCAGGATGAGAATCGCTACATCTTCACCGATGGAAAAGTACAGGCTGAAATCATTGTAGACAAAGATCCATGGATTAAATTCCATTTTCATGTCGATCCTGGATACAACCGTTTCACTCTTCGTTTCAAGACATTTGAAGATGAGCATATCTATGGCTGTGGAGAACAGTACTCAACATTAGACCTGAAAGGCAAAGATGTACCGATTTGGGTCAGTGAACATCAGCAAGTCATGAAGATTGTGAAAAAGCAACTGCGAGAAAGACTTCATGGTCCCGATCCTGACTATCAGGCTCCCTATAAGGATCATCAGACATATTGTTCAACACCCTCTTTCTTCTCTTCAAAAGGATATGCTTTCTACTGCCATGAAGATACATACGGATATTTATCTTTTAAGAAAGATGAACTCCTCATCAAGTTCAGACAGGTTCCTCAGTCTATCTCCTTGCTATGCGCTGATTCCCTTTTGGAACTATCACAGGAAGTTTCAAAATTGGTCGGTTTCCAGCCAAGAGTACCTTCCTGGGTAAATGACGGTGTCATACTTGCCATCCAAGGTGGAAGCGAAATCCTTTTGAAGAAATATGAGGAAGCAAAACAAAAAGGACTTAAGGTAGCTGGCATCTGGTGTCAGGATTGGTGTGGAAATGTCGTGACTAGTTTCGGATACCAGGTATTCTGGAACTGGGAAGCGGATGAAAAACTCTATCCTAACTTAAAAGAGATCATCAAGAAACTGAATTCAGAAGGTGTCCGCTTCTTAGGATATATCAATACATTCCTTAAAGAAGGGGGACCTCAATATTTGGAAGCAAAGAAGAAAGGTTTCTTAATCCGTCATAAGGATGGCTCGGTCTATCACATCAAATCCACTACATTCAATGCCGGCATTGTTGACCTAACAAATCCTTCTGCAAAGAGATGGTATATCGATATCATCAAGAAGAATATGATCGAATATGGACTCTCCGGATGGATGGCAGACTTCGGTGAATACCTGCCTACTGATTCTGTTTGCTACGGTGGAGAAAGTGAAAAGCTTCATAACCGTTGGCCAACCATGTGGGCGAAGTGCAACTATGATGCAGTGAAGGAATGCAGAAAAGAAGATGAATGCTTCTTCTTCTCAAGAGCCGCCTATGGACACACATTCCAATACACCAACTCTATGTGGAACGGAGATCAGCATGTCGATTTCTCGGATGAATATGGTTTAGGTTCCGTTATCCCTGCTACGATCTCATTAGCGTGTTCTGGTGCAGGTGTCATCCATTCCGACATCGGAGGATATACGACAATCACGGCTTTATATCCAATGAAGAGAAATGCAGAGCTCTTCAACCGATGGTCCGAGATGAATGTATTTACACCCGTCTTTCGAACCCATGAAGGCAATCAGCCGAAGAACAATGTTCAGTATGATGACAAAGACACCTATGATGAATTCATCAATAACACAAGATACTTTGTTGCCTTAAAAGAATACAGAGAAGCAGTATACGAAGAATATTACAAGAATCATACTCCGATGACCCGTCCTCTCTTCTTCCACTATGACGAGAAAGAGGCATACGAGAACAAAAAGGAGTTCATGTTCGGAAGTGATATCGTCGTATCGCCTGTGTTAAGACCAAACGAGACAAAGCATAAATATTACTTGCCAAAAGGGGAATGGATTCAGTTCTTCACCAATAAAGAAATTCCATCCGGTGAAGGAGAGATTGATTCTCCAATCGGCTTACCAATCGCTTTCTACAGAAAAGACAGTCCATACAGATCATTGTTTGAAAAGATAAATTAAGAAATAGGAGGAAAACACAATGAAATATTTTCTTGATTCAGCTAAGTTAGATGAAATCGATTACGCCTATAAGAACTATGCCATCGATGGTGTCACAACCAATCCGAAGCACATCATGGCTTCCGGAAAGCCATTCCTTGTCGCTATCCACGATATCGCAGAATGGCTCAAAGAGAACGACCTCATCGGCATTGAAAAATTCCCTGTTTCCGTTGAGATCAATCCCCATTTGGATAATGCTGATGATATGATCAGCGAAGCTAAGAAGATTTCTGCGCTTTGTGAAAACTTCG
The DNA here is from genome assembly GCA_963643715.1 of bacterium. Classification (GTDB taxonomy): domain Bacteria; phylum Bacillota_I; class Bacilli_A; order RFN20; family CAG-288; genus Enterosoma. The sequence continues at coordinate 34,735 of CAVILQ010000017.1, read as the reverse complement.
TCATCAAGATTCCTTGCACAACAGAAGGCGTCAAAGCCGCACTTCAGCTTGAAAAGCAGGGTGTCAGAACCAATGTCACACTTGTCTTCTCTCCTTCTCAGGCTATCCAGGCTGGTAGAATCGGTGCTAAATTCGTCTCTCCTTTTGTCGGATGGAAAGAGAACAACGGCGAAGACACCTATCCTTATATGTCTCAGTTAGTCAACATCTACAAGGAAAAAGGATACAAGACTGAAATCATTGTCGCTGCAGTCAGAAACGGCAAGCAAATTGCTGATGCCGCAGAGATGGGGGCTGACATCGTCACTGCCGGTCTTGCCGTCTATGAAGATAGCTTCAATCATCCCTTCACCACTTATGGCTTAGGTGTTTTCCAGAACGCCTGGGATCATACGAAAGGAAACTAAAATGAAAGTAGCATTCATCGGTCTCGGCATCATGGGTATGCCGATGGCAAATAATGTCAGCAAGAAATATGATCTGATCGGTTATGATGTCATCAAAAAGGATACATCATTCCCCTTTGCATCTTCCTACAAGGAATGTGTCGACTTTGCCGATGTCATCATCTCCATGGTTCCTAAGAATGAACATATGCTTTCTCTCTACAAAGAGATCAAACCTTTCTTAAGGAAAGGTCAGATCTGGATTGATATGTCCACAATCTCTCCTAGCACCAATCAACAGGTCGCAAAGGACTTAGAAGGTACGGGTGTTGAACTTCTCGACTGCCCTGTCGTCAAATCACAGCCTGCTGCAGTCAAAGGCGAATTAGGCATCTATGTCGGTGGAAATCATGACACTTATGAAAAGGTGAAAGAAATTCTCTCCTGCATGGGAAAGAATATCATCTTTATGGGAAATCATGGCGCCGGACTTCAGATGAAGATCCTTCACAATGCTCTTGTCGGTGAGATCCAGAACGGCGTCAACGAAATCCTAGGATTAGCAAAAGCCTTAGGACTGAACCAGAAAGAAGTCGTTGAGGCTTTCGGATATGGAGGTGCTTCCTGCTTCTATCTCGACACCAAGGCTAACAACATCATCAGCAACACCTATCCGACCGCTTTCTCTGTCGAGAATATGAACAAAGACGTTCATTTTGCCAAGGAAATGGCAGCGGACATCAATAAGAAATGTCCCTCTCTCAACCGTGTCGTAGAAGTCTATGAGAAGGCAATGGAAGAAGGACTCGCAAAAGAAGACTTCTCCGCCTCTTATAAAGTTGTCAATGAGGATAAATAATCATGAGAAAACCTATTATCGGTATTGTCTGCTTAGTCAGAAAGACCTTTGACTTCGAAACTGCCTTCCAGCTCTACCAGGAAAGAAGCAAGAAGGTTATGGAAGATACAAGCGTCGATTGGGTCTACTATCCTGAGATGGTCATCGAACCTGGTGAAGCTCAGAAAGCAGGAACCTATTTTGTCGAAAAACATGTCGACGCTGTTGTCGTTGTCTCTGCCACATTCCATCTTGGCGGATTGGCTTTAATCCTTCATAACATTGTCAAGCGTCCTTTCCTCCTTCAGGGATATAATGAACTTCCTTACAATGGAGGAAAAATCAGACTGAACGCCGTTTGTGGTGTCAATCTCAACGCTTCCAATCTTTACAAAGGCGGTGTTGATGATTTCATCGTCTATGTCGGAGATGACATCGATCATGACTGGGTCAAGGCAATCAAGATGAAGACCGCACTTGAGAACTCCAACGTCGGTTTAATCGGTTATCATGCTCAAGGATTCTACAATGTCGGAGTCGATGAGCTTCATCTTTATAAGGAACTCGGTGTTCTCATCTCCCACTTTGAACTTTCTGACTTCTTCGGTGGAGAAGCGACCGAGGAAGAAATCGACAAGGAAGAGAAGAATCTTAGAGAAATCTTCGATTGCCATAAACTCACAGACTATCAGGTCAGACAGGTTTCCCGTCTCATTGTCGTTTCTGAAAAATTCATGAAGGAGAAGGGATTGGATGTTGTCGCAATCCGTTGCTGGCCTGAGTTTGCCAAGAATTACGGTGTCTCTCCTTGTGCTATGATGTCCGTCTTGCAGTCAAGAGGAATTCTCTTAGCCTGTGAGGGTGATATCGAAGCCGCTTTAAGCATGGTCGCAGTCAGAGCAGCTGGCGAAGAGACTCCATTCATGGCTGACTTATCTCAGGTCAATTACGAAGAGAATTACGCGCTTCTCTGGCACGACGGTGTTGCCCCCTGCAACTTATGGGATCATCGTTGCAACCGTTCCTTAGAGACCTATTTTGCCGGTGGAAAAGGTGTCACTGCTGACTTTGTCTTAAAGCCTGGCAAGATGTCTATCCTTAGAATCGATACAGCCAGAGGCAAGACAAGAATCTATTATGAAGAAGGCGAAGCCTTTGAGATGACTAAGGATCTTTCTGGAACCTATGCAAAAGTCGTCTTTGACCGTCCAATCAATGAAGTGATTGACACAGTCGCCTATACCGGTGTTGCCCACCATGTCATCATGGGATATGTCCAGTATAAGAAGGCAATGAGATATTTAGCCAAGCTTATGAATTGGGAGATACTTGATGAAAATACAAAGTGTTACTGATCCTGAGTTTCAGGATTACGGATATGTACTATCTTTCAACACGGATGAGATTGTATCTTATCTGAAAGAGAAAGCAGTGATGCCAAAAGAGAACAATATCTATGTCCGTGATGACAAAGATATGAAAAGTCTTTCTGGCATCGACGAAATTCATGAGAAAGTCTATGGGCTAGGAGATATCGAAGTCGGATACTGCAATGGATACAACTCCCTTCTCAACTGCATGGAATATCATACTTGTCCAGAGGTCGATATTGCAGCCGATGATCTCGTTCTCCTTTTAGCAAGGCCTAAGGATTTAAAGGACGGAATCTTGGATTCAAAAGACGTCAAAGCCTTCTTGGTCAAAAAAGGAGAAGCTGTTTGTCTCTATCCTTATACGATGCACTTTTCACCTTGCAAACTCAGCGATAATGGATTCAGATGTGCGATCATCCTATCGGATAAGACCAATATGGATTTAGATAAGAAAGTAGACGATAAGGCACTATGGAAAGTCAATAAATGGCTTTTAGCGCATAAAGATAGCAAGCAAGCAACCTTAGGCGCATATGTTGGAATTGTCGGAGAAAACATCAAGGTCGAATATTAGTCATGTTATATGATGCTCTATTTATCCTAATCATCTTCATCAGCAATATCATTCAGACGATTACCGGATTTGCAGGCACGGCATTAGCCATGCCTCTTTCCTTGAAACTAGAGGGTTCCGAGGTTGCGAAGCCTGTCTTGAACCTTGTTGCTCTTCTTGTCTCTGTCTATGTAGTCATCGCTCACTTTAAGGATATCGACTGGAAGCAGTTTTTGGTTATCGTTTTGACAGTCGGCATTGGTTTTGGTGTCGGATATCTAGTCGAAATGATTCCAATCGAGAGCAAGATACTCTTATATATCTACGGAGCCATTGTCATTGTGATTGCAATCGTATTCTTCTTCATCGACTTTGAGAAGGTTTCTCTTCCCAAGTGGCTGATGCTTATATTCCTCTTCTTAGGCGGAATCATTCATAAACTCTATGTCTCAGGAGGTCCATTTGTTGTCATCTATGCACTTCATGAATTGAAAGACAAAAACAAATTCAGAGCTACGCTTTCTCTACTATGGATCATTCTGAATTCCATGATATTCACAACAGAGATGATAGAAGGGGTATTCACTTCCCACACTTGGATACTCTTTGGAATCGGTGCCGCTGTCACAGTCATTTCCTTAATACTCGGTTCCCTTATTGCACCAAAGCTATCAAAAAAGCTATTCATGAAGATTACTTGTGTTCTTTTGCTCATTTCTGGTGTTACACTATTATTGCCATGAATTTAAACGATACTCAAAAAAACATCATCAAAATCCTTTTTGTCGAAAAGGAAAGTTCTCGTTCTCTATTAGCTAAGAGACTCTCTTTGACAAACGCGGCTTTGACTTTGTCTATGAAGCCATTATTGGAAGAAAAGATTGTCTTAGAGAATAAGAATGATGCTCAGAAAGTAGGAAGAAAAGAACTGAAACTGTTCTTGAATCCAGACTATGGATGTTTCCTCGGGATTGATATCAAGAAACACAATATCTATTATTCATTGATGGATTTTTCTTCTACCCTGATTCAGGTAGTCAATAGCAAGGATATCTCTCTATCCGACTTTGCAAAAAGCGTCAAAGCAAAAATACTAGCCATCGGAATCACAATGCGAGGAACCTCATCGAATAAGGCATTAGAATCCAATTATCCTGAACTGTATAAAAACATACTGGATTTCTCTCTTCCCTTCTTCATCATCAACAATGTCGATTGCTTAGCCGATGTCTATTCCTTGTACCATAAAGAAGATAAGAACTTCCTTCTCATCAAATATGGCCCCGGTGTCGGTTCCTCCATCTATGTCAATGGAATATCACTCGGAAACCAATCCGAACTCGGTCATACCTACTATCAGGATAAGACCGTAGAAGACACCATATCCTATATGTCTGTCATCAATAAGGATGTCAACGAAGAGGAAGGAACCGAAATCCTTCTTAACGATGATAAGAAAGCAGATGAAGTCATCCATGTACTCTCCTTTGCACTGCTCAACGCAGACTCTCTTCTTTCCCTACAGAAGATCATTCTATCCGGTGCACTCTTATCCAATGATATCATCATCGAAAAGATGAAAAAGGAAATACACAGTCTCAATCAAAGCTTCGATTTAAACAAACTCTGCGTCTATCCTAATTACAATGAATTGAACAGCAAAAAGAGCTGCATATCCGCCTTTGTTCTGCAATTCAAATAAAGTTATCGTTCAATAGAAAAGGGGCCAGCAATCGCTGACTCCTTTTCTTCTATTATTGACAACTTAGTTGATGATATTGAACTTTGATGTTTACTTGTTTTCTCCGCCGATGACGATTTCGTTGTTTTCAGCCTGCTTAGCAAGAAGAGTTTCCTTCTCATCCTGTAAGGCATCCGTCTTCTTCTTCGTCAAAGTATAGACAAGAAGCATGACAAGACCCATCAATAAGAATAAACCGGCTGGAATGGCAGTAGCCATATAGTACATAACATTCAAGGTTTCCATCGACTGAACCTGACCTGCACCAGATTTATAATTCATTCCGATAAGAGCACCATTGACGGCAACAGCAGCGACGACCTGACCAAGTTTTCTGAAGAACATGAATACAGAATAGGCAGAACCATCATTGCGCAAACCAGTTTTGACTTCCACGTCATCGATAGCATCGGTAGCTAAAGCCCAGATTTCAAGACCGATGATGGAAAGGCCGAAGCCGCTGATAACACAGAAGACAAGGAAGATAACAGGGTATTTGACGATGATGTCTTTCATGAAGATCATGATGAAGTTTGGAACAGCGGCAAGGAATCCACCGAATGCACAAAGTTCTTTCTTACCGAATTTACGGACAAGCTTACCGGCACAGAGCATCAATATGATCATCGGACCATATGTACAAGCCTGAGAGGCTAAGTTCATCCAGTTCTGTCCGAAGAGATCATTGAAGAGATAGGTATAGAAGGACTGTGTGAACATCTGGCCAGCAAGGAGAAGAAGACCAGTAAGACAGACGGCGACGAAGTTACGATTCTTAAGCAAGGTCTTTGCAATCTTGAATGTCTCACCTTTTTCATGAGGTTTCTGAACAGCGACGACTCTTTCTTTATTATTCTTATATGCGACGAATAAGAGGACAGCAGCGACAGCAGCCATAACGGAGACGCCGATAATGATCGGCATATACTGAACAGTAGTAAGGACTTTTCCATTTTCGCCAAGGATTTCAGAACCATCCGCATTTGTCATCTTCTTGGAATAGAACATCGTGATAAACAAGACAGGAATAGAACCTAAGGCAGCACCGGCTGAACGGAAAATGGAAAGCTTGTTTCTTTCCTTGGCATCTGTTGTGACAACAGAAGCTAAGGATCCATAAGGAATCTGATGCATGGTATAGATCATACCGAAGAGGATATAGGTGACAGCCGCATAGACACAGACACCGACTTTACCCATCTTGTCAGCAAGACCCGGCCAAGGTAGGAACATCAGGATTGTAGATAAGGCAAGAGGAATCGCAACCCACTTCATCCAGACACGATATCTTCCATCCTTTCCAGGCTTTCTGATATCAGCGACTCTTCCCATGATTGGATCGTTGATGGCATCCCAGACACGGGCAACGATGAACATGATCATGATGAATAGAGGAGTCAGACCTAAGATATCCGTATAGTATTTCTGCAAAATAGTTGAGACAGTAGAGAAACATAGACATCCCGCAAAATCACCTAACGCATAACCTATATAATCGTTTCCGTGTAAACCGGACGTCTGCGAAATATAGGATCTTCCCTTCTCTTCTTTTCGGCTCTCATTTTCTTCCATAGTTCTTTTCTAAATGCCGCTTTCGGCAACTCCTAAAAAGACTATACAACAAATGTAAGCGCATTACTAGTTATTTTTTTAAGTTGCTTAAAAAACTATTGTTTTCTCGCTTGAATGTCCTCTTTTCCACCTCCTTATTTTCTTTTTGCAATGCTTGATGAAAACTTGAAACAAGTTTCACATCTTTTTACTTTTCGCCTATTTTGTCAAAATATTTGGATTAGTCATTTTTCATTCAGCCAAATCATTTTGAATATAGATTTTGATCAACCATTCAATTTAACTCGCTTTTGTTTTTGCTTTTGATTTATGTATTTCATTCATAGGTTTTTCAGGTTTTGCCCAATTGATTGAACGATTTGCTTTTATCAACCATGAAGCACAAATAAAGTTGCTTAAATTACTAAAAAATGACTAAAATCCATGTAAATATTTTCATAGGCAAAACGATTGTTTTCACCTATTTTTCATTGCATAATAGTTAAGCTATTCCGTGTACTATTCTATCTTGAAATAAAGGAGGAATCGCCTTGAAAGTCATCATTGCTGGAATCGAAAGACATTCCTTTGTAAACGGTCCTGGTTCACGTTATGTCGTGTTCTTCCAGGGCTGCATACACCACTGTGAGAAATGTCAGAATCCTGATACATGGGACATTCAAAAAGGAAAAGTCTATGAGGCGGATGATATCGTAAATGATATTCTCTCCACCAAATATCTAGATGGTGTCACTCTCTCAGGAGGTGATCCTTTGCTTCAAGCGGAAGCATGTCACTACATAGCAAAGAAACTAAAGGAAAAAGGGCTCAATGTCTGGTGTTATACCGGATGGACTTATGAGGCTATTGAAAACGGAAAAGTCTCAAAGGAAGCCAAAGATGCCCTTGATGATATCGATGTTCTCATCGATGGTCCCTTCCTCTATTCACTTCTTACTGACCAATGCATCTATCGAGGTAGCAGCAATCAGAGAATCATCGATGTGAAAAAGAGCAGGGAAGAAGGACATGTCGTTACGTTAGACAAATTTGATTACGGTCTATGAAAAGAGGTATCCAAACATGAAAAGCATCACAAAAAGAGACGGAACAGTTGTCGCATTCGAACCGGAAAAGATTGAAAATGCCATTGCAAAGGCATTCATATCCACCAGTGAGATTCCTGCAAGAGACATCTCTGCCATGGCAAGAGCTGTTGAATTGATTGTTGAATCCACACTCAACGCAAGAGGAAATGACACTGCCTCTGTCGAGGAGATTCAGGATGTCGTCGAAAAGACACTGATGAAGGTCGGATATCAGAACACGGCCAAAGCCTATATCCTCTACCGCAATCAGCATGAGAAAGTAAGACAGGCCCAAAATACACTCATCGACTACAAGAAGCTTGTCGATGGATATATCGGAACCGATAAGGATTGGAGAGTCAAGGAAAACTCCACCGTCACTCTTTCCGTCGGCGGTCTTATCCTCTCTAACTCCGGTGCCATCACTGCCAACTATTGGCTCAGCGAAATCTATGACAAAGAGATTGCTGACGCACATCGTCAGTGCTTCATCCACCTTCACGATTTAAGCATGCTCACCGGTTATTGTGCCGGTTGGTCTTTAAAGCAGCTCATCAAAGAGGGATTAGGTGGAGTCGTCGGAAGAATCACCTCCTCTCCTGCCAAGCATCTCTCCACTCTCTGCAATCAGATGGTCAACTTCTTAGGCATCATGCAGAACGAATGGGCCGGCGCTCAGGCATTCTCCTCTTTCGACACTTATTTAGCTCCATTTGTCAAAGTGGATCATTTATCCTATAAAGAAGTAAAGCAGTGCATCCAGTCCTTCATCTATGGTGTCAATACACCATCTAGATGGGGAACCCAGGCACCATTCACCAATATCACATTGGATTGGACTGTCCCGGAGGATATGGTCAATATGCCTGCCATCATCGGCGGAAAAGAGATGGATTTCACCTATGGCGACTGCAAGGAAGAGATGGACATGGTCAACAAGGCCTTCATCGAAATCATGATTGAAGGAGATAGCGAAGGAAGAGGATTCCAGTATCCGATTCCTACCTACTCCATCACAAAGGACTTTGACTGGTCTGAGACAGAGAACAACAAACTTCTCTTCACCATGACAGCCAAATACGGAACTCCATATTTCTCCAACTACATCAATTCCGACATGAAGCCGAGCGATGTAAGAAGCATGTGCTGCAGACTTCGTCTTGACTTACGTGAATTGAGAAAGAAAGGCGGCGGATACTTCGGAAGCGGTGAATCCACGGGAAGCATCGGTGTTGTCACACTTAACCTTCCTAGAATTTCCTACCTTTCCAAATCCAAAGAAGACTTCTATTCCATCCTTGATCATTATATGGATATCGCTGCTAGTTCCCTCAACATCAAGAGAAAGGTCATCACCCGTCTACTCGACCAGGGCATGTATCCTTACACAAAGAGATATTTAGGAACATTCGATAATCATTTTTCCACCATCGGTCTTGTCGGCATGAACGAATGCCTCGAAAACGCAAAATGGTTCGATGGCGGAAACCTCACAACCGAGGCTGGAAACCATCTTGCTGAAGAGATTCTCAATCACATGAGAGAAAGATTATCCGATTATCAGGAAAGATTCGGTGCTCTCTTCAACTTAGAGGCAACACCGGCAGAAAGCACGACATACCGTTTTGCCAAGCACGATGTTGCTGAATTCAAGGACATCAAGACAGCCTGCAAGAATGGTGGTTCTCCCTTCTACACCAACTCCTCTCATCTTCCTGTCAACTATACCGATGACATCTTCAAAGCCTTGGAGATGGAAGATAACTTACAGGTTCTCTATACCTCAGGAACAGTCTTCCACGCTTTCTTAGGCGAGAAGCTTCCGGACTGGAGAAGTGCAGCCTCCTTAGTCAAGAAGATCGCCTATAACTTCAGACTTCCTTATTTCACCCTTTCTCCTACCTATTCCGTCTGTAGCGAACACGGCTATATCTCCGGCGAGCACTTCAAGTGCCCGACCTGCGGAAAGGAAGCCGAAGTCTATTCTAGAATCACAGGATACTATCGCCCAGTCAAGAACTGGAATGACGGCAAAGTCTCCGAATTCAATTCCAGAAAGACCTATACTCCCTATGAACTGAAAGGCGGCGTTACACCGGACAGTGAAATCGAATCCACAGTCGATCGAGTCAAGAGTGCAACGACTCCTTGCTGTTGTTCTCATCACCATCATAAGCCGGTGCTGATCACAACCTCTACCTGCCCGAACTGCAGAATTGCAAAGCATCTCCTCGATGAAAAAGGAATCGAATACGATGTCCTTGTCGCCGACAAAGACGAAAAAGGAAAAGAGCTTGCCTTGAAGCTTCATATCACACAGGCTCCGACTCTTATCGTTGAGGATGAGGAAGAGAATCATCTTTACGACAATCTCTCCGATATCCGTTCCTACATTGAAAATCTGTAATCCATAGAAGGTAGCTTCGGCTACCTTCTTTTTTTCAAAGAAACACTGGAAAATCTATATCAAGCTTTTTTATGGATGCAATTGGAGGAAAGAATAATGGAAAATAAATTAACTTGCAAAAGCGCTTACAAGCAATTCAAAAACGAGTTTTATGAAGACCATGATTACTTTGAAAAAGTAGAATGTGAAACTGGCGTGAATAACATTGATGGTGTTCATATACAATTTGGGATTGTTATTGTACCTTATCTATATCATTTAATAAACATTCAAAATGATGACAAAATAAGAATATTTTTTGATAGGATGTCCATATCTTCAGACAAAGAATTGAGTGGGGTTGTTCAATTTTCAATCTTAGAAGCAATAATAAGCAACAGAGGTTATTTCGAAAAGCTTAAATATTATTTCACTGATGAAATGAATTCATACCTTCCATATTTGCATTCCTATATATATTTCTGATCAATTTTAAGAATACAGTCTATTGCTTCCTATAGACATAGATATTCTGGTTGTATTGTCGTAAATTCCAATAATATGCCTTGAGATAGAACTCTTTCATTTCCCATACTTCATCATTTATTACGATGATATCATCTACTAATATAATTCCATCCAATTTTGCAATACGCTCAAAAATTTCTAACCATTTTTCTTTATCTAGGCAATCATGAAGATATTGAAAACTAATTATTCGATAATATCCATATGCAACATCAAAAAGATTATAAGGCTGACCATATTCCTGAGCATGTGAAATGTTATCAACATATTTTATATCTACTAACGGATACTCATTTTTATCATATGGAAAATCCATTAGAAAATCTTGATAGAACACTTTATCCATTGACTATTTCTGGATTTCCATAACAATAAATATTGACGTAGGTGTTTGATTGCTTTGCTTTTCTAAATATCTCAAGAAATTCATTCCCTAATTCAATGAATCTCTTATCTGTGCTTTGCTTAATTAATATTTCCGTAATTTCTATAGCATTTTGTAGTTTATCATAAGTTATGTTCGTTTCTTCATATATGTCTATCAGACAATCACATTCCACATTTAAAAAATCAAAATACCTTTTGTTTTCCAAATAGAAATAATCATTAGGAGAAAATTCATAGACTTTTAGATTCTCGGTTTCCGTTTCCTGACATTTTTCTAATTCCTCAATTCCTTTTTCGTTCAATGGCAAATAAACTTTCATACTTTACTTCCTCCCTTTTTGATTTTCATTCTGAAATGACTAAGTGCCTCTCTTCTTTCACCGCTGATTCCGCTTATTCTCCCATTTATCATCTCATTAAGAACAGGCTGTAAATCTGCCCCTACATAGTGTCCTTTATGAGAAACAGGAATTTCCTTATTTCCAATTCTAAAATAACTTCCTCCGTTGTCACAATAAATGATATATTTACTCTCTGAATCGGTGATTATATACTTTTGACCATGATTAGTATAAACCGGGTTCTTGAAAAGTTTATTCACCACCTCATCCAAATCTAATATTTGCCACATACTTTTATATTTACGATATCGTTCTAGGCCCCTATTCAAAGCTTCTTGTGCCTTCAAATCGTTTGCAATTCTAATTTGCTCTCTATATTTTCTTCTATTATCCAAATATAACGACTTAGCGCCCATGACAATTTGATTCCTCCATTGTTAATTTAGAAAACTCATTGATTTTCTTTATATCATGGTCTAAGATAACTTTTAGAACAATTCCTTCCCGAGGAGTTCTTCTTGTGTATTTGTTACTGCCAATAACAAATACACTTTTTTTGTTCTTTTTTCGATAATTACGACAATGATATAAGTGTATGACTATTTTTTTGTTCAGTTTTGATAATCTTCGTTCGTCTTTTTTCGAAAAGGTTCCGTATAAGCAGATATTCTTTGGTTTTTCTTTTTCTAACCATCTCTGAAACTGAAGAAAAGAATATGACGCAAACTTTCCTTTGCATCCTAGATTTCCAAAGACCAGCGTTTCCCTTTTTGGAAAATCATCGATTACTTCATTTGTTCCAAAGTCACCTATTCTAGCATTAATAGCAACTTTAATGCCTCTGATAGCAACAAGAGAATCATAAATTGAATTTAGCAATATGCTATGCAACTGTCTTGGCCTTAACATATTTACGCTCGGACTAAGATCCATTCCAACTATCCCACCATATTGTCTATAGATCAAGCAATCTTCTTCAATCGTATTTAATCTATTCCACAATCTATCTTCCATTGAGAAGAAACAAATTAATGATTTCTTTCTCTTTGTAATAGGAATTTCATTTCGAAATTCATATGTTTCTATGTATTTCGGTATATCCGAATACCTCATATTTAAAGGAACCCGCGGTCTTCCATGCAGAAAAGCAATTCCCTTGCTTTTCAATTCTGTTATTTTTGAATCACACCAATTGATTAACCCCATCATTCATCTCTCTTTCTAATATAGTTATCAAACTCTCCGTCTCTATACATTTTCTCAATATTATGATTTTTTCTAATTTCCTTGTTGATACGGTCACTTAGATTAATCACACCATTCTTATCAATAATATATGCGCAGTCTGGTCTAGTCACTTCAGTATTCAGCAAAGTGACATTATGCGTTGTGACCATGGATTGAAGATTCGGATAACTATTTATAATCTGTAAAATCTTTCGTGCGACTTCATAATGATAATATGCATCAAATTCATCAATAATCAGGAAAGTCAATCGATTGAATTCAAGTAACCAGCAATAGAACAGCATCAAGGCACTAGTACCTGATGAAACAATATCTCTAAACGGTATTATGTTCCCGTTTTCAAACTTTGCGCCAATTACCGCATTTCCACTACTAAGTTTTAACTGAACTAATGAATACTCAAGATCAAGATTCGACAAAAAGTTTTGGAAGTCCTCTAATTTATGATTTCGCAGAATGATGTCATCCAACGTTTCTCCGCCTAATTTATATCCGATATATTGATTTGTCTCTCTAAGTGACCGAAAATACAACATTCCTTTAACAAAAGAAAATAATTTATAAACAACACCATTCTCATCTAATATCGAATTGTTATATATATATTTCAGCACGGAAAGTTGCTTTTGAAGACCACTTGTGCGCAATTTTTCAAGTCCCTTTATTAAAATGAAATTCCCGTCCTCATTAACAAAATCATGTCGTATCACTTCCTTACCATCTACAAATAATTGTTCAAATAATAATTCTCTTGTGTTGAGCTCTTTATAAAAATATACAACTTCCTGCTTTTCAAACTTAAATACGTATCTAAATTCCAACCCTTTATCGTTATTGCCAATATAGGAGTACATATACGGAAGAGTAGAATCTTTCTCCACATCCAGCAAATGATACGTAATATCCATTATGGCAAGACATAAACTAGTTTTTCCAGACCCGTTTTTTCCATAAACAACACAGTTTTTTGAGAGTCGGTTTTTTATTAAATCTTTTTTATCAGAATAAGTTCTAATCGATGACAAATCCCAAACCATGAGCCCCTTAAAGCCTTTATAATTCTTCACTTCAAATTTTTTAAGCATATGTATCATTTCTCCTAACACTATTATGCAATAAAATTGCAATCAGTTATCACTGAAACGCACTTTTTGTGCGTTTTATTTATTATTAAGTGTCATCTTTCACCGCGAAAATTATAATATCGGCTTTTTTATGCTGATTATTTTTTTAAAATATCATTTGAACAATAATCCAAAAGTGATATAATTCCTTCTCGGAGAACTTTATATACTCTCCACATTACTCGCACGGTACTTTCATAGACTGTAGAAGGAGAATGAAAATGATTCTATTATCGAGTTTGGAAAACAGGACTTTTTCTGTGTGTCTCTATACAGAAGACAAGAAAAAGATCACGTCTTTCCGCATCTTTGCGGATAAGACAAAAAGCGAATCCGAATACATGGATTCCCTCATTCAATTCTTTAAAATGAATGAGATTGATGTAGAAGGAATCGATGGGTCAATCCTTTCTTCTGTCGTTCCTTCCCTTACGAAAAGGATTCAGAATGCAATCGAGAAGACAACAAAGACAAAGTGTCTCGTCTTATCGAGGAAACTGAAGACTGGACTTGCTATAAGGACGGACAACCCTAGTGAAGTCGGTTCGGACTTGATTGCAAGTTCCATCGGCGCTTTATCGGATTATGATGAGGACTGTCTTATTGTCACTTTGTCTACAGTCCTGTCATTCTCAGTGGTAACGAAGAAGAAGGAATTTATCGGATGCTCTCTTTTCCCTGGCTTAAGAGCCTCCTGTGAGACGATGTGGAATAGCTGTGCTCAGTTAATGGACATCGATCTTACGATACCAGAAAGGCTCATCGGGAAAAGCACGAAAGAGAGCATGAATGATGGGATTGTGGGCGGTTACCTCTGTCTTATCAAAAACTTCTCCGATGAGCTAGAAAGAGAGATGAAAAAGCCTCTGAAACGCATCTTAACAGGAAGTGATATGGCTATTGTCGAAAATGCTCTCTTCTCTGACTTTGAGATCAATGCAGACTTACTCTTTGACGGATTATTCGAAATATATAACAAGAACAGGAACTAAAATCATGAACAAAAGAAGAAAGAACAACGTCTATTTATTGTCTTTGACCGCCTTGATGATCGCTATTCAGTTCATCTTCGGCTTTACTCCAATCGGTACGATACAGACTCCGATCCTCACTATCACCTTGATGGGTATTCCAGTTGCCATCATCGCCTGTGTCTTTGGTCCTATCATGGGACTAGTCTCTGGAACTGTCTGGGGCATCATCTCTCTGATTCAGGCTTTCACCGGTATGGATGCTACTGCTGTTATATTGCAGCAATGTGTCAGAGATGGTGAAATCTCCAACGCCAGATATTTCAGCGGCCTTATCATCATGGCACTGATTAGCAGAATGCTTGTCGGATTCTTGACTGGACTCATCCATGATGCTATCGCTATCGTAGACAAGAAAGGATATTTCGCTCCTTTTATCGCAAGTATGTGTACAGCTCTTCTTAACACCATCTTCTTTATGACATCCTTCTGTGTCTTCTTCTATAACACACCTGTCATCTCCCATATCACAGGTGATAAGACCTATGCCAATGTCTTCCTCTTTGTCTTTGCTATCATCGGAATCAACTTCATCGTCGAATTCCTCACCAATGGCATCATAGGCGGAAGCTGTGCCTTAGGAATCAATAAGGCAACAGCAAAGAACGGAATCTATTCTCCTCTTCCTCATTTCTTCACAAGAAAAGAAGAAAAAGCAGAAGAAAAGTAAGTTTGACGATTCAAATACTTTCATTCGAAGATGGAAAAAGGTAGACTATTTCCGTAGGAGAAATGATTATGATCGATAATAAGCTTTCAACAATCAAAAGATGGGTCGATGAAAAGATTGCAGACCCTGGAAACGAGTTCTCACCGGTTTATCACGAATTCAGAAGAAGAGTAGGAATCACTTCCTTTGTCATGTTTGTCCTCTTCACGATGTTAGGTACTGGAATCTATGTCGGATTTTCTTACTTCCACCCTGAGATGTGGAGTTACCTATGGACTTTGACTCTCTCTGGACTAATCATCGCCTCATTAGTCAGAAGCCTTCTCTTCGGAAGAATGATTCAGTTTGCCTATCCACTGCTTCTTATCGCTATCTACTTCCCTGTTGCAGCAACCTATAACATCTATCATCCCTTATGGGTGATTTTCCTATCCATTCCGCTTTATTACATCCTTGGACGTGTCATCGATAAGATTGAAAGAAAAGAATAATACTTTTAACTATACAAATATAACAGCAATCTCCTTTGTATTTGGTTGATCCGAATGCAACAAGAGATTGCTGTTTTTTTGTAATTCTGATGTTAACCTGTCCTACTTACCCAAGCTTTATTCTGTTCTCGCTATCAATTGATTTCTCTACTTGTTTTTTCATAAAATCGGGTCAAAAAAGGGGCTATTATGATATCTGACTATTCCTAGCTCACGCTAGGAATCGGTCGGATAATGATAGCCCCTGATTTTGTTATTTCACATTACCAGTATAAAGCTGATAATACTTTCCTTTCTGCTCTAAGAGAGAATCATGATTGCCGCGTTCGATGATGGTTCCATTCTCAAGGACCATGATGACGTCTGCGTTCTTGATGGTGGAGAGTCTATGGGCGATGACAAAGACAGTGCGTCCCTTCATGATGGAATCCATACCCTGCTGAACAAGTGCCTCAGTTCTTGAGTCGATGGAACTTGTCGCTTCATCGAGAATCATAGCGGGAGGATTGGCAACAGCTGCTCTAGCGATGGCAAGAAGCTGTCTTTGACCTTGGCTTAAGCCAGCGCCTGCGTTCTCTAGCATCGTATCGTAGCCATTGGGAAGCTTCATGATGAACTCATCGGCATTGGCAAGCTTTGCTGCAGCGATGATTTCTTCATCTGTTGCATCGAGATTACCGAATCGAATGTTTTCTTTCACCGTTCCTGTGAAGAGCTTCGTATCCTGCAAGACCATGCCGAGCGACTTTCTAAGGTCACCTTTCTTGATCTTGTTGATGTTGATGCCATCGTATCTTATCTTACCATCTGCGATATCATAGAAACGGTTGATCAGGTTGGTGATGGTAGTCTTACCAGCACCGGTCGGACCGACAAAGGCAATCTTCTGACCAGGATGTGCATAGAGCGTAATATCGTGAAGTACGATTTTATCTTTCGTATATCCGAAGTCGACATGATCCATGACAATGTCACCCTTCAACCAGGTATAAGTTGTCGTTCCATCCTGATGAGGATGCTTCCAGGCCCACTTTCCAGTGAATTCCTTGGATTCAATAGGATTACCCTGTTCATCCTCTTTGGCGTTGCAAAGTTCAACATAGCCATCATCTGTCTCTTCCTTCTCATCCATCATCTGGAAGATACGGGATGAGCCAGCAAGTGCTAAGACGATCATATTGAAGTTGTTACTTACCTGACCGATCGGCTGAACGAATGATTTCGAATACATCAAGAAGGAGACGATGATACCGACCTGAATCTCATAAGATCCAAAGACATTGAAGCCTTTGAGTCCTTTGACCATGCAGATAGCACCGACAAAGGCTAAGAGGACATACTGAAGGTTACCTAACTGATTGACGATCGGCATGAGGATGTTGGAAAAACGGTTAGCCTTGACAGAGTCGCGATAAAGCTCTTCATTATGCTTGTCGAATCCTTCGATGTTTCTCTTCTCATAGTTGAATACTTTGACGACCTTCTGACCGGAGACCATCTCTTCGATGTATCCATTTGTCTTACCTAATTCGATCTGCTGGGCGACGAAGTTCTTGCTCGATCTCTTCGCGACAAAGCGGGTGATGAAGAAGATGACAAGGGCAAAGGCGATGACGATCGCTGTGAACATCAAGTCTGTGATGATCATGAAGACAAGGCAGACAACCATTGTCATGATAGAGGAGACGACCTGAGGGAGAGAACGCGCCAACATTTCACGAAGAGAGTCGACATCATTGGTATAGACAGACATGATGTCGCCCTGGCTTCTCGTATCGAAATAGCTGACAGGAAGACCCTGCATATGAGCATATAACTCATCACGGATCTTCTTCTGTACGCCTTGGGCGATAAATGCCATCAGGTAGTTATAGAAGAAGGATGCGACAATACCAGCGACATAGATGATAGCTAGAACGAGGATTGCGATATTGAATCCCTTCCAATCCATGACACCGCCTTCACTCAAGGCAGGATTGAGGTATTTGTCGACCATGATTGTGCCGGTGAAGTAGCTGCCAGCGACATTCGAACCAGTGACTAAGATAATGCATAATAAGACAACGACAAACTGAATCGGATAGAATTTGAAGACATAGCCTAAGAGTCTCTTGATAGAGGCCTTCTTGGTCTTTTTGTCGACAGCGGAAACATTTCTTGCTTTATTCTGCGGCATCGAAATCACCTCCTCCCAACTGACTTTCATACAGTTCACGATAGACGGAGCAGTTTTCCATCAGTTCATCGTGATTGCCTCTTGCTACGATTCTGCCTTTGTCCATGACAAGGATGAGGTCGCAGTCTTTGATGGAGAGGACTCTTTGAGCGATGATGAACTTCGTGACATCCTTCTTCGTCGTCTGAAGGGCTTTACGGATAAGAGCATCCGTATGGGTATCACAGGCACTAGTAGAATCATCCAGGATAAGGACCTTCGGATCCTTTAACAGTGCTCTAGCGATACAGAGTCTCTGTTTCTGACCACCAGAGACATTGGTACCACCCTGTGCGATAGGAGTATCCAAGCCCTGTGGGAAACGGGATAAGAACTCTGTGCACTGAGCTAAATCACAAGCCTTCATGATTTCTTCGTCTGTCGCATCCTCTTTACCCCAAAGGAGGTTAGAGCGGATTGTTCCAGTGAAAAGCGTATTCTTCTGTAAGACGACAGCGACATTGTCACGGAGTGTCTTTAAGTCATAGTCCTTGATGTTGACACCACCGATTTTGACATCGCCTTTCGTTGCATCATAGAGTCTTGCCATCAATGAGACAAGAGTTGTCTTGCTTGAACCGGTTCCACCGATGATACCGACCATCGTTCCAGAAGGAATGTGGAGATCAATATCGGACAAGACCTCTTTTCCTTCGTGATAATAGAAGCTGACACCATCGTAATCGACAGAACCATCTTTCACTTCCATGACTGCATTTTCCGGAGTGACAATATCCGGAACTTCCTCAATGATTTCAACAATACGTTCAGTAGAGTTCTTGGAGATGATGATCTGAACATAGACCATGGAAATCATCATAAGCGACATCATGATGAGCATGATGTAGGTGATAAGAGTGGATAAGCCACCGACTGTGAAAGCGTGTGCTTCACCTTGGTGGTTGATGATGAGTCTGGAGCCTAAATAGGAGATACCGATCATGGCTCCATAGATAGCAGTATTCATGATAGGAGAGTTGAAGGAGAGGATCTTTTCAGCATAGATGAAGTTACGATAGATGAATTCTGAGACAGAATGGAATCTCTCTGTCTGAACTTTCTCTCGGTTGAATGCTTTGACAATACGGATGCCGTCTAAATCTTCCTCGACTGTCTCATTCAATGCATCATAAGTATCGAAGATTTTGACGAATGTCGGATGCACCTTCTTAGCGATGAAGAGAAGGAGAAAGAGAAGAATCGGAATGATGATCAAAAAGATCCAAGCTAATCTCCACTCTGTGATGAAACACATGATAAGAGCGAATATCATCAATAATGGAGCACGGATAACCATACGGATGGTCATCATGAATGCGTTCTGGACATTGGTGATATCGGTTGTCGTTCTTGTGACGATAGAGGAAGGAGAGAACTTATCGATATTCTTGAATGAGTAATCCTGAATATGATCGTACATGGCCTTTCTCATGTTCTTACCGAATCCAGCGGATGCGGATGCGGCATAATATCCGGCAGTGATACCTGTGATAGCGGCAAGGATAGCAAGGAAAGCAATCAATCCGGAATAGAGATAAATCGAATTGAGCTTGTTTCCTTCACTGTCGATTGCTTTGATGCCATCGATCAAGAACTGCATCAAAAATACAAGTCCGACTTCACAGACAACTTCGATAAAGACGGATACCCAGGTAAGAGTAACGTCTTTTCCATAACCTTTGACGTACTTGGCTAGTTTAGTAAATGAGTTCATACTACCTCCTAATAATCGCGTCCGAGGTTGCATCGTATCTTCAGAAGGATGGAATGGAATTGTTCTTTCTCCTCTTCTGTGATGCCCTCTTCGAGAATTGAATTCATGATCAGGAATTTCTGATCGATTGTATCCTGAATTCTCTTCCCTTCTTCTGTAATCAGAATCATCTTCTTTCTTTTGTCATCTTCATCGACTTTCTGCACAATCACTCCCTTCTTCTCAAGGGAAGTCAGTGTCTGACTGGCTGTCGCCTTGGCAATATGGAAATGATTCATCACATCCCTCATCGTCTTCGGAGACTCATCGTGAGCTAGAAATCCTAATGTCAGCCCTTCGATGCCTGTCAGATTCGTTTCTTTTACCCCAGTGATATGGGTAGAGATATAGGAATCGATAGCGCAGGAAGTCATATGAATATCTCTGCCTAACGGCGTTTTTATATCCATATTCACCTCCATTGTTCGTACACGAACTATACCATTATAAGCAATATATATAAACATAAAACTCTTTTTTTTCGAAAGCGTTTCCATTGTAAAAACAAATGAATATCAGTTCCTTGAGTCTTTTCATTTTGGATGCTCACTGAGCATTTTTCCTCAAAGTTTGAGGAAGTGTGCAATCTTCATTCATTTTCCATCTCATTTTTGCTATCATAATCATTAAAGAGGACGAAAATATGAAACCTGAAAAGAAACGTAAGAAAAGAGTAGGAAAGATTATTGCTATCACATGTGCTGTCGTTATCGGTTTACCGTTGCTTACCGGACTTAGCTATCTATCCTATGTTGTCTTCTCCTATCATCGTATCGGAGACACAACACTCGATATCAGCAAGAATTCTTTCACCGATACGATAGAAACAGGAAAAGAATTCACTCTCACATCCTATAACGTTGGTTTTGGAGCCTATTCTCCTAACTATACCTTCTTCATGGATACTGGATATGATGAGAACGGAAACAAGACTGCCGGAACCTATGGAAAAGGCATTTCCAAAGAGGATGTACAGAAGAATACAGATGGTTCCGTCTCTGTCGTAAAAGACCTCAACAGCGACTTCTATGCCTTACAGGAAGTAGACATCGACGCTGATAGATCCTATCATATCAATCAGAAAGAAGCATTTGAAAAGACACTCACATCCTATGACAATACCTTCGCTGTCAATTTCGATTCTGCCTATCTCTTCTATCCTTTGAATGATCCACATGGAAAATCTAAAGCTGGTCTTGCCACCTATTCCAAGTACAACATCACGGAGAGTAACAGAAAAGAGTACACAATCTCTACTGGCTTCTCCAAGTTCTTCGACTTAGACCGCTGCTTCAGTGTCAACAGAATCAAAGTCAGCGACGGAAAAGAATTCGTCCTCATCAATTCCCATATGTCTGCCTATGATGAAGGAGGAACCATCCGAAACAAACAGATTGAAGAACTCCACTCCTTCATGAAAGCAGAATATGACAAAGGAAACTATGTCATAGCAGCCGGTGACTATAACCATGACCTGATTACCAACAATCCGATGTATACAAAATACGACAAAGACAACTTCGCCTATAAGGATATTATCAAACAGAAGAAACCGGATTGGCTTAACTATATGTTCGAAGAGGACAAGACCTGCAAGTTCGATGATGGATTCACTATCTATGCCGATGACAGTGAACCGAGCTGCAGAGACTGTGATGTCACATGGAATAGAGGATATACCTTTGTCTCCACAGTCGATGGCTTCATCGTCAGCAAGAATGTCAAAGTAAGCAGTGTCACCACTACCAAAGTCGGAGACAACGGATTCAGTTATTCCGACCATCAGCCAACTACACTGAAGTTCAGTTTTTAACCTGAAAACAGGATAACCCGTCTAAAAGTTATCAAAAACAAACATTTTAGACAGGCTATCTATGGATAGGTCGTCTAAAATATCAAATTTTTAATGATTTTAGACGACCTATGTAATAGAAGAGATAGCTTTCAGAAATTGTTGTCCCAACATCTCTCACGCTTCAATTTTGAGAAATCTAGAATATAAAATATCCTATGCCGAACGCGGCATAGGATATTTTGGTTTTATCCTTGTGACTGATTCTTATCGACAACTTCTCCCTCTTTCCAATCTCCATCCATGACATAGAACGCATAATTACGTTTCACCTTGATGGATTCTCCAGAGGTATTAAATCGGAATTCACGACCAGTCAAATGGTTCGTTAAGTGCTTAGAAATTGTAGTACCGCCAAGCAGTTCACTCAATTTCCAAGTATTGGTTGAGGTTCTAGAAGTAAAGACCGTATCATAGGTAAGAGGTTTACCATAATCAATCTTAGCATTAGCGAACCAGTTACCTTTTGTCGTATCTGTTTCAATGAAGTGACCATTCATTGTGATTGTTGTGCCTTCTTCATAGAGGAAAACATAGTTACATGCTGCCTGAGCTAATGCCACCGCAACTTCGCAAGCGGAATAGGATATTGTTCGATAATGCTTATTGCTGACCGCGTTCGATGTCATATTGAACTTGACAACAATACTGAAGAAGCCTGATTTCTCTGGTCTGATGAAATAAGTATCCGTATCCGTATAACTTGTTGATGGGAAAGGAATGTTTTCTATTGTCTTTCCATCACTCTTTATCGTATTGATTGAGACAATATCAAAGGCATTCTTCTCATATGCCGCATCTTTATACGTATCCCAGAACCTATACGGCGTATTTGTTCCATAGACACTTTGATATTTCGTTGTCAGAGTCTTCAATTCAGAATCTGCCATTTTCTGACAAATAGCAGGTTCGGAATTATTGGACAATACCGCAGAACTATCAGAAGGATACTTATATTCCGTACTGTCACTCTTTTTGTAACTGGTAATGGTATCACTGATATCCTTACCTTCCAAGAAGACGTTATTTGCAATATAGTAACGAGCAGAAGAAGTCGTAGAAGGAACAATATTACTCTTATTCAACTGAACAGAAGAGGAATATTCTAATGACTTTGTAGTTCCACCACCTAAGCCGACCTGAGCAACTCTTTCGATTTTGACATAGATATAAACTCCATTGAAATAGGTAACACTACTACTTCCCGTTGTAGGATCTTCGTACCACACCAATGCAGTATTAGATGGAGTAATGTCCTTGAAATACTTTGTATAAACACTATCGTATGTGCTCCTTGTCGTATTCAAATAGACATAAATGTTATAGATACCTGTCTCATTCACGGCACATCTGTCATTTTCTTTTTTATTCGTATCCGTGCCTGTAGTATCGAATAATGGCTTTAGTTCACTTCTACCTGAAGTAGAATAGCCACTCCATTCTGAGAACTCACCGGTCCAAAGGCCCTGATCACGGCTTGCTTTACCATCCCAGAAGTTTCTCCACGTTCCGTTCATGGAAGTATCGACATCGAGATATAATTGTTCACCAGAATTAATCTGCATATTCTTGTAAAAATAAAATCCTCTATTCGTGTTAGAAGATGAAGTAGAATAATCAGTTTGTGAAAAATACCATTCTCTATCCCAGTAAATGCCTTGATTCGATGTAGAAGGATTTGTATTTCCATTATAATCAAGCAAATTTCCACTATCATCTTTTAAAAGATTAACATCGCGTCCATGCAATCTGACAACAGATTGCTTAACTGTACCATATCTTTTACCTGCAGAATAGACAGGATACAAAAAGATAACTTTATTGCTTGTACTATCACCATCATTGTCAGCATTGTCAATCAAAGACAATTCATCAAAAGCTGAAACGTAATTGTAGTCACCCTGAGCGTTATAACCACAATCAATGGCACTAGTGATACTATACGTCCATCCATTGAATAAGCACTTATATTGAAATTGATCTCTTCCTGTTGATGTAGGATTCGATAATCTAGAGAAGGTATCAGTAGAAATACAGGTATCCGCATATCTGACCTTGTATCCAAACTCACCAGAATCTTCTCCGCCATCTTCGTAATATCCATACTTCTTTAAAAGGGTATCCGTACTAGCAGACTGTTTGTTCTTCATCCAAGTCTTATAGTTATCAACAGAGAGCCACTCATCCAATGTCTGGGTGCCTCTTGCATTGTTCTTAATGTAATTAGCCCAGTAAGGAGAAGAGAAGAAGTAGACTGTATAGGCATTATCATCCAACTGATAGTTGACCTGGATGTCATCCATGTAACCATGAACCTTATCTTCGTGTTCACCGAACTTAGAGCCATCGATAAAATAGAACTTGCTGAAAGCAGAGCCTACAAAGAAGATAGAGCAGAGTAACGATAAGAAAAGAAAGATCTTAGATTTAGTTTTCATTTATCTATCCTCCTAGCTATTGGAAGAGACAATCAGGTGGAACTTAAGATCAATCAACGGTGAGCCTTTGGCAACACTGGTATTGATCTTATCCCACATACTGGAGAATGCCGCTGCACTGGTCGGAATGCAGCCGCTGCGGTAAGAAATGATCATAGGAAGAGTCATCTCGCCTTTAAAGGTGAAGGATCCCGCAATATATTTATCGAATTTCTCCGTTGTCGTTGTAATCGTAGTATCGTCAAAGGCAATATTCGTCATCTTCTTGTCATCACCTGTTCCGATTTCCGTATTTGTCATATATCCGGATGTAGTCTTAGCGGTATCGCTATCCATAGCAGGATAGACAAGGCGGAAATAGGTTAAGAAGGTATCAGACAAGGTAATCTCATAGGAAAGAGAATACGTGAACTGAGAAAAGTAATCCTTCATCTCATCTGCAGTTCTTCCTGTCTCAATGTTGAATAAAAACTTTGCTTTGATTGGAGAAGCAAAAGAGACATCAGTCTGAGTAATGTAAATAAAAGGCTCGATATGGGCATCTGTCGTGTTGTAGTCGATGAAATTCTCATCATCCTCTTCGCCATAGGCTAAATAGAGGGTTCCGAAAGTGGAATTGATGTCATCTTCAACAACGACCTTATGATTCGTTTTGCTCTGATCTTGGTTTTCGCCGAAAAAGAATACGGCAAATCCTGTTCCAACCGCACCTAAGATAAGGATGAAGGGTAGGAACAGACCTAGGAACAAGTGTTTACGCATCGATTAGAGTCTCCTCATTTTCTGATCCACACAGACATAGACGTGTCTAGTGACAGATCCGTTATAGGACTTGCTATCATAGAAGCGGACAAAGAAATCGTGATCTTCTCCCTTCGTTCCGATGTAATCGAGATAATCAGTACCACCAACGACTTCATGAACGATGAAGTACTTTTTAGCATCTCCGACAAGATGAATCTTCAAAGGATACTTCTCATGATAGGAAAGTGTCTTAGACATATTCGGCTTTTCCTGATACAGGACAACATAGATACCTTCACGCATAGCGCCCTGATAGTGATGCATGCCATCTCCAAAGAAACCACTCTGATATTCAAATGGATAGATGTACTTGCTGTCTCTATGGATGAGTTTGAAGCTAGATAATGTCGTAGCAGAAATCTTATCCAAGGTAGGAGGCAGAATCTCATCAACATAAGGAATACGTTTCTTCTTCGTTTTGACAGGTGTAGTCTGTATTTCTTTGCCTTCACATCCATCAAAGACAACACACTTCTCGGTTTCCAATGCTTTGACAAAGCAATACTTCTGGCAAAGTAGCTGATAATAGCGGATATTGTACTTCTCTGTCATCTTGGAATAGACGATAGAATAGATGATTAACAACAAGAAAGCGACAACCAAAGTGATAATACCGATAGAAGACTGCAGATAAGTCACAAAATAGCCTAGGGTCGCATTTTTGTAGCCTGTCCACTCTCCAACGATAGAATCAAAGGTCAAAGCTGTCTCACCGATCATCGTAGAGGAGTTGCTGTCTCCACGGAAGGTGAATCTCTTATGTCCATCGGTATCGACACCAATGGTGATAAGACGGTGAACGATAGTGATCATTCTTCCCTTTTCAGAGCTTTCCATCTTGAAGGCGTAAACCTTCATGACTTCTAAATCATCTTCGGATTCCACCTTTTTCAAGGTGATAAGGGAATTCTGAGAGATACGGTTCTTCTCATCGAGAAGATTGTTCTCCTTCAGATAGGTATTTCCGGAATAGGCTTCCGACATAGAGGCTGTCTCAATGATGACAGCAGCCTGATTGCCGATGAACAACTGATTGCCATTCGTTCTAGAAATAGCACCATATACCGTAAGACCGATCAATCCGATATAAAGAATACTGAGGAAGACAGACCAGAAATGAGAAAATCCTTTGGAAGTCTTAATCTCTCTCTGATAGGTATCTAATACCTCTTCCCCACTCTTCTGTTTCTTGACTAACTTAACATATCTCTTATCGACATCCTTCTGAATCTTGTCGTCTTCCAGCTTATTCACATATAAGAGTTTTTTCGCATTGACAAAAAGAGCAGCAATGCCGATAAAGGCAATTGCAAAAAGAATAATGACGATAATACAGACTACGTACGTCAACTGAATTGCGCTCATTAGAATCATGTTAATTACTCTCTTATATTAAAATATCACAATTGAACCTACAAACATAATTTTCAGGGTAAACAAGTAGGTTCAATTGTGATTTATGTATAGTTTAGGTAGATAAGACGGAACGACTATAGATCAAAGGTTTGAAATTAGATTAGGCAGCAATGATGGTGGCAACGGTTTCGATTTTCAAAGACTTGTTATTGACATCTGCAAGCATTGCAGCATACTCAGCATCGGTGTGAGGCTCAGCAGTTTTCAAAGCATCGACTTTTGTACCAGTTCTCTTGGCATCAACAACTTCAGCAGCGTACTGATCAGTGTAGGCACGATAGACAAACTTGAAGTTGGAGTCAGCAGTAGCAGTACCATCATCGGAATTGTTAAGCGGAAGAGTCATTGTGTAATTCTTATCACCAGTTGTTTCAGTCTTCCATGTAAACTTGTAAACACCAGTAGAAGCATTAGTTACATCCCATGTTCCTTTATCGGTAGTAGTAGTGTCTAAACCGATATACTTTGCAACATCGGCATCAAGAGTGAATGTAGTGACAATCTGAAGCTTAGCGGCACCATCAACATAATCATGCTGCTGGTTGCTAGTCGAATTAGGATTGGTATATGTGATTTCAAATTTATCAGACTTAGAAGTCAGATAGATACCCTTGGCGTTAGCCTTAGCTCCATAGGTGACGGTTTCATAGTTAGACTTTCCATCAACGTTGGTGTTGGCTGTTCCGGTAGAATTGACATAACCATTAGTCTTGTCAAGAATAGCTGCACGGACATCAGCAGTCTGATCAAGGTGAAGATCAGCAGATGTAGTAGAAGTGGTCAAATCACCAACTCTTAAAAGATTCTCGACCTTAATGCTTCCATTGGAAGAAATAGAAGTCTTATTTTCACCGAAGAAATAGACAGAGAAACCGGAACCAATAACGGCAAGAGCGGCAAGAGTAGGTAAAACAATACCAGCAAAAATCTTTTTCATAAATTCAAACCTCCATGAATTTTGTGCTGTAGACTATACAAAACAACAATTCCCTTGTCAACAACTTTACCTATCATTTCATTTCTATGCCTTCTTTGGTTCCTATTGGATAAGTAGGTATTGATTTCTTTATTTCTCTACTCATCTTATAGAAAGCATATAGTGAAACAATGAAGCAAAGCTGTCAATTGCCACTTATCTAGACTCCCCTAATAAGTCTGATAAGCAGAACTGAAATTTTGCGGTAGAAATCATACCCCCCCCAGCAAATCATGTCAAGAAAAACATTTAATTTTTTTCAACATTTATATACTCATTGTTCTCCTTAGAAGGAATAATCCGTTTGTAAATAGTACAGACTAGCTCAAAAAGAAATATAATGAGATTCATAAATAAGGATAAATAATTATAGTTATATTTATAAATAATATTATTATATATTTATCTAATTTGGAATTTGATTCCAGATAGTCTCTATCCTGTAAATCAATACAAACACTTAGGATTATCCGTCAATTTTTAACAATATCCTTGCTTTTGTGCAAAAATAATTTGACAAAAATGACTTTTTGTCAAATTGCATTTTTCTAAATAATCATCTTTTCCTAAATATCCAATTGACTTTCATGATAGGACATAATCTAAAAATTATGTAATTTTCGCACCGAAAAATTTCATTTTTTTAAACGTATCTTAAATCTTCTATTTAAGTGCTAAAGTAGTGCCAAAAATAATTTGACAAAAGTGGCTTTTTGTCAAATTACTATTTTGTTGATTTTTCTACAATTTTCTTTCAAACCGCTTTCATTATTCGCTAAACTTCCGCTTTGTCTTTTCACTAATAATTGTCCTAACAGCCTTCTGATAGATTTTTAGCTCAGGGGTGTCATATGGCACTTCTTTCGCTATTCCCCTTTTTGTTAACCTATTCGGAAGAAAGGAACATAAACCTATGAAGAAACACATTATCTTATTATCCGTATTAGCTTTGATATCTATGACAGGATGTGGAAAGAAAGAATCCGCATTGGAAACAAGCACGAAAACAGATACATCTGCTATCGAGACAAAACATGTCTACAGTTCTACTTACTCCCATGATGATGAATATCATTGGAAGAAGTGTACTACATCTGGTCATAGTGATACGACCACAAAAGAAAAACACGTCTATGACAATAATCTAGATGAAGACTGTAATGTCTGTGGGTATACAAGAACCATTAAACATACCTATGGGACAGAATGGCAAAGTGATGAGAAGAGCCATTGGAAAGTCTGTACAGAAGAGGGTCATACTGATATCGGAGAAAAAGCAGATCACACCTTTGGTGAATGGACAGTCTCTGTTCCTGCTACTTATACAAGTGACGAAATCTTAGAAAGAACATGCACTGTCTGTGGAAAGAAGGAAGAGAAGACAAATCCAGATTCCAAACTCCCAAAGCAAAGCAGAGAATTATCCGTTTCTGATATCAGTGATATCACCTATGACGGATTAACACATCCTATCACAGATGATATGATCACTAGAACCAATGACTTCGGTGGTCTCACTATCGAATACAAACTGAAAGAGGATACGGAATATACGACCGATTCTCCTGTCGATAGCGGTGTATACGATTATCGTGTCACATTAAAGGGTACAGATGAGTGGGAAGAGAAGGTAGTGACAGGAAGTTTCACAATTCTGCAGTTTGCTCTTGAACTTACTGATACAACCTTTGAATCGAATGGTCTAGATGATGACGGCAATGTCATCTTATACACCTATGACGTAACAGAAATCTCGAACCTGAGAGATTATGAAGTCCATCTCATTGCGGATAAAAGTTACGCTGCACCAGGAAGATATACACTACAGGGTGACGAACTCTCATTTGACAACAAAAACTATCGTATTTCCTATCCAGAAGGAAGCAATACATACCAAGTAACCGTCTACGATACCGCTGATCTTCGAGTCGCGATCAATGATGTGTTCAATATAACCGGAAAAGGTGTCGTAATCGACGCAATGCCCATCATGCAAGGAACTCTCAAGAAGGGTGATAATCTCTATGTCAGCGAGCTAGGGAAAACAATCACTGTCACATCAATTGCTGATTCAAAAACAAGAAAAGAAATGGAAAAAGCTACGGTCGGAGATTCCGTTGACATCTTAATTACCGGTGCCACAAAAGATGAGTTAAGATATGGAATGCTACTAACCAAAGGAGAAAAAGTAGAAAGCCATCAATCTGTCTTTGTCGACATTACAGCGGACACTAAGTTCATCACATCGGGAAGCTACTACAATGTATACTTCCCAGACACCCAAATCAGTCAGTCTGTAAGAGTTACACTGTCTAACAATGTAAGTACTCTTCTTGTTGGAGAAACCAATACCAACGCACGCATCGATTTCGGAGATACGACAGCCAACTGGGTCGGAAGAGAATTTAAGATCTATACACCTGGCAATAAAGCAGACATCCTTGCAACAGTAAAAGTAAAATCTCTTCACGATCATGAATCCACCCTGGCGACAACAGGAAATTGCACCGAATGCGGATTAAACAATGTCAAAGCCTTGACCTTTGACTCTACCAATACCGCAAGTTCTGGATACCTTAACTACTTCACAGGTGAAAGCTATGTCTTCACAATCAACATCCTACCTAGTTCCACCGAAGCAACAAACTACAAGTTCGCACTCTCTGTTTCTACCAGTGACAGCACTAGCAATTACGCAATGAAGGTCTCTACAACAATCGGAACAACTACAACTGATGTCACCAGCACATTAGTAAATGGTGTACTAACTATCCCTGCTTCTACAATCGATATAAAGAAAGGAATCAAGATCTCTACAATCGTAGTCAGAACGAAGAAAGGAAGTAGCTTCACTTACGCTGACTTCTCCATCACTAAGCAGTAAAACCGTAAACTGAAAATAGGTCACTAGCATTTGCTAGTGACCTATTTTTGTATTTAGATGACTCATGACGTCAAACATCTCATATCATCAATTATAGCTTGCCTAATTTGGAAAATATTGAGTTATTCACTTGTTATACCATTATATATCCAACGATTTTATATTGCTTCAATGAAAAAGCAATTCTAAGACTTCAAAATTCGTAAGAAAGGCAACACTAAATCGCAATTTCTAAACGTTGTGGAGGCATAAATCAGCAGTTGATCAATACAAGCGATGACTATATAACTTTGACAACTACAACATTGATAACAACCGAATCTTTTTTGCTTCAAACTATGCGTACTCATTGGAAAAAACGGATTAATGAAGAGTCTTACAAAAATTAATTTATCAACCGGTCAACAAAGAATCGAGATTAGTGGGGTTTCTTTCTTCAGTACTTTCTACTCTTCAGGTGCATTCGTCCAAATCCAACGATTATCTCGTTTTACATAATAAGAGATTCCATTTAGTGTCCAGGTTCCATGGCTTCCATAGATTCGTGCTTCAATCACATTGGTATGTTCGATAGTAGCTGTATCTCCATCGACTTTGATGTCCAATTTTGTATTGTCTATCTTGATGTAAAACATGTTCCCTGATCTGACGTCTTCAAGCCATTCTCTTTTTGTCTGGGTTCTTCCCGTGATATGTCTTAGAATGAGATCATCATCCATAAGAGAATCCAGGGTGTCAACATCCTGTTCGACCATCGCCTTTAAACGCAAATCATAGACTTTCTTAAGTTCTTCTTCCTCTTTCTTATTTGATGAAAAATCGATATCGAGTCCATCCACAAAACTTTTCACACGGCTTCTTGTCCCTTCTTTATCATTTTGAACTGTTGTTCCTTGAATCGAGAATCCATCCAATATCGTTGTGTCTACTAGTTCACTCTTCAATACCGAAACACTCGAGCCTAAACCACTTCCAGCATGTGTAGAGAAAGGAATGATTGTCTTACCTTTGAAATCATAGGATTCGATAAATGTTCTTATAATCATCGGACAAGTTCCATTCCAAATCGGATAACCTAAGAAGATGACATCATAATCAGAGAAATCATCGATAGTGTATTTGATTTCCGGACGTGCATTCGTGCTTGTCTCATTTCTGGATACATTAAGCATTTCCTGATAATCCGTCGGATAAGGAACGACAGGTTCGATTTTGAAAAGATCAGAATCAATCTCTTCTGAAATCATCTCAGCAACAATCTCAGTGCTTCCCTTATCGACATAGCCTACCTGCCAGTTCTCTCCGCTTCTTGAGAAATAGGCAACAAGAGCATCACTTTTCTCTTTTGTGGTTTCTTCCTTTGTTTCAGAAGTATTCGTATTGCTGTTATTTGTATCCACTGAACTACTTCTTTGACATCCTGCAAAGAGAAAACTGAAGAGACAAAGACTTCCCAATAAAACATTTTTTCTCATCATTCTATTCTTCCTTTCTTTTCAATCAGCAGGGACGAATCGGGAAAGACGTTCTTCCTGTTCCTTAAGGTTAAGAGTGAAGAATCTCTTGCCCGAGTCAAGTTTTCCAATCTTTTTCATCTCATCATCAGACAATTGGAAATCAAAGATATCGATATTCTCTTTCATGTGTATTTCATTCGTTGTCTTAGGGAAGACGACATTCCCTTCCTGGATATGCCAACGAAGAATGATCTGAGCAGGTGTCTTGTTGTATTTCTTTCCAAGTTCAGCGAAAATTTTCTCATTCAACAATCCTTCATCAGCATGGCCAAGCGGATACCAACTCTCAAGAACTGTCCCATAAGGCTCCAGTTTCTTCTTTAGTTCATGCTGCTGAAAATATGGGTGGCATTCAACCTGAATAACAGACGGCTTTGACTTTGCATGAGAAAGAAAATCATCGAGATTCTCATTGAAATTGCTAATACCGATAGATTTGACAAGACCTGATTTTACCGCTTCTTCCATATCCTCCCAGGCACCAACATAATCGCCGAATTGCTGATGCAGAAGGAGTAAATCGATATAAGGAGTATCCAGTCTAGATAACATTTTATGAATAGCTTCCATTGTCTTTCCTTTTCCATATTCGCTTGGCCAAAGTTTAGACGTGACAAAGATGTCCTCTCTTTTTATTCCGCTTTCTTTAATAGCCTCTCCGACTCCTCTTTCATTTCGATAGGCATGAGCCGTATCGATATGTCGATAACCTAATCGAAAAGCTTTTAGACAAGCTTCCTTGGTTTTCTCATCACCCGAAATAAGATAGACACCAAGTCCGAATTGAGGAATCTTAGTCCCATCATTGAGTGTGACGTAATTCTGTTTCATGTTTTTCATTCTCCTTTTCTAGAATTTGTTTTCGCCCAGTCCTTTATCATCTCTTCGCTTTCTTTCGTCTTGTAGCCAAGTATGCTAAGACCTTCCTCAACCTTTGCTCCAATACAGATGCTTTTCATATCTCGGATGCTGTCACCCATTCCGCTTCCTTCATTTGAGCAGAAAGGAATGATTCTTTTCCCTTTCCAGTCGTATCTTTCTAGGAATGTGAATAGAATCATTGGCATAGTCCCCCACCAATTCGGATAGCCTAGAAAGATATTGTCATATCCATCAATGCTATCAGGATATTCCTTCAATTCAGGACGTGCATTGTTTCTTAGTTCAGATCTGGCGACATCAATACAGGCGTAATGGTCTTCTGGATATTCTTTATTTGCTTCTATCTCAAAAAAATCTCCTCCAACAGCCTCCTTGATAAATTCAGCAGCCATCTTCGTATTTCCCTTCTCAAGGTTCTTAATGACGCCATGGCAATAAGTCTGTCCTTTGTGAGAGAAATAGACAATCAGGTTCTTCATATTGTCTCCTTTCATTTTGATGAAAACTATGTATAATGTAACCAGCGTTACTTATCTGTTTTCGATTGTAATTTACCATAATGATTTTATTTTCTATCGGACCGAAAGATGATATCAGTAACATAAGTAACTAAAATAAAGAAACCGTTACAAAAAAGGATGGAACAACCATGAAACTGACAGGGAATGAAGATTTAAGAGTTCAGAAAACAGTCACCGCCATCAAAAATGCATTCGAAGAACTCCTCATCGAAAAGGACTATTTGAATATCACTGTGACAGAACTATCAAAAAGAGCAATGATAAATAAGAAAACCTTTTACGCATACTACAATTCCCTTGATGACATCTTAAAAGAGATGCAGGAAGAGATATCTGAAAAATACCTAGAAAGAACAAAAAGACTCAGAAGAATAGAAGATGCAGCAAAAATAACCCGTGAATTCTTTTACTTCTCAAACGAACAAGGAAAAGCCTACGAAAAAATAACCTGTGGAGGAAGCTATGCTTTAGATAGCATCCGTTCACAGATGATGAAAAAAGTAGCAGACAAAGCCTTTCCAAAGACAACTCAGAATGAAGACATGAAACTCGCATTCATGAGAGCTTCAACATTAGAGATGTATAAATTCTGGGTCAACGGAGGAAAACAGATTCCGCTTGAAGAGATTATTGAAATGACAATCTCCCTCATCTGCAAAGGCATCGATGGAACAAAATAAAAAACTGACAATAACGGATTATGTTTCCCACTTCATGCTTTGTAACGAGAATTCGCTAAAACATTGTTTTTCGGTGTTTCTGATTACAATTTGTGTGTTATATGATGATGTATTTCCCCATTCCTTCTATTCTATTAGCATTTTTTCAAACGAGTTCGATTATCACCAAAAATATACTAGATTTTTGGTGATAGCACTCTTTGCTATCCTCTTTTCTTACTTCCGTTTAAGGACAATGCGCTTTGACAAAATTCCTTGTTTCCTAAATACTTTATTTAGGTGATAAATATGGAATACTTAACTTCAGAAGAGTTATCAAAGTTCTGGGGGATTTGCCCTCGACAGATTCGAAAATTATGTGCCAAAGGATTGATTGAAGGAGCCATCAAAACTGGTACGACATGGAAAATTCCAGACGATGCCAAGAGACCTAAGGATGGCAGGGTCAAATCTGGCAAATATTTTGATTGGAGGAAGAAATATGGAAGCAAAATGGAATGAAGAAACATTTAGGACAAAAGATGAAGATAATTTCTATGATCGTAAAAGCGTGAATATCAAGCCTAAAGATATTGCAAGAACAATGATCTCCTTTGCTAACGCTGAAGGTGGAACGATTGCAGTCGGCGTCGAGGATGATAAAACCATCACAGGAATTGATGGACGCACAAAGGAAGTAAACGAAATCCGTTATGCTCCTATCAATTTGTGCAAGCCTTCCATCAAATGCATCTTCGAGGAAATCAAAGTGACAGATAGACTAGGCAATCCAAACCATGTTCTTCTGATTCATATCCCGATGAGCCCTAACGTTCATGAAGACACATCTGGAAATGCTTACTATAGAGTCGGCGACAAAAGCCCTAAGATGTCCTTTAATGAAAGATTGTCACTTGCCTATGCTCGAGGTGAGCAAAGCTACGAAACATCCCCTGTTTTCGGCTCTTCTATCGATGATATCGACAAAAATCTCGTTTTAGAGTACATGGATAAGATTGGCTACACTATGTCTTATTCTAACTACATCTATGAGAATGACTTCGTGGTGAACAAGCGTGGAG